>LFSC01000036.1:0-101892 GCA_001512505.1 Clostridiaceae bacterium DTU079 | reverse complement strand
AGATGTGTATAAGAGACAGGTCAGGAATAGGACTTACTATGAACTACGGCGGTTCGGGAGGACCCCTTATTATGGACCGTTATCCCCTTACTCTTCCACAGAGCGGAGTTGAATGGGATTTTAAGAACTATGTACCTCAGGTTGTTGTTATTAATCTCGGTACCAATGATTTTTCAACAATACCGGCCGATAGGACAAAATTCATATCAGCTTATAAAGAGCTTGTTACAAAGGTACGTACGAATTATCCGGATGCGCATATATTCTGTTGTGTTGGACCTATGCTTTGGGGAAGCGGCTTGGATTCTTGCCGCAGCTATATTCAAGAAGTTATAAATTATTTCAATTCAAGTGGAGATTCCAAGGTTTATTTTGTAGAGTTTCCTCAACAAGACCCCAGCAACGGTTATGGAGAAGATTGGCATCCAAATCTTATTACTCATAGATTAATGGCAGAACAGCTTACTTCAGAAATAAAGCAAAAGCTTGGATGGTAAACCACGTCTATTGTCCCTCAATAGCTAAATTCATAGATGGTATAACTTAAAATATGGCCTTCACTTACTAAAAGTGGGGGCTCTTTTTTATCAATTTATCTTTGTTTTTCACTTGAAAAAGTTTTATAAACGAAGTCTTCATAATTTATGTTATCGTTGTTGTATATGGCTTTAATCCTTTTTCGAATCTTTTTAGCGGTGACTTGACCTTAATAAAAACTATAAATAATGCTGCTTCTATTGAATCCCTGCCAATATTTTTATATAATTTTTCTTGTTATTATTTTTATCCAGCAAATAATAAACATAAAATTAAACATTAAACGGAGTGAAAAAAATGATAAATATAGTTGAAGGAGGAGTTACGGCTCCCAAAGGATACACAGCTTCCGGAGTTGCATGCGGCCTTAAAAACAATGGAAACAAGGATCTTGCTGTCGTTTGCTCTGAGGACATTGCAGTGGCAGCAGGAGTATTTACAAAAAACGTAGTTAAGGGACACTCATTGCAACTTACAATGGAACATATCAAGAGCGGTTATGCCAAGGCTGTAATCATAAACAGCGGTAATGCCAATGCATGCCTCGGTGAACAGGGTATTAAGGATGCAAACGAAATGGCGGAACTTGCCGCACACCTTTTGAACTGTAAGAAAGAAAACATCCTTATAGGTTCAACAGGAGTAATAGGCATACCTCTCAATCTCCCCAAGGTTCGTGGCGGTATAAGGTCAGGAATTTCAAGTTTGTCTTCCGAAGGCGGGCATGATGCAGCTGAAGCCATTATGACCACTGACCTGGTTTCAAAGGAAATTGCCGTAGATATAGAAATTCAGGGAGAAAGAGTAAGAATAGGCGGTATGGCAAAGGGATCCGGAATGATACATCCCAATATGGCCACAATGATAAGCATAATTACAACCGACGCTAATATTTCCCGGGGCCTTCTGGACAAAGCGCTAAAGGAAGTGGTGTCCCGTACATTTAACAGGGTATCGGTAGACGGAGATACCAGTGTTTGCGATATGGTAATAGTGCTTGCCAACGGTGCTGCAGAAAACGAAGGCATAGTTAAAGAAGATGCCGAGTACGCAAGCTTCAAGTCAGCCCTTGATTTTGTATGTACAAATCTTTCCAGGATGATAGCAAAAGACGGAGAGGGTGCAACCAAGCTCATTGAAGTCATTGCCGAGGGTGCCTTGAATGAAGAGGATGCCTATAAGGTTGTAAGCTCCATTGCTAAATCTCCCCTTGTCAAAACAGCCATTTTCGGGGAAGATGCCAACTGGGGAAGGATTATTACCGCTGCCGGATACTCCGGAGCAGATTTTGATCCCAATCTTGTGGATATCTATATTGGCGATTTGATGGTATGCCGTAACGGTGCAGGGTTAAAATTTGACGAAGATGCCGCCAAGGAAATTCTCAAAAAAGATGAGGTTAAAATCAAAATTAACCTTAAACGCGGCATTGCGTCAGATAGGATCTGGACATGCGATTTTTCATACGATTATGTAAAAATAAACGGAAGCTACAGATCATAATATTTACGGAATTAAACATTCATGCCCTGACTGCACACAGTCAGGGTATGAATGTTTTTAGTAATTATAATTCACAATAGATTTTCAAATAAATAACCTGTCCAAAAGCCTTTAAATCATCATGGAGTTATCTTGACATATACCTCCCGGTTTCTCGGTCCGTCAAACTCACAAAAATATATGCCCTGCCATGTCCCCAGAACCAATCTCCCGCCTTCGATAATTATCTGCTGTGAAAATCCAAACATGCTTGCTTTAATATGTGCGGCAGAATTGCCCTCCATATGGGAATAGCCATCTTCAAATGGAACAATTTTATTAACTTCTTTCAGAATATCCGATACCACATCCGGATCTGCATTTTCATTTATTGTAATTCCTGCTGTTGTATGAGGTACAAAAACAGTACAAATTCCCGATTCAATCCCCGATTCCCTAACAACATCTTGAATTCTGGACGTTATATCTATCATCTCCGTCCTTGCATGAGTCCGTACCTGAATCCTTTTCATAGCATATCACACTCCTGTTAAAATAAAATTGCAGCATCTATAGCCTTGATACTTGTTATGAAAAAATAAAAGATTCACCTTAATTAATATAAACACATATCCATAATCTAGTCTTTGTTCGACATATGAATATCCATTTGAGGATAAGGAATAGCAATTCCCTGTTTGTCAAATTCCTTTTTAACTCCTTCGGTGAGGTCGTAAAATACCGTCCAGTAATCGGAATTATTGCACCATACCCTCAATACATAATTAAGTGCACTGTCACCGTGTGAAGCAAGCCTCGACATAGGTTTAGGTTGTTTTAATATCAGGGGATGATTTTCTGCAAGCATTAAAAGTATATTCTTAACCGATTCAATATCAACGCTGTACGGAGCAGAAAAGGTTAAATCCACACGCCGGGTCATCTCTGCTGAAAAATTGGTAATCGATGCATTTGTCAAAGAACCGTTAGGTAATGTTATACGTTTATTGTCCGGAGTTGCCAGTATAGTGTAAAAGACCGTTATCTCTTTTACCGTTCCGGAAAGAGACTGCGTCTCTATATAATCCCCTACTTTAAACGGCTTAAATATGAGTATAATAAGTCCTCCTGCAATGTTCGACAACGCCCCCTGCAAAGCAAGACCTATAGCCAGACCTGCAGATGCAAGTAACGCCACTACCGATGAAAGAGGAACTCCAAGAATACTCACAACAATTATAATCAATATTACTTTAAGACCTATCGATACAAAGCTTTTAATAAATGATTGTGCCGTTGGGTCAATCTTATGAAATCCCTTTAAATTGGCAATAAATTTAATAAAGTATTTGATAAGATAAAGACCGACTCCGAGAATAACAACCGAATAAAGCACCTTCAAGCCTACAGACGTAACATAATCAATAATTAATTGTAAATACCTTTCCATTTTTATTCTCCTATTCCTTTTACTCTTTAGACTCCCCACACCCATCAGCTAAACTTCATAAATTAGCATAGCACATATTTTTACTATCCGTCAATTAATATAAAGGCCACACCCTGTCCATCCCTGTAACTTGCCAACTGCGTTGCTTGATTATCGGAAAGAAAGTTGGTATAATAGTATTAGGGTTTGTTCTATTATTTTTCAAAATTACAATACTAAAATACAATATCTCAGTTTACTGACAGATGTTTTTCCTCATTTAAATGCATACATACGTTTTATTTGCTCTTTAATTCATATTAGTGTTTTAGCATTCGATACAACAATTCTTTGCGGAGGGATAACTATGTCACAAAAATACATTGTTTTCGAACTCAACGATGAACTTTTCGGAATTGACATCGCACATGTAATTGAGATTGTTCAAATGCAGGAGGTATTCAAGGTTCCAAATACACCTTCTTATATAGAAGGGCTAATCAATCTGCGCGGCAAGGTCTATACCCTTTTAAACATAAAAAATAAGCTTAATCTCCCCGAAAAAAAACAGGACAGCGAGGCTATGAAGATACTGATAATAAACAGTGAATCCGACTCCTTCGGTTTTATGGCTGATTCAGTAAACGAAATTGTTGAAGTTAATGATGATGATGAAATTCAACCTCCTCCGGAGTCAGTTTCCCATATTGATAAAGTTTACCTGCAAGGCGTCCTTAATATTGGCAATCAGCCCGTTTTGCTGTTTGATCTGGAAGCCTTGTTGAATGCATGCCGGGAAAAAAAGCCTTCTAAATAAGATTAAAGCAATTTCCGAATTACAATCATATTCTAACACCTAGAATATGTATAAATCTGATGTCCACCCATTTATAGTTTGTAATCGGGTAATAATCCCTGTCGTAGGTATGTGCGGCTATAAGTATGTTATTTAAACTTACAGGGTATCCGGTTTCAACAACAACCGGACTATGATCAAAGCTGGATGAGGATCTAAATGCCAGCTGTATAATATCTCCGGGCTGTATATCCTTCACATCCACTTGTTGAGCAAACGGCCCCGCTCCCTTATTGTTTATAAGAAAATTATATAAATAATTCACTCCGGTCCATGAAGGTGTTCTATCATAAGAACTTCTGTAATACCACCCAAAGGTCGGTGTATAATTCATTACACCGCTACCTGAGTATATCACCTGTGATGCAAAATTTGTACAGTCTCCTCCAAGATGCTCGAAATCCAGATATTTAGGATTGCGGCCAAAAGCCCATCTGTGTGCATATTCTACTGCTTTGCTCCTGTCATATGCTTTAATAACTCCCGTTCCATCCATTTTATTACATCCTTGTTTTTTTCCCTATAATATCCTTATGAAAATCTAACCTAAAAAATTAATAAAGACAAAGCTTTTAGTATATTATAGGTTTTCATTCCTTAGGAAGAGAAAAAATGGAAAAAACAATTAATTTCATATTGCTTCAGGAAAGAAACTGTGATATAATTTTGATATCAAGTGATTTAATTCGTTTCATGACCCATATTCTCCTTATAGTTTGGAAGAATGTGTCTTGAATAAGTTAAATCCAAATTATAAGGAGGTATAAAAATGGCAGATAAAACATTGGTATGTAAAGACTGCAATTCAGAGTTCACTTTTACAGAAGGAGAACAGCAGTTTTACGCAGAAAAGGGATTCCAAAACGAACCTCAGAGATGTCCTGCTTGCAGGCAAGCCAGAAAACAGCAAAGAAGAAGTAACAGCGGAAACAGAGGATTCGGAAAAAGCTACGGAAGCAACTGGTAATGATTATAATTAAAGCGATGTTGGCATCGTGCCTTCATCGCTTTTGATCATTTCACTTGATGAAATCCCACTAAGAAAACTCAAGGGCTATGAACCCTTGAGTTTTTTTATTATAGTCATTTTTTATTATAATCATTAGATGTGGTGTTAAAATGCTTTAACACAATCACAATATCTATTAAGTTAATCGCGTTGTCTTTATTAAAGTCCAAACCTGCATTGTATTCTGCATCCCTGGGTATGGTGTTGAATAGTTTTATAATTTCTACAATGTCCTTCATATTTATAGCACCGTGCGAATGTCCATCTATCTCAATATCGCCGGCCCATATAATTAACGGTGACTCCTTGGAAGATAAAGCCATATCCTCTGAAACGATAACTGTTTTAATCTCCCTCGAAAGATAATTAATTTTGCTTATTCTAAAAATATATTCTGTATCGTTTTGAGGAACAGACATTTCAAAATATCCGTCTTCGTCAGTCAACTCCGATATATTTAGATCTAGAACTTCTACCTTGAAATTTGAATTTATACCGGCAGCCGTTGAGGTTAAATCCGGTTTCACATACCCCGAAATTTTACATTCCGCATTGCCGGCTTTTTTAAATATAGCCCTTAAGCTTATATCTTGGGTTGGCGTTAATACTAAGGTATCGGAAGCTTCATCAATTCCTTCCCAACATTCAAAAACATACCCGTCTTCTGGAACAGCCTTAATTGTCAAAGGCACACCTTTGAAGTATTTTCCTGTCCACTCCTCCGGATTTTTCACTCCCCGGGTTGAGGATTTAAGATCAATGGAATTAATCCGGATAAAGCCCTTTGAAGTATCGGTTTCCAGTTTAATAGAATAAGTATCTGTAATACCAAAGCTTTCGAATTTATTAATCATATGCCCAATCACATGGTCAGGACGTTCTTTTGCAAAGGTCCGCATTAACTCTACCTCACCGTCCCAATCCGAAATAGCTCGCCAGCGGGCATTATGTTCCGGTATTGAAGAAGCTATGGCATCTTTCATTTCATCTATTGCATCAATTACCAATTGAGGTTCAAAGCAGGTATTAAGATAATCGGCCATTCTATTGATAAACGCATTTCTGAACTCAGTATTCTCCAGTAGTTTTTTGAAAAGAAATACCGCCCATTCGTTTTGGGCATTTTCCGAAGCATGACTCAAGGTATTATGAGTAATGCCGCTAGAACCCATCATTGGTCCGGCAAAGCCAAAATCCGTATCTTTTAAAATCCATCTCCATCTGCCGTCTTGTCCGTAAGGTGCTTCCGGGTGGTATAAACCGTCCTCGGTCTTGTATTTCCACATGCTAACATTGTTCTGCGGCCAGTCACCATTAGCAAAGTAAATATTCGCAACATGGTAATCAATAAAATTATCCACATCCATTTTTGTCTTTATATATTCATAATTTTCTTTTTTGGTAATATCGTTGGATTTAAGAAAATTGATAATTTCATTAGTAAAAGCTTTTGCATCCTCCTCCGTTCCTTCATTTACGGTAATAGCTCCATAATAAGTAACTTCAAGCAGTGCAACCCTGTCCTTGTTCAGATTATAATGGGATGCGAAATAAATGTTGTCATACCGTTCGCGTATGTTATGTATTCCCCAATATTCACCGTTAATAAATACTACCGAAGGCCTGTATGCTTGTGTATCGAGGTTTAAATGAGATACAAGTCCGTGCATCAGTCCATCCCTGAACATGCTATGGGACCAGTCATTTCCGGAATTTCGCAGTATAAGACGTTTAAAATCGGTTATACTTTTTCCGGTCACTTTGTCTTTTAGTCCCGGGAAGATATTATAGCTGATTTTTTCTTTATAATCGTAGCCTCGGTCTGCGTAAATTCGAAGACTTTTTTGACCGAACCCTTTTGAACCTCCTCCATGAAGCCTTATTCCACAATAGTGGGAAAAACCAAGGGTTCCATCACTTTCAAAAAATTCAATATGGGCAGGCCTCTCCCAATCAGCCCCACTTTTATTGCTGTTTAAATATATTCCCGTGTTTTTATCAAATAAATTTGCCTCATCGGTTACAATTGAGATGACAGGAATGCTGTATCTTGTCATCATATCGGGATCTACAAAATATGAGCAGGTCACGGTTCGGCTGACTTTACCGTCTGTCCTCACAGCAACGGCTTTTACCGTTGTTCCCTTGAATACCTCTCCTAAAGGAGGATCCCAATAATAATCTCCCGTATTAATCATGGACAATACATTGGGATCTCCGGCTCTGTTTTTTATTCTTATCTTTCCGGAGTATTCAAAGGTACGGGGATCCCCTGGCTTGGGATCGGAACCGTCGAGGGTATAATATATTTTAGTATCTTCTTGACTTACCCTTAGCTCCAAATCAAATTCCTCAGTATAGAAACCGGCTTGACGTGAAAAAACAGGTTCAAGAACTATTGCCTGTGAATTGTTATTGCTTGCGTTAGGGGTAGCTTTGGAAAATATCAAAAACTCTTCTCCACCGTCTATACTTCTGCCATACGACTCATCATCATCCAGCCTTCCATAGGTGACAGAATCAATAACATAACCGTCAGGTGATTTCAACACAATTTTTTCGCCATCTGTACTAAGTTTAAAGTTTGCATGTAACTGACCGTCACCGGTCACTTTATTCTTATCTGAAGCCCAAATTACAAGATATCCTCTCGGAGGGATGTTTCCTTTGGGGAAAACCCATGTTTGTTGCACCGTCGTCCGAAATGCTATAGCCCGTTAAATCTATGGGGTCATCCGAAGCATTATACAGCTCGATCCAATCGGAATAAGATCCCCCCAAACTCCCATGTTTAGGGTCTTCAAGATCTCCGTCCCGTATGGTATTTTTGTTGGATGCCATGAGTTCGTTGATATATATACGAGGTTCTTCAAGGCTGGCAGCTTCCGCTTGTCCACAAGGCAGACCAAAGCTAGCTGCCAATGCGACAGATAATAAAAAACTTATAATTTTTTTCATTTCCAATATGCCTCCCCTAAAACATAAATAATATCTAATGATAATTGTATCATAAAAAAATGAAAATCTTGATACTTAATGAATACATAATAAGTTACTATTCTATATCTTGAGAATATCCATGACTCTATAGAAATTTAAAGAATATTGAAATCATGCATCAACTGAACTGTAATATAAATATGTTGAAACAAACCACTAAATCAATTATTGCCGAGTTTAATCAAGTTTAAATATAAACCTAACAAAACCGGCAATAATTTTATGTAAATATAAATTGGATGTATTTTATGTTACTTTGAAATTACTTTTTCTTTCCTAAGGGAAAGATTTTCAGAATTACCTTAAATATTTCCCCAACAATACCGACAAAATCCAACAAGCCTTCCGTTCCTTCAGTTACCGCCACTATTGTGTCGCAAATAGACGATTCTACAGCATCCATTGCTTCTCCTATCCTGTCCACACCCTTTTTGACTCCTACGGTAACATCATTAACATTATTTGCAATTTCAGGAACAGTTTTTGCGGTACGATTGATATTATCCTCATTTTGCTCAACAAGCTTGTCCAGCCTTTTGATAAATTTGTTGATATTAATAAATGTTATGATAACAACTACAATTAAAACTGCACCCAACAAGTACATAATAAAATTTGCCAGGTCATACGAAACCGTTATGTTCATTTTGGTTCCCCCTTTGTTTATTTCCGACAAAAAGCTTAGGGGCATTAAGCCCCCCTTCGCTTTTTGCCCGGCTTATCTTCGTGAAACAATCCGAACATTTTCATATAAATTGTTAAAAAAGATTATTTTTTCCCTTTCCCTTTTCCTTTACCTTCAGCTTCCTCGGAAACTTCCTCTGTAACTTCCTCAGTTACTGCCACTTCCTCAACACTTTCTTGCTTTTTTGCTCTGAATTCCGATATTTTTTCTTTAACATCATTTATCGAATCCTTGACAGTGTCTACAGCCTTTCTAGAAGCCTCAGAAACCTTGTTAACGGCTTTCTTTGTGTTTTCGGAAACAAACCCGGCAGCCTTCTTCGTATTTTCAGCAATGTCCTGCCTGGTTTCCTTTCCTGACTTCGGTGCCAACAAAACGCCTGCTGCCAATCCAACTGCCGCCCCTACTCCAGCTCCTATTGCAGTATTTTTAACAGCTTTTTTTCTTGCAGCTCTTCTTCTTTCTCTTCTTCTTTTTTCAATTAAATCCTTTAGTACCACGTAAAAGCACCTCCTGATTTATTATACATAAAAAATACACCTATAATTATTATACGATATTTTGGTGAAAATTCCTAGTAACAATATTCCATTTTTCAATATTTCAGTATTTATGAATGCATTATGAATGCCATTATTATGTTATGCATTATAGCCTACATAGTTTACAAGAAATTTACCGTTTTTATCAACAATTTCGAGATCTATTTGGTAGCTTGAAATATCACTGTCATCGCTTATTCTTACATAAACTAAGTATATACCGTTATTCTTTACAGTATGGAAGTATTGTAAAAAACTAACCTCTCCCCTTCCCTTACGTAAATACAGATCAGGATCCCTCTCAACTTCCTTCCAGAACTCATCAGTGCACATTTGCTTCATTGTCTCAATATCCCCACTGTACTGTGCTTTGTTGTGAAGTAAGGTTTATATCCTGTTAATACGGAACTAAAATAGAGAACATCAACTAATCCACACCTTTAATCTTAAGAGCTCCAACACCCATATCTATCTTAATTTCAATTTTATTTACCGCCTCGTCGTAATTGGGAGTATAATAATGTCCACCTTTTTTTTCAAAAGCTATATCTGTAAAATCTTTAGAACTAACGAGTCCGTCAATATTCAATTTCACACCCGAATCCTTTGGAACGTAAAATTCAATCTCGGATGCACCCGTGTCAATTTCCACCTCTGTAGAAGGATATTTATTTCCCAGCACCACTTTAAAGCTTCCTGCTCCTCCATCCAAACTTAGGCTCTTAACTTTAACTTGAGATAAATCCATATCACTCTCAAGGGCTCCGGCATCCAATTTTATGTCCCACACAACATCATCGTTTATCAGTATTTCCGATTGTCTTTCCAATGCAAAGCTCCTTGAGTCCAAAATATCATTCAATCCGTATACTGATTTATGGGATTTGGATTTAAAATTAATTTTGGCAACCCTTTCACCGTCTTTATAGTCTACCTCATATTTTAAATCGGGGTCCCTAATAACTCCTTCAACAAGGTTTGCTTCCGTTGAACCGATTTTAAGCTTGAACCCTCCAATGTTTACATTTAATTTTCCTTCCTTGGTTTCAAGCTTTTTTTCCACGGTAAACGGTGTGTCATAGGAACTTTTTATTTCTTCTTTATTCCTTTCGCTGTAATTAACATTAAAGTTATAAATTAGCAATGCCAATGCCGCGAAAAATGCGCCCCAGCTAATAATCTTGACAAAAGGATATTTTCTTAAAACAATATTTACTCCGGTTAAAATAAGCAACATGGCCAAAAGCATTGATACATTATCACGTACAAATCCAAATATCCCCCATATGCTTAACATATCAAAGTGAATCATCATCGCTATAACACCAATAAATATAAAGAACATTCCAAGCCCTATACCTCTACCTTTTTTATTCATGGCAGTCGCCTCCCGCCTTTAAATACAATCAATAGACCAATACCTATAAGAAGCGCCGGAATAATTAGTTTAAGGTCAATTCTAATAAATTGCTTCGCTAGGAAAACAGCTCCGAGTATTATAAGGCATATTCCAATAAAGGTTTTGCTTTTTTCCGGATCGCGATTTAAGCCATTATTCTTGTCTCCCATAACGGTACTAAAATCCTTCTCGGGGTCATACCCATTTGGGGTAAAAACTTTGTTGTCATCTTCAAAGAAATTGCTTGGTCTATAGCTTGAGCCGTCATCTTCAGGAATAATAAAAATAGCAGCAATATAGGCCAGTATTCCGGGACCTGCAATAATCGAAATCACTAACCCCAGCCTTACAATAGTGGGATCAATATCAAAGTACTCTGCAATTCCTCCACAGACACCTGCCAGTATTTTGTCGTTTTTTGAACGGACTAACCTGCGTTTCATGCCTTTTCCTCCTTATTGGTTTAAAATCCTTTGTTAAAGAAACATATCTTATATGCTTTCCAACAAAACTAATTTCCTGCCTTTGAAATTTTAAAATGTCCTCGTATATTTCTAAACATATAATACGGATAATTTTATAAAATGTCTTAAAAAATTTTTAATATTTTGATACCAACTTACTCTTTTATAAAATTGCATTAACGGTTATTATATAAACATATGCAAAAAATATATGTTTTTTTAGGGCAGGTTTTTATGAAAAAGACAGGGTTAAAGGAATTATTCGAAATCTTTATTACATTTTTTAAGATTGGTGCTTTCACATTAGGTGGAGGCTATGCCATGCTTCCCCTTATTGAAAAAGAAGTCGTGGAAAATAAGAAATGGGCTACTCAGGAGGAAATCATAGACATATTTGCTATTGCCCAATCGGTTCCCGGAGTAGTTGCAGTAAACACTTCAATATTTGTAGGTTATAAAAGAGCAAAGCTTAAGGGTGGCATCGCAGCAGTATTAGGAGCCGTCCTTCCCTCATTCTTAATTATCCTTGCAATTTATCAGCTTTTGTTTAGTTTAAGCAATAATATTTATGTTATAAAAGCTTTTGCGGGAGTAAGAGCCGGTGTTACCGCTCTTATTCTTGTAACAGCCATAAAGCTGATAAAAAACACAATAAAGGATGTGTTTTCAGCTGTTATAGCCGTAATCGCGTTTTTCTTAATACTGTTATTTGATAACGATATTTTAATAATATTAGCGGGAGTTATTTTGGGTATAATAAAACATCTTGTATCAAACGTAAAAGTAATTAGAAAGGTGAACAGATCATGATTTATTGGTTATTATTCTGGACATTTTTCAAAATCGGAGCCGTCAGCTTCGGAGGCGGTTACGCTATGATACCTCTTATGCAGGAAGAGCTGGAGGCTTTAGGCTGGATGGATGCTGAGGAATTTGCCAATATTTTGGCTGTGTCAGAGATGACTCCGGGTCCCCTGGCCACCAATACTGCAACCTATGTCGGTGCCAAAACGGCAGGAGTTTTGGGTTCAATGGCAGCGACCCTTGGGGTTGCTTTACCCTCGTTGGTTATTATAACACTTGTTGCCCGCTTTTTTATCCAGTTTAAAGAGAGTAAGCTTGTAAATTCCATTTTGCAGGTCATCCGGCCGGTTACCATAGGATTAATTTCCTCTGCGGTAATTTTTATTTCACAAACCTCAATACTTAAGTCAAAGATTGAGTTTCCGGGTTTATTTGAGCTTTTAAAAGGCAACGTATCGAGCCTGATAATCTCAATTCAACCGGACTTTGCAGGCATTACAATATTTGTAATAATCCTTGTGGCTATAGCAAAATACAAACTTCATCCAATATTAGCAATTATGCTTTCAGCACTTCTAGGAATTGCTTCATACATTATATTCGGAGTTTAACGATACTCTTCACATATGAAGCTTAAGTATCCGGAGCATTCTTCCTGTCATTTATTTAATGCACCAAAATTTAAAATAAGTTCTTGATCCTCAAATCTTAATTTTATAGTTTCTATCCCTGCCTTAATATACAAACACCGCACATAGTAAAATAATTGCGGAAATATTAATTTATTAGTATAATTAATACTAGGGATCTCAAGCGGTTAATATTATTTATACATATAAACATTTATTCGCAGGGAGGTTATTTGTATAATGTGCATCGGGCATTAATGCAAGAGTGCACATATACAGAATCTTATGAAAATAATTTATAATGTAAAACGAAGAAGAAAAATCTTCATATTGGGCTTATTCGGCCTGGTGGCTGTTTCAATAATTGTTTCAGCAATGTTCATCATGAAAAACGATGGAGACAGTAAGCAATCCGGTTCAATATCCGTTCCCAATAAAACAAAACCTTCTACAGAATTTTCAACCGTGTATTCTGATAGATTTATCAAGCTTTTTGGAGATATTTATACTAAAGGTTATCTAAGTGAAGAGGGTATTCCTTACCATTCAATTGAAACCCTTATTGTAGATTCACTGGATTACGGCCATCTTACAACAAGTGAAGCTTTCAGTTATATGGTTTGGCTTGGAGCTACTTACGGTAAGCTTACCGGTGACTGGTCATATTTTATAGATGCGTGGGATAAAACAGAGCAATATATTATTCCCGACCCTCAAAAGGATCAACCCGGTATCGAGGCTTATTCACCGAAAATACCTTCACAATATGCACCGGAAGCCAATTCTATCAGTGGCTATCCCGTTGCTGTCAGTGAAAGTGCACCCACGGGCATTGATCCCATCTCCGATCATCTGGCTTCTGTTTACAGCTCAAAAGCTTTATACCAGATGCACTGGCTTCTTGATGTGGATAACTGGTATGGATTCGGAAATCATGGCGACGGTACAAGCCGTTACTCGTATATAAATACATACCGAAGGGGACCTGAGGAGTCTGTATGGGAAACCATTCCGCATCCCGCCTGGGAAGACTTTAAATGGGGTGATGTCAACAAGAGTGGTTTTCTGTCTTTATTCAGCAGTTCTACTCAACCTGCAAAGCAATGGCGTTACACCTCATCACCTGACGCCGATGCCAGACAAATACAGGCAACTTATTGGGCATACCTCTGGTCTAAAGAACAAGGAGTACATAAAGAACTTAAACCCTACTTTGAAAAAGCTGCAAAAATGGGGGATTATCTCAGATATTCTTTATTTGATAAATATTTCAGACCCATAGGAGTTCAAAACGGGTCAAATTTCGGCAAAGGCTATGATAGTTGCCATTATCTTCTTTCCTGGAATATTTCATGGGGAGGAGATATAGGCGGAACTTCAAGTTGGAGAAACGGAAACTCCCATCTGCACCAGGGATATCAAAACCCGGTTGCTGCCTTTGCTTTATCCAGTGAATCGATACTTAAACCAAAATCAAAAAATTCGAAAAAAGACTGGGAAAAGAGCCTAGAGCGGCAGCTGGAATTATTTCAGTACCTTCAAAGTTCTGAAGGTGCCATAGCCGGTGGTGTAACCAATAGCTGGAACGGGAAATATGAAAAGTATCCTGAAAGAACAAGTACATTCTATGATATGGCATACGACTGGCAGCCTGTTTATCATGATCCGCCCAGCAACAATTGGTTTGGATTTCAGGCAAGGTCAATGGAAAGAATCATGGAATATTATTATCTGACCGGAGATAAGAAAATAAGTGAGCTTTGCAGGAATTGGGCATCATGGGCAATGGAAAACACTTATCTGAACAATGACGGCACATATCAAATTCCTTGTACTTTAGAATGGAGCGGTCAGCCTGATACATGGACAGGAAAACCTTCTTCCAATAAGAACCTTCATTGCACAATTAAGGACTGGACAAACGATGCGGGTGTTGCTGCTGCCTATGCAAAAGCACTCATATATTATGCTGCCGCCACCGAAAAGCATGAAAAGGCTCTCAATGATCAGGCCAGAGAAACTGCAAAACAGCTTCTTGATAGAATGTGGAAAAATTACAAGGATGATTTGGGTATTTCCACTCCCGAATCAAGAGACGATTACAAACGCTTTTTTGATGAAGTGTATATTCCTTCCGACTTTTCCGGTACTAATGCTCAGGGAGCGGAAATAAAAAACGGAATAACCTTTATTGAAATACGTCCCAATTATAAAAATGATCCCGGCTATTTAGAGTTGGAAAAAACCGTTAACAGTGGCAATGCTCCTCAAATGAAATATCACCGTTTTTGGACCCAGGCTGAAGTTGCAATGGCAAATGCAATGTATCACATTTATTTTGAACGGAAGGGAAAGGTAACGGTACCCGGTATTAAACCGGAAGGAAATAAAGGTGTTTCTCAAACATCCAGTCCGGATAATACACCCGTTATTTCTCCTACTTCAACTTTAGAACCGACACCTACCGTTACACCTACCCAAACACCGGAGCCTACCAATACACCGACAATATCGCCTACAGGTACTGATAATTCTACGCATACACCGACAATTAAACCTACTCCGACCCAAAAAGCAACAAATACACCTACTATTAAGCCTACCAATACTCCAACTAAAAAGCCGACTAATACCCCGACTAAGAGGCCAACCAATACTCCGACTAAGAAACCGACTAATACTCCCACTAAGAGACCTACCAATACTCCGACTAGAAAACCTACTAATACGCCTACGCCGACTAGAAGACCTACCAATACTCCAACCAGAAGACCTACTAATACGCCGACTAAAAAGCCGGATAATGGGCCAGTAAAACTTTCGCTGCAGTATACTAACAACAATTTTAATGAAACAACAACCAATGTTAATGTAAGTTTAAAAATTACCAATAGATCCGATTCCAGCGTTAAGCTTTCGGATGTGAAAATAAGATATTACTATACTGTTGACGGCGATCAATCACAGAATTTCGCTTGTGACTGGAGTAACGCCGGTTCTTCCAATGTCACCGGCCGGTTTGTAAAACTTCCTTCTCCAAGGAGCAATGCCGATTACTATCTTGAGATAGGATTCACAGACGGAGCCGGAAGTTTAGATCCGAACGCCACCGTAGAAATTCAGGCAAGATTCTGGAAATCGGATTGGTCAAACTATCATCTTAATAATGATTACTCTACCGGTTCCGGAAGAATAGCTCTCTACGTTTCAGGCAATCTGGTTTCCGGAAGTGAACCATAAAAAGTTTAAAATAAAAGGGCCGAAGGATTCATGATTTCCTTTCGGCTCTTCTTATTTTTATGCAGTTACTTTTAATACAGTTACCTTTTTTAAGAATTCATACTCTTAATTGCAGAATGCTTCTTCCTAATGATATTTTCTTTATTGTGCTTTTTATTATGCTTTCTTACGATAATCTTGCCGCCAAGTTATTGGAAAATATTAAAACTCCGCATTGTGGACAGTTCTCGGGTAAGCAATTACATCTCTGATATTAGTCATACCGGTAATATACATAATAGCCCGTTCAAACCCTAGACCGAATCCGGCATGTTTACAGCTTCCGTATCTGCGAAGATCCAGATACCACCAGTAATCCTCCTTTTTAAGGTTGAGTTCGTCCATCCTCTTTTCAAGAAGATCCAGTCTTTCTTCCCTCTGGCTTCCTCCAATTATTTCACCCACACCGGGAACCAGAAGGTCCATGGCAGCAACTGTCTTATTGTCATCATTCAGCCTCATGTAAAAAGCCTTGATCTCTTTCGGATAGTCGGTAACAAATACAGGCTTTTTGAACACCTGTTCCGTAAGGTATCTCTCATGCTCGGTCTGGAGGTCTACCCCCCACTTAACAGGGTAATCAAACTTTACAGTAGCTTTGCTGAGAATATCAATAGCCTCAGTGTATGTAACATGAGCGAAATCAGAATTTACAATGTTGTTCAATCTATCAAAAAGTCCTTTATCAATAAAATTATTAAAGAACTCCATTTCTTCCGGGGCATTTTCCATACAATAATTAATAATATACTTAAGCATATCCTCTGCGAGCTCCATATCATCGTTAAGATCCGCAAAGGCTATCTCCGGTTCAATCATCCAGAATTCCGCCGCATGCCTTGCCGTATTGGAATTTTCCGCTCTGAAAGTAGGTCCGAAGGTGTATATATTCCTAAAGGCCATACAATAGGTCTCGCCCTCTAACTGACCGCTGACAGTAAGATTGGTTTCCTTGTCAAAAAAGTCCTTGGAAAAATCGACTTTTCCGTCCTCCGTCAGAGGCAAATTATTCATATCAAGGGTTGTAACCCTGAACATCTGACCGGCACCTTCTGCATCACTTCCTGTGATTATGGGAGTATGAACATATACAAATCCCCTCTCCTGAAAGAATTTGTGTATGGCATAGGAAGCTAGGGATCTTATCCTGAATACTGCTGAAAAAGCATTTGTCCTCGGTCTCAAATGGGCAATAGTTCTTAAGTATTCAAAAGAATGTCTTTTCTTTTGAAGCGGATATTCCGAAGTTGATAACCCTTCGATCTCAATCTTGCTTGCCTTCAATTCGAAAGGCTGCTTTGCGCCCGGAGTTTCAACAAGCTTTCCGTATGCAATAATCGCCGATCCCACAGGAAGCTTTACCACTTCCTTAAAATTATCAATATTCTGTTCTTCAAATACAATTTGAAGGTTTTTAAAGAAAGAACCATCATTGAGTTCAATAAAACCAAATACTTTTGAATCCCTCAGGGTACGAACCCAGCCTGCAACAACTATATCCTTATTTAAATATTCTTCGGTTTCTCTATAAAGCTTTTTTACCAATGTAGTTTTCATTTCCTAACCCCTCTATCAATTAATATTTTAAAATTTTATTTTTATCATATTAATTATTATATCCTATCCAAAAAATCAGTAAACTATAAACAAGTTACAATAAATAAATATTTGCGCTTTCACAGGCATCTACCATCGAATCCGGCCACACCGAGGATTGAACCTCTCCGATGTGTGCCTTTTTGAGAAAATACATACACAGCCTGGATTGGCCAATACCGCCTCCAACTGTATATGGAAGTTTTTTCTCCAGCAAATCCATATGATATTTTAGCTTTGTTCTTTCTTCACAACCGGCTTCTTTAAGCTGGTGCATCAGGGAATCTTCGTCCACCCTAATGCCCATGGACGATATTTCAAAAGCGGTTTCAAGAAGAGGATACCACAACAATATATCACCGTTCAATGTCCAATCGTCATAGTCTGGTGCACGTCCGTCATGTTTTATGCCCGACTTGAGAATACCCCCGATTTTCATTACAAACACGGCCTTTTTATCCCTGCAAATAGCCTCTTCCCTTTCCTTAGGGGAAAGATTTGGGTACATATCCTCCAATTCCTGGGTTGTAATGAAAAATATATCCTCCGGCAGTGTTTTAGGGATATGAGGGTATGCTTCGAAAACATGTTCCTCAGTCTTCTTTAAAACATTAAATATTTTTCTCACTATCGCTTTTAAGGTTTCTTCATTTCTGTCTTCTTTGTTTATTATTGCTTCCCAGTCCCACTGGTCAACATATATTGAATGAAGATTATCAAGATCCTCATCCCTTCTAATGGCATTCATGTCCGTATACAGACCTTCTCCGACCTTAAATCCATACTTGGCCAGGGCTACCCTCTTCCATTTTGCAAGGGAATGCACTATTTCAACAATCCCCCCGCCTATGGATTTAACCTCGAAATTTACAGGTCTTTCGACTCCATTCAGATTGTCATTCATGCCGGTTTCGGGCTTTACAAAAAGCGGTGCCGAAACCCTGGTTAAGTTCAATTCCGAAGCCAATGCTGCTTCAAAATAATCCTTTATTTTCTTTATAGCAATTTCTGTATCTTTAACGGATAAAACCGGACGGTAATCCATAGGAATTATTAATCTATCTATCTTTTTTATCACTTGCATTTTCCTCCCAATTAACCATTTAAATAATTAATTCACATTATACCATTTATTAGCCCCAAATTCCAATAGTTATATTATATTTGAGCGATTAAAATTATAATAAAATTATTTATCCCAAACACAAGAATAACTATGGACTGCTCTAAAAAAGTGTTGTATTATTTATTATGGAAATTGAATAACTCAAAAAATTATAATATTGGGAGGTCAAAATGTCTCGAAAAATTATTACAAAATTAATTTCAATATTTCTGCTTGTAGCAACGTTAGTCACCATGACCGCCGGCTGCAGCAAGTCAAAATACAGTGTCGAACACCCAAAGGTACAGATTGAGATGGAAGACGGGGGAATAATGGTCCTTGAACTGTATCCGGAATATGCGCCGAAAACCGTGGATAATTTTATCAACCTTGTTGAAAACGGCTTTTATGACGGACTTACTTTCCACAGGATCATAAAAGGATTTATGATTCAGGGAGGTGCCCCCAATAGCGACAGTCCAGATGTTAAAGCCATCAAAGGGGAGTTTGCCAGCAACGGTTTTTCAAAAAACACACTAAAGCATACAAGAGGAGTAATTTCAATGGCTAGGACCCCGGATAAAGATTCTGCTACATCCCAGTTCTTTATTATGCATGGAGATGCACCATCCCTTGATGGAGATTATGCGGCCTTCGGGAAGCTGATAGAGGGCGAGGATGTACTGGATAAAATTGCAGATACTCCGGTAGACCCAAATCCTTATATGAGTGGAGAACTATCCCTACCAAAAGAGGAAGTCAAAATCAAAAAGGCAACTGTTCTGGAAAAGTAGACATTTTAGATATTATAAAAATTCCGGCTATATAAAAAGCCGGAATTTTTTACTTTTTACTTACAAATCATTCTATCAAACTTCAATCATTCAATTAAACTTCCCAACACCTTCCCCAAGCTGTCATTTATCACTAAATTTGCTTTTCTGTCATAGGGCGTTGAAGACTTGTTAATAAGGACGAGCTTATCCTTTCCGTAATATTGAATAAGCCCTGCCGCAGGATAAACAGCAAGGGAGGTTCCCCCAATAATCAGCACCTCTGCATTTCTGATATATTTTACAGCCTGTTCAATGCTGTCTGAATCCAAGGGTTCTTCGTATAAAACTACTTTGGGCTTTACAATACCGTTACATTTATTGCACCTGGGTACTGCTTCCGGGCTGTTTAAAACATAGTCCAGATCAAAGCTTTCATTGCAATCCATGCAAAAATTCTCATGAATTGTTCCGTGAAGCTCAACAACATTTTTAGATCCGGCCATCTGATGCAAACCGTCAACGTTCTGGGTTATTACCGCTTTAATCTTGCCTTCTTCTTCAAGTTTTGCCAGCGCTTTGTGGGCATTATTGGGTTTTGCATCCTTGTAAATCATTTTACTTTTATAAAATTTAAAGAATTCCTCGGTATGTTCCATAAAAAAGCTGTGACTTAGTATGACCTCAGGCGGGTATGCATAATTGTTTTTTTCATTATATATTCCCGTATCCGCCGATCTGAAATCCGGTATACCGCTTTCGGTAGACACTCCCGCACCTCCGAAAAACACTATATTGTTACTTTTGTCAACTATGGACTTTAATACATCATACTCCATACCATCACCCCAGTTTTATCTTTATATGCCAATTTATTGGCTTATGTCGGTGCATGAATGAAATTATGTACCAAGCATCTAACCTACATTATATAATACTTTGAGTTTATCTGAAACAAAAATCATCAAAATTACCATATAATTAATAAAACAGCTTATTATAACTTATTTCCTTAGTATTCTTTTCTTTGTAAGGGTATATAGGCAACTGCTATACTTAAATACTCAATTATCAATTGAATGAGTATCTGCTCCCAAATCTTTTATCGTCCGGTCTTTTTATCACATTATTTTGTCTTTTCTTTATACTTCTTCATTTCTGTTGACACTGTCTTTATAACTCCACATATTACAATAACGACGAATATTAGTATTATTAAAGAAATAAATACCCTACCAATATATTGCGAACCGGTTTCAAATATTATTGTCTCATTCCCTTCGGCATCGGTTTTTATAAGTTTTGTATAACCAAAGACTTCTTTTAGCGAGTAATTTATTTCATCGATATTTACGCTCCTTTTGCTATAGTAATTTTTATAATACCATTTAATATCTTCTCTGTCTGAAATCTTTTTTTCTTTATCAATTCAGCGTCGGTGTTATAATAATAACATGTATCGCCTCTTACATTAAAAATCATAATATTATTTTGATCATCCATATTAAAAAAATAAGTGCCATACAACTTAAAAGCAAAACCATATTTGAAATTACCGTCCTTACCATAGACATTAATATGGTGATCTTCAAAACCAATAGCAACATCACCTGAAGAATTTGCAGAAATCCCCACCGGAGACGAATATGTTTTATACTCTTCTTGTATCTTTGTAAAATTTATAACATTTTCTTTGCCTTCCTCGGCAAATACATTGCCAGCTGTTACACTTATCAAGAAAATCAAAAGAAATATACATCTTCTCATTTATGTTCACCACTCCATTATGTTATTGTAAATATCATCCATCGCATCAAATATATTGAATTCTAAAGGTATTTTTGTTTCCCCCATTTTAACACGAACTGGCATTGTTTCTCCCCATCCAACATGAACCTCTCCTCCAGGAGTACCTAAACCAACGGCTCGAGTAGTACCATAATATGTTCCTCCTTCTTCAACATCAGGAATAATATTAAACTCTCCAGCTGCAGTCAATGGAACTCCATAAACAGGAACACCAATTGAGCCTCCCACTTGATATCCTTGGCCCAACAATTTGTCTACATTAGGTGCATTAGTATTCATTTGAAATAAAGTTGCTGAAACTCCCGGAGTACCTGTTGTCACACCTCCAGCAACCGTTTGTTGAACTGCAACATTTCCTTTAGTATCAAAAGAAATACCTAATGAGTATCCAAAATACCAAATACTAGGGCTACCAGAAATACAAATACCTATTGTTTTTGTATAATCTATATCTTCTAATATATCCTGTGCATTTTTTATCAAAGGCATAATACCTTTAGCAAAAGACTTTACAGTGTTTTTTACAATTAATTCTCCGTTTATTCCGTCAATATCATCTATAATGCCTATTTTTTCAAAACAGTCTAAAGTCCAATCGAGTCCTGGTATGTTTTCTAAAGTATCATTAAAAATACTATTTAAAACGTTACCGTTTGTACAACTAAAGTTAATCCCTTCCTTACAGTGTCCGGTTGGGTCAATATACTTTATCGGGTTATTGGCAACGTAGGTATATAAATTGAGTCCGTCACCTCTAAAGGAGTCTTCCTGCATAAACCTTCCTATGCTTGGGTTATAGTATCTTGCTCTTAAATAATATTGGTCAGTAACTGAATCATGCAGTTCTCCCGAGTACTTGAATCTGTTGTCTACTTTTTCAACACTGTCTAATATGTTTCCAAAGGCATCATAGCTGTAGCTGTTTACTACTTCTCCTCTTCCATTGGTAAGAGCGGTAACATTTCCGTGAGCATTGTGGATATAATAATAGGTATCCTTATTGCTGTCCTCTTTTTTACAATATCGTATGTCCCTGAACTATTCTGTCTTTCAATTCCCAACTCTCGTCAACTTCACATGCTATTTTTCTTCCATTGTATATGTATCTGTTGTATTTTCCGTTTTCTATCGATACCGTCCTTAAATTCTCGGCGTCATATATGTTCTCCATATATGTTCCGTCAGGATTCTGTACTCGTACCAGTTTATTAAACCCGTCATAGCTGTATAATTTGCTTAATTCGCCTTCTTTCTCTCTTATGAGATTTCCTCTTTCATCATACTCATATTCCGTTGTCAACCCGTTCTTAATCCGTTGTATTAATCTATTGCAATTATCATACTCATATTGCTCCAATATTTCCCCGAATTCTCTCTTAAGCCTGTTGCCGTTAGCATCATAGGTAAACCTCTCTTTAATTTTAGATGATTTCAATCTCATCAAAATTTTCAAAAAATTCAAACCGTCCAACTTTATCTCATAGCTGACCCCATTTATATTTTTATTGCTTCGGTTTATAAATACCTGCTATATTCATGTCTTGCCAGTAACCAAATTCGGTTTCTTCATCTTCTGCCTTTATTACACGTAATGTATACATTCCTGCATTATCAGGATTCATAGTATCCTTTATATAATCAATTACAAAAAACATATATTTCTCTTTATCTGTAGTTACTATATACCATGCCCTTAGCATTAAAGATTTCTTTCCTCTTTCTATTGATTCATCTGAAGACCATGCATCTATCTCCCAAGACTGTACATCGCCTTGAAAGAAATCAAACAAATAATCTACTCCCTCATCAATTTCATTGGCTTCCTCCAATGCCTTTTTGGAAAATAACGCTTTCATCGCTTCTTTGTCTTTATCTTTAATTGCTGCAAGTATTTCTTGAATTCTTTCCTTTGCCGCTCTTTCTTCTCCAACATACACTATTCTACCTCTAAACAAACATGACGTTAATATAAAAGTACTTGTAAGAAATATTAGTAATACGGCTTTCTTAATCATATAAATTCCTCTTTTCATTAAATGTAAGCTTCAAAAATCTTATTAGCACTATTTAGTTGTTTAACTTATCACAACTTCAAAATAAATCATATTATTTGCACTATCTATATAAAAATTTCCTAAAATGCTTGGCGGCTTTTTGAAGTCATTAAACTCTTTACTATAAAACCATTTCGATATCGTGTTGTCATAATTTTCAGGTATGAAAGAAATCTGTAAGTTCTCATCTAACACTTTCATATCATATTTTTCTATATAATATTTAACCTTAACAGCATCAATTTCAATAAAACCTTTCATCCAATAGTCAGATGGCCCAGGAACCCATCTTCCACCCGAACCCATTACACCACTCTTCCAATAGCATTTCTCAAAATCGCCTATATTAGGAAATCTATTTATAATTGCTTCTTTATCAGTTCTTATTGCTTCCTCCTGTTTGTTATCTTTACTAAAACTACTAATAAAAAATAGTATAGACACAACTAGAATAACAATACAAAATAGAACAACCATTATTAAGAACAATTTTCTTTTCATGCTCATTCTCCATCTCCCACTTATGCAGACTTTCAACTTGTTCTGAAATCAAAACTTTCCTCCTTCGTAAACAACAGTTTTTAATTCATCATTTAGAAGGGAATGTATTATTTTTTCTTTATTCGCAACATGATCAAATATTCTTGACAAATCTTTTACGATGTCAGCCAGATTTATCAATTCTTTAAATATTTCTTTTATCGATATCCTACTCAATGATATAAAAGAAGCTAGCAATCAATTTTCTTTTTTTGATAAAATACCGCCAGCCCTTTTTCTTGCCACAGCCTGTTTATTTACTTTCGTTAACCTTTAAAACTTGTGAAAATATCAACATATGAATTATGGAAATTATACCATTGGTTTCTTTAAAATTCAATAAAATCTCTGTAAAAAGGGGCATTAAATGCTTTCCATGTTCAATCATATACAGGTTTTTCTATTCCCCATATAAACTAAACTAATTACAAAAAACAATATTGCAATCGTGAATAAAACCCATTTTTCCCTTTGAAGATATCCGTTTTGCAAACTGAAAAGGTAAAACCCTTTCGTATACTTTCCCCTTGTAGACAATTCAAGTCCATAATAACCAAAGGGTATCAGATACGCGATAGCAATATTGTTTGAAAAGGTTCCCACCAAATATCCCGTTGCTCCCAATAATAATGCGGAAATAAATACCCCTGCAACTATCGACCCTTCGTTAAAATTGCCTCCTTGTACCACAGCAGCCGCTACAAAAATTACAACACCGAATAACAATAGTATTACTAAATAAATCAGCCTTATAATTGAAGGAAAAACCGTAGATACGGGTTTTGAATGAATTATTTCTTTTATATCCGTGTTTTCATCAATAAACGCAGCGCCAGAAATCAATATTATACCCAAAATTGAAACATAAGTTTCTCCTATCCTTGCCATATCGGAAAAATCAGCTCTCTCCAAGCTAAAGAAAGCTTGAATTGCCAACAGCAGCAAAACAGAAACTATAAGACTTGCTTTGGGTATAAGCTTCAAATTATACCGGAGCAATCCGCTATTTAATCCTTTCACCGATATGCCTCCTTTTCCGTTGCCAAATCCCGGCAGTTATAAAAGTGATTATTATTGACATAACAAATATAAAAATCCTGTTTATATAAAATGCCTGAGGGTTCATAAGCGGCTCTAACGTATTGTGCCGTATAAATACTTTGCTCAGACTGTAGTCACCATACAGAGGCATAACCGTTAAGAAAAAAATTACATATTGTACACCGATTGCTGCTATAGGGCTGTTACTCAAGAGAGAAACCATCATACTTAAAGCTACAACAAACATTACCCCTGGAAAAAGCCACACTGCAAATGTGGAAAAATAGGCAAAAACATTTACATCATATCCTTCCAACTTCATTTTTATTGCATAAAAAGTTGGAATACAGGCAACAGCCATTATGCTTGCAAATATAGGTATACACATTCCGATAAACTTTGAAAACACATAACTAACACCCCCTACCGGACGGCTGCATACAAGTTCCAAAATACGGCTGCGTCTGTCACGGTAAAACATAAAGGCAGAAAGAAACACCGTCAACATTGAAAGCGAAATACCGTAGTAGTCACAAAACATTTGGGCCATAAGGGAAGTAAATCCAAGCCCAACCAACCGTTCTTTATCTGCAACACATTGCTCATAGGATTTAGGTTGATGCGGTATCCAGCTAATGCGGCGTTCCTTGGTAATTACGGTACGTCCCCCCAGCTTCTCATCCAATTCATCTATGATTCTCTCAAACTCTTCACCGGAAAGATTTAGATTCTCCTCTGTCAATATTCCTTTACCTTCCGGAGATATCTTTTGCATTACTTCTTTAATCAACGTTATCTGTTCCTCCGAAAGCTTTCTCTCCTTGTTAATAATCAACCCTTGAACGATTATTTTTCTGCTTTCAATAGCTCTCTGGAGCAATTCATATACCCCCTTCTGAGCGGTCACTTCGTCAAGCTGTCTGGAATCCCCGATCATCTGATTTGCTAATAAATATATGTCCTCCTGTTCATCAGGATGTTTTGCCCACATTTCGAATTCTCCAATTTGAGTAAACACAAATATGGCTGTCAGCAAAGCAAACACATAAAACGTTATTCTTTTAAACTGGTGTTTCATTTCAATAACAGACAGTTTTAATAGCATATTTACACCCCCTTGATGATTTTCATATAACCGTCTTCAACAGACGGCGATATGTTTTCTGCCCCTTCAAAGGGTTTTTCGGAGGCCAATATTCGAACTCTGAATTTCTCGGTTTCTCTTACCGATGATATCAGCGTAAAATTATCCTGAACATAGTTCAGCTTGTCAGGCTCTATCAATCCGCTCCATACATATCCCTCGACCGACTTCAGCAATTCTCCTACGGTGCCTGAATACACAATTTTACCTTCCCTTAATACCCCCAGTTTTTCACAGGTGGACTCAATATCCTCCACTATATGTGTGGACAGTATAACTATACGTTCGGAAGATAAACTCCCCAGCATATTGCGAAAGCGTATACGTTCCTCCGGATCCAGCCCGGCTGTCGGTTCGTCGACAATTAACACCTTTGGGTTTGCCAGTAATGCCTGGGCTATTCCCAAACGTCTTTTCATGCCCCCCGACAGAGCTTTCACCTTAACTTTTTTATATTGGAGTAAATTCACCTTTTCCAAAAGCTCGTTAACAGTGTCTTTTCTTATCCTTTTGTCGGTTATCCGGGATAAAATCGCAAGATAGTCCAAAGCTTCATATACCGAAAAAGAGGGATATACAGAAAACTCCTGCGGCAGGTAACCGGTTATTTCCCTGATTTCCTTTCTTCTATGTATTTGAACACCATTTACTTCTACCGTTCCCGAAGTAGGGGGAATAAGAGTTGTCAAAATTCTCATCAATGTAGTTTTGCCTGCACCGTTAGGACCTAAAAGTCCGAACATGCCTTTGTCAATCTGTAAATTTACATTGTCCAACGCAACCTTATTTCCATACTTTTTGCATAGATTACTTATGACTATACTCATTTAACCTCACTCCCGCATCAGTATTTTCTATTTCAAAGTCATACGTTTCCATCCAAATCATGAACATCAATATCGAAACCGAGATGACCGCAATTTCCACTATGCCAATTTCGAAAAACAATATACTTATAACCAGCGCTGAAAGCGCACAAAAAGGTATAAGACCGATCTTTATTTTTCTGTATAGGAGTCTCTTCTGTCTCATTCGAATAAGCTCCAATTCCCTGCGTTCTTTTTCCAAAATATTAATTTTCCTACGAACTCCATTTAAAAATTCCTGTTCATTCATATACAAATCCCCCTTTCATCAGCTCTTTACGAAGCTTTTTCTTTGCCCTGTAATTCAGCACCCGGGCATGAACCTCGCTTATTTGAAGAACCTTTGCCGCCTCACGCATTGTCATACCTTCAACATCAACCATTTGAATTATTGCCCTGTAATTCGATTTAAGCTTACTGATTTCATGTTCCAAGAGTATTTTTGTATCAAGATTGTCGAACTCATTTCCTTCCCGGGATATATCTTCAATACCATCGCTTTGCAGCTCTTTATTTTTTCTTATGTAATCCACGCATTTGTTATGTATGATTGAAAATAACCATGTTTTAAAGGACATTTTGGGATTATATTTGTCTCTGTTTACATACACAGCTGCAAAGGCTTCTTGTGCTATATCCTCACAAATTTGAGCATCGTTTATATATCTTTTGGCAAAATTAATTGAATTTTCACGGTACTCAAGTACAATTTTCTCAAAGGACTCCAAATCGTCAAAAAAGCGGTCCTGCTTTTGCTCCTTCGGTCTCAATCATACACCCCCTTATCTTGGGCCGGTAAAATACTAAAATCCCATTATAATTTTATATTTTAAATAAAATATATTGAAATCTGCATTTCTATTATTTATTCGTATTTAATTATTAAAAAGTTACATCTGAAAAAATTTTATTTTGATTTGATTTATGAAGTGATTTTGATCAATACTTTCATGAAAAATAAAGAATTGTCAGTTTTTCTTTACTGTTACCCATATTTTGAAAACATCGGATATAAGTACTCTTGAAACTTTCAACTTATAACTTTTGCCTTCAATAATGAAAATATCATCATCTAAAAGCCCTACCACCAGATCCATGTCAACACTTCTTACTTCTTTCCACAATAAGTCTTTATATTTGTCTTTTATATACTTTTCAAGCTCCAATTTATCAAAATTGCTTTCTTCGTCGTCCATATAAATCAAGTGAGCCTCTATATCGGAAACTAAAAACTTCTTTTTATTTACATTGTCAAAGGACTCTTTAAGCTTTTTATATTTTACATCATTATCTGCTATAACGTTTTTAAGATACATTATTTCCTCATGGTACAGGTCAATCCTGTAGCTTACAAGAGCACTCATCATCGTACAGCCAATAAGAATCCCCCCCAAAAGCCCTGTAATAAAGCAGATAAACAGTTTATAAGAAAGTTTCTTCATTTTAGCATTGACTCCCCACATTTTTGAATAAGCCTTATAAAGCCATAACCGGCATTTGCCCCAATTACGGCCACTACCACATATACCGCCTGTTTTACAATCGATCTGATTTCTCCCCTAAATAACCCTTTTTCAAGTATTTCGAAGGTTGAAAAGGTTCCTCCCAACGCGACCGCTACCGCCCATATCTTTATAGAGCTTGCTATTTCAAACATGCATTTTAAAGGAGGATGATCGTTTATCAATGCACCTATTCCGGCAAAAAGACTTGCTCCTATTATTACTCCGAAGGCTATCAGAAAATTGTATATTATATTACTTGTAAAAGCGGACAAAATGGCCACCCTTTTTCTCATTATATTTCCTTCAATTAAACTATGATTGTTTTTTATTCTTTATACTAATGACACTTAATTTTTCATATATCTGTTGTTCTATTTTTGTCTTGTAAAGCTTATTTTTAAATAAGACATATTTACTTATGGAATAAAGGGAGTATAATGGATATTCGATTTATTATTATCGCTGTAAATTTCATAGTCGGAACAATATTAATCGTATATGGTGTAAATTTAATGAGTACCGGACTCGAAAAAGCAAATACCTATAGAATGAAAAGGTGCCTTGAAACCTTAACATACAATTTACCCCTTGCCCTTGTGACGGGAATGATTCTTACGGCTACGGTTCAGAGCAGTACCGCCATAACAGTTATAACCGTAGGACTTGTAAATTCGGGACTTTTGAATCTTACTCAAGCAGTAGGTATAATTTACGGTGCCAATATCGGAACAACAATAACTGCCCAGCTTATGTCCTTTAAGCTTCCCTACGCAGGTTATATCATCATTGGCTTCGGTCTTCTCATAGCTATCACAGCGAAAAAGAAATCGGTTAAAAACGTAGGATGGGCAATAACCGGTCTTGGGCTGATGTTTACGGGGTTAAACATACTGAATTCAGGAGTACCCTATATAAAGGGAGGCAAAACAGCTATCAAACTTTTTCAAACCTATGGACAAAATCCGTTAATCGGTCTAGTCCTCGGAATTATAACCACCATGCTGGTTCACAGCAGCAGTGCCACCGTAGGTCTCACCATCGTCCTCTTCAACGCCGGTTTAATAAGCTTTGAGTCGGCTCTGGGTCTAACTTTGGGAGACAACATCGGAACGTGTATCACGGCACAGATTGCCAGTATCGGCACCAATATCCCGGCAAAAAGAACTGCATGGGCGCACACCCTTTATAACGTTATAGGAGTAGCAATTGCTTTCGTTCTCCTTATGCCTTTTTCCCATCTGATTAAGGAAATCACCTTTCTTTTAGGTCAAGACAACACCAGGCTGGTTGCCAATGCCCACACAATTTTCAATATACTAAGTGCTCTTGTTTTCCTCCCTTTAACAAAATACTATGTTAAATTCATTCAATGGGTAATACCGGAGAAATAAATAAAGCATAAATCCAAATTTTTCACAAAAATTTATAAGTTCTTAACTATTTGTTTATTAAAAATTTAGTATTTTATATTACAATAATATCATGTATAATATAGTAGTTAAATAAATGGTCAATTTAGTAAAAATGAACTATTATAAAATTGGAAGCAACTAATAGATAATAATTTGTTTTGGAATAAACATATTAAAGCGAGGTTGTTTTGTATGAAACATTTATCAGACATTGTTAAGCAACGTTTTAATTATGCAGAAGTTTTGTATTGGCTTTTGTTCATTTTTTCTATGTTATTTAAATGCTTATACTTTCAGTTTACTACAAAATTAAATACCGACCCTTTTTTTTCACCGACAAACATAACCATGATGCTTTCATCTTTAGCAATATTACTGATTCTTTCATCACTTATTGCAATAATTTTCAACAAATATAGATTTATTGCCCTTTTTGTGTTTAATATTTTATTAACTGCATTGTTAATGGCTGATACAAACTTTTTCAGGTACTATTACAATTTACTTACCGTACCTTGTTTTTTCCAGATGGATATCAAGCTTCTCAGTTCCGTTGACCAGAGTATAATGAGCTTGTTCTTAATTAAAGATGTTATATATCTGTTGGATTTGCCTTTTATGCTAATGGGCGTTGTAATATTACATAAGAATGCCGGAAAGCTGTATTTTAAGAAAAGAGTAGTAAGAGCCTTAAGCTTATTGGTAGTAGGAATGGTTACCTTTTTTTCGGTGTTCAGTTGTACGGATATACACACCCTTGCTTACAACAGCAACTACTCGGCTAAAAACCTTGGGGTCTTCTATTCTCACTACTATAATACAAAGCTTTTTATTGAAGAAAGTATTTTAGAAGACAATACATTAACAAATGAGGAAAAAGGAGCAATAATTGAGTTTTTTAAAAACAAAAATTCCAAATTCACAGGCAACAGACTAAACGGTGTTGCAAAAGACAAAAACCTTATCGTCGTGCAAATGGAAGCCATACAACACTTTGTTATAAACCGCAAAATCGAAGGCAAGGAGATAACTCCCAATCTTAACAAGCTTATAAAAGAATGCCTTTATTTTGATAACGTTTACTACCAGGTTGCAGGGGGAAATACATCTGATGCCGAATTTTTAACCAATACATCAATGTATCCTGTAAAAGAAGGTTCGGTATATCACAGGTTTCCCGAAAATACCTATCATTCACTGGCAAGAATTATGAAAGAAAAAGGATATGACACCTATTCGCTTCACGGTTTTGAAAAATATTTCTGGAACAGAAATGAGATGTATAAAGCCTTAAAGTTTGATACTTTTTACAGTCAGGATGACTTTGAACTGGATGACTTTGCAGGATGGGACGGCCAAACGCTCAGCGATTCATCCTTTTTCAGGCAGTCCCTTGACAAAATAGATACATCCAAGCCCTTTTACAGCTTTTTCATCACTCTGTCAAGCCATCATCCTTTTAACTATTTTGAAGACTATGATTTCTATGTGGGCGAATTTGAGGGAACGTTTATAGGTAACTACCTGAAGGCAGCAAACTATCTGGATAAATGCATCGGTGAATTTATTGAAAATTTGAAGCAAAGAGGGTTATATGACAACAGCCTCCTGGTACTCTACGGTGACCATTCCGCAGTTCCTAAAATTGAATCCGACGGGCTTATGCAACTTCTGGGTGTTGAATATAATGACCCTGATTGGACAAAGCTTCAAAAGGTTCCTGTTATTATTCATTATCCCCAGCAGGAAAATCCTGAAGTAATCAGCACTATAGGCGGTCAAATCGATATTCTTCCGACTGTTGCAAACTTAATGGATTTCGATGTACCCTACGCTTTGGGAAAAGACCTAATAAATACTGATGAGAATTATGCCGTCTTAAGAAACGGATCGGTGGTAACAAAAGACTTCATATATCTCAATGATTTGAAAGAAGTTTACGATTATAACAGCGGCAAGCTTCTGGATATGGATTTATATATTGATAAAATCAAGCCGTATATTGATGAACTCAAAATTTCCGATACCATTATAAATAAAAATGGTTTCAAATATATAAATATTGATTAAACCAAGAGAAAATCATACCCATAAAACAAGTTTTACATATACAGGGCCTGTAAATACTTCTCGAGGGCGAGCAATATTCAATTGGTGCAGTATTTGCTCTCCTTTCCTCGAAGTATTGACAGGCTTTACAACTTTCTTCACGACTTTTAATATATAATTTCAAAATCATCGTTAACCTATTTCAAATAATTAGTTGACAATTGATCAAACTTATTATAATATACATATATCGATTCTGAACCGATGGGAGATGTTATGTATGACAGGAAACAAATATCTTAAGGACATGGTTAATGCTGCAATTTTCACAGCATTAATGGCCGTGCTTGGATGGATCAGTATATCATTTCCGTTTCTACCTGCTCCTATTACCGGTCAAACCTTCGGTGTTATGTTGGCAGGAACTATTCTTACCAAAAGACAGGCTGCCTTTAGCATGTCAACTTTTATTCTGTTGGGGGCAATAGGTATTCCGGTATTTAGCAAAGGTGGATCAGGCCTGGCATATTTATCCGGCCCTACAGGTGGGTTTATATTCGGTTTTCTCATAGGTGCAATAACAATATCTCATCTTAAGGGAAATGGCCGCAGTATTTTGAGAACAGGCTTTGCTTGTGTGGTGGGCGGAATAATTGTAGTTTATGCCGTGGGCATTCCATGGCTTTGCTATGAAAGAACAGGAAACTTCTTTTCATTACCTTTGTTTTTAGCGAATTTGGCTTTTATTCCCGGAGACATAATAAAAGTATGCGTTGCAAGCTTAGTAAGCGTAAAGGTCAGGAACCATCTAAAATATCTTATCGCTGAATAGTTAATTAATTTTTCCGAATTAATACAGGGCAAAGAATAATGAAAATCCCTTGCCCTGTTTAAAACTCCTTTTTGATATCATAAAATATTTGTCTTCGAAATAACAGCAAAAACATTAATAAGCATCGAAAATTAATTGTTAGCACCGCAACACTTTTTATACTTTTTCCCGCTGCCGCAGGTGCAGGGATCGTTTCTTCCCACTTTATTGCTAACGGCAATATGTGATTTGTTATAATCCTTTTTGATCTCAGCCCTTTTATCCGGTGACAATATTCCGTCCCATTGAGGAAGATTGTATAGCCAATGTGCTTTTGCATCCAACATGTTATAGTAAAGTTTTTCAAAATCAATGCCAAACTTTATGTCCGAATCCTCTGTCAATTCTTCCAGCACAATGCTTTCTTTAAGGCTGGTGTTGATGCCATCTATAAAACCAACAAAAATAGTCGGATCCACTTCAAATTTTTCCGCAAGTTCGGATAGCTTACCGCTTAAAGCTTCATCATGGTGTTCCAGTATGTACTCATACATTTTTTTCTCTTTCATTAAATATTCTTGCCAAAACCTATCACTTTCTTCTTTGGTTCTTTCCTTATCAGCAATTTCATTCCATTGTTCAAAAATACTCATAAGTTTCGAATCTCTCCTTTTTCCTATTTATAAATTTATTTTTATAAATTATAGCACAAATTATTATAGCACAATTTCCGTAATAATTATAACCCCATATTAAAAATAAAACCAGGGGCTGTTAACCCCTTAGATTTTCATCACTCTTCATTAATACCAAATAACAATAGGATTCTTCATATCAAATTAAAATTCTATGGTTCCTGTCCCCATACCAGTACATCATTTATATAGGCAGTCATGTTTTTCCAGTCCACAAGCTTATCCACCGGATAATATGAAGGATTATACGAATAATCATCCCTCTGGTCAAAATAACTCCAGTCTTTTTTATGAAACATTCCTTCAACATATAGTTTATCCTCAGGAAAAAGGCTTCCTGTGCTAAAGGTAATTTCCAAATATTTATTCGCCTTTTTCGATCCGGATAAATTATAAAACATACAGTGAACATCCTGTGGGTTCCCGCAGCTGAAAAAATACGCTTCAGCATCCAAGTCGCTTAAAGAAACATCTTCTGTAAAATAATACCTCACTTTTACGTTTTTCAAATCAATTACGCTATTTGTATTATTTTTCATTATAAAGTTATATTTAATTCCCTGAACAGTTTCAGTTTCATTTTTATCCCTGCTATAATATTGTATTATCAGGCTTTCTTTTGCCGATATCCCCACTGGGGTCGTTGTCGGTTTTATGGTTGGCTCCGGTGTCGGCGTTTCAATTAATGTCAATTCCGAAGCAACATCGGTTTTTTGCGGCATTTCCGGTGTAGGCATCTCAGGTTTCGGCGTTGATAATGCCGGGGTTTGAGGGTTTGAAACATCTGCCGACCTGTGAGGTTCATCTTTATTTAATTTGTCAATCATTTCAGACACACTCATATCATAGATATCTTCGAAGTTTATGCCTGCTCTCAATTTTTCTGCTTTCAAATATAAACCGTATTTCCCCATGGAAATATTTTTTTCCAAAGCATGCTTTCTTTCCTCCGAATCTATCAATATGATATGACCGTCAATTCTATCATTGTCTAAATTATTCTTTATATTGCTCAGCAGCCTGTACAACTGGGTTTCCTCTTCTCCATTTTCAGAACTGCTTTTTCCTTTAACCTCTTTTAATGCCCCGGAAATCAAAACAGCCCTATTATCATTCGGACCAATAAAACCCATATCAATAGATTTTATTACTAATTCCGAAACAGCATCCTCAATCTTTTTATCTTTAACATCCATCTCTTGGGCCAATTGCTCTCCTTCTCTATTAAGAGACCTCATTTTCAAAACCCGGTAGTCTCCTTTTATTTCAAATTCCACACTGGGATTTATGTCAACACCTATATATCCATATACATTCCCGGAATTTCCCGATATAAAAAACCGGAAGTAAAGAAAAGTCATAATGAAAACTGCAGCAGAACATGCAACAGCTACAGCATTTAACAATAATGTTCTTTTAGGATTATATATCTCTCTGTTTTCAAAACTAACCTGCTGACCGATATTCATATCCTTGCGTCTTCTAACTATAATAAATTCACTTTCTGAAGTAAAGACCACAGCCTTATTATTCTGAATATCATATACAATTCCTGTTCTATTCACGTTATCTTCCCCCCTCCATAGTATATTCCAAGTACCTTTTTGAAAGGCTTAGATCGCTCTTTAAAATCAAGCAAAGAGCTATTATATATTTTCTATTATTTCCTATGGTTCTTCCATGTACCTTGGCTTTTTTCTTCAACGCATTTCTCGGAATACTTTTATTTCTAATCAGTGCTTTGTACAACTGATCGTCTTCTGCCAACATTTTTGCTATCCTTATACATAACCTTCTTGAATCTTTGTGTTTCGGTACATTTAACACCAGATCAACAAAGGTTATTCCGAATTCACTTAGCTTCTTTTTAAAATTTTCAATTTCCTCCTTTATTTCAACATCTTCAAACCCGGTAAAGGATTCGGTGAACCAGCTTTCATCGTAATAAACGGTCTCGTCTTCAAAATATGAAAATGGATACTCTTTATTATCCTTGTTTCTCCTAAAATAGTCAATCAACCGCCTTTTTATAACTTGCTCGGCAAATAGAAAAAAATTATAGCCTTTAGTTGGGTCAAACCTGTCGATGGCTTCGTTAAAAGCAGACATGGCTATGCCAAACTCGTCATTATTGCGAGTGTCAATATACTTTCCCAATGCATTTGATGTAACCTTTAGTATAAACGGCTTATATTCGGCTATAAACTCGTCTCTTAGCTGTTGATTGCCTTCTCTTATCTGTTTCAGGGTAAAAATAAAAGCATCATAGATTGATTCATCCATGTGTTTATCTTTTCTTGCATCTATGTTTTTCCGGGCACCCAACTAGATCATTCTCCCTTCGGTAAATAACTTCGAATTGGGTTATTTTTTTTATGTACATTCCGTTTTAAATTCCATCAGCAAAAAAAGTCTGTAATACCTTTTATATCGAAGAATAACGATTTTTAATTCACCAATATATTCTTTTCCACATAAATTGGCCCTTTTCCTTCATAAAGATAACATATTATTATAGTAAAGAAAAGTATGGAAAAATTTCACGAGGTCAAATTGCCAAAAAGCTCCAGGGAGCATATCAATATCACTATGTCCCCGGAGCTTTTATTCGGTTTAATTCAGCAAACTTAAATCATTTGCTTTACAAGATTTATTGCTTCTTAATCTGCATGCACTTTGAAATAATGGTAACAACCTCGGCACGGGTTATCTCTCTTTGCGGTCCAAAGGTATTATCATTATATCCCTTAATTATTCCCAGCTCAACAGCTTTCTTTACATAACCTGCAGACCAAGCCGGTATTACATTCGAATCGGCAAAGGATAGTGTCTTATCCTGATCCTCCTCTATTCCAAAGGCTCTCAGTACGAGAACCACAGTCTCCTGCCTTGTCAACCTGTTGGAAGGTCTAAAGGATCCGTCTTCATATCCCTTAACCACTCCTTTATACATCGCAGTTGCAACATATGCCTTTGCCCAATCCGGTACCGTGTCTTTGTCGGTGCATGTAAGTGCAATACTGTTGGTCACTTCAAATCCCGCTGCCTTCATAACCATAACAGTAGCTTCCGCTCTGGTAATGGGTGCATTAGGCCTTAGAGTTCTGTCAGGATATCCACTGACTATTCCTTTTTGCAATAAATCTTCAAAGAAGGCTGCTGCCCAATGTCCCTTAATATCTGTAAAGTAATCTATGCTGCTCGGATTATCGTTACCCGGTGTCGGTGTTTGCGTCACTGCAGGTGATGAAGTACCCCCTGGTATAGGCGTAGGTGTAGGCGTAGCACTTTGACTCGGTGTTTCATCAATTGATACTATCGGCCCTCCACCAGCAGCACCCGGAATGACACCGGGATCATAAACCGGCTCAGTAGGTATAGGTAAAGCCTCCTCGACATAAACAATACATTCATCCTTGCATGATGGATTTGCCCTGCTGGTTACCGTTATTATCGCAGTACCGACGGCCATTGCCTTAACAACTCCCCCGCTGCTTACCTGAGCAACAGAAGTATTGTTTGACTTCCAATCCAATTCTTTATTGCTGGAATTTGAAGGATATACATTGGCATTTAGTGTAATTGATTCTCCAACAGCTATGGTAACAGAACGCCTGTTAAGACTTACACTACTTACCATTATTTCTTTTACCGTTATAGTACATACGGCCTTAATTTTCGAATCTTCCTTGCTTGTAGCCGTTATTGTAACGGTTCCTCCTGAAACAGCAGTTACCATACCGGTCGATGATACTTTTGCAATCTTAGTGTCACTGGATGTCCAGACTACCTCTTTATTCGTAGCATTTTCCGGCGTTATTCTTGCAATAAGTTTTACATTATCCCCAACATTTAGGGATGTATTTTTGATGTTCAAAGAAATTCCCAATACCTTAATAGCCTCGATGGTAACAGTACATACTGCCTTAACCTCCGGATTATCCTCCCATGCAGCTGTTATTTGAACCGTACCGGCTTTTTTACCTGTTACAAGACCGCTCTGAGATACTGTTGCAATATCTTCATTTGATGAAGTCCATATCAACGCTTTGTTTGTCGCATTTGTCGGTAATATAGTTACCTCGAGAGCTTTACTTGAGTTTATATAAATCTTTTCAGTTGCATTTTTGAATGCTACTTTTGTAACCGGTCTGGGTACAACTTTAATTAAACACTCTGCCGTTTTGGAAGCATCATAAAGGCTTGCAGCAATTACTTTTACCTCTCCAAAGCCTACTGCCTTTACAAGACCTTCCTGTGTTACAGTTACAATACTATTGTCCATTGATTTCCATTCCACTCTTTTGTCAGTTGCATCCAGCGGAAGAATGTCTGTCGTTAACAGAATGTAATCATCAGGATACAATGTAACGGATTCTCTGTTAATTACTATTTTTTCAACCGGAACAGGCACAACTTCAACTTTACACTCAACCTTCACGGAAGGATTGTAAATACTTCTGGCAGTTACAACAGCCGTTCCGATTCCCACTCCGGTTACTTCTCCCGATTGAGAAACCTTGACAATCCTATCGTTGCTTGATGACCATGATATACCTTTGTAACTTGCAGCCTCCGGAAGTGCCCATGCTGTAAGCTGATCGCTATAGCCCACCTTAATTTTCAGTTCTGTCTTGTCTATTTCGATACCCGTTACCGGAGTTATAACCGTTACACTGCATTCGGCAACTATAGAAGAATCCTTTGTGCTTGTAGCAGTTATTACAGCAGAACCGGATTTTATTGCTGTTACCAATCCTTCCTGTGTTACATCTGCCACCTCTATGTTGTCCGATGTCCATATTACACTGTCATCTTCGCTAACCGGATTGAATATTGCATGGAGTTGTTCACTCTCTCCGGGATTAAGACTGATTGTCAACTTATCAATACTTAAGCCTTCTTCCTTCGGAACAACCTTTACAGTAAATGCCGTCATAACCGAATTGCTTGAAATTGCAGTTATTACTGCAGTTCCTGAAGCTTTTGCCTTAACAAGGCCTTCGGAAGAAACCTCCGCTATATTATTGTTGCTGGTAGACCACTTAATTGTTTTATTTGTAGCATTCTCAGGAAGATGCTTTACATTAAGTTTAAGTTCTCCGCCACTTTGTATGGTTACCTGATACTTATCCAGCATAATTGCTTCCACTGGCTTCATATCATCAGTCATCAGAGTCATATCCCTGTCGTTGCTGTTTCTTGTACTAACATCGATGATTGAAGCATCATTAATGTCTGAAAAAGTACCAAACTGGCTGAAATAGCCCTTTTCATAATATAATCCGTCGGCATTCCCCGATGTCACTGAATATCCCAACCTGTAACCGTTGCCCTTATTGTTTGAAGGAACACGAATTGAATAGGATACTGCTGCCATACCGTCAGGCAGTGATACCGTACCGGATATTATTCGGTCAACAGGTATCAACATCAGGTTTATACCGCTGGTGTTTTTGGAAACATTAAGCTTTGTAGCGCAGTCTTTATTTGCCGTAGTTACATTGGAATTGTAATATCCCTTTTCTACGTACTCTCCATAGAGAGACTGCAGAGAATAATACACTATATAGTCAGCCCCTTCGGGAACATACACACTATAGGTAGCATCGGACTTTCCTTCAGTTATGGTAACATAGGCCGCAGATTCATAATTCTCATTTGATGCAACAACCCACATCCAGAAGTCCTTTATATTAACCTTGTGTCCTGCAGGCAATGAAATCTTCCCTTTTATCTCCATTCCCGGTATCAAATTCAAATCAATACCCATTACACTACCTGAAGAACAGTTAATGGATGTTGAGCGTTCCTTTTTGCCCACCGTTCCGTTTTCGGAATAATAACCGCTGGTAACATATCCGCCAATTGACTTCACAGTGTACTTAATTTTATAGCCATCAATAGAAGGAACTTCAAGTTCATAATCAACAGCCGACTTTCCTGAACTGATAATCACAGTCTTTTCGCAAACATAATCCAAGGCATCGTTTTCAGCTGTTATACTTACCGAAATACCCTCTTTCGGTGCAGTTTTTCCTTCCGGAAGCTTAACAGTTCCTTTAATTACGGTATCTTTTTTCAGTAGTGTAAAGTCAACATCCTCAATATCTTTAGAAGCTACATCCAATATATCTGCCATTCCTACTGCAGGAACCGTTCCGGCTTCAGAATAGAATCCGCTCTTGAAATACTTTTCACCCGCAATATACGAATATCCTACCTTATAATCAGAGCTTCGGATGCTACTTGCCGATGGAATAAATACCTTTGTGCTGAGAGCATAATCATCTGCCGTATCAGCGGTTCCATTATCGGTTGATACCTCAACATCAAGTCCCACAACCTTGGATGTACTTTCAGGAACAATGAGGGTATATTCTGCCGAATTCTTACCTTCCGGTATCAATACACTCTTGCTTATCCTGTAGCCTGAATAATCTGTTTTCTCCGCAAATACCGTTACCGAAACTCCTCCCTTAGGTGCGGATTCTCCTTCGGGAAGTGCTATTCTACCAGAAACTTTTCTGCTTTTTACCAACGAAATGTCCGCACTGCTGTAATTTCCGTTGCTTACATCAACAGGGGTTGCCATTTTAATATCAACCACTGCTCCTGCAGTATTGTAATATCCTGTACCGACATACGCGTCATCATTAACCTGATAGAATAATATATAATCTGATCCCTCAACATTCGGAGATACCTTAAGAGAATAGGAAGTTTCACTTTCACCTTCAGGTATAACTACTTCCACTTTATCATCTACACTGAATAATTGGCTGGAAGCCCTTACGGTTACAGTTAACCCTCCCTCTTTGGCAGCTCCGTCCGGTAAGCTTATAATACCGCTAATAACCTTCTTTTCAATCAGCATCAGATTTATATCTTCAGCATTCTCACTGCTTACATCCACCAGTGTTGCCATATCCGACAGTACTTTTGTACCGTTCTCACTGTAATATCCAATTGTCGCATAGTTATCGGAGGTTACGCTGTATCTTACCTTATATCCTGAATTATAATTGTTATGCGGAACATTCAGGTAATACTCAACAGAGCTTTCTCCCTCTTTAATTATTCTTATGCATGATTCGGAATTCCCTGATTCGTCCGTTGCCGTAACCGTTACCTCAATACCTCCCTCAGGAGCAACACCTTGAGGCAGTTTGATTTCTCCGCTTATTGTCATATCCTCAATCAAAGATATGTCCATTCCTGCAAGGTCATTTTCTGTCAGATCCAAAGCATCTGCTTTGTCCTTTCTTCTTGCCATACCGCTCTCACTGTAATATCCGGAAGACGCAAATCCTTTTATGGGAATAATGTCGTATTGCAGTATATATCCGCTACCTGCCGGTAAATTCAGTGTATAATCAACCTCTGTTACTCCATAGAGAACATATAATTTGGTTTCACTTCTGTCCGATCCGTTTGAAGCACTAATGGTAACTTCAATTAAACCTTCATCAATAGCATAAGGCAATGTAAACTTTCCGGATACTTTTCTTTTTTCAAGAAGTCCCAGTTTGCAGCCGTTTATGTTTTCATCCGTCACGGTAAACACTTTTGCTTTCTTTTTATCCGCATATACACCGTCTTCACCATAATATCCAATTTCTATAAAGCTGTCGTTGCTTTCCAATACATAGAAAAGTCTGTAACCCGATCCTTCCTCAACATGAACAGAATATGGAACTGAGGTTGTACCGTAAGGTATTACAATATTGGTTGAATAGGTTTCCACATCGTTTGACACATAGATTCTTACATTAAGTCCCTCCTCAGGAAGAGTGCAATCCTCAGGAATCTCAAAGTTTCCGCTAATAGTGGCCTTTCTCAAAAGAACCATGTCAATATTATTCGCATCCTTATTATTGACATCTATCGGTTCTGCATGGGACAGATTATTCGTTGTGCCGCTACTGTTGAAATAGCCGTATGTGGTAAATACTTTGCTGGACCAATTCTCATACCTTACTCTGTACTCATAGCCCGGATCATTCGGAGGCATACTTATGGAATACTCGGCAGAATTACCTCCCTCAGGTATAACTATAATCTGCGAATTACCGTCAATATCGTTGGTCACAACTATATTTAAGGAGATACCTCCTTTGGGTGCAACCCCTTCCGGTAAGGTCACCTTTCCGCTTATCTTCCTTGGTTTCATAATTTCAATATTTATGTCAGTAACATCCTTATTGTTGGCATTTACAGGGTCGGCCAGCTTGCTGTTTCTTACCGTACCCTCCTTGCTGTAAAAGCCATAATTTACAAGGTTGTACTCCGATGATACCACATATCTAACCTTATAACCTTTGCCTTCAATATTCGGTACAACCTTCATCGAATATTGAGCAGAGGATTCCCCTTCAGGTATAGTAACCCATGTGTCTCCTGCATCCTCAGCATATATTTCTACCTTGATTCCTCCCCTGGGAGCTTTTCCTTCAGGTAGAGATACCGTACCGCTTATGGATTTTTTCTCTATTAGTGTCAGATCAATTCCGTCAATATTATCGCTTACATCCAATAGAGATGCACTTTCAGGAATATAAGCCATACCATAAACACTATAATAGCCCCATGGAACAAAATCATTCCTTGTCGATATTTCATAACCGACTTTATAATTCTTGCCCACAGGAACATTTATCGAATAGTTCGCATATTTTTGATTTTGCGGTATTGTGACGTAAGAAACAACCTTATCCGTATCATTTTCAATGTAAACCGTTACCGTAAGGCCTCCCGCAGGTGCAGAACCGTAAGGAAGTGAAACTTTACCCGATACATTTCTTTTTGCTATTAGAGTAAGATCAATACCGCTTACATTTTCACTTCTAACATTGACTCCTTCAGCCAATTTGACATTTCTAACAGTTTCCGATTGGGTGTAATAACCAATGTCCGCAAAACTGCTGTCCAACCAATTCTCATATCTAACCTTGTACCCGTCATCCTCGTCATTGGTAGGAACTTTAATTGAGTATGCTGCCTCTTTGGCACCTTTCGGTATGTAAACTAAAGCCTCAGCACTGTCAAGACTGTTGGAAGCAATTATACTTACTGTCATGTCTTTAGTTGCTGCAATGCCTCCTGGAAGTCTTAGTTTTCCTTCTATAGTACGAAGCTTAGCTATCTCAAGGTTAACATCTTCTCTGTCACCGTCACTTACTTCAACAAGCTCAGCTTTTACTTCATTCCTGACACAGCCGTCTTCGGAATAATAGCCGTACCGTACATAGCCATAGTTCTTGAGGGTTTCATATTTTATTTTATATCCCTCTCCGGAATCCTTAGGCACCACTTTCAGTTCATATGATGCACTGCTCTTACCATATGGTATAACTACAGTCCGCTCATCACCGTTAATGGCACTGATACGAACGGACACTCCCTCTTGAGGAGCCGTCTCACCCTTTTCAAGAGATATGGTTCCGCTAATAATCCTTTTGGCTATAATGGTGAGATTGGTATCATACTTAGAATCACCAATAACATCCAAAGTAACACAGTCTTTTTCTTTTACCACTGTTCTATTTGGTGAATAATAACCCTTATCAACATACTCTTCATTCGGATCCATAGCATAATAAACTTTATATCCATTGCCGTCAGGCACATAAACGGTGTAGTCCGTGGAGCTCTTTTCGGCCGGTATTGTAACGGTTATTTTTCTCTTATTTCTTGAATTCTCAGCATATATTGTTACCGTCACTCCTTCGTCCGGTGCAACCCCTTCAGGCAAGGATATTGTCCCGCTGATGCTGTTGTAAAGCATAAGAGTCAGATCAATACTTTTTTCTCCTTTTGAGGATAAATCCAGTTTTGAAGCCTCATTTACGGAAGTAACAGTTCCTTCATGGCTGTAGTAACCTTTCGGTTTATAATCAAGTCCTGTTGAAACCTGATAAGAAACAGTATATCCTGCTGCAGGGGAAACTGCCAAAGAATATGCCTTGCTGCTGCTTCCTTCCGGTATCAATACATCGGTTGAATAAGTGTATTTACCATTATTCGCTGTTATCCGTACCTCAATGCCTCCTTCTCCGGCTGAACCTACCGGAAGAATTACATTCCCCTCAATAACACTGTTTCTAATAAGCCTCATCGTTGCATCAGTCAAATCCTTATTACTCAGATCGATAACTGATGCATCTTTTTCTTCCAGCACTGTGAAATTACCTGCAAAGTATCCTTTATTTACGTAGTCAATAGTCGAAGATAAAGTATAATACAGCCTATATCCGTTTTCCGGCGGCATATAAAGCTCAAAATTTTGAGATGATCCGTTTTCAGGTATATACACCGACATAGAATCGCTGTTTATACCGTTGTTAGCAAATACTTCAACTCTCAATCCGCCGACAGGAGCAAATTCGCCTGGCGGAAGTAAAATCTCTCCGGATATTTTTCTTTTTGCAATAAGAACAATATTTTTTCCGGCAATATTGTCACTAACTTCAAAAAGCTCTGCTTTCTTAGGATCAGTAACAGTTCCGTCCTTACTGAAATACCCGTTCGTTACATAGTTGTTGTTCGGTGTCACGCTGTAGTAAAGCTTATATCCTGTTCCCGGCGGTACGACAAGCAGATATTCTGCAAATATTTCGCCTTCAGGAATAGTTACATCTACAGAACCACTGTCTTTTCCGTTATCAGCTATTACACTTAATTTTATTCCTCCTCCAGGAGCAACCCTACCTTCAGGAAGAGATACTATACCGCTTATATGATTCTTGGAAATAGCAACTATATTTATATCCTCTCGATCATTTTCATATACATCGACCGGTGTGGCATCCTTCTGATTTTGGACCGTTCCTTTGTCGCTGTAATAGCCGGTTTCAGCATAACCGTAAGCAGAATTCATGGTATATTTAATCGTGTATCCAGAACCGAAATAGCTTGGATCAACCTTCAACTCATATGTTGTCATGTTTTGTCCGAACGGTATATTAACAGTATCCTGGAATGAAACGGTTCTCGCTTCTGCCGACTTTCCCTCTGCCGTTATAGTTACATTAATACCTCCAGACGGCGCAACACCGGATCCGAGTTCAAATACTCCTTTTATCAAGCGTTTATTCAGTATTGTAAGATCTATACCGGTTTTACTTTCCATACTAACATCAATCAATGATGCTGTTTGGGAACCGGCAACAGTCTTTTCTTCTCCATAGTAGCCTGTTGAAACAAAATCAAAGGATGAAGAAATTGTATACTTAACGGTATATCCTGAACCAACCGCATTCGGCGATACCTTTAAGGTATACAACACAGTACTCTTGTTCTGAGGAATAGTCACCTTTGTGCTGTAACTTCCTGCAGAAACCGTAACATCAATTCCTCCTGCCGGTGCAATCATTCCTTCGGGAAGACTTATAACTCCCTTAATGGTTCTTTTAGATATCACTGTTATGTTGATTCCCAGAACATCATTTTTTCTTACATTAAATGTTGTAGCTTCAGATTTGTTCAAAACAGTATTATTTACATTATAATAGCCGGACAGATAGTCTTCATGGCTTATGGTATAACCAATAGTATAATTTTCTCCCTCAGGCAGATACATCCTATACACTATAGAACTGCTGCCCTGGGGCATAATCACCTGTGTTGAAACCGAATCCCTATTGTTCTGTGCCGTAACCGTGATTTTTAATCCTCCTGAAGGTGCTACCCCGGAAGGTAAAAGAATATTTCCTGTCACCAGCCTGTTGGGTATCAGTGTAATATTAATTCCTTCCTTATTCTGACCGGAAAGATCGATAAGAACACATTCTCCTCTTTCTCTCGTTGCAGTATCTGCATTGTAATACCCATTAGTCAAATACTTGCCATCGGGATTTACTATTCTGTAGCTTAGCTCATAGTCTTTGCCTTCAGGCACATACAACTTGTAATTTGTTGAACTGCTCACTTCCGGTATAACCACTTCAATTTCCCGGCTGTCTTTCCCGTTTGAAGCCCTGAGCCGTACCTTTATTCCTCCAAAAGGTGCAATTCCTGACGGAACAGAAACACTACCGGATATATATCTGTTACCAATGAGTTTTATATTAATTCCTACTTTATCCGTTTCGGTTGTATCCAACCGGTCAGCTTTTGACTCATCCCTTGTTGTACCAGTAACATTGTAATATCCCAAGCTTACATATTTTTCATCGGTAGTCTCATACTTTACAATGTACTCCTGATCGGAAGATACATACAATGTATACGGTACTGAGTTTTCTCCCTCTCCAATAGTATAGTTTGCAATAATTTTGTCCTTTGCACTTTGGGCGGTCAATGTAACTTTAACCCCTGCTGCCGGAGCATATCCTTCCGGAAGCATTATCATACCGCGAATAGTTCTTTTTGTAATAAGCGTAATGTCAAGCCCTTCCCGGTCGTTCAATATATTTAATAACGAAGCTTCACTTGACTTTTCCTTTGTACCCGATTCCGAATAATAACCGGGACTTACAAACCCTACATTTGATGTGGTGTACTGTAAAACATAGTTTTCTCCAGCCGGTACATAAAGCTCATAAGGCGCAGAAGTAAGTCCTTCAGGTATCAATACATCCAACGAATCCTTAGAAACTTTATTGTCAATTGTCAGCTTAACGCTGATTCCACCTGCCGGAGCAGGAGCAGATGAAAGTTTTACATTTCCTCTAAGCGTAATTTTCGGTATTAGGTCAATATTTATTGATGAAACATCGATAGAAGCATCTATCAGTTTTGCTTTGGATTTATCAACGGTCATTCCACCGTCACTGTAATAACCGGTGGGCATAACACTCCTGTCCGTTGTCTCATACCTTACCGTATAGTTTTTTCCTTCCAGAACATATAAGGTATAGCTTACGGAACTGTAACCCTGAGGAATTGTTACACTCTTCTTTACCGAATTGCTTCCGTTGCTTGCAATTAGGTTAGCTTTAAAACCTCCTGCCGGAGCTACTCCCTTTGGAAGTCTAAAGATTCCTGTTATTTTCTTATTTTTGATGAGCTCTAAATCTATGTTTTGACAGCCGCTTTCGTTTACGTCCAACAAAGTAGCTGCATTCGCTTCTTTAACCGTACCTGTCTTGCTGTAATAACCTGTTTGACAATACTCTTCATCGCTTGTTTTATATTCAACAAGATATCCTGTTCCGGAGGGAACATAAAGGGTATATGGTGCAGAACTCTTTCCTTCCGGTATAGTCACTACAACAGATCCCTTGTTTTTTGAGTTGGATGAATTAACAGTTACCTTTAAGCCTCCACTAGGAGCAATACTGCCTTCAGGTAGTTTAACCACACCGCTTATACTGCTTTTCGGTATCAGCACAAGGTCGGCTTTACCGTCTGAATTGCTTACATCCACAAGCTCTGCACTATCCTCAAATGCTGTCATTCCACCGCTGTTAAAGTACCCTGTCGTAATGAACACCGTACTTGATGAAAGTTTGTAATATACTTTATAACCCGAACCCTCACTGTTGGGCGGAACCATCACAGAGTACGAAACAGAGGTTTGTTTTGAAGGTATTGTGACTGAAGTTGAATAGCTGTTTCCTGCATAAACCGTTACTTTTGTATCTTTGTCAAAAGTCATTCCTGAAGGTAACGATACTGTACCGCTTATTGTCCTTTTAGGTATCAAGGTCATGTTAATCTCATTTTTATTATCCAAAGTCAGATCCAGTAATGCCGCAGAACTTGCATTCAAAGTTGTACCGCTCACCCCGTAATAACCACCGGTAGCGTAATTGCTTTTTAAATCTACCTCATATCTAACTTTATAGTCATGTCCCGCAGGAACATATGCGGTATAATTTGCAAAACTGCTTCCTCCCGGAATTGTAACAGAAATATTGGTGGTATCCTTTCCGTTGGTAACAACAACATCCACATTAATTCCTGTCCCGGTCGCAACCCCGGACGGAAGAACAATATTACCGCTAACGGAACGCATTTCTGTAAGGGTTAAGTCTATATCGGTTTTACTTTCCGTCCTCAAGTCAAGGAGCGAGGCATTCTTCTGATCTCTTACCATTCCGTCGGAATTATAATACATAGGGCTTACATAATTATACTCTTTATTTGTTTCATACCATACGCTGTATTTATCTCCGGGATTGACAAACAGGATATAATCTGCCTCTTTTTCTCCCGGATTGATTCTAACAGTTTGCTCTGCCTTTCCTTTGGTTCCCGATGCTCTTACCGTTACATTATATCCTCCGGCAGGAGCAACTCCTTTCGGCAGAACAACTTTTCCCGAAATGGTTTTCTTTAATAACAGTTTCAAATCTATACCTACCTGGTTACCTTCAGTAACATCAATGAGATCGGCGCTGCTTTTATCTAAAACAGTACCGCCCTTGCTATAATAACCGGGAGATACAAATATATCATCTTCATAACATTCATAGTAGAGATAAAATTTACCCGGATTATAGTAAATAGTAAATGGTGCGGAACTCTGTCCCTCTTCAAATTCAATATAAGTTATTCTTCCGTCGGTCTCATGAACAAATGTTATTCCTCCTTCAGGAGCAACAAATCCTGACGGGAAAGATAATGTTCCGCTTACAGTTCTCTTCTCCAAAAGCATTATGTTAATATTCGGTTGATTTCCACTGATTGTACTTACGGTTGAGGCAGAATCAACATTATATACAGTACCGCCGCTGCTGTAATACTGTTCATTCATATAAATTGCCTGAAGTGTTAGCAGTTTGCACTTGATTATGTATCCCTCATCCGCCGGAACACTGATGGAATAGGGAACACTGTCCTTACCTTCTTCGATTGTAACAGTGGTTTTTGCCTGCTGAGAACCATTATACGCAGTAACTTCAAAGCTTATACCACCTCTGGGTGCCTTACCTGAAGGCATGGACAAAAGCCCACTTATAGTTCTTTTCTCAATAAGTGTAAGGTTAATATTATCAATATCTTTATTATCGACGGATATTAAACTAGCAGAGCTTAAATACCTAACCGTAGAACCTTCTTTATAGTATCCCTGTTCAACATAAGCGCTGTTCTTTGTCTTATATGAAACGTTATAACCTGATCCCGTCGGTACATACATGGAATAAGAAGCCTCCGACCCACCGGCAGGAATTACAACGGTGGTACTCTTTATTTTACTGCTGTTTGACGCTACAATTACTTCAACAGCTATATTCTCATTTGCTTTTATCCCGGGCAACGATACCGTTCCGGAAACAGTATAGTTTGCAATAAGTTCAACATTTATGTTTTCTGAATCTTTCGAGACGGTATCAATAAGTGTAGCTGCCTTTTCGTCCTTTACCGTACCGCTATTATTATAATATCCGGTTGAAAAATAGGCTTCATTGATAGTAGTATAGTATACCTTATAGCCAGTCCCTTCAGGAACATACAAGCTATATTCAACCGAAGAAGTACCCTCAGGTATTGTCACAGTTTCAGTACTTTTATCGGATCCGCTAACTGCATTTAATGTAACTGTAACACCGTTTTTAGGTGCCACACTCTTCGGTAACGATACCGTTCCGCTTATTTTTTTCTTTGAAATCAGGTTTATGTTTATGCCTTCCTTATTATTGGAACTGACATCTACAAGCGTAGCCAGCGTATCATATCTCACCGCCCCATCCTTGTTATAATATGCAGTGCCAAGATATGCCTTATCCGATGTCTGATAACTAACAAGATATCCCTTACCCGGAGCATTGGGAGGTACTAACAGTTCATATTCTGCAAAATTACCTCCTTCAGGAATGGTTACAGTTTTTGTTACTCTATCAGAACCGCATTCTGCTTTAACTGTTACCGATAATCCGCCCGCAGATACAACACCGTCGAGAATAAAAACCTCTCCAGAAATAATTTTATTATCTATCAGTGTAAGATTTATGTCCGATTTCACGGGGGCTTGTTGCGTCAACTGGACCGTATCGGCTGCGGAAGAAGTTCTAACCGTTCCGCTTTCGGAATAATAGCCTGAACTCACGTAGTTAGGATTTGATACCTGATAATATATTTTGTAATTGTCTTCGCCCGGCACAATAACACTGTAATCTACTTTGTTTTCTCCTTCGGGGATAGTAACATTTACACTATTGGTTCTTGAGCTTTGGGCATATATTCTTAAATTCAACCCATTCTTGGGCGCCACATAACCCTCCGGTAAAAATACAGTACCGGAAATAACATATTCGTTTAAATTTCCATTATCACCGGAAGAAGTACTTTCCAGAAGAACTGCCTTACTTGGGTTCAAAATCCCAAGGGATTCTTCTTCGGAGTTTTCCTCCGACTCTTCCTCAATATTGTAAACACTGTCAAGTACACTTTCTATACTTGAATAATCATCGATTTCGCCGATCTCTGCCGGATCTTGCACTTCATTGTTTACCGAACTCTCTGCAAAAACCCTTGCAGTTAAAGTTCCGACAGGCATCATCTCGGCAAACAGCATTAAAAAACACAATAGAATGGAAATTGATACTTTAAGGCTTCTTTTCATGTATTACCCCCCATTTTTTATTTTTTTGAACTACAGAATATTATATCATAAAAACACAATACAAGTATACAAGTTTTATTTTATCTTTACAAAAATAGCACTCATTTCTTAATATAAATGAGTGCCATTAATCTTTGTTTTTATCCAAGTGTGTTTCAGTAACTGACAAATATATATAAGCTTGAAAGTTGTTTACTGTTTTATGTTAATTTTTAATATTGCTTTTTATTTTTAAATAAACCTTTTCCTTTTTGCCGCTGCTTTCCTGACTTAAATCCGGGATATCCCTTACCATCCCATTCTTTTATCCTTCGTGTAAATTCCTTAATAAGCTCATCAGCTTCTTTCCGAGTCAACTTACCTTCTTTTACCTTCTCATCTATTTTTTCTTTAAATTTACCTATAAGCCTTTCTTTCTTCTTATCTAACGGAAGGCTGTTAAACTCCTGAATTTCCTTGATTTTCTCATCAATTTTCTTCGTTAGCTCATCTGCCTCTTCCTTTGTTATTTTTCCGCTGTCATAAAGCTCCTGCACCTTTTGCTTTTTTCTTTGCAGTCTCTCTATGGGGTCTTTATGTTTCTCTTCATAATCACTCTTTTTCTTATAAGTGCACTGGGGCTTTTCGCATTCATTATTTACATGTTGCTGTGCATTGGATTTAGATAAGTCCGTAGCTTTTAGCAATGGTGCCGCTGAAACCGAAGTTGAACCAATGGCTGTTACGAGTATGGCACTTAACAGTATTCTGGAAATTTTCACATGAACACCTCCTTTATTCAATACTTAGTATAACCAGTCCGCGTAAATTAATTTTGATTTTTAAATGTTCATTTTGTTAATTCATTGTACTTTATTGCATTTATGGTAATTTCCATTTTTTATCTATGGAATAAAAATAAAGAAGAATGCTTCTCAATGTTTCGAAAGCATCCTTCTTTAGCTATAATACACCGGCTATTTAAAAAATCCATTGTAACCGCAAAGGATTACATAAACTCTATCTTGTTCAACACATTGGCAAATACCACTGCGATTTCGGCCCGGGTAGCCATACCTTTAGGGTTTATCCTTCCGTCAAAGCCGTTGACAATTCCCTTCGCCGTAAGGAGTGCCACTGCTTCTTTTGCATAATTGCTGATGTTCTTGGCATCGCTGTAATTATCAAGGTATTTGGGGTCAGCCTTTTCAATCTTTGCACCCGCCTTATTAAGTGCATTCACCACAATAACCATCATATCTTCTCTGGTAATATTGGCATCGGGATTAAAATTATTTCCGTCTCCCTTAACAATCCCCAATTCCCGGGCAATACCTATCGCATCATAATAATACGAACCCGGTTTAACATCGGCAAAATTATCGGTAAACTCAGCCTCAAATCCCAGTGCTTTTACGATCATAATAGTAAAGTCCCCTCTTTTTGTGTTAACTCCGGGATTATACATGCCGTTTTCGTCGCCCTTTATAACTCCTTTTTCATAGAGCATGTCAATGGCATCAACAGCCCAGGAGTATTTCATACCTACATCGGGAAAATACTCCGACTGGTTTGTGCTTACGGCAAGCCCTTCGCTTTCGTTGTGGAGTCTGTCTAAGGCAGTTACAACGTAATATACACTGTCGGCATTGCTTATTTCATAATCAACAAATTCCTGTACTCCGCTGCGGTTTTTTCTTATCGTAGTCAAAAGCCTCAAAGCACTCTCATCCGATACAATATCCGTCTTTTCTCCTAAATTAAAACGGTAAACGGCAAAATAAGCAGTATCGGGATCATTATCCGTCCAAGTAAGCTTAACTCCCTTGGAAAGACTTTCTAATTTGCCCAGAGTCGGTGTATCGGGGGCACTTCCTCCCTTCCACGGCATTACGGGAACCAGCGAATTTGTTGTCCAAAGATTATTTTTAATAGCCCCCACTGCTTGTTGTTTACCGGAATCTTCAAAATTTTTGAACCTGAACATAATCGTCCCCATAATCTCCGGCTTTGCCATATTGAATTTCAACTGTCTCGAAAGCTCAGGCACCGCATTGGAACCCTTAAAATATTCATCGGTATCATCATTTATTTTATAGAAGGCCTGACCTATATAAAGATGCACATTTTTTCCCTTGCAAACATTGGACCACCATGAAGCAAGTTCTCCATAAGGTGCCCTTGGATTGGCAAAGGTAAAATAAATTTGTGGGGCAATATAATCTATTATTTCTTCTTCAACCCACTTTTTAGTATCGGCAAAAGACTTGTCATAGTTTGTAAAGCTTGAGTTTGTATTTGAGCCGTCAGGATGCCCGTCTTTTTTATTTGCCCATATTCCTGCCGGGCTCACACCGAACTTAACCCACGGCTTTGCAGACCTTATCTTTTCGGAAAGCTCTTTTATAAGAAGATAAGTATTGTTTCTTCTGAAATCACCCAAATTTTTAAACTTTCCGTTATTGTATTTATTAAAGGTGTCCTGATCCTTCAATTCACCTTCATATTCTTCGTAGTAGAAATAGTCATCAAAATGAACCCCGTCAACATCGTAGTTTTCAACCACCTCCATAACCCGATCAATTACCCATTTTCTTGCTTCAGGAATTCCCGGGTCCACAACAAACCTGTTCATGGATTTCTTAATCCATTCGGGATGTTCCTTATAAACACTTTTTTCAATATTCAAAGAAGAAACCGTTGAGGAATTTGTATTCATTGAAACCCTATAAGGATTAAACCACGCATGGATTTCCAGATTTCTCTTATGAGCTTCCTCAATGGCAAAAGCCAACGGATCAAAACCGGGATCTTTTCCAAAGGTTCCTGTAAGATACCTGGACCAGGGAACAATTTTGGATTTGTACAATGCATCCCCTTCCGGGCTAACCTGGAAGAAAATCGCGTTAAACTTCAGTTCCACGGCTTTATCCAAAATTTCTATCAGCTCTTCCTTGCTCTTTTTTATACGTTCTTCAGAATTTGCTATTTTCACAGTATCAGTAGAAGGCCAGTCCAAGTTTACAACCGTACTAATCCAGGCTCCCCTCAAATGCCTTTTTATAATAGGAGTTTCTGCCGGTATAAATTTCTCGTAGGCTTTCCACGGCTCCGATTGCGCCTCATTAAACGTTGAAGTTCCAATAATTACAATAAATAACAACACAACACTCACAAATCTTCTCAAACAACTTTTCATTTGTGTTAACCCCCCAAAGTCACAATAAATATGCCTTATGTTTTATATATTAATGTTAAGTTCTCATTAGAGATTAGTCAAGCTGTAAATACTGTACGGGTCCAATATATTCATGATATAATTAAAATAGTACTTTATGGGTTAAAAATTAACTTATATGGTTTTTGACCTGAAAACGGTTTAATTTTAAAGAATTTTTAGAAATACAAAGAAATCAATGCAATTTAATATAAAATTTTTATAAGGGGGTAAGCTAATTTTTTCTTTATTTTTTAATGAGGGAGGTATAGTATTAATGGGTCAAAAACACTTCAAAAAAAGCCTGCTATCAGTATTAACAATTTTCGCCACGGTTATTTCCTATCTTTTGGGCATCATCATTGTCAATGCAGATGACACAACTGAAGATACCGATTTTGAAGGTCTGTCAATCCATTATATGGACGGTTCGCTGGATGAAAGATATCAAAGCATGCGTCCTTACATAATTATTTACAACAACAGCGGTCAAGATGTTGACATGGCTGATCTCAAAGTCAGGTATTATTACACAAAAGAAGGTACCACCGAGGAAGTTCTAACATGTTTTTATACTGCGATAGGTCCCACCAACATATTCGGAGAATTTCATCCCGAATTGGGATATGCAGAAATTGGCTTTACCAGCGGAGCGGGAACTATTAAGGATGGCGGTAACAGCGGTCAAATGCAGTTGGTACTGAAAAAAACATCCAACGGCTATTATGATCAAACCAATGATTATTCTTATGACCCCAGTTTCACCGACTATGCAGAATACGATAAAATGACGCTCTATTATAAAGGTAAGTTGGTATGGGGAAAAGAGGGACCTTTGCCGCCACCGGAACCGACACCGCCGCCGAACGATGATGACTGGCTCCACGTGGAAGGCAATTTAATTAAGGATTCAAAAGGAAACACTGTTTACCTTACCGGTATCAATTGGTTTGGGTTTGAAACTGACGGAGCAAACGGATTTTACGGTCTTAACAAATGCAATTTGGAAGACTCTCTGGATTTAATGGCAAAATTGGGTTTCAATCTTCTCAGAATTCCCATCAGTGCTGAACTGATTCTGGAATGGAAAAGCGGTAAACGAGTGGAAACTTCCTTTGTGAACACCTTCGAGAACCCGCGTCTTGACGGTCTAAGCAGCCTTGAAATATTGGATTATACAATAAACCATATGAAGAAAAACGGTATGAAGGCTATGTTTGACATGCATGGCGCATCCAAGGATTCATACCAGGACAACCTGTGGTATGACAAAAATGTGAGCTTCGAGGATTTTATCGAGGCTTGGAAATGGCTTACAGAAAGATACAAGGATGATGATACTGTTATTGCAATGGACCTCAAAAATGAGCCCCACGGAAAGTTCTCAGGTCCTAATATCGCTAAATGGGATGATTCGGATGATCCGAACAATTGGAAAAGAGCTGCTGAAATTATTGCCGAAGAAATACTCGCCATAAATCCCAACGTATTGATTGTTGTGGAAGGTGTTGAGGCATACCCAATGGATGGATATGATTATACCAACTGCGGTGAATTTACTACATACTGCAACTGGTGGGGCGGCAACTTGAGAGGAGTAGCTGACCATCCTGTGACCATATCGGCTCCGGACAAGCTTGTATATTCCGTGCACGATTACGGACCGGACATCTATGTGCAGCCATGGTTTAAGAAAGAATTCGACATTAACAGTCTTTATGAAGAGTGCTGGTATCCAAACTGGTATTACATTGTGGATCAAAATATTGCACCTATGTTAATCGGGGAATGGGGCGGCAAGCTTAAAAACGATAACAACCGCAAATGGCTTGAATGTCTGGGAAGCTTTATTGCAGATAAGAGACTGCATCATACCTTCTGGGCCTTTAATCCCAACTCAGCCGATACCGGCGGTTTGATGCTCGAAGACTGGAAAACCGTAGATGAAGAAAAATACGCAATAATCGAGCCAACACTGTGGAAGAAGGGACTGGATCATGTAATACCCCTGGGAGGAATTACTCCGGGCACTTTCAAATACGGTGATGTTGACGGTGATCTTGAAATAGACTCCCTCGATCTTTCGATACTTAAACGATATGTTCTCAGAAAAATTAACGAATTTCCTTCTCCTAACGGCTCAAAAGCTGCCGACGTAGACGGAGACGGCGAAATAAACTCCTTCGATGTGAGTTTAATGAAAAGATATCTCCTAAGAATAATAAAAACATTTCCGGTAGAAGAATCGGAACAGTAGAGAGAATATTTAGCATAAACCGAATAAAGTTAAGGCTGCGGAATTTCATCTTCTGCAGCCTTTTTATAATAAACTCGTCATTATGTTTTTTCAATATTTCTTTACATACGATTTATTCAGTTTATGCATGCTAAATATTTTACTCATCATCCTTGTTATCTTTTAATTTTAGCTTTCCCGAACTATAGTAATAAAAGAATATGGTTGCCAAAACGACACAGGATACTACCAACCATACTGTAGTATACTTTCCTTCCGTATTTCCCGGTTCGGATTTTGATTCATCATCTTTTGATTCCGATACTGCGTCAGGATTTTCAATCAACGCATAATTTACACCTTCGGGTATACTATCTACTTCCTCAAACGCTACATCGTCAAATGACGCTTTTCCGACGTTCAGATTGCCGTATCCTCCCAAACCCAAAGATAATTTTATTGTATCCACACCTTCACCGATTCTGATATATAACTCCGTATATTGCCATTCATCAACAGTACCTCTTACATCCTTTGAGCGAGTAACATTTCCTTCCAACGACAAATTGGCTCCCAATACATCTTTCCCAACATTCTCTGTTTTAATCCAGCCGGAAAACTTGTAGGACGTATTGGGCTTAACCGCTACCTCCTGTAAAAACCGTGAATCCCTGGCTTCTTTATTCTCAATGGTTACATAGTATTGTCCACTACGGGAGCCTTCCTGCTCTACTCTAAAATCGACAATATCGGGCTTATAGTCCCAAACCCATGTATACCAACCTACTGGCATATTATTGTTTGTATCTTCGAAAGACGGATTTTGCAACAGGTTCTCTGCAGCAAAAACCCACTGATAAAATATTAAGCAAAATAGCATCACAGAAGTCACATAAACTGTCATCTTTTTCAACATCTTAATCTTGCCTCCAGTACAATATTATAATATCCATCCTGTTATTTAATCATTTCCGCAACCTGTTTTCCAAGTCTGACAGAATAATTCTGGCCCCTATCCTCGGGATATATTTGAGCCATACTGGCTAAAAATAGATTCTCTACAGGAGTATCGATTTCGGGTAAAATTTTTGAATACTGCTGCACAACAACCGGTTGCGCATAGCTCGTCCTGCTAATATATACCCTCTTTATCTTTGATTCATCCCAATCAGGGAACATGATTTTTAAATACTTTATAAATTCCCTCTGTATTTCATCATTGCTTAATGAATACATCTCGTTCTTTCGATCCAGATACCTGGAAAGATAAATTATATGCGATTTATAGTCATTCTCGGTAACCAGATTGGTATGTTCAATTAAAAGAACAAAGGGAAAATCTTTCTCTGCAATCGTAGTCCAATAGTAATCCGATAATTTCTCGGAAAGCTCCAAAATCATGCAAATATTTGCTTTATACTTTATTTTCGAGAGCTTTTCGCTGTATTCTTCCGGTAAAGGAACATTCATTTTACTGAAAATCTCGGGTGAGGTGGTTACAATAACCCTCTCAAAATTATATATTTGTCCATTGCTATGGACATCCAAGGTTTTGTCTTGTTGGGGTTCAATCCTGTCCACAGGACTTGAATAATATATTTTTCCACCGGCATCGATTATTTTCTCTGCCAATTTGTCATATATTATCCCAAAACTTCCTTTCATATAACCCAACTGTTCCTTATTAATATTTTTTCCTCTTGTTGAACCTCTAAGCTTAAATTTGTTCCATATCCAGGTGCCCGAAATATTGTCGGCATCATAATCGAATTTTGAACTCAAAAGCGGTCCCCAGACCTTTTCATATACATTCTTACCTGCATTTTCGATTATCCAGTCTTTAGAGCTCATATTCTCCAATTGGCTCCAGTCTTTTATAAACCTCGCTTTAAAAACAAGCAGGCCCATCCTTATCCTATCAATAAAGGAAAGCTCCTTAAAACGCAGCAAATCCAATGGAGAAGTAAATGGATAAAGCTTTCGGTTAATATATATGGAGTTTTTCGGTTCAAGCCACATAAGCTCCGATGACAGATTTAACTCTTCAACGAGCTTAATTATCTCTATATCGTTTGTAAATATATGATGATAAAAAACCTCTAATTTTTCATTGCCAACCGTTATAGTATTTACAAGGCCACCATGCTGCTTGTCTGCTTCAAATATTGAAACTTTATGGCCTTTCTTTACAAGCTCATATGCAGCAACCAGCCCGGTAGCTCCTGCACCGACAATACCTATATTCATTATCCCTCGTCTCTCCTTTTAATAGGATTATAACCGTCAGCCCTCAATTTTCTTAGAAGGCAAAATCTGTTTTATTATCAATCCTGCCGAAAACACAACCAACAATACAGTTAAAAACGCGAAGGGCATGGCAACCGGATTATAATTTCTCAGCCAAAAGACATCCTTCCATGACAAATAATATATATACCAATGGTTTGCAGTGACACATATGCTCAAAACCGCTAAAGGTATAACCATCCACTTCTTCCACAAAACACTTACCGTAAGGAAAATTATAGCCGGAAGCAAATATCTTTCATGCATTCTGGTCATGAAGGTAAAAGCACTTGCCATAATAAAGAAGGATGCAAAATACATTGCAAAATCGCTCCTTCTGTTTTTTAACAAATACGCAAAAGCAAGCACAATGGAAATTAAAAACAGTATAGTTCCCCAAGTTTTAAAGGATAATATGAAGAATATATTTGAGTCATCTACCGGTTGTCCTCCCAATAGCGTCCATAAATTAAAGGCATTGGCAGTAGCATACGGATAGTCCTCAACACTCGTTAAGTATAAATTGGGCATCCAGCAAAAATAATCCACTGTCTCGGCTATAAAATCTTTAACAACGGAAGTACTCTTCATTTTTTCATAAAGATCCATGTGATAATAGAACGGATATATCACAATGAAATAACATGAAAATCCTATGCATATAGCCACAAATGTATCCTTAATACTTTTTATAACCTTTTCTTTAGTAATCTTGGAAACATCGAATAGGTCTTTGTAAAAGAGTATACCCAATGGTGTAAGGAGTGCGCTTTGGGGCTTTGTCAGTATGGCTAACGAATACAATACCACTGCTGTCATTTTTCGGTTCACACTAAAGGCATATATCATACCCACAAGCAAAGTCGCAGGTATTGAATCAAACTGTCCCCAGATTGAAGAATTGAAGAAAACTCCGGGATTAAGTGCGTAAATTATTCCCAAAATAAAACCAAGTCTCTCTTTTCCGTATCTTTTCCCTATTTTATAAATCAGGTAAGCACCTACCAGTTCGAAAGCAACAGCCCACAGTTTTATCAAGTAAGCATGGGTAGCTGCACCAACTGAAAACGCTTTAGCTACTATCCCGGTAATCCAAAGCAAATACATGTACGCGGGTGCATATACAATGTGAAAAGTTTCATAAAGACCCTTCGGACCATTTTCGGCAAGATACAAACTCCATGCGCGATATCCTCCCATATCCACCTTATAGCTTGGAATTGCAGTCAAAAGCAATCTTATTAAGATTACAGCAATACTTACACATATAAATACTTCTGGGGATATAGGTTTTTGCACTTCTGAAAACCAACTTCTTTTTTTGGTACTCATTTCATTAGTATTATCCATAGCCCAAAACCCACCTTGCAATTATAATAATAATCCTTAGAATATTAAAATTAGAATCATTTAAATTCATTACAAACCCAATTTACATACTTACCAAAAAAACTATAGCAAATCTAATTTATTTTGTAAATAACAATATCATAGCCGTCATCATAAAAGACCTCGAAGGTGTTTCTTATGAGTTCTTCATTTACAGTATAACTTTCAGAATTTCTGACCCCGTTGTCAATAACAATATAGCTGATGTTGTTCTCTTTGACAAGCTCTCTAAGGGTACTTTCATCAGTAGCAGTAAAAATTTCCTTCCTAATTTCATTTCTAAGACCCCAGTCATAGCCTGCACCCCACGTAAAATACGGCCACCCGCAGTATATTTTCCTTCCTGCCAAAAGTATTGGGTGCAGATGCAAATCATCCGACAGGAAAATTTCATTTTTTCCTGTCTCATTCTTTATTTTAACAAGTAAAGGATCATCACAGCGCACATCGACAGTGATATTATTAAGGTTGTGAAGTGTTATTATATCCACAAAACCAGTGATGGTAACTGCTATGGAAACTGCCACGGCTGCAAATACGGCAAAAGGTTTTTTTACTTTGAATATTCTGTATATAAAAGCTGCTACAAAAATATTGAGAAGTATATAACCTATAACCACATATTTATGATTTACATCAACAGTAGTAGTCATTTTGACAGTAGTTGCAAGAATAATCGGAGCGCCAAATGCCAGTATTAATATCCTTGTCCCCCGAGGAACCGAAGAATCGTTGTACAACGTATATGCAATACCGGCTAATATTAATACCAGGAAAACCAGCATCATTGACACGAAGAAAACTTCTTTATTTATAATTAAGGTGTCGTTTTCCAATTTATATTTTGTAAAATAATAACCGATAACCATTGAAACTACTGAAAATAACAAGTTTATTTGATATTTATACCTGCTTTTACCTGAAAACAAGCATAGCACTATAATAAACAGGTAAATCCCAAGGAGCTCAATATAAAACCCGGCAACAGGAGGAATTAACTTAAACAGGTGCTGAAGTGTCGCCACAAAACCATGATAGGTAAAATACTGTGATAAATCCTGCTGCAACCCGTTGGTATTTGCCAGAAAACCAATATAGATGGTGGGTGAAACCACTGAACCGCCGCTTCTGACAAAAAATAGCGTCTGAGCATAGCTTAATGCTATTGTAATTAATGCTATGATCAGATAATGGAGCCGTTGTTTTGAGAAAATAGCCATAACAAAGAGTATCAACAGTGCAGCTATAACCACGGCGCCATTCCAGAAACCGGTAAGACCAAGAATAATTCCGGTTATCACTGATGTAATTATGCTTTGAGGAACCCAAGCACTTTTACCGGCAATAAATTCTTTAATATACAACATCCAAAAACCTTTAGTTTTTTCTTTTTTATCCGTCTTCTCAGTTTCTTGGTTTTTATCTGTTTCATTAGCTTCTTCTATATTAACCTCTTCTATACTAGCCTCTTCTATACTAGCTTCTTTTATACCAACCTCTTTTATACCTGCTTCTTCTATACCAGCCTCTTCTATACTAGCTTCTTTTATACCAACCTCTTCTATACCTGCTTCTTCTATACCGGCTTCTTCTATATTAATCGCCTCGTTTTCATTCAATTTTTCAGTTTCCTCATTATCAAACACTTTCTGTGACCTCTTTTGATAAAGCTCACTAATTCTTGTCATCATCTCGATAAACAGAGGAAGAACGGTTATCAGGACAAGCATCATAATACCCAATACAAAAGACAAATGCCGTTGATTAACATAAACCTTCTGGGCATAAAGTCCCCATTCTTCGTTTTGGGTATTACCGATATGATCCGTTATAGTTTTTAATCCTTCAAATGCTTCTTTTACCGAAGGTTTTTCCGTTATATACGTAAAAAACGCAAAGGAACTTCTGAAAAAGAATAATACTCCTGTTATAGCCCCTATTGCTTTTTCGCCGAAGAGTAATACAGTAAAGGAATAAAGCAGCATCAAAAATGAAACAACCGATAGTATGGACGGAAGATTAAATGCCCAATCAAGTCTTAGTCCTAAAAACTCCAAGTTCCCCACTAAAAACAAGTACATAAAATGGTATCGCATACTGCCGTCTGCAAAATGGGGATATTCGGAGGGAAAGTTTGAACCGAAGGAAAAGGACCTGATCACCGCAAGGTGTGGTGAAAAGTCACTTACCACTGATAATCCTATTTTTATAACACCGTCTTTAATGTAAAAAGATTCTATCATTAAGTATGTCCATACACCCAAGAAGACTAGAACATATATTATTTCAACAATATTATTCTTCAAAAACGTTCCCTTTTTGAATGCAGGAATTATTGATTTTAATAATGCTGTAAAATCTTTTCTGTCTTTAACAAGAAAAAAGATAATAAGAATCGAGTAGAATATAAAAGAAATTATATTGCCATAAAGCATAGGATTTCCGGTAGATCTGAAAAGATAGGCGCTGATATATGTAGTCCATGTAACTAACAGCGTTCCCACTAAAAAAGATGCCGGTAGCGTGACCATCCATGCCGGTAACTTAACCTGTTTTCCTGTTAGAGACAAAGATTTTGAAAAATCGAATATAGAAGGTAGAAATTGTCTTAAAAGAATATACCCACTTACCCAAGAAAGGGCAATATACAGAATTCCAATCATTTAATCTACTCTCCTTAACAAAACCGCTTTTATATAAACCTCCAAATTCCCTACTTATAGATAACCTTCTTGTAGAGAATAAAATTCCAGCATACCACCATTCCCATAACCAATACTTTCGAAATCTCAGACATAATACCGATTTTATCAGTTAAAAACCACATTAATGCACTGATGGCAATCAAATTAAAGACGAACAAAACTCCATATTGCCTTAATTGTTTGAAGATATTGACTTTTGATTTGAAGGACCAAATCCTGTTAACGAGAAAGTTAAACCAGAACACAACCACATAGGCAATCGCATTGGCAAACAAGTAACTGTATGTACTTTCTTTTAAGTAGTAATTAAACAGGTTATCTGCAACATCCTTCGCAAGAGAATATCCTATCGGAAGATACCTTTCAAAAACAAAGTTTTTAAAGGTATAGAATAAAAAGTATTCAATTACAAAACCGGTGAAGCCTGTTATTACATATCTCACCATCTGAGAGAAGGCTTCAGGGGTCAATAAGTCTGAAAAGAACTTGTACTTTTTAAGCCTGTCCAACAAATTGTTTATAAGCATAAATTCCCCCAATAATTATTGAATTAATACCAAACATAGTTTAATTATAGCAACCTGCGCACAAAAAAGCAAATTAAAATCCGCACCGTACAGAGGTACAAGTGTCAATTAGCTGCAAACTCTCCCTTGATATCTGTTATACAAAACCTTCCTTCTGTTTTTGACACAACAAAAACTATATTTGTATTTAGTACAGGTACAGTAACAATACTATAATTACCGCTTCTTTGTATGCCCAATTTCAGTAAATCGTTTTGAAGGTCAACTATCCATTCATATATATTGTCAAACTGCTTTATTTTTTGAAAATCTAACAATTTTCCGCTTTTATTGATTTCATTCAATCTCTTTTGAACCTCATCACAATCTCTATCCTCTTTCGGCAGCATATTCAATTTCAAAAACTGTCTGATTACCCGTTCTTCATCCTCCGGATACTCCGGAATATCAACACGCGAAGAAACATAATCAAAGGATTCACCATTCCATTTGTAATAGCGTGTCACATAAAAATACATAACATCATAACTGTAGCGGTGCTGTACATATCCATCATAAATACCGTTATTATCTGACGAAACCAGATAATCGGAGCCTGCTCCGGTAGCAGATGCAGAATACTCAACCAATTCTATTTTATCTTGGTACACTTTATACAGTGCAAACCCCGTTAAGCTGGCACCGTTAGATAAAAAAGCATTAATGTATTTTTGTTTACCGCCTTTCATTTGAACAAGTTGAGACTTGTAAATACCATACCCCCAACCTTCAATTAGGCCAATTTCCTGTAATTGACCATTAGTTTCCCTCAATACATATATTTTGATATTTTCATTTTTAACATCAATTGTTATAACTATTTCTCCGTTTCCGTCCAAGTCAATATCATCCATCACGCAATCTATTACTTCACCGTCTACATTTAAAAAATCCAAGTATTTATTATACTTTGTACGATCTATATGTTTAAGCATATCGTCAATAATATTATCGTCAATATCAACTATAACCGGTTCACCAAATTCAACTTCAACCGTTTCAGAAGGAGCATTATTTTGTGCTTTTGCTTTTTCATCTTCAATTTTATCCGACTGCATAGGTATATTCTCTTGTATATTCGCATTATTATCTTCACTTGCACCGGATTTGGAAGGAGCACCGGTCTGAAAACCTATTTCATTCACCTTATTTGTATCTGATGTAGGCAATGTTTTATCTTCATCCTTGTCAGAAGGAATATTGTTTTGCGACTGTATAGGTGTATTCTCATGCAAATTCGTATTATTATCTTCATCTGCATCGGATTTAGACGGAGTATCGGTCTGAAAACCTATTTCATTCACCCCAACTGTGTCTGACGCAGGCAATGTTTTGACTTTATTCTTATCGGATATACTTTGACCCGTGCAAGATGACAAAAGCACACATAAAAGGCTGCAAGCAATTATTTTTTTCATACATTATCCCTTCTTTTCCAGTGTAATTGTTTTTTAATCTATACAACCTCACATACATATTCTATCATATCATTTCATATAAAATTAAGTTATTTTTTCACCTCATGACCGAAAATAAAGGAAATTTGCTAAGAGATAAAGCACTTCGATAGGTCTACGACTTGGATAAACTGAACATTAAAAGAAAAGTGCGGCATTAACCGCACTTTGAATAGCCACAATATCTGCAAACTACACAGCCGCCTTCATGCTCCAGTTCTTTTCCGCATTCAGGACACAGGGATTTATTATTGCCATCGGACACTATCTCGTCATATGAAACCTGACTGTCGTCATCCAGCTCCAAAGAATCGCCATCGCATTCATATGAAATTTTGGCTGTAGGACGCTGAAACCTCTGTTCATCAGTAATTGAAGCTTCATTTGATACATTTTTACTTCCGTTCTGAATTTTAACAACCTTCTCAATAAGCCTTCCGATGGCATCGGGACATGACATAACCTTTAAGCCCTTCTGCCTTATTGTTGAGGGACATCTGATCCCCTTTAGTTGCTCTATAATGTATTTGTGGTCAACACCCGAGCGAAGTGCAATGGACACCAACCTTGCCGTTGCTTCAGATTGAGAAGGACATCCTCCTGCCCGTCCTGTATTTGTGAACACCTCACAAATACCCCTTTCATCATAATTAACGGTTACATACAAGTTGCCGCAGCCAATCTTTACTTTTTCGGTAAATCCGGTAGCAATCTCCGGCCTTGGCCTCGGTGCTATGCTTTGAACGGTTTTATTGTCCGAATTGTCTTCCTTTTTGTTTACCTTTCCTATGTTTAAGACCTGCATTTCTCTGCTTCCGTCGCGATATATGGTTACACCCTTGCAGTTTGTCCTGTAAGCAAGCCAGTAAACATCAGAAACATCCTTTCTGGTAGCCTCATTTCTTAAATTTACGGTTTTGGACACAGCATTGTCCGTGTATTTCTGAAAAGCAGCCTGCATTTTTACATGCCACTCGGGAGAAATATCATGGGATGTTACAAAGACTTCCTGAACATCCGCAGGTATCTCATCAAATCCCTTAACAGAACCGGTTTTTGCTACCCTTCTCATCAATTCATCCGAATAGAACCCTCTTTTATTGGCTATGGCTTTAAAAAGAGGATTAACCTCAACAAGTTCATCATTATCCATAACGTTTCTTATATAGGATATTGCAAAAAGAGGTTCTATCCCGCTCGATACCCCTGCAATAATACTTAGGGTACCGGTAGGAGCAATAGTAGTAGTGGTAGCATTTCGCACCTTCAAACCAAGTTCCTTGTAAATACTCTTATCATAATAGGGAAACACTCCCTTCTTTTCTGCCAATTCAATTGATGCTTTTCTCGACTCTTCCTGTATGAAATGCATTACCTTTTCTGCAAGGTTAATAGCCTTTTGGGAATTATACGGTATATTAAGCTTGCAGAGCATGTCCGCCCAACCCATGACTCCAAGACCGATTTTCCTCGTACCCCTGGTCATTTCGGTTATTTCAGGCAATGGATACTTGTTGACATCGATAACATTGTCCAGAAAATGAACAGCCTTTCTAACCGTTTTTCCAAGACGCCCATAATCTACTTCCATAACTCCGTTGCTGTTCTTTACCATAACGCTCAGGTTAATTGAACCGAGGTTGCAGGCTTCATAAGGTAATAACGGCTGTTCTCCGCAGGGGTTGGTGCTTTCAATTTCTCCGATTTGAGGTGTCACATTGCCTTTATTCAGTCTGTCCAAAAAGATTATTCCGGGCTCACCGTTATTCCATGCCATATCAACTATTAATTCAAATACATCCGTTGCATTCAGCTTCCCTACAACTTTGCCGGTATGAGGCTCCATCAAATTGTAATCCTCACCCTTCTCAACGGCTTTCATAAACTCCTCTGTTATACCGACACTTATATTGAAATTCGTAATATCCGAATTATTCTTTTTACAGCAAATAAAGTCCAGTATATCGGGGTGGTCAACGCGAAGAATTCCCATATTTGCCCCTCTTCTGGTCCCTCCCTGCTTTACCGCCTCAGTGGCTGCATTGAACACCTTCATAAAACTCACAGGACCGCTCGCTACACCTCCTGTCGAGTTAACCGAAGCTCCCTTGGGCCTTAAACGTGAAAAGCTAAACCCGGTGCCACCACCGCTTTTATGTATAAGCGCAGCGTTTTTTATGGTTTCAAATATTCCTTCCATTGTATCCTCTATAGGCAAAACAAAACATGCGCTTAATTGTCCCAACGGTCTTCCTGCATTCATAAGAGTAGGTGAATTGGGTAAAAATTCGAGTTTCGTCATCATTTTATAGAAATCCTGCTCAATGTCTTCAAGCTCCTTAACCGAAACAAACTCTTTATCTGCCTCAGCCACAGCTTTTGCGACCCTCATGAACATGTCATTCGGGGTTTCCAAAAGTTTTCCGTTTTCATCCTTCGCAAGATACCTCTTTTCCAAAACTTTTATCGCATTCTCGCATAACTCCATTATTATCCCCCTCTGTACAAATCACTACATTTTGTATATTTAAACTAAGTGTGATACTGTATATTGTATCATTTATTTGGGACAAGTCAAGGCAAAATAATGAATAAATTAGCCTTTAAATTTGACTTTTGGAGCAATAATAAGATATAATTACTATTTGTAATAAACTATTTTGCTTTTAATTTTAATATATAAAATCACATTTACCAGCCCATTTATTGGAAGAATTTTATTGAGGAAGTGAGAATAATATGGCATTTAACGGGCATCTCCCTGACCCGGATTCTTTTGAAAATACTCCCTGTCCTTTATGTAACAGTGAATCCGGCACCTTCTTATACGAAATCAACTCATACAAATACAACAAATGCAATAATTGTGATCTGGTATATTTGAACCCAAGGCTTAATGAAAAGTCATTGCTGTCATATTATGCACAAGACAGTTTCTATACCGAATATAGTGCCGGGACAGGCTATGAGATACAGGAAAAGGCTTTGCGCAGTACCTTTTCCAAGTTTATGAAGGAATTACACAAAAGAAATGTGACCGGAGGCAAACTTTTAGAGATCGGTTGCGGTTTCGGTTTTCTGTTGGATGAAGCAAAAGAATATTTCGATTACAGGATCGGAACCGATTTTTCAAGTGAAGCGGTTAATCATGCCAAGAAGTTTGCAGACCATGCTTATTGTGGCGGACTTGAATCTATACCCAGCGACGAAACCAATAAATTTGACTGCGTAATAACTTTCAGTGTTCTTGAACATGTCTACAATCCCAATACATTTATCGAGGAAATAAATAACTTCATGGCTCCAAAGGGCCGATTAGTTGTTTCTACTCCTTTTATAGGAGGAATGTGGTACAAAATATTAGGGAAAAAATGGCCGTTTTTTATTCCTCCGGAACATGTTTGCTTATATAATCACAATTCAATTTCCCGGTTAATGAAGCAAAACGGTTTCAAAGATGTTCAGATATTTATTTCTTCGCATGCTTGGCCCATTGCAGTATTTTTATCAAAGGTAGGTATGCATAAGCTGAGTTCTATGACAACCAAGCTAAAGCTCGGAAACAGTCCGTTATTTGTACCGTCTACAATAATAAATGTCATAGGGTCTAAATAAATAGAGTTTATTATTAAAAGATTAGAGCCTGTAAATACCCTCGGGTTTGAACAAACCACTTTACATAAGTGGTAGCCTTCTTCCTTTCCCCGGTGTATTAACAGGCTCTACATTTGCTTTTAATTATTGGTTAAGTTCAATTTAATCTTTCAAAAATGCTGATTCCGAATAGGTATTATTAGCATCCCAGCATATCCATTCCTCATATCCGGCATCATAAACAGCTTTAATCTGTTCTCTCACCTGCTGCGGACCATATGATTGGTAATAACCCTTACCCAGCCATGATGCTGTAAAGTCTTGAATATACGGTCTTACATTGGGTGTGTATCCTTCCAGCTTTGAAAGTCTGTCCTTGCATTTTACAAGGCTCTGATATACAACACCATATGGGTCAAGATCCGGTTTCATAAACTGAACACCGTTAACTTTCTGTCCCACTGCATAGTGTGAAGGATATACCATTGGGGATATATAAGCTATATCTTTTCCTACATATTCCAAATATTGACCGATATCTTCGGTATCCGCCGGACTCTCCAGAATTATTCCGAATACATCCGCCGATAAAACGACACCGGGCAATTCCTGTCTTGCATAAGCTAAGAACTCATTAATAGCTTCATATTTTGCCTTACCGTTACTATTATAGCTCATTGATTTTTTGCTTCCGTCATTCGGAAATCTGACATAGTCAAACTGAATCTCGTCAAAGCCCTTTTCCACTGCTTCTCTTGCAATCTCAATCAAATACGGCCATGAATCCTTGTTGTAAGGATCAAGCCAGGTTAGATTGTGATTGTCTTTCCACAAGCCACCGTTGACATTCTTTACTGCCAACTCGGGCTTCTTTGATGACAGCACAGGGTCTTTAAAGCATACCAACCTTCCGATAACATGAATGTCATTGTCATGGAAAGCTTTTAGTACTTTATCCACATCATACTTCTTCATCCATGCACCGATTTCCCTTACAGCCGGTACATTAGACTCATAACCTACATACCCGTCATCATCCTTGATGTCTACTACATAAGCATTAATCTCGGTATTCTTTGCAAGCTCAACAAAATGGTTAAGCCTGTCGTCGCCCCCAACTGTCCACCCTGTAAGATACAGACCTTTTACCTTTACATCTGATTTTGGCGGTACATCTGGCTCAGGAGTGCTGGTCGGAGTTGGACTCGGTTCTTCCGGCGGTTGTGTTTCCTGTACATCATTACCGCTATTACCGGCCACCGTCTCACCCGGTAAAGGATTGTCAACCTCAACCTCTTTACCCTTGCATGCACTCAATGAAAGAGTAAGTGAAGCAATCAGGAGACTTGTTAATAAATACTTGCTAAATAAATTTTTTCTTTTGTGTTTGATAGACATACTGACCCCCTATAGATTTTTATTATTTAGATGTGCTCACTATCATTACCCATATCAGTATAAAATCATAAGAGTATCAGGCCTTTTGATTTTAGCCCTCACTCATCAATAAATTCCATAACTGATATGGATTAATAACAGTATAACATGTTTATATTTATAATACTATTTAGACGATAATATAACAATAAAAGTTTTATTTTTTTTAAAAGAAATTTATTCCTTCAAAAAAGCAGACTCGGTATATGCATTGGCTGCATCCCATAATATCCATTCCTCGTACCCTGCATCATATACTGCTTTAATCTGTTGCCTAATTTGCAAAGGACCATAAGTCTGATAATAACCCTTAGGTAAATAAGAAGCTGTAAATGCCTGAAGATATGGTCTGACCTTTGCTCTGTAACCGTCCACCTTTGATATTCTTTCCTTTGTTTTTAAAAGTGCATTGTAAACGACATCATAGGGTCTCAAATCCGGGGCTTTGAACATTATACCATTTATGGATTGCCCCACTCCGTTACCCATCATACCGTTGGAAGCATTGGCATAATGAGACGGATATATCATGGGAGATATACAGTCTATATCCATACCGATACTTTCCAAAACCTGACCTATGCCCTCCCGGTCTCCCGGAGTCTCACAAATAATAGCAAATATATCTGCCGATACAGGAATACCCATTTTGTTGATTTCTGCGGATGCCTCCTTGAGAAAACCGGTTATCGCGTCGGCTTTCGGTGAAGTATTTTCACCGTAATTAACCTCTTTATTACTTACAGCAGGAAACCTTACATAATCGAACTGTATCTCGTCAAAACCCTTTTCCACAGCTTCCTTTGCAATTTCAATGTTATATTTCCATACTTCCCTGTTATATGGGTTGGTCCATGCAATACTGCCGTTTTCCCTCCATATAGAGCCATCCTTTCGCTTTACGGCTAAATCTGCCCGCTTTTGGGCAAGATAATTGTCCCTGAAGCAAACAATTCTTCCGATTACGTAAATTCCATTGTCATGCAATAATTTCAATACCTCATCCACATCATATAAACGGTGGTGGGCACCGATTTCATTTACACTTTTTACCCCTGACTGGTAATTAACTCTTCCGTCTTCTTTTACATCTATTACCACAGCATTTAACTCTGTATTATTTATCATATTCACAAGCTTTTCCATAAACTTTTTATTACCTGCGGAAGAACCGGTAACATAAACGCCTTTCACCTTTATATCTTTTTTTACAGGTTTTTCTGCAGGGAGATTCTGTTCCTTTTTGTCACTATTTCCGTTTTGCTGCAAATATTCAATCGGGGTATTCTTATTTTTGTCACCCGACATGTTACGTTTGTCAAGACTATTATTGATTTTCAGACATGCGGCGGATACCGCCAAAGTCAGTATTATAATAATTGAAGCTAAAAAAAGTCTTTTGTTCTTTAGCATTCTTTTCCCCATTTCATTTTTTGTTAACTTTTATATGATGCTTTAGCAAACTTACACGAACCTTTTATCTATTATTTTGCTTTGTAAGATTAGATTTAAACATGAAATCTTTAACTGTAATAAGATATGAAAAAACAAAACCTCCGAATATATTAAATTGACTTTCGGAGGTTTTGCCTTTTATGATTAAGTAGTAGGAGAGAAAGCAATGATTAATATAATTTATGATTTTATAAAATTATCTATACCGGGAAAGAATTTATCTTCCGAAGTACATATCTCTTAAGCAATGTAAGGTCGTTAGAGTCGACTGAACCGTCTCCGTTAGTATCGGCATTGGCAAGATTCTCTCCCGTAAGAGTTGCTTTTCTAAGTATATGTCTCTTCAATACTGATATATCCAAAGAGTCAATCTCCCCGTCACCGTTAACATCACCTTTTTTGCCTACTGGTCCTATACTGCCTTCACCGAATATAAACCAGTCAATATTTACAGCACCTTTAAATACCAGGTACAAGTCATGTTTTCCTGTAACTTTGCTAATGTTGCAGCTTTGTTCTTCATATGCATTAAAGCCTCCGGTCGCCTTCACCGGTAATGTGCCTATTAGAGTACCGGTCGGACTGTCTATTCGCAGTTCAATGGAAGTATCAGCAGTTGTTGTAACAAGAGCGGTAAAGGAAGATGCACCGTTTTTAAAATCAATGTTTTTATAAACGGTATAGTCACCGTTACTGATATATCCCAATCCTTTGCCGGTAGCAGCACCTACTACCTGAATAGTAGAAGACTTAACATCGTTATATTCCTCTACTTCAATCTTTGAAAAAGCACTTCTCTCATTAGGTACGTCGGGTATATCGGAGCCGTCTGATCCTCCGACGAAAGTTGTAACACTTTGAGGTTCCAAAGTTACTTGGAATGTATCTGATGAAGCATTTATATCCGATTCTTTCTTAAGATTTTTCGAACTTGAGGTAACGTACCTTTCCCATTTTCGAATATTACCTCCCGGAACGGATATATTTATCGTCTTGGCTTCGGTACTTTTATTTATAACTACAGCCACAACACTGTTATTCTTCTTGTAAGCGGATACATACACATTGTAGGTTGGATTCTTTGTTGCATCAACCCTTACATATCCGGGGCGGACAAATTTTGAGTAATGTGCCATCATATAACCCCTCTTGCTTATGTTACCGTCCTCTTTTAAAAGACCGTAACTTCTGCGTATATACCACCATACATATGCCTGAAAATTACCCTCTACCAAAGCATTATGAATATTATGTGCAACTTCCAAAGCTTCCGGCCAGCGATCGGCTGAATTACTGTCACTGTTCGGAACGTAAACCTCGGTCATCCACAAATCTTTTCCTGCTCCCTTCTGCTGAAAAAGAGGATATGGCATATTATTGACAGTTGTTCCGTAAAAATGGGCACCAAGTATATCCATATTGGCAAGTGCCTGCGGGTCGTTTAAAATAGGGTCGGACATATTTTTAAGATATTGGAATGATTCCGGTGCCATTACTCTACAATTTATCGATCCGGCATTTTCCTTCATAAAGCGAAGCATTTCCTGCGGAGTCCACCATGTCCACTCATGGGCATAGTCAGGTTCATTTTGAACAGAAATAGCATATAAATCCACACCGTTATTTTTCATGTATGTAACAAACTCGTTAAGATACTGGGCATACGCAGCATATTTATCGTACCTGAGTCTTTTTTGGTTCGGTTGACCGTTACGGGTAAAATATTCAATCATATCACTCGGCGGATTCCAAGGAGATGCGAATACTATTGCTCCTTTTTCAATCGCCTTTTTTGCTGTTGCCAATTCTTTAGACCAGTTGTTTCGATTTTCGTCCACATGGATTCTTAAAATAGTAAGACCCAACTGTCCCTCTCCATTACCAAAAGCTTTTTCTCTCTGCTCTGCCGTTAAATCGTTAATCCAAACCGGATGGTTCATTCCTCCGAATCCACGGATTACTTGCTTTTGCGATGACAAATTTATTGTAGCCGTTTCAGCTGCATTTGTGGTCATTGAAAAGCAAAACATTTGAGTCAAAACAAATGATAAAGTAAGAGTTACAATTAACATCCTTTTTATCTTGTACATATAATACCCTCCTATAATAATTAATTATATCTAAAAATTTACTTTCATGTTGTGCCTTAACATAATTAAAAATAAATTGTACCGCCCTGCCTCTTGTATTGCTTAACAGATTATTAATACGATAGATGTACTCATATATACCTTAAGATGCAATTGAGACAAATTGATTAATTTTTTGCAATTTTAATCAAATTCAATTCCTTTAAATGTTGCATCTTTTCTTCCAAGGTCGGTATCAATATTTTCTATATAAAGTTTAAAATCTCTATGCCTTATATATCTATAAGGATAGTTATACGACTTAAAAGAAATTAAATCATTATCCGCCAAACCGGGCACAACCTTAAAAGTTGCATCTTCTCTGAATAAATCCGTATCCTCGTATTTCTTAAGAATAACCTCAAAATTTTCATGTTTTAAGTAATATCCCGGATGATTCTTCGACTCAAAGGAAATACAATTCGGATCTGCGAGACCCGGAACTATCTTAAATACTGAATCTTCAACAGGTTCAACATATGGATCGATACGTCCACTAAAGGATTTTACCCTTATATAATATCCTTTATAGTTAAAGGATTCGAATCTCATATACTGCGAAACTTTAATTACAGCAGTTGGTGCCGTTGTTGGTTTCGGTGCCGGAGTCTCCTCCGGTGTCGGTGTTTGTTTCGGTGTCGGTGGCTTCACCGGTGTTGGAGTTTGCTTCGCTGTCTCATTCTTCACCGGTGTTGGAGTTGTTTGTTTAGGTGTCGGGGTCTTAACCGGTGTCATATTTATCATTGATGTTGGTGCCGGTGTTGCCGTTGATGTCATAGCTAATGATTCCGTTGTTGGAGTTGGTGAATTTGCCGGCGTTGCTGACGGTACGGATGTATGCAAAGGCGTTTCTTCCGGCTCTCCCTTCTCCGATTCATCCCCTAAGAAGCTCTTTATTAAGCTATTAACATTAGCCTCCTTGGCTTCTTCAAAGGAAAATTCTTTTCCTAAATTTTTGTTTTTGCTATATAAAACATATCTGCCGGTAGATATTCCTTCCCTTTTAGCAACTTCTCTTTCGCTTATATCTGCTTGAACAATATAAACATCAGCTTTTCCGCTCTTTTGAATATTGGTTTTTAATGAATTTACAATTATGCTGAGTTTTTCCTTGTTGCTCTGCAATTTTTCATTTTTATCTCCTTTTCGGGTGTTTAATGTGCTGGAAATCAATATACAATCCTTTTGATCTCCATTTACCGTATTACTCTTTCTTACCTCATCTATAATACTATCTATAGCCTTAGAGACATGAACCCCGTCAATCTTTAATTTGTCCACAAGAGCCTTTGCATCCTCATTTAGCGGGATCAAATTCAAGACATTTCCGTCATTATCAATTTCAATCTCAAGGCTCGGATTTATATCAACACCAATGTAAGCAAACACTTGGGGATTATACAAAATGTTGTTTATATTAATTGTTCTCGATATGCTCAAAAAACAAATTATTACAAACAGAAAACATGCAACTCCTAAGAGCGGTTTTATTAAAGTCGACCTTTTTGTAATTATATCTTTATTTGAAAATTCAATTTCCTTTCCCACATAAATTGTAGGACTTCTTTTTAGATAGTAACATTGAAAATCATCGGAAGTTACTATAGCTCTGTTTTTTGTCAGTTTTAATACAATACCCTTATACCTCATTTTAACCCTCCAAAGTTCGGATTGATCAAATTAAAACCGAATACTATAACCCTATAATTATTTCGTGTTTATTAGAACTTTTTCGTCCATTGATTATCTTAAAACATTTTGTTTAAGTAAGCTTTGAAATTTGCATAATCATTATCAAACAATATGCATAAGCAAATTATAAATGCTCTGTTTCTTTCAACAGTCCTCGGATGGACATCAATAATTTTCGAAAGTTCTTTCATCTGTATATACTTTTTCGTTTTTAATTTATTTAAAATATTCTTATTTTCAATTATCTTTTTTGCTATATCTATACACATCTGCCTTGAGTCCTTATGCTTGGGCATATAGTCGGGCAAATTATTTATATTCAATCCATAACTTTCCAGCTGTTTCGAAAAATCCTTAATTTCGCAGATAAATTCATAGCTGCCTGATTCCTGGTCAAGTTCAGCCATATTTATTTTCTTCTCAAATTCAACTTCACTGTCATTGCTAAAATACGAAAAAGGAATTTCCTTTCTTCCTATAGAAGATGTTTTTCTAAAATAATCTATCATTCTCTTTTTTATCACCATTTCTGCAAATTTGAGGAAGCTTCTACTCCTCTTAATGTCAAATTTCTCGATGGCTTCGTTAAATGCCATCAGACCTACGCTATATTCGTCACTGCTTTTTAAATCTACAGTCTTTGAGAAATAGAAGCTTGAAATAATATTTAATATAAACGGAATATAGTCTTTTATAAACTTTTCCTTAAGGTGCTTATCCCCCTCTTTGATTTTCTCAACAATGCGGGTTGCCGTTTCATTCGTATAATCTACGATAGTAGAAATAAATAGCATATTCCTCTTCCCTCATCAATAATATTCCGTAAACCATAATCGATTCCGATATATAAGCCCAAAATATATTGTTTAATAATTCCCTATTAGTTTTATTTATGCGACAATATTCTTCTATTTGGGTTGTATATTTATATAATTAATATATCGGAATAATTATACCGGAAAAGAAGGTATTTTTCTCAATATATATCTTTTTAGGATCGAAAGATCCAACGAGTTTACTTCTCCGTCTCCATCAGTATCTGCATTGTATAGACCCTGCTCCGAAAGAGATGTTTTTCTGAGCAAATACCTCTTTAATACGCTAATATCTAATGAATCAACCTCTCCGTCCTCATTCACATCACCTTTTTTACCTGTACTGCTTCCACCAAATGTAAACCAGTCAATATTTACAGCACCTGAAAATACAACGTATAAATCCTGTTTTCCCGTAACATTGTTAATGCTGCAGCTTTGCTCTTCATACGCATTAAAGCCGCCAGTCGCCTGCACCGGTAATGTGCCTATAAGGGTTCCGGTCGGGCTGTTTAGTCTCAACTGGATATTAGGAGTACCGGTAGTAGCAACCAATGCTTTAAAAGTGTTTGCTCCTGTTCCGAAGTCAATATCTTTATATACCAAATAATCGCCGTTTTCAATATATCCAATACCGCTTCCACCGCCTGCGGTACCTATTTTCTGCATCGTAGATGATTTAATGTCATTAAATTCTTCAAACTCTATTTTTGAAAAAGCACTTCTTGGGACCACAGGTACCGGTGAAGGCAACGGTACTGATGTAGGCGTCGGCGTTGCTACCGGATCGGTAGGGGTCGATGTTCCATCGGTATTGAATTTCCACCAGCTGAAATTCAACAAATACCCGCTTCCGCCTGTAAACCTAAAGAACACGTCATGAATACCGGTTGCTCCGCTAATTGTACAGGTTTTGGTAGTCCAGTTCTGCCATCCTCCGGTTCCGTCTACTTTACAAGTTCCAACAAGTTTTCCTGTAGGACCGTCCAATCTTATTTCAATATTTCCGCCATTAGTATTGCTGGCTACTCTGGCCTCAAAACTGGTCGCACCTGAGCTTCCGAAATCAACACCCTTAACCTGGATCCAATCTCCATTTTCAATAAATGACACATTACGTCCGCCTTCACTGCATTCTTCAGTCTCAATACCGGATTCCTTATGAATGGTTACGGCTAAATTTTTGGTGTAAGGATTTACATATTTGAGCTGTTTCACACCATCTACCGTTGGAACAACCTGCTTTATGGTACCGTCGGAGTTATAAAACATCTGATCAATACAAACATTTCTCTGATATACCGGGTCAAGTCCACGTTGTTTTGCCACAGTCCTGTTGTGATACACAACATACCAATTGCCCATATACTCAACGACAGTATGATGATTATTGTTACTATAGTTGTCGGGTGGCTGCGGCAATAATACCCCTTTATATTGAAAACCTGTGGTAGGCTTGTCGCTCATCATATATTCAATCTTGGAGGCACCTTGAGAGAAATCACTGGCATAGGTAAAATAATATTTTCCTTTATACTTATGCATAAACGATGCCTCGAAAAACCTTGGAGCCGACATCGACATAGCTGAACCTACCGTACTTATCATATCATTTCCCAACTTAATAACTCTGATATTGTTTTGTCCGTTTCCACCAAAGTACATATAAGCCTGTCCGTCATCATCAACAAAAACACCGGGGTCAAACAGCCACATATTTTGTGCAGGTTGTACTCCAGGAGTGTTCCAGGATACCAACGCACCTCTAAGAGGATCTTTGAAGGGTCCGGTGGGGCTGTCACTCACTGCCACTCCTATACCGTTTCCCCCATTACCGTAATATAAATAAAACTTATTGTTGCGATAAACAATTGACGGCGCCCAGGAAACTCCAGCCCAACTGGAATCTCTTTTTGCATTAAATACTTCTCCATGGTCGGTCCAGTTTTTCAAATCATCCGTGGATATACAAGTTATATCCGGAATATTGTAGGATGACTGACCGGGTGTAGCATCCGAATCATGAGAACAATAGACATAAAGCCTGCCGTTGTAAACTACTGCAGTAGGGTCCGCAGTAAAACGCTGAGAAAAAATCGGATAGTCTGCAAGTCCTTTTTCCGGCAACAGCAATGTCAACATGCTAACAATAAATGCCGCTATCAATATCTTTCCTGTTTTCTTTATCATAACACCACTCCCTTAAAAATATAAATTTAGTCTTTTATATAAAAATTATTGTCACTGCTTAAGCAATATTTCACTCCTTTTATTGTCACTGCTTAAGCAATATTTCACTCCTTCACATTACATGTACGAAGAGTATGCTTAATTTGAGTTGGGAATTTCGACTTAATTTTAAAAAATAAATGGGTATAGGTACTAACCTACACCCATTTTCATCACTTATCCTAAATTTCAATATTTTTCACTATCATATAGCTTTCCCATAAATAGTATAGTGCCTGTGATATCCTCTGTTATGAAAAATAAAAACGGTCTGTCAGCTATAAAGGAAGGCGGGTCTAATATTGCAGCAGTTTCTTTCATTTCAACCACAGTAACTCCAGCTGCTTCGCTTCCTTCTTCATTAACTTCAATAATGGCTTTATGTAATACATTGCTAATACAAAGGCCCTCATCACTCATTCCTGAGAAATCGGCTTCATCGGAAAATGCTTTCCCCATTCCCATAGAAATGAGACAATCTTTTAAATCCTTAATCCCGTATTCTATCTTAAACCTTGGAATATTGAGTATTACATCTTCAACCTTTGAAACGCTGTTCTTTATCTCCTCCCATTTATCTGCGTCGAGATCTTTTATAAAATCATTAATCGAAACGTTTTCAGCCGGCAAAACACAATACATTGATGTTTTACCTTTTCCGTAGGGAAGCCTTACAACCTTAAAGTCATCTTTAGCTCCGTATTCTATTTTACCTTTTCTTGTCATCATCATCACTTCTTTTGCCTCTCCGCCGTCCGTATGAAACTCTGTATTGAAAGTGTGGTCTTTATTAAACTTCTCTGCCCAACCACCCTTAAAGTAAATGGCATTTATAAGATACATCACAATATTGTCAGGTATCGGTGAATCAATCATTTTTGTGATTTTATTCTTTGTTGATTTTGAAATCCATTTATTTATATCATCTGCTGCACTTTCTTTTGAAAAGTCCAGTTCGGTAACGTATGCATTAAAAACATCTTTATTAACATTTAAGAAATCTTTTTTTATTTTCTTGCCTTCTTTTATCCAGATAGAATTGTTTATGTCAAGCTCGATATTTTTATCAGCCTTGCTTAAATAATCAAGTAAATATTTATAGCACTCGTTAACCTTTTCCAAATCTTGCCCGTCATACTTCAAAGCTTTCATTATATCATCTTTTGTTGTATTTTCTGCACCTTGCACAGTCATTGAAAGAGCGGTTGAAATGCTAAGAGGCGAAATAAAAATATTTTTATCACTGTCCTCTTCATTAAGCCTGGAAAATACATCGAAGGAAAACTCGATATTGCTCTTTAATACATCCATATCAGCACTATTTCGTTTAAAAACGACATTACTTGCACAACCCGTCATTAAACCCATTATTGTAATTATAGCTATAGCTACACAAACTGCTCTTTTCATTTTCTTAACCTCCAAATTAATTTATTCTACCAATCTTTTTGACGTAATTTTTGTAATCATGTTCCAATAAGCAGTACTTCTTTAACTTTATTTTTCTTTATTTCAGTTTAATAAAAGCATATCCTGCTTTAAAATCCCATATTTCTATAAAATTTTATCCTATTAGACTCAGTAGAAGCATATCATGCTTTATATGTAGATGTATATTATGGTTTATAAAAAGAAATTCAGCTACAAATTTTTGACTTGTCTCTTTGTTGACTCAAAATAACATATAGTATAAAATGTAATCATAAAACCGTTTATAACTAAATATGATTAACCTACATTTGAAATATTATTAAAATAATAAATCTATATCTTTTAAACCTATTATCATAAGTAACACCAAAAATCCAAAATATTCTGTTCTATTTCCATTCATTCATCGGTATGATTAAAATATTTATTCCATATATTTATCCGGGATTTAGGAGGTCGAAAATAATGAACAATCCAATTACTGCTGTGTGGGAAATCACCATGGGATGCAACATGCGCTGTAAGCACTGCGGTTCCAGTTGTGAAAACGCTCTCGAAGGCGAGCTCACTACTGAAGAAGCCTTAAAGCTATGTGACGATTTGGGTGAATTGGGCTTTCAGTGGATAACCCTTTCCGGCGGTGAACCCACAATAAGAAAAGATTGGGATCTTATAGCCAAAAGGCTTTACGAGAACGGAATCATCCCAAATATGATAAGCAACGGTTGGCTGATAAGCGAAGAAATCGCTGACCGTGCTGAAAAGGCAGGAATCAACACAATTGCCATCAGTATTGACGGACTTGAAGAAACCCATGACTTTATTCGTAAAGAAGGATCTTTCAATCGCATAATGCACGCCTTCGATATATTGAAAACCAGGAATATCCGTTGCGCTGCCATTACAACAATAAATAACAGAAATATAACTGAACTTCCGCAGCTAAGAGATATATTAATTGAAAAAGGAGTTGGAGGGTGGCAGCTTCAGCTGGGACTTCCCATGGGTAACATGGCTAAAAACAGTGATCTTGTAGCCCAGCCGTACCATATCAATGATGTGATAGACTTTGCCTATCAGACTGTAATGGACAGTTACAACATAGACATTATGCTTGCCGATTGTATCGGATATTACAACTTAAAAGAAATTGAAGTAAGGAAAAGGCGTTCGGGCAATCGCAGTGGAGATTACAACTGGTCAGGCTGCGGTGCCGGCAAATACAACCTTGGTATATTACATAACGGTGATATTTTAGGCTGCACATCAGTAAGGGATAAAAGCTTTATTGAAGGAAACGCCAAAACCACTCCCATCAAGGAAATATGGTCAAATCCCGACAGCTTCAGCTGGAACAGAAAGATGACAAAGGATAAGCTTTCGGGTCTTTGCAAAAAATGTGTATTCGGAAGCCGGTGCCTCGGAGGCTGTTCCAACACAAGGCTTACCATGGAAGGAAGTGTCTATTCCGAAAACAAATATTGTTCATATAATGTTGCCGTAACAACAGCCCGAAAACAGCTGGAGAAAATTGATGACATAGACATTATAATGTCAAAAGCAAGAAAATTTGCCGACAACGGCAATCTCCAATTAAGCGAAATATTGCTGTCCAAAGCCATAGAAATGGGATGCAATGATATTGGACTGTTTGAGTTTTACGGATATGTAAGCTTTATGCTGGGCAACTATCTTGATGCAAGAAAAGCCAATGAAGAAGCACTGAAAATCAATCCGGAAAGTGCTTATGCAAACAAAGGAATGGGATTGTCTTTGGGAAAACTCGGAGAAGTAGATAAAGGAATAGAATATTTGAGAAAAGCGATTGCGCTTTCTGACGAAAACTTTACCGACCCCTACTATGATCTGGCAGTTCTTCTTTATGAAAACGGAAGAAAAGAGGACGCTCTGCAGGTTCTTGAAGAAGGAAGAGCAAAATACCAAAGCTTTGAGTCCATAAGCAAAGACCTGTATGAAATTTTGACAGATGCCTCTTAGGAGTGGGACAATGTTTGATAGGTGGCTAAAAAAGTATATATGCGTGAGGCAGTATGATGCAACAGACTGCGGTGCTGCTTGCTTGGCAAGTGTTGCCCGGTATTACGGACTTAAAATATCCCTAACAAAAGTACGTGAAATGTCAGGCACCGACACCCAGGGTGTAAATGCCTATGGCTTAATTTATGCTGCAAAGCAGCTGGGATTTTCCGCAAAGGGTGTTAAGGCATCAAAAGAAGATCTTCTCACCTGTTTCAAGCTTCCCGCCATAGCAAACATAATTGTGGACAGCAAGCTCACGCATTTTGTGGTGATTTATTCAATTAAAAACGGTGTTATTGTTGCTGCCGACCCTGACAAGGGAATTGTAAAATATGATATGGAGTTTTTTAACTCTATATGGACCGGGGGCCTTATTTTGCTTGAACCCGGTGAAAGTTTTCAAAAGGGAAATCTGACACAAAACATGCTTTTTAAATTCATAGGTTTTCTAAAGCCCTTAAAAGGTTCTATCTTTGGTATATTTTTTGCCTCCCTTATATATACCGGGCTTGGAATTGCAGGCTCCTTTTATATTAAATTTCTTTTTGACGACATAATAAAATTTGAAAAGCTTCACGATCTTCTGATTATTTCAATAGGTTTTTCATCAATGTTCGCATTTCAGATTCTTCTCAATTATTACAGAAACTACCTTCTCACCAGACTTAGCATCAGTATTGACCGAACAATAATGATGGAGTATTACTCTCATGTATTAAAGCTTCCAATGAGCTTTTTCGATTCGAGAAAGGTTGGAGAAATAATTTCCAGATTTCTTGATGCCTCAAAGATACGCCAAGCAATATCCGGTGCCACCCTTACCATAATGATTGACACAATTATGGCTTTAGCCGGTGGATTTTTACTGTATATGCAAAGCTCTTCCCTGTTTTATATATCCTTTATTGTTATTTTACTTTACGGAATAATTGTTGCCGTATTTAACACACCCATTAAAAACGCCAACAGAATAATAATGGAAGATAACGCAAAGTTAACCTCTGCATTGGTGGAATCCATAAAAGGAATTGAAACGGTCAAATCCTTCCGCGCCGAGGAGCAAGCCGAAAAGAATACTGAAAGTAAGCTTGACGGATTAATGAAAAGTTCTTTTAAGGAGGGTATGCTTAAAATTAACCTTGCTTCCATTACAGGTTTTGTTGCCGGTTTGGGCGGAATTGTTATTTTATGGGCAGGTGCATACAATGTAGTTGTCGGAAACATGAGTCCCGGGCAATTGCTGGCATTTAACGCCCTTCTTACGTACTTCCTCTCACCGGCCAGAAACTTAATTGATCTTCAACCACTGATTCAAACAGCTGTTGTGGCTTCCAACAGACTTGGAGAAATACTGGAGCTAAAGACGGAAAACGAACTGTGGCAAGAAATCGACAGTTCAGTTACATCATTAAAGGGAGATATAGAGTTTAGAAATGTGGATTTTCGATACGGGGCAAAAAAACCTGCTTTGAAGAACATCAATATTTTCATTCCTCAGGGGAAAAAGACAGCCATTGTCGGAGAAAGCGGCTCGGGTAAAACCACACTTATAAAGCTCTTAATGAAATTTTACAGTCCCGAAAAGGGAGATATATTAATTAACGGGCACAGCTTAAAGAACATATCTCTGGACGTAATACGAAGCAAAATAGCTTTTGTTTCACAGAATGTATTTATTTTCAGCGGTACGGTCAGGGAAAACCTTTGCCTGGGCAATGAAAATATTGATACGGATGAAATGGTATATGCCTGTAAAATAGCCAATGCCCATGATTTTATCGATGAACTTCCGCAAAAATATGATACCTTTTTGCACGAAAACGGTGCAAACCTTTCCGAGGGTCAAAAGCAAAGGCTTGCAATAGCAAGGGCCATACTTAAAAAACCGGATATTCTGATACTGGACGAAGCAACAAGCAATTTGGACAGCATTAGCGAAACCCATATCAAAAACGCGCTGGACCGGTTGGCAGCCGACACCACCGTTATAGTAATAGCTCACAGATTAAGTACTGTTATAAATTGTGACAACATATATGTTCTCGACAAGGGTGAAGTTGCAGAATGCGGTTCCCACGATGAACTTATGGTCAAAGATGGATGTTATTATAGAATGTGGCAGCACGTGTAAAATATTGCAATATATTTATGAACTATCTCTTCTCAAAAAGACTAGAATATTTCAATGTCAAAAAGCTTTGAAATAAGAACTGAATCTTTTTGAGGAGAATAGTATAAAAAATCAATCGCAAAGGAGGTGGATTTATGTCTGAGAAGAAAAAATTAAGTATTGGCAGAGAATTGACCGATAATGAACTTATGGAAATGACAGGTGGCGCTAGTTTCTATATCCCCTGTCAGAAGAACTACGCACCCTCAATATCTTCTGTAGTTAAGTATGCCATTCCAGACCCTGAAAACGTTGCACTGTACGGAATTCCGGTAGATCCGATAATAAAACCGCTATACGGAGTAGAGCCAGAAATTAAACCACTATACGGAATAGATATCGGTAAATAATTTGATTTGATTTTAAGGGGGCATGGTCAGTAGACCGTGCCTTTCCTTATAAAAAAATGAACCGGCAAAAAACACCGATCCACTTTTGTAGAAATCTACTGTAATTGTAGGAACTTGATTACCCCACATTAATCTTCCGACAAAAACAGTACCCCCCAAATATCCTTCCTTTAATATAATGCGTAATCCATAATTTTTTTGGTTGGTTTCACTTTGATTTTTATTCTCTGTCCCTGCTGACTTAATAACACCCGGCTTAATTATTTGATGTCGAGTAAATAACCTTCATTGTTGATTCTAATGTTATTTGGTCTTCCTCAGCATCATCAATTTCCAATTCCGGCATATCAAAAGCTAATTTACCTGCTAATGTAACATCAAGTTCTCCCTCGGACAAAAATCCGTTTTCTATATTAACCTTTATCGTCCCTGTAGTATTGCACACCAAGTCCGGCAACACTTTCAAACCCATAAATTCAATGGCTTCGGAACTGTCTGTTTTATAATCGGATTTAACGGAAATATAAGCAATTCCCTTTTCGATTTTATCCAGAGTATAATAGATATCAACATCCATATTCACAATAGATTCAACATTGTCTTTAACAGTCCATGTGTCGCCTACTTTAATATTTTTATCTTTGGGCAGAACACTAACTGACTGTTCAATGCTTGCCTTCAAAGTTTCTTCTCCAAAGCTCTCTTTCAAACCTTCTCTCAGTTCTTCAAGACGAGCTTTCATTATTTCGCTGTCACCCACATCCACCGAATCGATCATTGAATCCAAAAGCTCATCAACACCGCCGATTTCCTTAACCTCACCGGATTTAGTCATCTTGGCCGTAAATCCTTTGCCAATAATACTATTATATACTGCTGAGACAGGATCATCCGGGTCTACATTACCGGAATCAAAAACCTGCTTTTCTCCGTTTGATTCCGTTTCAAACTTTAGAGCACTATACGTATAGTTAAGCGTCATATTGCCATCAGAGTCAATATCATCAACAGTTATTGAAAAATCCGTCGACATGTTCTGTTTTGTCGAGATTTGCTCACCAGCGTATTCCAAATTGTTAGTCTGATTCATTTCCACATGATAATTGTAACTATCACCTTGTTTAGCATTAATAAATAACGCTATATTACTATTGCAGGCACTCATTACCAGTGCTATTACTGTTATTAGCATAAAAGCTAATATTTTCTTTAACCTCAAAATATCACCTTCCCCAAAATTATTAGAATTCAATTATACAGCATTAGAAAAAAAAGTCAAGATTCAAAGTTTATATCACGCCAAAATACACCCTTAATGTTAATTTATGTATTGATGTTCTGGAAAAGGAATATTCTCTTAAGACTTGAACGGTTTTCGACAGAATTTTAAAAGCGGTTTGATCTTAATATTGAAATGAGCAATCCAATTACAATTAAACCCGCCAATACCAAAGCTGTCCTCAGAACACTGATATTAAGAATATACATTTCCGTTCCTGTATTTGCACTTAATCCCGATCCGATAACTATACCCGAAATAATTATACTGACAGCCAATAAAACTATGCTGAAAGACATCCTGTTAAAAATCTTATTCAAAATCCTTTCAATGCGCTCAATGCCCTTTAACTCAAGAGGTAAAAAGTAATCGTCCTGATCCATTTTTCTTAAGTAATTATGCAAAAAAGAAGGGATATCTTTAAATAAATATCCATAATCCACTGCACCGCTCAATAATTCCTTACCTATCTTTTCAGTAGAAAACGCCTTAAACATAAGTTTTTTGGCAATAGGTTTTGCAATTTCCAAAACACTGAGTTCGGGATCCAGCTTTTCCACCAGTCCTTCCATTGTAACAAGAGATTTTGCCAGCATGGTAAATTCAGATGGAATCATTATGTTGTAAGAAAAAGCCAATTTAAATATTTCATTGAACAATTTACCTACTTTCAACTCGTGCAAAGGTACTGAAAGATATTTATTCTGCATTACATCGATATCTCGTTCCAGCTTTTTAATATTTACATAATTCGGCATTGCATTCAGTGATATGATAGCTTGTATAATCAATCTGCTGTCATTAAATGCAATACCCATAAACATTTTAAGAAATTGCCTTTTGAGCTCTTCGTTGAGTTTTCCCACCATACCCAGATCCAAAAAAACAATCTCATCATCGGCCAATACCCTTATATTTCCAGGATGAGGGTCCGCGTGAAAAAAGCCATCCCTTAAGATTTGATTTGAAAGTGATGTTGCGAGTTTTCTGGCAATAACTCCGCGGTCAATTCCCTCTCGTTCCATCGAAGAAAAATCATTCACTCTGATCCCTTCAATATACTCCATTACAAGCACACGCCTTGTAGTATGTACCCAACTGATATCCGGAACCCTAATTCCTTTGTCTTTAGAGAAATTCTTTTTAAAGGTTTCGGCATTTTCTGCCTCAATGCGGAAATCCAACTCATTTTGGAGTGTGTTTTTAAAATCCTCCACCATTTTAGTAAAATCATATATTTTTCCGTATTTGGTGTGATTGTCGATAAAAGAAGCGAGATCTTCAAGCAATCTTAGATCCTGATACATGATTCTTTCAATGTTCGGTCTCTGTACCTTTACTACTACTTTTTTACCGGAATGCAGCCGTGCAGGATGCACTTGAGATATAGAGGCTGAGGCTAAAGGTTCCTCATCAAATTCCATAAATATATTTTCAAACTTATCGTCAAATTCACTCTCTATTAAAGATTTAACCTCTTCAAAGGGAAATGGTTTAACCGAATCCTGCAATTTTGCAAGTTCATCAATAATATCCTGGGGTAAAATATCCGGTCTTGTACTTAAAATCTGGCCAAGCTTAATAAAGGTAGGGCCAAGTTCTTCAAAAGAAAGCCTCAAGCGTTCTCCTACCGAAAGCTTTACGTTAACCTCCTGGTCCTTGCCCTTCCTTAAGTTTTTCTTGATTTTGATATTGAGATAGTCAAAAATACCTATCTGATCAATAATCGTACCGAAGCCGTGCTTTACAAATACTGAAAGGATTTCTTTATAGCGATTAATAATTGCCAACTAAATCACAACCTGTTATATTATTTGAGATTTTAACCCTTTATCGATTAATCGCGTACATACCAGATATGGCAAATAGCTTTTACTTTTCGTTTAGACTTTGCTTCAAGCTGTTAATATCATCTTTGCGGGCTATTCCTTCACTCTTAATGACGTTTAGAAGCTCTTCCCTTACAATCTTGGCTATGTCTTCCTTTGTTGCAAGGCTACTCAAATCCAAAGAGTTTTTAATTTCATCCCTGATTATTTTCTTAAGCTCTTCCCGTTGTTCCTCACCTTTTTTTATAAGGTCACTGGCAAATTTCTGCGCATCCTTTCTTGCAATCTCACCCTTGTTAACAAGCTCCTCTACCATGGACTCAATTTTCTCCCTTGAGTATGCAAAGAGCCCAAAGCCCATATTGATAGACTTTTCAAATAAATTTGACATAAATCTTGACTCCTTTCAGATTTTATTTTTGAATCATAAATAATCTTTGTTCACTACCCCCTATTTATCCTCATATATTATTATAGCATATTTTACAATTTACTATAATAAAATCAAATTAAGCAAGAAGACCAGAAAAATTTGAAAACAATATATACTTTCGTCGAAATAAATTTATTCTGCATAAAATATTTACTCGTTTTTTGCTGGATGGTAAAATTTTGTTGTGAGAAACAAGAGTTGTTTATTGCTTTGTATTGCAAGTTTACCGGGGAGGAAATTTAATGAAAAAAGCCTTCATCAAAAATATACTTCTAACGCTTATAATTTGTATATTATCTGCTTTTAATTTTACTTCATGCAATGAATTCGATAATCAGAATATTTCATATCCCTGTACTTACAGTGACGGTAGTGCCGTTCTCGAGCTTATTGATGAAAATAAATGCAATGTAACCAATGTATACAACGGTTGGTTAAGCGGAAATTATTATACAACAATAAGCGGCTCCGGAACCTGGTCAATTTCAGATAGCTATGTAACAATTAATTTAGGCAACTGGGAAATAAAGGACAAAAGTGGAAACATTATATTAATGGATGACGGAATGATTGAAATCACACTCAAAGCTAAAATTATTTCACCTGATAAAATTACATATTTAGGAGCAACTTGGAATTCAAGATGGTCTAGATATATGAAAAAAGCTTTGGTTATTGTCATACCGGCACTGTTTATATTGATTGCAGCTGCGTTTATGTTCTTATCCGGAAAGAAGAAAAATCAAGTTGTAAGAAAAAACATATATTACTTGAATGGAGATGTTACAAAGGGTTATATTGAAGTAATTGATTCCAATAACTTGAGGTTTGGTAATTTCACTCCCCTTGAAATTGCAAAAAAGGTAGTGTCATATTATTTTACAAATTTCAAGTTCTCTGAAGAGGATTTAAAGCAAATCGGGGAAAGGTATTTAAACGGAATCGAATACATCTGCAAAGATAATGAATTAACAATTCAGACCATCGGATCCTTTGACCACTGGTCTTACCTTATTTACTATCCGAATAAAAAAAAATCAGCTTTATGAATCAAAACTATATTGCGGTAGATTAGGCGGAATAATGCTTATTCAGATACTATAATATAACAAGTAAGCAGGACGAAAAAAGATCAGCGACAATGTATATTTCTGTCGTAATAAAGCATCATTTGTAGAATATATTTACAAATTTATTGATATAATGTAAAATTTCCAATATACAAATGAAAAAGGAGTTATTTTTTCTTGCTTTCTACACATTTTAAAGGAGATTGAACTTATGAAAAAAGTTTTGCCAGAAACATACTTTTAGTACTCATTATTTGCACATTATCTGTTTTTAATTTTACTGGTTGCAACAATTCAGATAAAAAGAAAATTTCATATCCTTGTACTTTTAGTAGCGGCAGTGCCAGTGTAAAACTTATTGACGAGAATAACTGCAAAGTTACCAATGTTTATAATGGTTCAATGAGCGGATACTATAACACAACAATAAGTGGATCTGGAACTTGGTCAATTTCAGGTGATTATGTAATAATAGAACTAAGTGAATGGAAAATCAAGGATAGTAACGGCAGAGTTATATTAGATGATAGTGGCTCAATAAACATGACTCTTAAAGCTAAAATTGAGTCATCCAGCAAAATTACATATTTGGGGAAAACTTATAAAATGGAATAGTTAGATAGATAAAATTTTTTTATATTATCTATTAACAGTTAACAATATTATATTAATCAAATAAATATAAATAAAAATAGTTATGTTCTTGATGTAATACAAATACTATAGTATAATTCGTAAATAACTCCTTTTTCATTTTATTTTTTATATCGCATTATTTTCAAGGGGGTTTTTTATGAAAAAATTTTTGATTATTGCCGTACCCACAATATTGTTATTAGTTGCAGCCACATATATGTTTTTATCCGGAAAGAATCAAGATGAAGGTGTAAAAAAAGCAAAATATTATCTGAATGGAGATGTTACACAAGGTTATATTGAAGTGATAGATTCCCAAAATTTGAAGTTTGGTAATTTTACTTCCGATGAAATCGCAAACAAGGTAGTATCTTATTATTTTAGAAATATCGAATTTTCAGAAGAAGATTTAAAGCAAATTGGCCAAAGGTATTTAAACGGTATTGAATACAGCTATACAGATAATAATCTATTATTTCAGACCATTGATTCGTTTGGACACTGGGCAAAACTTATATACTATCCAAAAGAGGATACTATTAGTTTTATGAATCAAGATTATATTGCGGTAGATTAGGCGGGGTTAATGTGATAAAAGCGGATTCGTTAACAAAAATATATTATAGCGGTAATAATTCTTATACTGCATTAAAAGATGTCAGCTTTTCCATAAAAAAAGGTGAATTCTTGTCAATTGTTGGAAGGTCAGGAAGTGGAAAATCGACGCTTCTGAATATTATAGGAACTCTTGACAAACCCACTTCCGGTAGTGTGATAGTAAATAACAAAAGATTGGACTGTTTGACAAAAAAACAGTTGGATCAATACAGGAATAAAGAGATTGGATTTGTTTTTCAATCCTTTCATTTAGAACCTTCATACTCTGTTTATAAGAACGTAGAAATGCCTCTCTTGATAGCAAATGTCCCACCAAAAGAGCGAAAAGAAAAGATTTTAGATGCCCTTTTAAAAGTGGACATGCTCGGAAAAGAAAAAAACTGTGCTTCTCAATTATCCGGAGGTGAAAAACAGAGGGTTTGCATTGCCCGTGCTCTGGTAAATTCACCAAGCATTATATTGGCTGATGAACCCTGTGGTAATTTAGATTCGGTCAATGGGAGGGTTGTTATGGAACTATTGAAAAAGCTGGCTCAAGAAGGCAAAACCATTGTTCTCGTTACCCACAACATGGAAGATGCTAAAATGACAGATCGAATCATCACTTTGAAGGACGGTCAGGTGATTTCAGATGAAATTCTATAATGTCTTGCCTCTCATTAAGCAAGAATTTAAAACAAATATCAAGTACATATTATTTGCCTTCTTACTGTTAACCGCTATCTTTTCCGTTGCGCTATTGACCATTTCTCTATCAATATCAATGCCGAACATGATTTACAAAAGGGCGAATGAAGTTTTCTCAAAGGAAGAAATCCGTCTAAATTTGAGTAATATAAAATATGCTTACTTGAATAAAATTTTTGAAAAAAATGTTTATAATGTGCACATAAAATATGATGCAGAAAATATTATTATGAGAGGTGCCATATTAAGTACCGATTCCGGCAAGCTAGCCGCTAATAAAGTTGGAAGAGTCGCATTCTTTCAAGACAACAATTATATTTTGGAAAGTAATCTTGAAAAAGAATTCATTCTAGAAGGTGAAAAGTGGAGCTTTAAAGACAATGCAAAAAACAGCAAAGGTAATTACTGCATATGGTTAAATCAAAGGACTTCACGCGAACTGGATATAAAAATTGGAGATAAGATTCTCTTTTCCTCCGAAAAAATAAAGAAACCCTTTACTTTCTATGTAAAAGGTATCTTTTCCGATGATGTTGTTTCCAGTGATTTTTTACTTCCTTTCGAATGCGGGGAGGAAATGCTTAAAACAACCGAATATAACACCAGATGCTCCGGCGCTCTTACTCTTAAGTATTTCGATGAGTATCTGCAAATAAAAAGGGAATTGGAAAATTTGGGTATGTATGTTTATCCGATAAAACAACTGGAAGAATTATTGTTTTCTAAAAGTATAATACAGGGATCGCTTTTTGCAATTTCTTTATTACTGCTACTGGCGGGCATGGGTATTATGTGTAATATTCTGCAGATGATAGTCCAATCCAGAATCAAATTAATCGGGGTATTGAGGGCCATGGGTATGTCTATAAACAGCATATCCCTCCTATATATATCAATATTTGAGGTTGTTGTGATTTTTTCCGTTTTATCTGGCAGTATCATTGGATATTTGTTTAACAATTACTCTTCAAATTTATTGACGACACTTTTTCCGGAAGATATAAGCGGCTGTCTGTATGAGGTTAAATCCATACTGATGGCCTTAATCCTATTAAACCTATTAATGTTTATACCTTGGAGGGTAATTATAAATAAAATAGACAAATTAAATGTAGTTCAAATTGTAAACAGTGAAAACTAATGTGAGGAGAATATTAAGTGAGTATAAAGGAATGTATAAAATTAGCATTATATAATATTATCAGAAAAAAAGCCGTGTCTTTTCAAATATCAATATCGTTTTTAATTGTTAGCTTTATTGGAATATGCTCCTTTTCGTATATATTACTTCTTAATTCCGAAATTTCCGCTCTTTATGAAAAAGAAATTTCCGAATGCTATATCAGTATACCGGCAGGACAGTTATCCAATAAAAAGGAAGCATTTTTGAAGGATGAATTATCCAATATTGAAGGTATTGCAGACATTAATGTATTTGCGCAAGTTTCACCGGAGGAACTCATGAATTACTTTCCTGAAACAGGTGAATACGCTTTTTTATTTGAATTTACAAAATTAGTGGCAAACGGCAATGAATACAGTCCCAATGAAAGTTCCATATACGACAGAATAATTGGCCAATATATCAGCATTAATAGGTATTTCAAGGATTACCGTACGGTTTCAGACAATGAAATTCAAGAGCTTTATAACACAACAAAAAGTAAGAGTGCCTTCCTCTATGGAAAAGAGTTTGATGATAAAGATCAAGTGATTCTATCGGAAATGCTGCTAAATAAATACGGTCTTTCAAAGGAAAACATGGAACAAATGACAGGTTCTAAAATAAGTTTGCTGGTTTATGACGTAGAAGGTAACAACCCTTTATACCTTTTTAAGGATTATTACCTTATAGGAATATTGTCATCGGAATTTTTCTGTGTAAAATCAAGAACTGATTCGCCACATATTTTAATTAGCTCATCCAACTCCGTTAATGTATCGGATTATGACGAAATCATTATCAACGTAAAGGGATTCAGTAATGTCAAAAATGTACATGACAAGCTGAAATCAACTTTAGGAATTGAAGGAGAGTACAGCAGTACCTGTGAGTTTTACATGTATTTAAATAAAATTAATCTTGCTATAAAAAGTATTTTTTCTTTAGCTTCTTTAATTATTTGCTTCGCTATAATTATGAATGTGGTTATTCTTACATATTTTAATATAAACAAGAAAAAAAATTATTTGGGCATGCTTAAGGCAATGGGATTGAGCTCTGGGAAAATAGCATTAATTATATTTTCTGAGTTGTTTATTATAAGTATTGTTAGTATAGCCTATGCAAGCTTACTTGCAGCAATTTTTATCAAAGTGTCACTCGGGATATTTGAAAAAATGCTGTATATAGAAGTAATTTTAAATCCTTATATAATTATTCAGAGCATCGTGTATACCATTTCATTGCTTGTCTTGGTCGTTTTACTTATAATACTATACATTTATATAAAAGTAATTGGCAAAGCTCCCGATACTTTATTAAATAAGTTTTAAAAAATATTCACAAAGGTTCTTGCTTTACGGCTCTCATAAAACCAATCCCAGTTAAATATTGCACTTAAAATGCAAATAAATCCAACTGCAAATGTAATTAATCCACCAACCCAATCCATTATAATCAGTCCCCCACTATATCTTTTTTCCAATTATAGCGAACTTCTACTTGTACAACTGTGAATGGTAAAATATAATTGACAGTTTTCGGTCAATAAGATTTTACGGTTTTTACAAGTATCTGTCAATAACAATGTTGGAATACTGGAAATTCATATTTACAAAAAAGTCATATCAAGGGTTGTAAGTTCAAATCAATAAATATTCACATCTATTAAACTGTCGAAGTGAAGATAATGGGCTTTTTCGGTATAATATTTAATTATACTGAAAGGAGCATGAGCATTGAAAAAAGAGGAAGGTTGGCATATGTATAGTGAAATAAAACTTCTTAAGGAAATAGGACTTAAAAAGTCTCAGATTGCTAGAAAGCTAAATATTAGTCGTCCTACGATAAATAAATACCTCAAAATGTCACCAGATGAGTTTGATGGATTTATCAAAGAAATGAAGGTACGAAAAAAGAAGCCTGAACCATATAGCAATGAAATCCTATCATGGTTAAAGGAGTTTCCTGATCTATCAGCTGCCCAGGTTTTTGACTGGCTTGAAGAAAAGTACAAAATGCTTCCATTCTCAGAAGAGACATTACGCCGGTATATTAGATTTCTAAGGCAGAAGCATAACATTCTTAAAATACCAAAAACACGGGATTATGAGGGAGTTGAAGAACTACCAATGGGAAAGCAAATGCAAGTTGATTTTGGTGAAATAAAAGTAAAAAAAGAAGATGGAAAGTATATACGGCTCTATGTTATGTGTTTTGTTTTAGGTTATTCACGATATAAATATTGCGAATGGCAAAGCAGACCTTTTACTACTTCTGATATTATTCGGATACATGAAAATGCCTTTGAATATTATGGAGGTATGCCGGAAGAAATAGTTTATGACCAAGATCATGTTATTCTTGTAAGTGAAAACCATGGAGATTTGATATATACCCGTGAGTTTGCAGGATATCATCAAAGACGTAAGTTTAAAATATATATGTGCCGTAAGGCAGATCCTGAAAGTAAGGGAAAGGTTGAAAATGTGGTTGGTTTTGTAAAAAACAACTTTGCTCGTCATCGTACATTCTACAATATTGACCGTTGGAACGAGGATTGCATTAGTTGGTTAGAAAGACGTGGTAATGGCAAAGTGCATGGAACAACAAGAAAAGTACCAGCCCCAAGTATTCCTTGAAGAAAAGAAATACCTAAAGCCGATACTCGACAAAATAAAAACAAAATCTCCATCTCTAAGTCTAACCTATCAAGTAAGAAAAGACAATACTGTTCCCATAAAAGGAAATAGATATTCAGTTCCAAAGGGGACATACAAAGGGCCTCATACATATGTTAAAGTTAGTTACATAAGTGAAACTGAATTGATCATAAGAGATATTGATACAGACAAAAAACTGGCGCAGTATCAAATACCGGCAGATAAGGGAAACCTGGTTAAAAATAATAACCATAAGCGAGATAACAATGTTAAAATTTCAGTCCTAATAGATCAGATTGCAGATAGATTTTCTGATCCGGCAAAGGCAAAAGACTTTATGGAAAACATACGAAAAGAAAAATCTCGGTACATAAGGGATCAGCTTAATCTAATCGAATCAGCTATGAAAGATAGTTCGTTAGAATCCAATAATAAAGCTTTGGAATTTTGCATGAAAAACCATCTTTATAGAGCCACTGATTTTCGAGATGCAGTAGCTCATTATGAAAAGGATAAAGCGAAATTAGGTAATGGTTTAGTAACAGAGCCGGTAGCGTTAACTCCTGAAAATATTGAAAAAATAAAGGTTACACCTAAAATTCGAGATATGTCAGAATACATTAATGCTTTTGGAGGAAATGATAATGCAACAATTTACAATAGATAATATTGAAACTATGCTTAAAACGGTGAATTTGCACCATATTGCAGTACAAATTAAAGATATACTTAATCAAGCAATAAACCAGTCACTATCTTATGAAAAGTTCCTAGAAGAACTTTTAAAATGCGAAATGCAAGGAAGAGAAGAAAAGCGTTTTGAGAAAAGATTGAAACAAGCTGCTTTTCCGGAGTATAAAACTCTTGATGAATTTGACCTAAAAGAACAGCCTACGTTAAGTAAGAAGCAATTTAATCAGCTTAGAGAATTAAGCTGGATTGAGCAGGGTTATAATTTAATCCTGCTTGGTCCTACTGGAGTTGGTAAAACATTTCTTTCTATAGGTTTAGGAATTGAAGCCATTAATTGCGGATACAAAGTTCACTTTATAACTATGCATGATTTAATACATGTACTTAAAACACAAGATATACTAAGAACTTCTAAGTCAAAATACAAACGCATAATTGATTCTGATTTGGTTATAATCGATGACTTAATGTTTCTTGCAATGGAAAAAAACGAAGCAAATTTATTCTTCCAACTAATTAACAAGCTTTACGGTCAATCCTCAATCATTATTACTTCAAATAAAGGACCTGAAGATTGGGGAGAACTTTTAGGCGATCCAGCAATAACTACAGCAATACTAGATCGAATTGTTCATAAGTGTCAAGTGCTGAATCTCGATGGAGAAAGCTATAGACTAAAACATCGGCAAACCATATTTGGTAATAATTAGGTGTAAAAAAATATTGACCGAAAAGTGTAAAATACTACTTGACATTCACAACAACTACTAATTCTTTGAATTAAAAAGCATTTTGTGCTATATTTCTTCATTATTCTAAAAGAATTAAAAATCCTACGGATATTTTTGTTATCCGTAGGATTAACATTAGAGAAATTTAAAAATAATATGATAAACAAAAGATTTAAATACTTTGGGTATCTACATATCAAATAGGTATTGAAGGAATCTTCCTTAAAACATATCTTTTCAAGATTGATAAATCCAATGAATCTACTGAATCATCACCGTTTAAATCCGCAGCATCCAGGTTTACAGACGGAGGATTTTTACGGAGTATATATCTTTTCAAGATTGATACATCCAATGAATCCACTGAATTATCACTGTTTACGTCTCCGTAAATAAACTCAGATCCGGTCGGTGTCGGGCTAGGTGTAGGATTAGGTGTGTTTCCTTCATGGGGCGGTTCTTCTCCCCACAGAAGAACTCCGTTATCATATACGGGTATATAGGGAGTCAAACCTGCAAAAGAAATCGCATCAAAATCCGGTGAATCACTCAAATTCTGATAAGACCAGTCGTTTTCATGGGATCCTATGCCGTTTTTATATCTAATGGATACGTTTGCATCTTTTTCGCATAAGTTCCATTCGGCCGGCATGATCTTTGTTCCGGTGAAATCCACTGTGAAATAATAAATATTGTCCGCATAATGTTTTAATCCTTCGAGTTTGGCACCTTCACTTTGCCCTAAAGTTATTTCCACATCATCCAAACTTCCTCCGGCCTCAAATACCTCGCTTAGATCCATGAAATAACGAACAGACAATTTGTCTTTCATTGTCGGAGGCCATGCTGACCTATTGTTTACCTGCATTAATAGATTTAATGTTCCAAAACCCTCATACATTATCCATCCACGGCAGAAATATTCCACCAGGTTATCCTCGGGTGCCCGGAAATCTTCAGGCTTTGGCCAATCTTCAAGTATTTTTCCTCCATACATATCAGCCATTTTGGCAAGAGCGCCTACAAAACCTGCATTGTAGTCAATTGCCACTTCGTTCATAACATAATCCTCAATATTGTCTTCCCAATAATCACTGGAATTGGGACCACCTACTAAAGCACCGTACAGTATATGCCGGCTAAAAGAAGGCACATCCGTCATACTCACCCATGAACCATGGGCAGTTCTGTGATGAGGATGCTTGGGAGAATTCTCTCCAAAACCAACTACATAACTTCCTCCCCGCGGATTGTCACCCAATATATAATTTATTTGTCTTTCTGCAAATTTCCTGTATTCATCTTTTTTGGACAATGTTCCAACGGTTTTATCATCGGACCATACAAAAGCTAAAAACGCTGCTGTACTGGCATAACGCAAGGAACCCCATTGAGAAAGCCATGCCAATCCTCCGGGGGTGTAGGTTATGCCTCCACCGGGCAAGAAAAAGTCCAAATTTCTTTCCACCATAGAAGCGTATTTTTGGTCTTTTGTCACCTGAGCTATTTTAATTGCCGCACCATAGCTTACATCATCCCAGCAATGAGTATGAAATCCGCCTATTGTATCAACAGGCATAATTGAAATTGCCTTATCCAGGTAATCCTGCTTTCCTGTTTTTATGTAAAGCCAAATAGCTCCCCACGCAAGGTCATCCACATAGCTTCCCGAGGGGTATAAAATATCCAGAGGGTTTTTCCCTTTGTATGTATAACCGAAATTAAAAATTCTCTCTGCATGCATTAAGCATTTTTCCGCATACTCCGGATCTGTCTCTTCAAAAATCAAAGAAGCTATAGCCAGTGCCGCTGCAGTCATACCTGCAACATCAGAACCCGGTGTTGACGGATCCACCTTAAAGGATTTTCTGTCGGTTACATAATCCAAAAATTCATGGGGAACCCACACCGAGTGGTCGGAATCACCGTATCCGCACATATAGTAAAGTACATTAGGCTCCGGATTGGCTTTAATTAAAAAATCCGTTCCCCATTTTACTTCATCCAATATATCCTCAAGCAACCCTAATTTTTCAAAACCTTCCCTATATTCATATACACCCCATCCCAATTGTGCAGCAGCATATGAAATAGTATGGGTAAACTTAATTCCGTCTCCGGCATCAGCCCAGCCTCCTGTAAGGTCAAGCCCCACATCCTGTCCGTCTGTCATTGCTGCATCCGCTCTGTAAGGCAGAATGTAATCATCCGGCAAATCGCCAAGTCGGTTGGCTTTGTAAAAAAGAATTGCTTTTTGCAAGGCTTCTCCATAATTGTAGTATAAATCTCCAAAACGGGGTGAAGAAGCAGCCTGCACCTTTGGTTCTAGACCAAACTGCGGTAATACCAAAGTAGTTAAAATTACTACCAGAATAGTCATGGATAAAATTTTATGCAGTTTAATCCTTTTTTTCATCATTTTATTTCCTCCCCTTAAAATTTTTTATAATTAATTTTAATATTAAACAGGGCACAATATCTCGATTTTGAAGTGTTTGCAAAGGTATATAATAGTATCCGGATATGTTTCTTTCATGAACGTTACTGCTTTTGATTTCTAAATTTGTTACATTAATTCGGCATCAAATTAAAATTTATTGCATTTTTATCTTCGTTTTCAATAAAATTATATCATATTTTTTTAATCTATACCTCTTATTTTAGTCATCTAAAATCAAAATAGTATCTCTTCTTCAAACATAGCCTTATAACTACTGTTGGGCATTGGCCTAAACTCAGAAAATATTAATTATTTGCATTTCTCTCCTTCCCAGTTATATCTTTTTAGATAACTATTTAAGCAAATAGATAAATATTAGTCCCTAAAGAAAGCAATAACATTAATATAATCAGATTTTTAAGGTTTATCAATTTTACATAAAATTTCTCCTATTGCATTAAAAACGGCATATATCAATTTTTCTTATGTGTCCTCGTTATTAAACTTCAGTTCAAAGTAAATTATATTTGTACTAAGCATTTTCTCTCAAACAGCAGCATTCTAACCAAAATCCTTTATTAATCGACATAATTTTCTTCGCAATATAAAATTAAATATATATTACATTATTTTTTAGGGGAGATTTGTTAAAAATATGAAAAATCAGTTTTATTTATCCTGATTTTATCAATTCTTTTTTCAACGTCAAGTTTGATTTCTGAAAATACTTATGCCATAAAGTCAGTTCAGCCTAAGTCGGAATTAAAAATACCTGAGCGTGGTAATACGATGATTGCAGGCTCAACAGATTACATAGTCAAATTAAAACCTGACGGAACTGTCGTAGCATGCGGCAATAATGATTACGGTCAGTGCAATGTTGAAGATTGGACCGATATTGTACAGATTGCCGTTGGATACAGTCACACTGTAGGTTTAAAAAAAGGCGGGACAGTGGTTGCTGTTGGCGATAACAGATATGGTCAATGCATTGTACGAGATTGGAAGGATATTGTTCAAATCTCTGCACATCACTGCAGCACCATAGGATTAAAAAAAGATGGCACGGTGGTTGCCGTAGGAGGGTTTGTCGGTGATGTGTCCGGTTGGTCAGACATTGTTCAAGTTTCTGCAGGATATGATCATATATCAGGCTTAAAAAAGGATGGAACAGTTGTTGTTGCAGAATATTTATCTTCAAGAACGTATAGCATTGAAAACTGGACGGATATCGTTCAAGTCCCTTCAGGTTATAGTCATACTGCCGGTTTAAAGAGCGATGGAACTGTTGGAGCATTACCGGTTATTGAATCTTTACCTATTACCTGAGCTTGGAATATCAAGTTTTACCGATGAAGACGGGTTCTTTTTCCTTTCAAACATACCAATTTCCATATCCGGATATACAGTTTATATAACTAAACCGGGATTCCTTTTAAGAAAAATTGAAATAACTAGTTTTAACATGACTCTTGAGATTTCAGATCAAGAGAATCCCATACCGATGTGGCCGGGAGATATGATATTGCTCCAAACGGTATACAAAACGGTGCCATAAACATGGAAGATATAGTCTCGATTATTTTTTCCTATAACAGCATAAAGGGAGAACAAAATTATAATGAAGTAATGGATATAAATGCCAACGATGCAATAAATATGATCGACATCGTAATTTGTTTAAACATTTCAATTGTACTTCAGCAAAATACCCTAAATGAGATAATACTCTGAAAGTTCCTGAACTTAGTAATGCAATGATTTCAGACAGTGATAATTTCCTGGTATAGTTAAAACCGGACGGTACTGTTGTTTCTACAACTAATAAAGAGAACATTTTATCAGCTATAAATGAGTGGAAGAATATTGTTCAGGTTGCTGCCGGCAGAGTTTGTGTAATAGGATTAAAAAAAGACGGTACTGTTGTAACTGCAGGATATGACTCATATAATAAGCATAATTTTGATGATTGGTCGGACATCGTTCAAATTAATTCAATACGGATGAAATGAAAGATATTGTTCAAATTTTTACCTGTGAAAGGTATGTTGCAGGTTTGAAAAAAGACGGTACTGTTGTATCAGTCCAAAAGCCCTATTTTGAAAACTTTAACCTGAATAACTTCACCAACATTGTTCAAATCAACGGAGATTATTATATTGCCGGACTAAAAGAAGACGGCACAGTTGTTGCAGTCGGACTGTTTGATCCTAAGGAATCGATGATCTTTAAAATTAGTTTGGGTGTGAAATCTTATGTTGAAGACTTCACACCCGTGTTATTATATAAGAGAAACTAAAAATATTCCTTATTTCAAAGAAAGGAAAAATTTCCATGTTCAATCCTATTATTTCTTATTCACTTCATCCGGGAAATCAGAATAATATCTCATATCATATGAGCGAGTATTCCATCCAATTTGAGATGCAATGCTATCAAGCTTTTCCAAATCTACATTATCCTCCTCAATAATATCTACTACTTCTTCAAACTCGCTAATAACAGTGCTATGGAGCTCTTTAGCGAACTCATTCTCCACTCCATGCTTTCTAACGACCATTTGTATCATCTCCATCTGCTTTTGCAACTCCAATGCAATTCTTTCCAACCTGTCTGCTATTGTATACCTATCAATACTTTCCATCGGAGATACGTAAGCAATTGCTTTATTTCGTTATGTATAATATTACTTTTATAAAATAGCTTATATCAACTATTTTTTATCTAATCTAATATAAACCTCCTGTACTGGCTGTATAATAAAAATGGTTGTTGCTGGTCTAAAATAAGATGGAACCGTTGTTCAGTCAGTCCTTATGCTCCTAAGGTCAAGATACTCTCAGAAACAATATGGCGGTACATCAGTTTTCAAATTCGGAGTTGCTTTGGCATATTCCTCATTGATTTGGATAGACTTTTATTGCAGTTTTTCCGGTGTATTGCATTGCTATTCTGTTTTCGGGCTTGATATCAAAGGAATACAATATAATAAGGAAAAACCATTCAAGAGGCTTCATCAGAATGTAAACAAGATCTGCTCTCCATTTGGTCGTTATGTGCTTTGACAATGGATAACCATATTTATCGTATATATGCCTTATTAGCTTGTGCAGCTTTGGAAGTCTCTCCTGTATCAACTGCTCAAAAGCATTTGCAACACAAAGCTGCCTGTTTACTATTATCTTCACGCCGTGCCTTATGCCTATTCTTGTGGGTTTCACCAGCTTTTTATGTCCCTTTAGTGCAACTGTACACAAATAATGCCCTGAGTAATCTTCAATCGGTGGAGGAGATATCTCTTGTGACAAAGTCCAATCACTGGTTTCCGTGAATGCTTTTATAACTGAATCCGGAGATTGTCCGAATATTACAAGAATGGTAAGCAATATACCAAGCAAAGGAATCATCAGCACAAAAGCAGCCGTATACCACCCTGTACTTTTTAATAATAGCCTATAGCAATAATTCAAAAATCTATTTTCGTAAATACTTTTATCTTTTTCTTTACTGCTTGTCCCTAAACCTTGTCGATCGGTATCCAATTCATCTCCACAAAAGTTACCTTCTTCTCTAGCTTGGTTATTTACTTTTATAGTTATGACTTGTTTCATAAGTCTGATGGAACATAATATAATATATAATTTAACGGAAACAACGTTAAATAGAATCCCTCAAATGGCAGATACGTGCTTGCCGCAAGAATATTCTTAAAGATCTGGATGTTAAAGATTATTCCTAAAGCTATCCCCAAGTACATTGATGAAATACATAAAACAGTTATTAAAGGCGGTAGCTTTTCTTTTTTTAATCTCAAGATCCAATATCCTATTATTGCAACCGCTGCAATTACTAAAACAGTTGGCATATGCTTATATGAAATCGGTGTATGAAATTCAAAATTATCATAGTTAAGAATAATCGGTTCCGTATATTCTTTTGCCCCCCAAAAAAGAAACAATAAAACAGTCAATGGTATACCCAATACAAAAGTTGAAACATCTGTTAAACGCTCCAGTATCGGTTTTTCCTCTGTCAGATTTGCTATATTAAAAAGAGTTATGAAAAGCGGTACGGTATATAATAGAAGTATAATTACTCCCGCTATAAATCCCAACACACTCAACCTCCATATCATGAATTAGCACAATATAACAATACTACAAAGTAATTTTCTATACAAGTATCAATTTGTTTACTTAATTCACTTCTCCTTATAGGAAAAGCGAAAAACATCCCTATGTCTTTTCAATTTGTTATTAATTTTGAGCATGTAAAAAACGCCTAAACCTTATGGCTTAAGCGTTTTATCCATGGCTCCTCAAGTAGGACTCGAACCTACGACCCTGCGGTTAACAGCCGCATGCTCTACCGACTGAGCTATTGAGGAATATAAATCTGGCAGCGACCTACTTTCCCGGGACGTCTCCATCCAAGTATCATCGGCACTGA
>LFSC01000033.1 GCA_001512505.1 Clostridiaceae bacterium DTU079 | reverse complement strand
ACTTCTCAAAATATTGATTTCATTAAAACCAATAATTAACTCCAATAATAATCCTCCGGGAAAAGCAACCATAAAACATTTTAACCCCAGAAATATTCTATTCTTCATTGAAATGGTCATTCTAATTCCTCCTTTGCTTCATCTTTTCATATAAGTGTTATTTTTACTCAATATGTTCTTTACATATCCAAAAAGCATAAAGCCGCCAATAACAATAAATGCACCAATAATTGCTTGAAGTACAATAATTCCTGTAGCATATGCCAGCAAAAAAATCATTGCACACGCTAATAAAAATATAATAGATATGGGCATTATTTCCACAAAAATCCATTTTTGATAATAACCTCGGACAGCAATATACTTATTTTCTTTTACAGTACAATTTCCTTTACTAATTGAAAATGGTAAACTGGAAGAAAATTTATTGGCCGCAATTTCTATATCTGCATCGGAATTATTGTCCAAAGATATAATTAACATTAAATCATATGGAATTCCAAAAGCACCATACTCACCTGTTCCTCAAAATATACATAACAACCAATATAAGAACATCTTCAAACCACTTTTACTCTCACTAAACATGGCATTTTGAAAATAACATTTCAATTCACCCTGTGCTTGTGAGTTTGGAATTCCAATAATAAATTTATTCTTTTCATAAATATATTCTATAGGTTTATCGTTAAGAGTTACTCTTAGATAATAGTTTGACCGCAGTAAATTATCTTTTATAATTACATTCATAAATTATCTTGCCCTTCCTTTTTTCTTCTAATAATTTGTAATAATACCTTGCAATCCTGCCCGTAATTATATAAATCATTAAAAATGATGAAAAAAATAACACTAAAGAAAAAAACCGGATATAATTATAAAAGATTATTGCTAGTGTTACTGATATGCAGTAATTTACAACAATAATATTTGTATCCGTTTTGTGTATGCTATAGTATTCTCTAAATGCATCTTTAATCTTTAATACCCTTGAAAAATCAAATACTGCAATAGCTAATGTCATTAATATGAATATAGAATATTCAGGCTGAATACAAAAAGGAATAACAAGCAAATACATTGAGACATTTAGTTTGCTTAAATGTTTCGAAAATGAAAGCTTTTTAAGCTCTTTACCAACATTCAATAAATCATTAATTTCTTTATTAAAATTAAAACCATTTTTACATAGTATTCTATTTATTTTTATTGAAATAACGGTGCTGATAAGAATAATTATAATTAACATTACCCCTACAATGTATATATTTATATATAATAATATCTGTTTAATATTAAACAGTATGCTTAATGAAATCATCATCATTAAAGCATTTGCATATAAATACTTGCGAGCTTCTAAATATCTAGGCGGATTTAATAAAATACAATAAAACAAGCAAACACATAATACTAGAAGCAAAGGTGCCCAACATATAATCAGCAATAGGATTCCCCGTAATGAATCAAAAAAAGACATATTATGTGGCATAATATAGACCACACTTATTAAAATTAGAAAGTGTGATAAAAAGGCAAAATACGCAGATAAAGAAGCAATATTTGATTTAGCCGGCATAATATATCCCCTTAATCATTTATTCTGAGTTTGCTTTAGCAAAAAATTCTTTTATTTAAAAAGCAATATTTCTAATATAAAACTTATAAGAAGTTATTTACAAAAGTCTACTTCATCTCTTCCCTCGAAAATATAATAGTAAATATATCCATATAATACTATTATGCTGTTACATTATATAAAGATGAAGGTATTGAAAACAAAATGCTTGCAATAATAATTACCTTTGTTAGTTTACCTTTAAAAAAAACCTGTTCATAGTGGAACAGCTTATAAAAAATATATGCTATCGGAAGCAGAAGAGTTAGCAGATGTCCCCTTTCCAATGATAGATATTCCAAAAATATACACTCCTTGTACAATTATTATTGTATTAAATCAGTGGCAAAAGCGACTATTCGACACATTAATAATCATAGTTAACATAATACTTTAATTTCATATTTTTTTAAACATCAAGCACTTCTACGTGCCAATGCCCAGGGAATAGCGTCAGCTTCCAAATTCTGCCGTCTGCGGTTTCCCATCTATGACCACCTGCCAGCCATTGTCTCTATTTCCTTCCTTCAAACCACCAATAGATATTTTTCCACATACCGGTGTTATGATTACTAAAAGGATGTTAGATACAAACTTCAGTTGTTTACTTTAAAGTTGTTTACTTTAAAAATGTTATCATATAATTGATACTATTTCCATAAATTTGGGCATTACTTAAACGAGTAATCATTCATACAGCCGAAAATTCCAATAATAAAAGCAGAACCGCATGGTTCTCCATGCAATCCTGCTTTTTGTCTACTATACAATTAGTCTATTCCCCGATACTCTCTATAGCTTTCTCTGCAAATTCCGTAGTCACTATTGCTTCATAAGGAGCTTCCTTTTCAAGCTCTCCTGCAAGGCTCATTACCTTCTGCAAAAGCTGCAGCGACTCACTTTTTAGTACCGGATCCTTGCTCCATGCATCCGTCTCCTTGTACCTTTTTGCCACTGTGGTAAGGGTCTCCAAATCCGAATCGGGGAACGACGGCTGGATAACCTCGGCTATCTCCTCCGGCGTATGGCTGTCAACCCACATCTGGCCTTTGTAAATGGCATTGGTGAATTTCTGAATCACATCCTTGTTTTTCTCTATGTAGCTTTTGCTTGCGTAATATGCTGTATACGGTATTTCACCGCTTTCCTCCCCAATGGATGCAACAATGTACCCCTTGCCTTCCTTTTCAAGTGTAGAAGCCACCGGTTCAAACAGCGTTACATAGTCCCCCTGTCCTCCGGTAAACGCTCCTGCCATCAGGGCAAACTGAACACTTGTGTCGACATATACATCAACCCCCGGTATAAGGTTGTTTTTCTTCAGCACATACTCAAGGGTCATTTCCGGAACTCCGCCTTTTCTGCCGCCTATAATTGTTTTGTCTCTGACATTGCTCCATTTGAAGTCCGGTTCAGGCTTTCTTCCTACCAAAAACGATCCGTCCCGTTTTGTAAGCTGTGCAAATACAACAGCATGGTCTTGTTTTCCTTCATTGTACACATAAATAGCTGCTTCCGGTCCGGAAAAGCCTATATCCGCCTGCCCGGACAAAACCGATGTCATAACCTTGTCGGCTCCTTGACCGGTTGTAAGATCAATCTTCAGGCCTTCTTCCTCAAAAAAGCCCAGGTTCAGAGCAACATATTGCGGTGCATAGAATACCGAACGGGTAACCTCACTTAACCTTACCGTTTTATATTCACTTTTTTGGCATCCTGCAAGACTTAGTACCAACATTGCTGCCACCGTTAAATACAAAATTATTTTCTTCATATAAAACACCTCCAAAAATAATTTTTTAATTTCTCTTGACCACAAGCTTTTCAATCCACGCTACCATTCTGTACATTAAAAATGCGGCTATTGAAAGTATAATAACGCTTGCCATCACCAGGTCCAGTTGAAATACCTGGCCTCCATATACAATCAAGTAACCCAGGCCTGCCTTGGAAACTAAAAACTCCCCCACAATAACTCCTACCCACGACAATCCGACACTTACCTTGAGGGCATTTACCATAACCGGCAGGGATGAAGGCAGCACCACTTTTGTGAGTATCTGAACCCGGTTTGCCCCGAAGGTTTTCACAAGCTTGATTTTTTCTTGGTCCACCCCGAGAAATCCGTTTAATACCTCCAGTATTGTCACCACAACGGATATTGTCATTGCTATAACTACAATTGCCGACGGGCCGGCACCTATCCAAACTATAAAAATCGGGCCAAGGGCAATCTTCGGCAAGCTGTTTAACACAACAAGGTAAGGTTCCATTACCTTTTCTAAAAACTCGGACCACCAAAGGATTATCGCCACCAAAATTCCGATAAGGGTACCGAAGATAAATCCCAGTATTGTCTCCACACATGTTATGGCAATGTGATTAAAAAGTTTTCCATCTCTGTAAAGGTTTAAAACCGTGTCTATAATTCTTGTGGGCTGACTGGTAATAAACGGGTCAATGGCTCCAATCCTTGCAGCTACTTCCCACAATGCAAAAAACAGTATCAATAATGATATCTGGGTAATAAAAATAGTTCTTTTTCTCCTTTTCACCCTTCGCAAGTATTCTCTATGTTGTGGAGATATGTTCGGGCTTTTTTTATCAGACATTGACATCAAGCTCCTTCCATATCTTATTGAAATATTCTCTGAATTCGGGTGCTTCTCTCGAACGCAAGGGGGTGCGTTTTTCACAGCTTAACTTAATCTCGTATATTTTTTTAATAGTGGCAGGCCGTTTTGACAGCACAATAACCCTGTCAGCCATACTTATACCCTCGGATATATCATGGGTTACAAGTATTGCCGTCTTGCCTTCCTTCTTGATGATTGAGTATATATCTTCCGTGACTGCCAGCCTTGTTTGATAATCCAGGGCTGAGAACGCTTCATCAAGAAGCAGAATTTCCGGTTTTGCAACAAGAGTTCTTATCAGGGCAGCCCTCTGTCTCATTCCTCCTGAAAGCTGGGAAGGGTATTTGTCTTTGAATTCCAAAAGTCCGTATGTATCCAGCAGCTTTAGTGCATATTCCTTAGTTTCGGCATTCAGTGTACCCCTTATTTCCGGTCCTAGAATCACGTTTTGGTAAATGGTCCTCCACTCAAAAAGATGGTCTTTTTGCAGCATATATCCCACCTTTTCGGAAGTCTCCGAAACAGGCTTGCCCTCCACAAATACACCTCCTGTGGTCGGAACTATGAGTCCCGCAATAAGCGACAAAAGTGTCGACTTACCGCAACCACTTGGCCCAACAATGCTTATAAACTCACCCTCCGAGACGGAAAAATTGATGTTCTTCAGGGCATCAATCTCTCCGTTAAGAGAGTGATATTTCATGCCCAGTTTACATACCTCGACAACGTAACTCATATCAACACCTCCAACCGTTGGGCTTAATATATTATATTCTCAGGCTTCATTATTGGAGACGGTTTTACATAAAAAACCCCCTGGCAAAAGGGGACGGTTTGGTTCTTCTGTGCTAAAAGAAATCCTTCATTATTCAATCCTCATTAAATATTTAATGTTTATCATTAATTAATTATTGATTTTTATTAATTATGATTGTATAATAAAGAAAAGGAGGTATGGTTATGAAAAAAGATTTGGATTTAAACAAAGTCAAACGCTTTGCAAAAAGCTTAAGAATCGTTATGAATGTTTTTTATTGGTCATCTGTCATTGCAATCATAATTGCAGCGGTATTATTGACATTAATAGGTTTTCTACCTAAAGAATATCTAACAGCAAAGCATTTTCTTAACGGTAACGGTTCATTTAATTTTACTTTTAACGGCCTTCAGTTTTCACCTGGAACGAGTATTAGTGAAAATGCCGACTTTGCTCCTGTAATTATGAGTATTTTGGGATTTGTTATTATTTACGGTTTTGCACTTGCAGTAATTTTTAAACAAATACGAAATATCTTAAAGACTGTTGAAGCCGGAACACCGTTTGAAAAGGATAATACAAAAAGGCTCACTATAATTGGAACAGTACTTATTATTGGGTCATTTGTGTTTAACGCAATGAATGGTCTTGTTACAATTAACATTATTAAATTATTTGAATGGAATAAATACAGTTTTGCTTACAGTCCGGATTTGTTTATCCTTTTTACAGGCCTTCTGATCTTAATTTTGGCAGGAATCTTTAATTACGGTGCATACCTTCAAAACGAGTATGACACAACTTTATAAAGGCGGTGAATATAATGGCTATTATCATACGTCTTGACAGAGTTTTGGCCGACAGAAAAATGCAGCTTAATGAACTGGCGGAAAAAGTCGGAATATCGAACGTTAACCTTTCAAATTTAAAAACAGGTAAGGTAAAAGCCATAAGATTTTCCACCCTGAACGCCATCTGCAAGGTCTTAAACTGTCAGCCCGGAGACATTCTTGAGTATTCTGACACAGATGAAGATTTATATGAAGAATAAACCGGTTTTCCAGTCAATCATCGACACTTCAGCGGAGAATTTCACCTCCGCTGAAGTGTCAATTGAGAACTCAATTTCAACAAATGACACGGAAGAAACGTCCCCCTGTGCTGTTAGCGGCCGTTTATGAGGGCCATAGCCTCGGAACGGGTTCTCGCATCGGTCTTGATTATGCCCCTCAATGCAGAAGTCACCGTCTTGGAACCGGGCTTTTTTATACCCCTCATTGTCATGCATAAATGCTCGGCCTCTACCACCACCGCAACTCCCAAAGGCTCTATAGTTTCCATAATCACATTGGCAACCTCACTGCTCAGACGCTCCTGAAGCTGAGGTTTCTTGGCAATAAGATCAACTATTCTCGCAAGCTTGCTGAGTCCCATAATCTTCCCCTTCTTGGGTATGTAAACCACATGGGCCACCCCAACAAAGGGAAGCAAATGGTGTTCACAAACCGAATATATGGGAATGTCCTTTACCAACACCATTTCCTCATGATTCTCTTCCTGAAACACCTTCACCACCGACCTGGGGTCCTGATGAAGTCCGGCAAATATTTCCTCACACATTCTGGCCACCCTGTCGGGGGTTTCTTTTACTCCTTCGCGGTCCGGGTCTTCTCCTATTCCGATCAGTATCTCCCTCACTGCCGCCTTAATACGCTCTTTATCTATCATAGCAATACCTCTTTCTATTCAAAAATCACTTATGGTCAACCATATATTAATAAAATAACCGGTGTTCCCACAATACTTTGACACCCAAGTGGGTGTCAACTACTTATACATTATACTCCATTAATAAAAAAAGACAAAGAGCTTTTAAAAAAACATTCCTTCGGTAAAAACAATTCCCTCTATCCCACATTCTGTATTACAGCTTCAGAAGCCGCTTTATTACGTGAAATCTCTGTGCGCATCCTCTCAACCACTTCTGCCGCAAGCTCAAAATCCTCATAAAACACAACAATAAAATCTCCGGGCATTGCATCAAGGATTGCTTTTTCTATAGCCCTGTCCTCCGAATAGATTATTTCCACGTCTTCCTTCCTCACACCGCTTTTAATAACCGCATCATATAATATATCCGCCATCTCTCCTGCCGCTCTGCCCCTCAAGTCATTATCTTCCTTTATATAAACTCTTGAAAAATATCTGCCACTGATTTCTCCAACCTTGTATATGCTTGAATTGTCCCGGTCTCCCGGCATTCCTATGACCCCTACAAGCCTCTTGCATTCCACCTTTTCAACATACTTCATAACCTCCCGGTACCCTGCCGGATTGTGGCCGTAGTCAAGCATTACCTTAAAGTCGCCCATGTCTATTATGTTAAACCGGCCGGGATTATGCTCCATATCGGGTTTAAAGGTCTCAAGTCCTCTTCTGATAAGCTCCGGGTCAACACCCAAAGCATAAAGGGCTGAAACTGCGGCCAGTGAGTTTTCAATGTTACACTCCACTATTCCCCCATAGGTTATGGGAATTTCCCCGACATTTATTAGCGGCACCTCATTCTTTCCGTCGAATATACAGACAACATTGTTTTCTACATATACCGCCTTCTTACCGGCTTCTATGTGTTTTTTCAAGACAGGATTCATGCTGTTTCGCGAAAAAAGTATAATCTCACTTTTAGCTCTCTCCATAAAGTAGCTTACGAACCGGTCATCCGCATTTAAAACCGCATAGCCGTCAGGCTTGACCGCTTCAATGACAAGGGATTTGACAAACGCCAGCTCCTCTAACGTATTAATCCCGTCAATTCCTATGTGGTCCTCGGAAATATTGGTTATAACTCCCACATCGGCAAGGTCATAACCAAGACCTTTTCTCACAAGCCCACCCCTTGCCGTTTCCAGTACAGCCACCTCGGCTTCTTTTGAAGCCAGTACCATTGAAGCGCTTATCGGTCCTGTATTATCTCCCTCCAATATACACTCATCCCCGATAAACACCCCACTGGTGGATGTCATCCCGACTTTCATGTTTCCAAGGGTCAAAGTGTGCCTTATCAGGCGGGTTGTGGTAGTTTTACCGTTGGTCCCGGTAACCGATACAATGGGAATTGTACTGGGGCTTCCCTTCGGAAACAACATGTCCAGTATGTCCCCGGCCACGTTTTGGGGCTTCCCTTCCGTAGGATATATGTGCATTCTCAAACCTGGAGCGGCATTTATCTCAATTACGGCACCGTTTCCATCGAATATCGGCCTGGAAATATCCTCTGCCGTTATGTCCACTCCTGCAATATCCAATCCCAATGCTTTCGCTGCCCTAATTGCTATCCGGGCATTATAAGGATGTATCTCCTCCGTGCAATCTCTGGCGGTTCCGCCGGTACTTAAGTTCCCGTTGTACCTAAGGCATATTCTGTCTCCTAAAGGCGGTACGAAATTCTCGTTCAATCCCTGATCTTTGAGAACTTTTTTAACCGAAGCATCCAGTTTAATCTTGGTCAGGGGCTTTTCATGGTCATCACCCCTCAGCACATCGGCATTCTCAATCTCAATAAGCTCCTTCACCGTATGGAATCCATCCCCCACTACATAAGGAGGCCTTCTTTCGGAAACCGCCGAAACCTTGTCACCCACCACCAGTACCCTGTAATCTGTCCCTTTAATGTACTTTTCCACCACTACAACCCTTGCATATCGCCTGGCTTCATTAAACGCCGCTTCTACTTCCTGTTCGTTTTGGAGGTTGAGGCTGACTTCCTTTCCCTGATTGCTGTCCATGGGCTTTACCACCACCGGGTACCCTATCTCCTTCGCTATCTGGACAGCAATTTCAGCGCTGTAAGCCGTATCTCCCTCGGGTACCGGTATTTTATTTTCCATCAAAATCTGCTTGGTAAGCTGTTTATTTCCCACAATATCCACAGAAATACATCCCGGAAAGTCAGTCATTGACGCCTGAATCATCCGGGAATACTTTCCTTACCCCAGCCTTAAAATACTGCCTTCACCTATTCTTGTTACAGAAATGCCCCTCTTTTGAGCCTCCGCATAAATTGCAGCAGTACTGGGACCTAACTCTGTCTCGACAGCAATTGCCTTCAAATTTTTTAATATTTTATCAACATCAAATTCTATATTGTCAACAAGATTGCAAATAATATTTATTGCCGATCTTGCGCACTCTATAGCACATTTTCTGTTTTTATATTCAAACACTATATAGTAGAGTGAGGGTTCTTCCATAACTCTTGTTTTACCGTAGTTCACTTCATAGCCCAAAAGATTCTGAAGCTCAATTATCAAATGTTCGGTTACATGTGCAATATACGTGCCTTCCTTGAGTCTTTCAACAAATCCGCCTTCATAGCCCTTAGAGCAAAAATGCTTCCCCAAACCCGGGAATAAAGTCAGAAGTCTATCGTTAAAATCCCCCATGTCTTTTGTAGGGGATTTATATAACTCACCAATATCTACTACCACCTTGATTACAGGTCTGTGACTGTGTATATTTCTTCCCGCAAAGCATTGAATACTTTGTATTTGCACTTTTCTTCCTCCTAAATAAACACAACTGAAATTGTATATATAGCCTTATTTCCATAAACCCCAATTAGTGAAGCCTCAATACCTCTCTTTTTGTCATGTCAAAACCGTAACCGCTGGGCAAGACATGCAGAGTTACTCCGGTAATGGCCAAAATTTCATCGGGTTTAAGCTCCGATACATTTGAACTTTTTATAGTACTTCCGTCCACCACCGTAACCGCATTACTCCCCAAAACCTCAAAATGGGCGTCGGGATATACCCGAATAGCCGTATCCTCATCTATTCCGATTCCGAGCATATAAGGATTTTCCGCCACACCGCAAAGGAGTCTTCCTATCCTTCCCCTTTGCTCGAAATGTTGGTCTATTATGGCTTCACCAAGCAATCCCAAGCCTGGTGCCATTTTCAAAGTACATTTTCTTGCCGGCTCGTTGTCTTTGCCCTCCACCACCATGGTATTGCTCATAACTGAGGCTCCCGCACTGGTACCGATAATAACCGTTCCCCTTGAATAAGCCTCATACAGAGCCAGATAAGATTTGGTACCCCCAAGAATGCTGGTTATTCTGAGCTGATCTCCTCCCGTAAAAAAAATACCTCCTGAATTTAGGATTCTTTCTGCATTCTCATCCAGGTTTGCTTCATCGCGGGAGTTGATATTTAGTACATCAATATCTTTTAGTCCCAGGGACTCAAATACCGTTCTGTAATTTGTCCCGACTTCCTGGGGCTTCTCCGTGGCTGTGGTCAACACCACCAGACCGCCTTCCCTATCCTTTACAACCTCCGCTGCGTGCTTTAAAATCGTCTTTTCTCCAACCTTATCCTCTGCACCGCCAATTATAATCAAATTTCCTCTTACTCTTTCCTCCATTACCTTATTGATGCTCCCTTAGAGATGTTATAAATTCGTTACTTCCTCAAATAAAAGTCCGAAAATAATAAGCCCTCCATCTGCTAAACATGCCATTTTATACTAATTTCTCTAATAAAAAAGCAAGGCATCATTTTACCCTTGCTCTCCTATTTCTGCACCATGGTTTTAGCTATATTCCCAGATAATGTCTTGTATAATTGAGAATAACTCCACTGAACATAAGACCTATACCCATAAGAATTATACTGGATACTATTAAAGGTAGACCTGCCTTGCTTCCGTTTTTTGTCGACAGAATACCCATAATAACTCCGACTACTCCAAAAATAAACGGATAGATAAACAAGGACAATATAGCTGAAATCCATCCTATTGCCATCAAGGCAATGTTTCCGGCACTGATTCTTTGCTCATTAATTCTTTCCATAATATCACCCTTGTTAAGTATTTGCATCTTTTTGTGTTCATATTCATAAATTAGAGAATTCACTCCTCTAAAGCTTTATATCCCATTCTCCGAAGTGATTTGTCTGATTTTCTCCTCATTTTATAACTTCATGAAGATCTTCATACCTGCCTCTTTTAAGCACCGTTCCCTTCTCAATAAACTGTTCTCCCATAATAAAGACCTTGTCGATTTCCAAACCGTCTTTGCTGAGCACAAGAACATCCGCATCACTGCCTTTCTTTAAGGTGCCTTTTGCCGGGTAAATCTTAAGGATTTTTGCAACATTCGCCGTAACGGTTTTTAACACCTCTGCCATGTCCAATTTACTCATTAAAATGCTGTTTTTTATGTCTTCATAAAGCTGTACAGCCTTTCCTACTCCCGATTCGCCCTCTTTGCTTCCGGGTATGCTGCCGTTTGCATCGGACGATACTGTAACCCTTTCCAGCCCCAGACCTAAATCAATGCATAACTTTAAAGCCTCCGGAACACTGATTCCCGTGCCGTCGTTTTGACCTGCCGTAAAATCAATATTCCCTCCCCCTTTGGCATACTCCAACGCCTGATAAAACAGAGTTTTATTTCTGTTTAAGTGCGTGGGAATAAACATTTCCAAAGGAAAATCCGAATTTTCAATTAATTCTATTAGTGGATCAAGACCGCCTTTCCCGTCTCCCACATGTATATGAACGACTCCTGCCTTTTTCCCCACCAATCCTCCGATTCTGGCCCCGTTGGCTATTTTCTTAAGGCTGTCCGTTGACGGATGCGAAGACCTGTGATCGGAAATAGCTATCTCTCCCACTCCAATAATCTTGTCAATCAGCGAAATATCGGAAATAACACTTTCTGTAATAGTAGGTGTCGGAACCTCGTAGCTTCCCGTATATATAAAGGTGTTCAGTCCCTCTTCTTCCAATGCCCTTGCCTTTGCCAAAAGTCCTCTTGGACTTCGGGTTATGCTGTCAAATCCTAAAATACCGACAACTGTTGTAATTCCTGCGCTGACAATTTCAGACAGCATAATCTCCGGTATTCTGCTTCCCGGTCCCTCTTCTCCCCCTCCGCCGATAATATGTACATGTTGGTCAATGAAGCCGGGACATATTATTTTATCGCTGCAATCTATCACTTCGACATCGGAAAAAGCCTTCTCATCTATGTGCTCTTCAACTCTATATATTGTATCCTTAACCATTAATATGTCTTTCTTCCCAACAAACTCAGGATCATAGCAAATGCCGTTTTTTAGCAGCTTAAACATATCACTTTTCATCAAGCATATTCCTTTCGCAAAAACCAAAAAGTGGTAAAAATGCAATAGGGATTAATAATATTTTGCTTATTTTAAAACCCTATAAATATAATGTACAGTTCATATATGAATAATACCGGTACGATTTTAAATTTGAGGAAAATATGGAATAAGCTTTATGAGTCTTACAAGCTAAAGTTATTGGTATTTTTGCCTTTATATCACTTATTACCCTGAAAAAATTCCTGCTATACCTTGAAATATTATACAATATCATTAATTTTTTATGAATTTACGAACAGTTGTATGCTCTATTTTACGTATTATTAACAGCATTACTATTAATTAAAGTTGATATATTGTATTATATTTGCTAAACTAGTTTTAATATTTTATGTAAATCAGTTTTGAAGATTATATTTTAATTTTAAGTGTTATAGGATATAAAAAAGTCTGTTGCCTTAGATGCAGACTACTAAATATAAATGTAAAAGGATGGTTAACGTGTCTTCAGATTTTAATTTCTTAACCTCAAAACAAAAAAAAGTTTATTCAGTAATTGAACAATTCATTAAGGAAAAGGGTATACCACCTACAGTTAGGGAAATTGGTGAAATGGTAGGAGAAAAAACCCCAGGTGCAGTTCAGGGTATATTGAACCGTTTGGAGCAAAAAGGTGTTATTAAAAGAGAGGTTGGTATGGCAAGGTCCATACAGCTTGTTTCAGACAACTCTCAATATGAATCCCATGTATATTTACCGAAAATCAAAAAAATAAGCAAGCGAAACGTGGATGATCTATTTAATATTTACAACATCGAAAAATACTATCCGCTTCCTTCCCCATTATTCGACGGAAGCAAAGACAGCAGTTTTATAATCAAATGTCCCGACAACAGTCTTTTCGAAAGCGGAATAAAGTATGAGGATATTCTTGTGATTGACAGGCAGCAAGAATTAAAAGACGGAGATATCGTCTTGGTGTTGTATGATACTCATGTTCTTTTAAGATTCTACAACAAGCATGAAAATCCTGATTTCGTTGTTTTGAAAGCCGACAGTGACTTAATTGGAAAAGATACATTTAATAAAAACGAAATAATAATAATCGGAAAGCTTATCGGTAAATATACCCAATATTAATTTTACTGAAGAATCAATTAATTTAAACTGTATGCTTTGGTTTCAATGGGGGTATGAAACCCCCATTGAAGTCATATAACAATATTACCCTTGCATCTTTATGAGTTAATTACTCTTTATTTCTCCTACTATAAGTCTGCCCATTTCTTTTGTTCCGACAACTTGGGTTGTTTGCGGTGAAGAAATGTCGGCAGTTCTGTAACCCTTTTCAAGAACTCTTACAACTGCACTTTCGATGGCCTCAGAAACAGCATCAAGGCTAAAGGAATATTTCATCATCATCGCTACCGAAAGTATTGTTGCGAGTGGATTTGCCTTGTCCTGCCCTGCTATATCCGGTGCGGAACCGTGAATGGGCTCATACAATCCCATGGAACCTTCTCCAAGGCTGGCCGACGGGAGCATCCCTATTGAACCGGTAATCATTGATGCCTCATCGGACAAAATATCACCGAACATGTTTGACGTAACTATTACATCAAACTGCTTGGGATTTCTCACAAGCTGCATAGCCGCATTATCCACATACATATGGGAAAGCTCTACCTCGGGGTAGTTCTTGGATACCCTGACCACAACTTCTCTCCAGAGTCTTGAACTTTCAAGCACATTCGCCTTATCCACCGACGTTAGTTTTTTCCTTCTTTTCATAGCTGCCTCAAATGCGAGTCTTGCAATCCTTTCTACTTCATAAACACTGTATTTTTCTGTGTCAAAGGCTGCTTCACCCATATTTTCGGTCTGTACCCTTCCTTTGTCACCGAAATACATTCCACCAGTCAGTTCCCTCACCACCATAATGTCCACACCGGCATCTACAATATCCGGCCTTAACGGCGATGCACCCTTTAATGCGGAATAGATAACCGCAGGTCTTAAGTTTGCATAAAGTCCCAAACCCGCGCGAATTCCAAGCAAACCGGCTTCAGGTCTTTTATTGCCGGGAAGGCTGTCCCACTTTTCTCCTCCAACAGCTCCTAAAAGAACAGCATCACAAGATTTACAAAGATCCAAGGTCTCCTGGGGAAGAGGTTCCCCTGTTGAATCAATGGCACATCCTCCCAACAAACCTTCCTTTATAACAAACTCGTGTCCGTATTTCTCACCAACAGTATTAATTACCTGCACTGCTTGCTCAACCACTTCCGGACCTATACCGTCTCCCGGCAGCACTGCAATATTAAATTTAGCCATAGTCTACCTCCTCATAAACCGTTATTAATAAGTAATACACTCTCTTCACATTTATTTCATCCACCCAAATATCGCAAGCGTATGTGATTTTATACTGAAACTCAATATAATCTCAATATATAATAAAGATTATAAACTATACCCCGATTACTATTCTTCCTATTATTTATCTTATTCTCTCCGATAAATTAATGATTTTTGACATCCACTATGAATGTGAAGAAAAATATGGAAGAAACATTGTGAAGCAGGCCGTAGAGCCTGTTAATACAACGAGGATAGGGAGAGCATTGTTTAAGCGAAGCGAGTTTTGCTCGACCCTGAGGAGTATTTACAGGCTCTAGACTGCGAAACTTAAGTTTCTGGAATATTTTTCATCACTTTCTTGTATATTATGTGTATATAATATTAAGTTTGCTTCCTGTACTGAAGAGGTGTAAGCTTCACATACTTTTTAAAAATATCATTAAACCTCTGCTGATTGGAAAACCCGACACTTAAGGCTATATCACTTATCTTTTTATCCGTCTCTTTTAAAAGTTCCTTTGCTCTTTCTATCCTAAGCTTTAAAAGATAACTTATCGGACTTATACCCATTTCCTCTTTAAACGCCCGGGTAAAGTAACTTGTACTTAAAAAGACATACTGTGCAATATCCTTAAGAGAAATATCCCGCTCATAATTATTATGTATATAATTAACCGAAACTTGAATAAGCTCCTTTATCTTCGGGCTTTTATTTTTTATGCTGCTCTCCCATTCCATTTTAAGAGCACGGGAAATTAACACAAAAAGCTCCATAACCAGAAGATAATTCAGAAACTCGCTTCCGATATCGGGATTTAGCTTTTCATTGAGTATCCTGTTCAGAAGGGTTATAATCTCGTTTTTCTGACTTACCTTCAAGGTAATAAACGCTCCGGACTCTTTTCCGCTCACAAAATTTAAAAAATCCTCCAAAGAAACACCGGATACATCGGAATGCTGATTTGCAAAATTATTTACAAATTTAAAGCTCAGTACAATAAACTCACAGCCCGTTTCGGATTTTACTATGAACTTGTGGGGCTGATTGGGCTTAATTATTATAATATCATTCGGTCCGATCTCTGCCGGATATTCCGCAATTTCAAAGACCGCCTTCCCCCTTTTAATATAAACCATTTCATAACTGTCATGGCGGTTTGGCTCCATATGCCAACTAGGATCATGGAACCTCTCAATGGTCTTTACAATAACCGGAATAAAATCCGATGAATTGAGCAAGCTTTCCCATGCCCTGGGCAAAATATTTTTTTCCATTTTCTCACCCCACAATTCCTACATAAACATTGAACCGTCCCCACTTATTTCTTTTTGTTAATACCAAATAACTTCTGAAGAAAACCCTCACTGTTGCCGGATCCGGCTGCATTCCTGAATATACCCTGACTTACCTTCCTTGCATCCTCTATTGAATAAAAGGCTTTTGAATTGCACATTTCTATTATTTTAATAGCTTCCGGCAGCTCTTTTCGCTTTATAATGGTATAAATTATTTTAACCTCGCCGTTTTTCCCTTCCGCGTCCACAACAGTAACCCCAAAACCTGCTTTTGAAAGACGTTCCTTAAGCTGGCACTCATCCTTGGTCATGATAACCCTTACAATAAGCGTACCGATCGCAAGCTTTTCTTCAATAATTATTCCCACATAATTACCTGTTGCAAATCCGGCCGCATAAGCAAAATAGCAAACAAAATTATTGAGATTCTGCATAATCTGACTTATAGCCATAACCCATACCATTACTTCAAAAAAGCCAAGAAGAGGTGCCAGATACTTTTTACCTCTCGAAACAAAAATAATCCTGATGGTCCCCAATGTAACATCAATAATTCTCGATAAAAATATAAGTATGGGTAAAACAACCCAACCAAAGGTTTCCGAATTTACCATCTCCACTATATTAATCGGAATCAACCCCCTCATAACATACTTTTTACAATGTAGTATACTCAATTATTACATATAATTTTATATTAAATCCGACAAAAACGTCAACCTTCTATTCCTTCCAGTTAAATTCCGGTATTTGCCCTTATTTTTTCGGTTTGCTTTCTTGTATTTATAACTTTTAATCTCTAATTAAAAAATACCCCTTTCGGAATATCCTTAAACAGCGCATTTTTCCATATTATATTACATTTTACAACTTTATATTACATTTTATTCCTGTATAAAAAATATTAATCAACACTTTACTAAATTACCAATTAAAAATATAATAAGAATATACGAATATATTTCAGACTACAAGAGCAGTCAGATACCGAACACAGCATATACTCAGTAATATTCAAAATTTCGACACACTTACATTGTCCGGTTTCTTTCGTTTACCTGTGGCTTCTCTTCTTTTTTCAATAGCGTATAAACATGTACCAATCAAATGATATGGAAAAAAGTATCAATTATGGGTTTGGAGGGGATGTCTCTTGAAAATTACGAGTTTATCATACATACAGAGAAAAAACCACATATTTAGAAATATTGTTCTCGTTTTGATCTTGCTAATTTTGATTTCTATTCTCGTGACTGCAATAATCTCAGTTTATGTCGCATGGAAATTGAGCCATCCTGAAAGGTCAAGCATTCCCGATTTCTCAGCGAATATCGTTCCCAAATACAGTGATGTTTCCTTTAAAGACAAGAATGGAGAAATAACCTTAAAAGGTTGGTATTTTGACGTTATCGGAAGTAACAAAACCTTAATTTTAGCCCACGGATACGGATCCAACAGGCTGCCCTATGACGAAAATACCCTGCACCTTATTAAGAGTTTTCTCGATGAAGGATATAATGTTCTAACCTTTGATTTCAGAAACAGCGGTGAATCCGAAGGTGATATGACTACTGTCGGTCTGCTTGAAAAAAACGACCTTTTAGGTGCAGTTGAATTTGCCAAGAAAAAAGGCGCGGAGAGAATAGTTCTTTTGGGGTTCTCTATGGGTGCATCCACAAGCATTTTGGCTGCAGCGGAATGTGAGGATGTAGATGCGGTAATAGCCGACAGTCCTTTTGCCAACTTAAACAGCTATCTTAACGAAAATATAAATGTGTGGAGCGGATTGCCTTCTGTGCCCTTCAACAAAACCGTTTTGCTTGCAATATCCATCATTACGGGTTTGGATTTGGATGAGGCCAGTCCGCAAAAGGTGGTGCATCAAATTTCACCAAGGCCGTTACTTCTTATACATAGCAAAGATGATAAGAAAATTCCTGTTCAAAACAGTTACATGATATATGAAGCCTCAGATAAAGCACATACCGTATTCTGGGAAACCAGCGGCGCAGACCACGTAAGAAGCTATAAAGTATATCCTGATGAATATATAAGGCGAGCAATAGACTTTTTAAATGAAATGGATATAACTGAAGAAGAGACAGAAGAAACTGAAAACGAGTAAATTTGAAAAGGGCTGCTCTCAAAACATATCTCTTTTATACAGAATCAGAGTCGTTACTACAGAAATAGCCGCTGATACACCCATTATAATCCAGAAAGCATGAGGGGCATCTCCATTCCATCCAAAAGGCATTTGAACGTTCATGCCAAAGAAGCTGGCTATCATAGTGGGAATGGCCATAACTATGGTTACGGATGTAAGAAATTTCATTACAACGTTCTGATTATTCGAAATTATAGAAGCAAACGCATCCATCATACCGCTCAAAATGGAACTGTATATATTGGCCATCTCAATAGCCTGCCGGTTCTCTATAATTACATCCTCAAGAAGGTCTTGATCCTCTTCGTAAAGCTTGATGTACTTGCCCTTCAACAGCTTTTCCATCACTATTTCATTGGATTTGAGCGACGTGGTAAAGAACACCAAACTCTTTTCCAGTTCCATAAGCTTTATCAATTCCTTGTTGCGCATAGACTTATGCAGGGACTTTTCCGCTTCGTCACTTTTTTTATCAATATGCCTCAGGTATTTGAGAAAGTCCTTGGCAATCATGAATAATATCTGAAGGGTAAACCTTGTCTTTTTAAAGGTATAAAAATCCTTCACCCTTCTGTTTTTAAAATTCTCAATTACAAAGGTTTCTTTGCTGCATATGGTAAGGAAATAATCATCCATAATAAGAATACCTAAAGGTAGGGTTTCAAACTTCAAGTTGTTGTTTTCTTCGTATATATACGGCACGTCAACGATAACCAGTGTTCCGTTATCCTCAACATCTATTCTCGGTTTCTCCTCTTCGTCAAGAGGGTCCCTTAAAAAATTCGGATAAACATTAAGGCTGCTTTCAATATAGTTTATCTCTTCCTCTGTAGGAGATACAATGTTAATCCAACAACCCTTTTCTATATTTTCCATTTTACATGGATACGGTTCATTATTTATTGTTTTGTAGATTTCAATCATTCATACCACTTCCCACCATATAAATTCCAAATCATGCTCGCCCACGCGAAAAAAGTGCACTATCATTATACACAATAAATCCGTTGATTCATAGTATTATTGTTTATTTTTTTCATTTACCTTAAAATATATTTAGTAAACTTAAAAAAGCATAGCCCAATTGAACTATGCTTTAATATTTAATCCAAGCTTAAGTTTGTTAAGCATTTTTCATATTTGAAAGTTACTTCTTTTTGTCGAAATAGTAAGAAGTTGAAACCATTGCAGAACTATTATTATAGGCATTGTTTACCTTCTTACCTTCGTTGATGCTTTTGATTTTGCTTCCAAAGTCATTCAGGAGGTTCTTTGCCTTGATAATGTTTTGATTCTCCAGCTCACTTATTTCTCCGACAAGCTTCATTATCCTTGCAATAATCTCCTGAAGCTCCTTCACTCCCTTAATTTTCGGATCATTGATTTCATCCAGGTTACTAACTCCAAGCTTCTGTTTCAGTCTGGTGAAATACACATTAAAGTCCTCATCCGCCTTGTTAATTTCCTCTATCATACGCTGCTTATCGTCTATCAGCTTTTGAAGACCATCCAGCCCGTCTTCATTAATTAATTCGGATTGGGTTCTCGTTAAATGCAGTATTTCCTTCAGACAACCGTCCTTCTTGCTTGAAATTTCAATAAGCCTTTCAATATAGCCCTCGGGAGTAATCTCCATAATAATCTCTCCTATCTAGCCACCTGTGCTCTTGTTGTACTTTGTTGCTGTTTTGCAATCTTCATTGCTTTTTCCCAGGTATCCCTGAGTTCTTTGACCAAGTCCAATACCTCTTCAATTATTCCGTTATCCTTTTTAATATTTGCATCCACAAGCCTTCTGTAAATATAATCGTATATCAGGTCAAGCTGTTGTGAAATCTCATATTTCATATCTAAAGTATAACGGAATTCGGAAACAATGTCCTGGGCTTTAATAATACAGTTTCCTGCCTTTTCGATATTTTTTTCATTTACAGCCATTTGAGCCTGCATTAAAAACTTTACAAGCCCATTATATAGCATTAACGTTAGTTCTTCGGGTGTTGCAGTGTGTACTGAGTTTTCCTTGTATTGATTGTATGCATTGTTTAACGTCATTAAATAACCCCTCCAATAATTTTCTGTTCGCTATTATGAAATAGGTTCCTTCAAATGCATCAGCCGCCCATCTGCTGGATAAACCAAGCTGATTGGCTCTGCATCCGACTCAACATTTTTTCCATGGCTGTAAACTTGCTATAATAATATTCTTCCTTCTTGTACAGCTTTTCTATTAATGTATCGATCAATGAGTCTTTTGCATTAATCTCATTTGTTATCAAATTCTTGAATTCTGTCAAGTCTCCGGATATACCTGCCTTCTCAAGCAGTCTACCCTTCTGCCCTTTCGAATCACGGGTAGTTCTTATATTGTCCTGCAAAATATCACTCAGTCTCTGCGCCAATCCGGATTGACTATACCTTATTTTCCTTTTTTCCGAATCACCTAAAGCTTCAGTGTAGGAATACTGGGACTTATTGGTGAAAAGGCGTACCACTTCTTCAAAATTGTCCGTCAGCGCAGCTCTAAGCTTTGTTTCATCTATTGTAAGCTTACCTTTATCCGTATATGCCCCTGTTGTAATTCCTATGTCAAAAAGGCTCAATGAAGTTCCCTCAACCTTTTCGTATAAAGCTGCTCTCATACTGGATACAATGTCCTGCAATATGCTGTCGCTTCGGAGCAAACCGGATTTTGCTTTTTCCTCCCATTTCTCAATGTCCTTATCTTTCATTTCGTCCTTCTGGGCATCGGTGAGAGGTAAATAATCCCGATATCTTTTTTCCGTCAACAAGCCGTTTATTTTGTCAAGTACTTCATTATACTTCGATACAAAACCTTTAATTTTTTCAACAACTGCGTCAATATCCGACTCAACTTCCACAGTTACCGGTTCTGTCGAAATACCTTTCAAAGTATAAGTAACTCCGTCTATGGTAAATTCATTGCTGCTTCTCTTCATTCCGGTAACTCCGTCAAGGGAAAACTCGGCATCTTTACCTTCCGTATAAGTTCCGTCAACCAATCCCATAGCCCTTAGCAACCCATTTGCCGGATCTGTGTCGGTAATTTCTATTGAAGAGGTAGCTCCCAGCGTCTTTGATTCCATTACAAACCTGTCCCTCAAGGAATCATAGCTTATCTTGACCCCTGCATTGCTTTTGTTAATTGCATCCATTACATCGTTAAGGGTTGCATTGGCATAAATCTTACCTACATCAATAGTCTCTCCGTTTATGGTAAATACCACATTGGCACCGGGATCAGCAATATTTAAATCGAATTTAAAGGCATCCTTTATACTGTCAAGCTTAGCGGTCAGAGAAACTTTATTGCTCCTGTTGTCCTGGGCACTGAACCCAAGCTTCTCCAATCCATCGTCCGGTCCCTTTTTGAATGACAGCATGTCTTCTCCGGTGGTTGAAAAAATCAATCTGTTGGCGTTAGGATCCTTCGATACATTTACAGTACCACCCAGTTGACCTTCTATGTACGCCGCCAAAGCATCCAAATCGCTGTAGTCCTGATCTATTTCAATGATCTTGTCTTCTCCGTTTACGTTAACTATAAAAGTTTGGCCCTTTTCGTCTCCGCTTAAGTCTATAGCAGAGCTCATTGCGCTCACGCTTGCTCCGTTGGCAAAGCCCAGCTTGTCCAAAACATTATTGGTGTCTCCCGATGTCAACTTGATTGTCTCTCCGGACAGGGTGATAAAGTTCAGTTTGCTTCCGTTGTTAGTTACACGTATCTTACCGCTCAATTCGGCATTTGAGTCAATAGCAGCCTGAATCTTATTGGTAAGATCATCTATATCCGTTGCACCGTCAATACTTATAATCTGCTCACTTCCGCTTCCGACGGTTATTTTAAAGCTTCCGTTTGTATATACGGAATAATCGGTATTGACATTTGCACCGGTAATATAGTTCTTTTGCCCGTTTCCCAAGCCCAATGTTGAAATAAAGTTATTGCTTGCATCACTAATACTAAAAGTGCTGCCGTTAATTAAGGTTTTAAACTCAACTTTATTATCCGTTACCACAACATCAATCTTACCTGAACCGAAAGCTTTGGAAAGTGCCTGTTCAAGCTTGGTTTCAAGATCTTCCATACTTGAATAATCGTCCAGGGCAATTTTCTTTTCAACGCCGTCCAAAGTAACGACTATTTGCTTACCCTTAAGGGATAAGTCACTTACCGTACCGCTTCCCTTGATATAATCGGCCAGTCCTGATACACCTTCGATTTTTGCAGCCGATGCCAGCTGACTGACTGTTATGGTATGAGATGTGGAAGCTGCTCCAACACCTGCTTTTACCGATACCACCGACTCATTTGCCGATTTTATCTTAAAGGATGCAAAAGCAGTGGAAGAAGTAAAATTGGTCGAAGGCTTTAAAATATCGAAGTACTCGCTGGTAAAGCTCTTCAACATATTAATTACATCCCTGTAAGCATCTCTCTTCCATTCGAGCAGCTGCTTCTCCTGCTTTACCTTGTCCAGCTTCGCGCTCTCAACAGACATAAGCTGCTTTATTATCGTATCCGTATCAAGCCCGGACGAAAGACCTACCAATCTAAGATTTGTATTGATAATATCCGAAATACCGTTTACCGCCACTGTAACTATCTCCTTTCATCTACAATAATTCCAGCCATTTCAAGCATTGTTGCAACCATATCCAATATTTTTTCTGGTGGTATTTCTCTAATAACTTCATTGGTATTGATATCAATAACCTTTACCATGATTTCTTTAGTCTTTTCGTGTATTGAAAACTCAAACTGTGTTTCTGCGCCCCTGACTGCCTTATTTGCCTTCTCAATAGCCTCAATAAATGCCTTCTCCGATATGGGCAGGGCTTCTTTTTCATATTCCGGCAATTGCGATAGCGGAATATTTCTTATATCAGAAGATTCTCTTGCCTTAGGTTTATATGAATTGTTGGTGCCTACTGTTCTCATATGATTGTTTACATCTTGTACTCTCTGAACATGTAAACCGGTAGCATCCATGCTATCAATCTTCATAAATATCCCTCCGTGTATTATTCTATTATTAGTATCGGATTAATACATAATTGAGTTTAGCACCAAGTATATTTTTTTACCATTTCTATTGGATGCATTGAATAAAGTTGTGAAAAGAGGGAGAAGAAAAATACTACAGAAACTTAAGTTTCGCAAGTCCAGAGCCTGTAAATACTCCTCAGGGTCGAGCAAAACTCGCTTAGCTCAAACAATGCTCTCCCTTTCCTCGTCGTATTAACAGGCTCTAATACTTGCTTCACAATGTTTCTTGCGTATTTTTCTTCTCTTAAATTATGATTATACGTCTTATGAATAAAAAAACGCCTTGCTGATATTATCATGTTTTCTCAGCAGACGTTATTTAATAAACCTTAAAGGATTAGATTAATAGCAATATTTTGTTTATTTTACAATTTCAATATAACCATGGGATGTTTCTGCCGTTATGTTCACTTTGTTTTCATAACCCTCATACCCGCTGCTTTCTGCCTCAACAAAATTCTTGCTCATTTGCTTGCTTATATTATGGTATGTTATCTCGGGAATGAGAAGGTTTATCTCTCCATTGGTGGTCTCTCCTTTAAACCTATACCCTCTCTTTTCCATATCGTTCATATTCACCTTAATACCGGCATATGAGGTCTTTAAATTCATATTTATATCCGGTTCTCCCTTGTAATTGTGAACATTCTCTACAAGTATTTTTCCGTTTTTCGTAACTGCATTTAAATTAGCAGTTTTTACCTGCTTTATCTCAATTACGGAGTTATCGGCATTTATATTAATTTCTCTTCCAATGATATAGCCAAAGTTTATTCTTCCGTTTTTAGTTGCAGCATTTACTTTATCACCGGTAACGCCCATCAAATCTATATTGCTGTTGCTGGTAACCGCTTCAAAGTTCTCGGCCAATGAATCTTCCACATAGATCTTGCCGTTTTTGGTAAACAGCTTGATGGATTTAAACTTCACTGCCGGAAGAAATATTTCATGGGATATGCTAATATTGCCGATTTTATTGTATTTTATCGACACAGCGCCCTCATTCTGACCAAAATCAAGAATCTCCTCCGCATTTTCTTCCGGACTTTTTACTATGGACCTAATTACTATTTTACTATCCGTATGCTTTTTTACCAGTATATGTCCGTTTATAGCCTCCACATAAAGCTCCATACCTTCGGTGACATTATCGACTTCGAACACTTTGTCCGTCGCCTTATACTTTCCGAATACATTAAAGGAATTTGTATCCACAAAACTGCTGACGAAATCCACAATTTTGTCGGCAAATCCAATAGTTGTATAGGCAAGATTCTTTCCAACCTTTTCCGCCCGTTTGGTAAACTCCTCTACAGCTCTGTCAAAATCCTTCTGACTGTAGTTCTTTTTAAACTCCTTTTTCCACTCGTTCAGTCTATCCTTAACTTTTGATACCTCGTCGTTAAAATTAATTTTTTTCTGTTTTTTTACCCCTTCATCCTCGTCTTTTTTCCCGCCGCCCTCAATTGCTTCCAATAGTTTGGCAGCTTCATCGCTGGTTATTTTTCCCTCTTCAAGCATCTTAAGTATAAGTATTCTTTCTTCACTAATAGACATAATGCATATCGCCTCCTAATCATGTGAAACTTCAACACCGTTTCCGTCAACCTTTCAACAATTCCAGGGCATCATCTACAGATATTTCGCCATTGTACACCCTATCAAGAATCTCCTTCCGTTTTGTTCCCTCATCCGGCTCTTCCTCCGATTTATGTCCCAACGCATTTGCAACATCCTCAAGCCGGTTCTTTACGGTAGGATATGAAACTCCCAGTTCCTTTTCCACTTCTTTTATATTTCCTCTGCACTTAATAAACACATCTATGAATAATTTCTGCTCAGATGTCAACCTGCAGAACTTACATAAATCGAATTGTCCCTCTATAGTTGTATTGCATGTAGGGCAATTGATTTTCACAACATACGTGTCGCTATTGCAAACCGGACATTTGCCAAGTACTTCCTTACCCATATAACCACTCCTCAATTTTGTTAAGTAGAATCCAATTTTTCATCGATAATTACAATTATACTATATTTATTATATTAATTCATTTATTTATTATTGTCAATTATTTTATAAATATTATTAATTATTGGTTTAATTTTTTTAAAGTAATGGAGTTTGAAAATCTCGTCATATATAACCCCGGATTATTTTTTCAAAAGCTATATTGCTTTTCTATGGCAGTAAAATGTAAGACTCTTACGCAATATGGAAGATTAAGATGTTTTGTAAGCTCAGGTAAAATTTCTATGTATGAAATTTAAGGTTATATAACCTCCGATCTAAACACAAAAAGGGTAATTTCTACTGTTACCCTTTTTTGCGGTATAACCGTGACAGCAAGAACTCTTTCCAAACGCACATACAAGAAATGACTTTCCGTCACCGATTACATTATATTGCCCTATGTATCTCTCCCTAATATTTCTTCATATTTAGTAAGCAATCATTTTATACATTTCATCAATTTCATCAAGTAATTTGTCCGGTAAATCATCTACACTACATACATTAAAATAGTGCTTGTCATACTGACCCCAATATACTTCTACTTTTAAAAAAGATTGCTGAGGTCTTAACGTTATTAAATTTTTTCTCCTTCCTTTTCTTCGTTCAACTTCAAATATGAAGACCTTTCCTCCCGGCTCTTCATCATTTCTCCATTCGCCTTTGTATAAATATCCTTTGTTATGTAATACAGTGTCTAGCTTTTCAACTAAGCTTACTAAATTAGCAGAAAGTTTTTTAAACCTATCATCCGATTTAAACTCATATAAATTGGTCACATAAACCACCTCGACTTTTTTATTGATTTGAAGTATATGGTAATCTGTATATCCTTTGACTATATGTTTAAGATTCAAAACCCAATGTCTCTTCTGAATCGGCAATATCTTCTAGCAGCAACCGTAACCCCCTTTGCATTAAGCCACTGTCCAATGTAGAAATTTTCTTTCTTCTGTTTATTTCTTTCTCAATATGAGGCAAAATAAGCTGCTTAGCAAAAGATACTCTATCTTCACTTGCATACATGTCTTTGAGATTTCCCCCTGTTAGTGATTCACTTAAGTGATCGATAACATGCTCCACTTCCCTTTGTGTAAGCAAGTAGTCTGACACCATTGTTAGAAATGCTTCCTCAATAATCTTAACCATTTTATTGGCATCATCTATAATGGACCCATAGGTTAAGACACAAAAATCAAAAAACTAAGCTATAATGGAGCTATGGAAAAGAGAAGAATATTCAAACCGGAAGAAAAAGCGAAAATCGTATTGGAGATGCTACGTGAGGAAAAGACGATAGCCGAAATTGCCTCTGAGTATGGGGTTCACCCCAGCCAGTTACATCGCTGGAAAGCAGAGGCCCTTGAGAACCTGCCTACCCTATTCACCCGGG
>LFSC01000066.1 GCA_001512505.1 Clostridiaceae bacterium DTU079 | reverse complement strand
CAGCTATTTTATGTCTACTAATCTTAGGTGGTCTTGTCGTTGTGCCTTTTTTCGCTGTCAGGAGTTTTAGAAAATTCTTAAAATTTTTTCTTAAAAACTCTTGACTTTAATTAGCTGGTCTTGAAAGTATAATATCTATTATTGACGCACAAATTAATGAAGCAAATATTGCAATTATGCTGAATATGCCTAAAATAAATGCAATAAGAGGTGCTTCATTGGACACATCTTTTCTATAAAACATAAATAAAACACAATACAAAAAAACAATAATAAAGAAGAATGAAGGAATGTATTTATAAGTTCTTTCGTTTTTAAATGCTATTCCCAAAATGATTGTACAGGGAATAGGAAGAAATATGTACAAAGAAATTAAAAAAGAAGCCAAAATAGAATAAGAAAACTGTAAAATACTCATAACTTATATCCTGCTCAATTTAATTAGAATTTGCCGATTCTTAACCATAATCAAAATTTTCTTATGTTTTATACCCATATTTTATCATTTTATATTGCCGTTGTCTACGGGATTACCTATATATGTATGTTTACTAACAGAATAAAGAATTCTATTCTGAAAACCTTCATAAAGTATTGCTTCACGTATAAATTTCTTGTTAATACGAATCAATAAAGCAGTAAATTTAATATTTTCAATTATTTTGTCAACATTAGAACATAAAACACATTTACCTATAAATTAATAAAATAATATGCGAACAAAAGGATTAAACTATATATGAACAAAAGACTTCATTGATTTACTTTCATCGCTTTTGTTCAAGCTTGCTGAAAACAGCTCAAAACAGCGTATAAAGAGCATTAGTCCCAATCGCTTTTGCTCAGATTTGGTCCGTAAATGGTTGAAGCAACAATTATTTAACTTGGAGGTTCAATTATGGGATTTTTTGATTTTTTATTGAACAGCACCAACGGCATAAAGACAGATAACAACATTGGACCTACTCAAAGCAAACCATTAGATTTTCAGCCATATAATGAAGAGTTTTCTATGGACATGACAACGGAACCTTACGGAAATAATATGTTTGAAGGTAGCAATATTTTTTCAAATAACGGCGTTGAGCTTCAGGATGCAAGGAACACACTGAGACTGGTATACAGCGGTATTCTCGCAAAAAATAACGCAGATGAACTGTATGCAGTTATAGGCTATGGAAACAATCTCGCCTGGGAAGATGTAGAAACATACCCCATGCATAAAATAAGCGACGATAAATTCGAGCTTATGCTTCCCGTCAAAAGGCCCGGTAACATAAACATAGCCTTTAAGGACGGTTCAGACAACTGGGACAACAACTCGGGTATGAATTACTGTTTCAAAAACTATGTTTACGAGGGTAGCCAATAAGCTACCCTCCCTTCCAAAAATCCGGCTAAAAACTCTCTTTTGGTTCTATATTTTCTATGTATTAAGAATCTTTAGATTCTTTTTCTACACTGGCTATAGCAGACCTTACAAATTTGATCTTGGTTTTTTCAACACCGGTCTCGATGGTTACCTCATCATCCTTAATATTTACTATCTTCCCTATTATTCCTCCTGTGGTAATAACGTTATCTCCTACTTGCAGGGCATCAAGCATTTGTTTTAGCTGTTTTTCCCTTTTTTTCTGGGGAAGAATCACCATTAAGTACATGATTACAATAAAACCGATAGGAATTATCAAACCTCCTATTAACTCCGCATATCCCTGTGGCATAACAAACCTCCTTTATTTATTATAATTTTTTTATATATTTCATTAATCCAACATTTTATTTGTAACCGAATTTACTAAAGAACTCATTTCTAAAATCCCCAAGTCTGTCTTCCATTATAGCCTGTCTGACGTTCTTCATCAAGTTTAATAAAAATCTAAGATTATGCCAAGTGGTAAGCCTTATTCCAAGAACTTCTCCGGCCTTCAAAAGATGCCTGAGATAAGCCCTGCTGAAATTTCTGCAGGTATAGCAGTCGCATTCGGGGTCAAGGCTTGAATAGTCTCTGGCATAGGCTGCATCCCTGATTATTATCCTACCTCTGCTGGTCAATACCGTTCCGTTTCTGCCTATTCTGGTGGGAAGCACGCAGTCAAACATATCTATTCCCCTTATTGCACCCTCAATCAGGTAGTCGGGACTTCCCACTCCCATCAGATACCTTGGCCTATCCTCCGGAAGCAGCGGTACGGTATGATCAAGCATTGCATACATTTCTTCCGCCGGTTCTCCCACACTAAGTCCTCCAATGGCATATCCGGGAAAATCCAATTCCAGCAGCTCATAAGCACTTTGCTCTCTGAGATCCTTATACATTCCACCCTGCACAATACCGAAAAGAGCTTGTGTATCGGGATTTCGGTGAGTTTCCTTACATCTTTTGGCCCATCTCGTGGTCCTTTCCAGAGACTTTTTTGCATAATCATATTCTGCAGGGTACGGAATGCACTCATCAAAGGCCATTATTATATCGGCACCCAGATCGTTTTGTATCCTGGTGGCCATTTCCGGAGTGATAAAATGCCTTGAGCCGTCAATATGCGATTTGAAAGTTACACCTTCCTCTTTTATATCCCTCAGGTCGCTAAGGCTGAAAACCTGAAAGCCTCCACTGTCGGTGAGAATCGGCCTGTCCCAGTTCATAAAACTGTGAAGGCCTCCTGCTTCCTTAACTATATCCTCTCCCGGTCTCATATGGAGGTGATAGGTATTGCTCAATATTATCTGTGCTTCAATTTCCTTAAGCTCATCCGGAGACATACCCTTAACGGTTGCCTGAGTTCCCACCGGCATAAACGCCGGAGTATCAAAGCTTCCGTGGGGAGTATGTACCCGTCCCAATCTTGCTCCTGTTTGTTTACATTTTTTAATTAATTCGTACTTTATTGCGCTCATATTCTACCCTATTCCCTTAACATTTTATTATTTCTCGAAAAACCTTTACATTAATGTAATATCAAAAGGTATTGGATATCTTTAAACTGCTTCACTAATTTATGCTTAAATATCTAATCATTTTATAAACATGGCATCTCCGAAGCTGAAGAACCTGTATCTCTCTTTCACCGCCGTCTTATACGCTTCCATTATCTTCTCCCGTCCTGCCAAAGCACTTACCAGCATAATAAGTGTGGATTCCGGCAAATGAAAATTCGTAATAAGCGCATCCACTACTTTAAATTTGTATCCGGGATAAATAAATATATCGGTCCACCCACTCTTTGGATTCACCCTGCCGTTCTCATCACCCACCGTCTCCAATACCCGACAGCTTGTGGTGCCCACGGCAATTACCCGCTTTCCTTTTTCCTTTGCCGTATTTATTTTCCGGCAATCCTCTTCATTAATGCTGTAGTACTCACTATGCATTTTATGCTCCTCTATAACTTCGACCTTCACAGGCCGGAAGGTTCCCAGTCCTACATGCAGCGTAACATAAGCAATGTCCACGCCCTTATTCTCTATTTCCTTCAAAAGCTCCTTTGTAAAATGCAGCCCTGCGGTAGGAGCGGCAGCAGATCCTTTATGCTTTGAATAAACGGTCTGATATCTCTCGCTATCCTCCAGCCTTTTTGTGATGTAGGGCGGTAACGGAACAATACCCACCCTGTCCAAAACCTCTTCAAAGACACCGTCATACTCAAATCTTACAAGCCTGTTGCCCTCTTCGACAATTTGCAAAACCTCGGCTTTAAGTGCACCGTCTCCGAACGCAAACCTTGAACCCGGTTTTGCCCTTTTCCCCGGCTTTAAAATTACTTCCCACACATCATTTTCCATCTTTTTTAGCAAAACAAATTCAATTTTGCCACCGGTTCCCTCTTTTTCTCCGAGAAGCCTGGCCGGGATCACCCTTGTATCGTTTAAAACCAGGCAGTCGCCTTCATTTATATATTCTAAAATATCTTTAAATATCCTGTGCTCCATACTGCCCGTATTCTTATCCAGCACCAAAAGCCTCGACATTTGCCGGTCCGGAATCGGTTCCTGGGCAATAAGTTCCTCGGGTAAATCGTAATAAAAATCGCTAACCTTCATAATTAAAACAACACCGTTTCATTCAATATTTTTAGCAAAACTTGCTTTAAATAACCATACGATAGAATAATACATTAAATCAATTCATCCTGCAAGGCTTTATGTGCTAAAAAATCTTTAAGCAAATGTGAGATCAAATTGGTCATTTCATTTCGTTAAATCTAACTAAATAAAAGCTCGGGACATCGAGTCCCTTCCCTTTTGCCTCTTTCATTTCATTCCAAGAGGCCAAAATAAAAGCTCGGGACATCGAGTCCCTTCCCTTTTGCCTCTTTCATTTCATTCCAAGAGGCCAAAATAAAAAAGAGCCAATCATAATTGACTGACTCTTCGTTAATTGCTTTTCAAATAAGGATAAAGCAGCTTATTGCAAGCATATGAAAATCACGATTTTACTCAACCTTTGTTCCGACAAAATAATGGGTCAATATTTCTTTATAGGTAAAGCCCGCTTTAGCCATACCTTTAGCCCCTTCCTGGCTCATACCTACGGCATGGCCCCAGCCCTTTCCAACAAAGGTGTATATTTTGGGAATCAAGGAAATTTTTCTAATACCGCTGGAACTTACAACACTTATACTGTTTCCAGACGATGTTACGGTTTTCAAACCGCTTGATGTCATTATCTTCTTTCCTCCCAGCTGCGTCTTCACCAGTTCGCCATCATCTCCCATAACAAGGGTATCCGCATCGGTAGTAATTTCGTACCATTGACTGTCAAGGCTTAAAAAGCTTCTGGTAGAACCGTTAGTATATATCTTCTCACCCTTGCTGCCTTTAACCACCACCTCAGTTGCTCTTCCCGCCTCGGATCTTTTTGTTATAAAAATACCCAGAATATCTCCAAGATTAAAACCCCGATCATTCATTATCTCTTTAATTTTCTGTGCGGTAAAGGATACCTCCCAATTATAGTGCCATGAGTCACCGGATTCGTATTTGTCCTCAACACTTATCAGATACGGGTAAACGTCACTTCCCCATACATTTTTCACATCCTCGGTCCTTCCGCCGCTTGAGCTGAAATAGAACACCGATGCCGGCTTTCCGTTGTATGTAACTATCTCTCCTTTAGTATCGTCCACCGCCTTATTGGTTGACGCAGCTTCCCCGTTATATCCCTTATATACCTGGGAGTATGTGGTGGGACATAAATTAAAGCAAAGTCTTTCATATTTTCTCAGGTTGTTTACGGTATATGTCCTTGCCGCCACCGCCTGGGCTTTTAACGCCTCAGGGTGGGAGCTGGCCTGAATCTCATAGGGTACAACCCCATACAGGTATTCCTCCAAAGGAACAACGTTAATCACCGTCATATCACTTCCGGACAGTCTTAAAACTTCAAGTCCTCCACGGTACCTTTTGGTATCATCGCCGTTGATTCTGACCACTCCCGGTACATTTCCGGGTCCTGGCTGCACCATAAAAGCAGAGGTCTTGGAGTCAAACATCAAAATTGCCTGTCCCGACTTTGATAAAACCGATATTCTTGTCGATGACGGTGTAATTATTTTATATTCCTTGCTTCCAAGAAGCGGATCTAAGGCATGCATTATAGCCATTTGTGCTTCGCTTTCGTCGGAATAAAAGCCCGTCCATATCTGCCACGTATCGACGTATGCCGGATAAGCGTCAATTCCCTGCTGCTCTATATTTGCAAGCTCAGCATTTAATGTCTTGTAATCCGGATAGTCACCGCCGATCTTTATGTGATATGCCCCAATCCGTTCCC
>LFSC01000022.1:48589-58922 GCA_001512505.1 Clostridiaceae bacterium DTU079 | reverse complement strand
TTAAATTTTTAAAGACTGTTTAGGTATTGCAAGATATTGGACGGAGGAGACTTTAGATGCCCTTTACTTTTTCACATGCAGCAGCAATAATACCGATAAAAGAGAAAGGGAAAAGATATTTTAGCTTAACGGGTTTGGTACTGGGTAGTATGGCACCTGACTTTGAGTACTTTTTTCGCTTCAGCCCGGTATGTGTAATCGGTCATACCTATATTGGTTTCTTAACATTTAATTTGCCGGTATGTTTTATATTAGCTTATATTTTTCATTGGATAATAAAGAAACCGTTACTTCTGCACATACCGAAGCCAATAAGTTTTTGGTTCAGTGGAGTAGCTGAAAAAAACTGGAATTTGGCATCATTTCAGCGTATTATTACTTTTATCTATTCGGCATTGCTAGGGATGTTAACCCATGTTGTTTGGGATTCGTTTACTCATAGTGGCGGGTATATGGTTGACTTATTACCTACNNTTCTTTCAACAAATATAAATATTTTTGGTTTTCCAATAGCTTTTTATAAGTTGCTTCAACATGGTAGCTCCGTCCTCGGTATGATAATAATAGTGATTTATTTGTATAGAAAAAGGGAAGATGAACTTGTTACACATCAAATTCCTAAAAGGATGAAGGTGATGTTTGGTGCTTTAACAATATTAATAAGCATATTACTTTATCTGGCGGTATTGAAATCCGGTCTGGTAGACTTGGGACTTAAGAGCATTGGGAATATTGTTGTAACAGTTATTAATTGCATGTTTTTTGGATTGATGCTTACATCTCTGGTTAGCAGACTTTGGATAGGTGCTGATAGTGGCTGATATAAATATTTTAGATAAAAGGAAGAAAAAATGAAACGTGAAAAAGGTAGTATTTATCTCAGTATTATTAATTACAATTCTTGCAGTTAGTTTTACGGTGTTCTCCAAAAGCGACTATTATCACAACTTCATCGATAATGTAAGATGGAACAATTGAAGGATGATTTTGAGTGGGATAAAATCGATAATGTAGAGATATTGGGATATCAAATCGAGTTTAGTGAAGATGACAAATTAGCATTAGTTAGTGCATTATCGAAAGCTGATTTTTATAAAAGCAATTGGCGTAAAGAAGGGCCTACAGGAACTGTGATTACATTTTACTATAAGAACGGAAACTACCGGAATTTTCAATGGTGGCGGGGACATATTTGAAACCTATGATAATAAATCACAGTTTTTAATCAAGAGCGAAGAAATGAAAAACATTATTAATAAATACGGTATAACTGAACCGGGCATGTTATTGAATTAATATTAATATTTTGCAGAGGTATTATTGCTTCGTGAAGAAAAATGAAGGAAAGATAAAGCAAATTTCCTTGACACATGACAGATTGTTGATGTATAATTTTTCATAATATAGTGAAAAAGACGATGAAAGGGAAGAGTAGAGGGTTTACACTTTTCAAGAGAGCAGGTGGTTGGTGCGAACCTGTAAAGAAAGCCTTTGAAAATCACCCCGGAGTTGCCTTACTGAATTTTATAGTAAGTAAGGCCGGTTAAAGCCGTTATTGTAATGAAGTGATTGTAAGTTGGAACATGGGATAATCCATGTCCTTTCAATAAATTGTGGGTGGTACCGCGTGAGCATAAGCTCCCGTCCCTATTTTGGGATTGGGAGTTTTTTAATTGGTATGATTTCACGAAGTGCAGCTACCTATTACACAAATATGGATATAATACTATAGTAATCTAATATAAAAGTCTTATAAATGGAGGTTTGGAAATGTCACAGGATTATAGTAAAACATTGAATTTGCCTAACACCGGGTTTCCTATGAGGGCTAATCTTCCTCAGAGAGAGCCGGAGTTTTTAAAGAAATGGGAAGAGATGGATATTTATAACAAGCAGCTCAAGAAGAATGCCGGAAAACCCAAGTTCATTCTTCATGACGGTCCTCCTTACGCCAACGGAGGAATTCATCTCGGAACCGCTTTAAACAAAATTTTAAAGGACATAGTTGTAAAGTATTATAGCATGAAGGGTTACGATACACCGTTTGTTCCGGGTTGGGATACCCACGGCCTTCCTATTGAACAAAGAGCCATAAAGGAGCTGGGCTTAAAAAGGCATGAAGTAGGTCCCGTTAAGTTCAGACAGGCATGCAAGGATTTTGCTTTAAAATACCTGGATGTTCAAAGAAGTGCCTTTAAAAGACTTGGTGTAAGGGCTGATTGGGATAACCCTTATGTAACCTTGAAGAAGGAATTTGAAGCAAAGCAGATTGAGATATTCGGAGGAATGGCTAAAAAGGGTTATATATACAAGGGTTTAAGGCCTGTTTATTGGTGTCCCGACTGTGAGACTGCCCTTGCAGAAGCTGAAATAGAGTATGCGGAAGATACGACCCTTTCAATATATGTCAAGTTCCAGGTCAAAGATGACAAAGGGAAGATTAAGAATGCGGTAGACAGCCTCGACAATGTTTATTTTGTAATATGGACCACTACTACATGGACTCTTCCCGGAAACCTTGCAATATGCTTGAACGCAGATTTCGAATACGGACTGGTAAAGGTAAAGGACGAGTACTATATTGTTGCGGTAGAGCTTTTGGAAAATGTTATGAAGGCTGCAGGAATAGAAGAGTATGAAATAGTAGCCAAATTTACAGGAGCAGAACTGGAAGGCATTTTATGCAGGCACCCGTTCCTAGACAGGGATTCTGTGGTTATAACCGGGGACCACGTTACTTTGGAAGCCGGTACCGGATGTGTTCATACTGCTCCGGGACATGGTGCGGAAGACTTTGAAGTATGTAAAAAATACGACATACCTGTAATTGTACCCGTTGACGACAAGGGATACCTTACAAAGGAAGCAGGGCAGTTTGCGGGACTCTTCTATGAGAAGTCCAATGCGGCAATTATTGAGCAGTTAAAATCGACAAACCACTTGTTGGCATCGGAAAAGATAGTGCACCAGTATCCCCACTGCTGGAGATGCAAGGATCCCATAATATTCAGGGCTACGGAGCAATGGTTTGCATCAATAGAAGGCTTCAGAAAGGAAGCCATCGATGCCATCGGCACTGTAAAATGGATTCCGGAATGGGGACAGGAAAGAATCACGGGAATGGTTAGAGACCGTGGCGACTGGTGTATTTCAAGACAGAGAATATGGGGAGTTCCGATACCGATATTCTACTGTAAGGATTGTAAGAAGGAACTTATCAATGATGAAACAATAGAAGCGGTAAAGAATCTGTTTGCAGAAAAAGGGTCGGATTCATGGTACGAGTATGACGCAAAGGACATTTTACCGGAGGGCACCAAGTGTGAATGCGGCTGTACGGAATTTGAAAAGGAAAAGGATATTATGGACGTATGGTTCGACTCCGGTTCCAGCCATGCTGCGGTTCTTGAAACAAGAGAAGGCTTAAGATGGCCTGCAGATATGTATCTTGAAGGAAGTGACCAGCACAGAGGATGGTTCCAGTCTTCGCTTCTTACATCTGTTGCCACCAGAGGCACGGCTCCGTATAAGATTGTACTTACTCACGGTTATGTTGTTGACGGTGAAGGAAGGAAGATGTCCAAATCCTTAGGAAACGGAATTGACCCTGAGGATGTAATAAAGGAATACGGAGCGGATATCCTAAGGCTGTGGGTTGCATCCTCAGACTATAAAACCGATATCAGAATATCCAAGGATATATTGAAGCAGCTTTCAGAAGTATACAGAAAAATAAGAAACACTGCCAGGTATATTTTGGGTAACATTTATGATTTTGATCCCAATAAAGATTCGGTAAGCTATGAGGAGCTCAATGAGCTTGATAAATGGGCATTAATGAAGTTGAACGGATTGATCAGGAAGGTTAACGACGCATATGAAAGATATGAGTTCCACTTAATGTTCCACGCAATACACAATTTCTGTGTTGTGGATATGAGTAATTTCTATCTTGACATTATAAAAGACAGACTCTACACCAGCAAAGCAGATTCGAAGGAAAGAAGATCTGCTCAGACTGCTATGTATGAGATACTCGAAGCTCTTGTAAGAATGCTTACACCGGTTCTGGCGTTTACCAGTGAAGAAATCTGGCAGTTTATGCCCCACAAGGCTTCGGATGATCCGGAAAGTGTACAGCTTAACTACTGGCCGGAACTTAATGAAAAGTATGATAATCCTGCTCTTGAGGAAAAATGGAATAAAATAATAAGCATTCGTGATGTTGTAGCAAAGGCTCTTGAAATAGCCAGGGCAGATAAGCTGATCGGACACTCTTTGAATGCAAAGGTAACCATTTTTGCCGATAAAGAAAACTATGAATTTTTAAAGCCGATTGAAAAAGATATGGTTACTGTGTTGATTGTTTCCGATTTTGAGCTTAAGGATGAAAGTGAAGTAGGCGGTAACTTCTATGAAGATCCTGAAACAAAAGGTATAAAGGTTAGTGTTTCCGTAGCTTCCGGACAGAAATGTGAAAGATGCTGGATGATCAGTGAGTCGGTAGGAAAGAATAAAGACCACGAAACACTTTGTGACAGATGTGCTGAAGTTGTGGGCTAAAATAATGTTGTTTTAAAGTATTGGATATGTAATATTTTATACTTATTGATACTATTGCAATGGGATATAATAAATGCTGTTTTAAATGGACTTATTTATTCCGAAAGGTGGAATGATACATCTTGGTAAAGCTAAACATCGATTTGGGTGATAGAAGTTATCCTATATATATAGAAAACGACTATAAATTAATCGGAAAGTGCATTCAAAATGCAAGGTTTTCGGGGAAAATAGTTTTGGTGACCGATTCCAATGTGGACAAGTATCAGTCTCAGCAATGCATTGAAGCTATTGAGGAAGCCGGGTATTCTGTGAACAAATTTGTCATTCCGGCAGGGGAAAGCAACAAGAACCTTGAAACCGTGCAGAAAATTTATAAGTACCTGCTTGATTTGAGGTTGGACAGAAATGCGGTTTTAATGGCGTTAGGCGGAGGAGTGGTAGGTGATATTACCGGCTTTGCTGCTGCTACTTTTCTTCGCGGTATAAACTATGTCCAGATCCCTACATCGCTTCTGGCCCAATCGGATAGCAGCGTAGGCGGCAAGGTGGGAGTGGATTTTGAGGGCAGCAAAAACATTATAGGAGCATTTTATCAGCCAAGGTTTGTATATATAAATGTGAACTCCTTAAGAACGCTTCCGAAAAGGGAGCTCCAAGCCGGTTTGGCAGAGGTAGTAAAGCACGGAATAATTTGTGACAGTGATTTTTATGAATACGTTGACTATAATATAAACAAAATATTTGATTTTGATGAGGCTGTCCTTCAATATATTACCAAGACTAATTGCTCAATTAAGGGGGCTGTAGTTCAGCAGGATGAAAAAGAAAGCGGTTTAAGAGCAATTTTGAATTTTGGTCATACCATAGGCCATGCAATTGAGACGGTTATGGACTTTAAGCTTCTCCATGGCGAGTGTGTGTCCTTGGGAATGGTGGGAGCGCTAAATATGTCACTTAGCCTTGAAATGATAGACGAAGAGAGCGTTAACCGTGTCAAAGGGACTTTGAAGAAAATAGGGCTTCCCACAAAGCTTGAAGGAATTGACGTGGACAGAGTATATAATCAGATGTTTCATGATAAGAAAATTAAGGGCGGCAAGCTTACTTTCATTCTTCCAAGGAAGAGCATCGGTGAGGTTATCCAGTGTGTAATAGACGACGAGAATTTGATTAAGAAATCTATAGCCAGCTTGGGATAAGCCTGATAAGATTTTCTGCAGCCGGTAAAACCTTCACAATTGGAAAGAGGAGTATTTGCAGGCTCCGGACATGCAAAAGAAAAAGGGCTTAATGCCCTTTCACTTTTGTTTGAATACTAATCGAATTCAATCAATCTGATTTTGTTGTCTTTTGCAAATTTGGTGATTTCCTGTTTGTACTGATCAAAATGCTCTCTGTCCATCGGCTTTAATAGCAAAATCGGTGATTTTAAGCCATGTGCACGTATTTCTATCTTTTCGCTGGTTTTTTTAGTAAAAAGTCTTCTTTGAGTATGGTACCCGAATCTAATTTCTTTAATTTGGCTATAGTCCAGTAATATGGGTTTGCCGTTGTTGCCCATTACTGTAATTGCGGTCCAGTCTCTGCTACATTCAATTAGTCTGTTGTTTTCCAAAATCATGATTCAATCCCTCCCTTTACAACCAAATCCAATATATAAACATTTGATTAAATACAATATAAAACAAAAAGATCAAATCATTCTTGTTATCTATGTAAAAAACTCATACTCATATTAAAATAAACGACACAATAAAGTCAACCATAGAGTGCAAGTAATTGAAGCCCCGAAATTTATACGTTATTATATATACAGCCCGTACAAAATCATTATATAAAAATAATAAATTAAAACAAATTATATTATATAGTATAATATATTATACTATATTTTCTTTGTAAATCACATGATTTATAGTATAATTATAGATTATTACATTTATATTATACCATAAAATATACAATTGTTTAATATTAAAAAAGAAAATATTTATTTTAAGATTATGAAGGAGGAGTATAAAATGGATAATAATCAAAAAAAATTATTAAAATGGCTTTTTGAAACCAACGCACTAAGAGTTTGTCCTCAGGATAAGCCTTTTTGGTATACATCGGGTACAATAGGCCCGTACTATATAAATACACATTTTCTTTACGGAAGTGAAGATAAAGCCAATGAGCTATTACGTCTGATTGATACGGAAAAAGAAAATGAATTGCAATGCCCGGAAAAGGTTCTTACAGAAACATTGAAAAATTATGAATCTGACGAAATTTACAGGGGAGTAATAGACGAGTTATGTGAATTTATAAAAAACAATATTGATATCGACAAGGTGGATTATATCTCCGGAGGAGAGAGAAGAGACTGGTTTTTCTCGCTGATTATTGCCAAATTCTTAAATAAGCCGCATATAACCATATATAAAAATTTGTATTCGGTAATATCAATTGACGGCAAATGCGAGGAAATAACCGACTTAAACGGTGGAAATGTGCTTCATATTGCAGACCTTATTACGGAAGCATCAAGCTATGAGAGAGCATGGATACCTGCAATAAAGAATAACGGCGGGCAAATTAAGTGGAGCGTCGTTGTAATAGACAGAAAGCAGGGAGGAAAGGAACTTTTAGCTTCGTACGGAATAGAATCCTTTGCCATGGTTGACATTGATATTGAGTTCTTTAAAAAAGTTTTGGATATGGGTATTATAAATAGTGCACAGTTTGATATGATTGAGAAGTATATTAAGGATCCCAAAAAGTCAATGGCCGACTTTTTGAAGAACAATCCGGACTTTTTGGAGCAAGCTCTTCAAGCTGATGATAAAACCAAGGAGAGGGCAAAGCTTTGCTTGGAGAAGGATTTTTACGGATTGAAGAAATAAATTGGAGGTTAGTTAATTGGATAACAAGGCAAAAGAAAGAAAAAGCATATATGTTTCAAATGAGGAAATGGCCAGGCAGCAACAGTTTATAGAAGAAATAAAGCAGTTGAATTACCAAAGAGAATTGCAAACCGGAAAAAAGAAGCTGTATTATCTGGCAACCCTGGGATGTCAGATGAATGAGCATGATTCCGAAAAGCTTGCAGGAATGCTTTCGGAAATGGGATATGCCGAATCGGACAACATGAACAACAGTGATTTGATAATATATAACACATGCTGCGTAAGGGAAAATGCGGAGCAAAAGGTTTATGGGCATCTTGGGCCGCTAAAGCATCTGAAAAAGGAGAATCCCGACCTAGTTATAGCAATTTGCGGCTGTATGATGCAGCAGCCGGAAGTTGTGGAGCACATAAAGAAAGTTTACCGGCATGTAGATCTGATTTTCGGAACCCATAACCTGTATAAGTTTCCCGAGCTGCTTTTTAGAGCCGTCGGATCGGAGGAAACGGTAATCGATGTTTGGGACAGCGAGGGACAGATTGCCGAGAACGTTGCCATTGAAAGAAAGGACGGAGTAAAGGCTTGGGTTACGGTAATGTATGGCTGCAACAACTTTTGCTCATACTGCATTGTACCTTATGTTCGCGGCAGGGAAAGAAGCAGGGACTTGGACAGTATTTTAAACGAGGTAACGATGTTAGGACGTCAAGGCTTTAAGGAGATAACATTACTGGGGCAGAATGTGAATTCTTACGGAAAAGACCTGGGTGACGGCACTAACTTTGCAAAGCTGATTCGTGAAGTGGACAAGGTACCGGGAATTGAAAGAATACGGTTTATGACATCGCACCCTAAAGACTTGTCCGATGAGCTGATCTATGCAATGAGGGATTGTAAGAAGGTATGCGAGCACTTGCACCTTCCTTTTCAGGCAGGAAGTACGTCAATACTTGAAAAAATGAATAGAAAATATTCCAAAGAGGATTATTTAAGGCTTGTAGAGAAAGTTAAAGAGAATATTCCCGACATTGCGTTGACCACCGATATAATAGTCGGATTTCCCGGCGAAACGGAGGAGGATTTTTCAGACACCCTCGATATTGTTGAAAAGGTGAGATTTGATAATGCTTATACCTTCCTTTATTCAAAAAGGACAGGCACACCGGCAGCAAAAATGGAGAACCAGGTTCCGGAAGATGTTAAAAAGGAAAGATTCCAAAGGCTCCTTGAACTGCAAAACAGAATAAGCAAAGAGATAAACGATACATTTTTGGGAAAAACGGTGGAAGTCCTTGTGGAGGGATTGAGCAAGAATAACGACAGGGTTTATACAGGAAGGACAAGGGAAAATAAAATTGTTAACTTCGAAGGAAACAAGGACATGGTCGGAAAGCTTGTAAATGTGAGAATAGACACAGTAAAGACCTGGTCTTTGGAAGGCAGTGTTATATAAATCTTAATGAAAAAGAGAAAACAAAAGGAGAAATTTTAAATTGAAAAAGCTTTTATTTTGCCTTTTGTCGGTATTTTTTGCAGGAATATTTTTTTGTTACGGTGAGGTTATGGCAGCGGACAATATGACGTCCTTTTTGGAGAAGCTGTTTGTATTGAACGGATCAAAGCAAGTTATGGTGGTCTCTACGCATAAAGAAGGCGAGTATAAGGCTACCGTAAATGCTTATGAAAGAAAACCTGAGGGCTGGGTGAAGTCCTTTGATAAAATGGAGGCCGTTATCGGTAAAAACGGTTTTTCAACAAACAAGATTGAAGGTGATGGAAAGGCCCCTGCCGGGATTTTTAGAATCGGTCATGCTTTTGGAATATCCTACGGTGCCTCAATTACCAAGCTGCCCTACAGAAAGGTTACGGATAACGATTACTGGATCGACGACATTACCTCTGCCGATTACAATACCTGGGTAGAGTACAGCGGAAATCCCAATGACAGGTGGAAGTCTTTTGAAAGGCTAAATATATCTTTATACAAGTATGCAGTTGTAATAGAATACAACATGAATCCGGTAATTGCTGGCAAAGGGAGTGCAATCTTTTTGCACATCTGGAAAATTCAAGCTCCGGTACCAGCGGTTGTACAGCCGTGTCTGAGAATAATATGATAAAAATATTAAAATGGCTTGACCCGGCAAGCAATCCGATAATTATCCAGGGTACTGATGCCATGATAAAAGGGATGATGGACAATGCCGATGAAACAATATTGTATCCTGTAAAGGTAAAAGTTAAGGGAAATGAAGTGGATTTTGACGTATACCCGAGGATTGTCGACGGAAGGACTCTTGTGCCTGTAAGGGCTATTTTTGAGAAAATAGGTGCTAAAGTTTCGTGGGATGAGAAAGAGCAAATTGTTAAAATCACCCGAGGTTCCACGGAAGTTGTGCTGAGAATAGGAAGTAAAGCAGCCTTTGTTGATGATAAAAAGGTGGAACTTGATGTTCCGGCCTCAATTATAAAGGGAAGGACGCTGGTTCCCGTGAGATTTATTGCTGAGGGCCTTGGGTTTAAAGTTGGATGGGATGGAGGAAGCAGAACTGTTACAATAGATGAGGATACTTAATACCGTCAATTGCATTGATTACATTAATAATCTTAAAAAGGCCAATCCGGAAGTATATGATTTCTTTATTAATATGTCCAAAGGAAGAGCATTGGAACTTAAACTATGGGCACGTAGTGGTGGGTGAAGAAAAGTATGAAAGAAACATTGTTAAGCAAGTTGTAGAGCCTGTTAATACGATGAAGGCAGGGAGAGCAACTATTCCTGCGAAGCGAGTTTTGCTCGACCCTGAGGAGTATTTACAGGCTCTTTACTTGCGGAACTTAAGTCTCCGGAATACTTTTCTTCACAGATAATACAT
>LFSC01000022.1:0-48500 GCA_001512505.1 Clostridiaceae bacterium DTU079 | reverse complement strand
TTAATTTTTTCTCCTGACAAGGTATATAGCACGCCGTCACTGTATACAATCCTGTCAATTTGGGCACTTTCCTGAATATCCTGCAAAGCATGGTCTAAATGAGTAATCTTACCTCTTAATTTGAAGCCTTCGGTACTGTTTACATTGTATACATATGCACCTTGAAATACATTATATCCGTAGGTGTAATCCTCTGAATTATTATATTCCACTACCGTTACCGGGAAGGCCATAAGCTCGAGGTTCTTCATGTACATTAATGCCTTGTGGTTTGAAAGAAGCTCTGAATGAGAACCCCTGTCTCCGATTATTTCTACAAACTTCTCCTTGGGATTGTTAACATCGGTGACATCGAAGATTGCAATTTTAAGTCCCTGGTTCCATGCAAATTTTCCGGTTTCGCTTTCAATAGTGTCTCTACCGAAACCTATGATGTGGTTTTCGTCAAGAGGATGGATGTATTCACTGTATCCGGGTATTTTCAGTTTTCCCAGCACAGTAGGCTTTCGAGGATCCTCAAGACTGATTACGAAAAGGGGATCCACCTGTTTGAAGGTAACCAGATACAATCTGTCTCCCATAAAACGGGATGCATAAATATGTTCTTCCGGAGCAAGACCTCTTAACGAACCGCATAGCTTCATGTTTTCATCCAGAACAAATACATTGCTGGAGGCATAACTCCATCTGCCGGACTGAGTGGTTAACCGGAAATAACCGTTGTATTCATCCATGGAAAACTGGTTGTGTACTTGACCCGGAACGGAAGCACTGTCAAACTTACCGATGTTACCGTCATTTATTTCTATCCTGTATATATTGGTTGCATATTGATATTCGAAGTAAAAGGAATCATCAGTGGGAAGACAGTTTATAAAGCTTCTTATAGGCTGATGAACAGCGGTTATATTGGTTATTGTATCGGCAATATAAATGTAGTTGGTGGATACATAAACGTTTTCACCGTTTCCGCCGATATACGCCTTTACCTGTGCCTCACTTCCGGCATCGTCGATAGGGAAGGCGGCAACTACATTCATTTTTTGATATTTTTTATCGAGGCTGTTCATCAAAAACAGGTTTTTGTAATCCATTTCAACAATAGAATCGCTTGCTGAAGAATCACTGTATTCCGGATAATCGATACTGTATATAGATGATGTTGCAACCAGGTACAGATAATTGTTTATCATTCTCGAGGTCAAATAACCGCTATCCAATTCCAGATTTCTTTCAGCCACAGGGTTGGAACGGTCTTTTATGTTATATGTTTTTACAACTGTTTTATAGCGGTCACCCATTAGTATTGCTAAATGGTCTTTGTATAAGAACAATTCCTGGGGGTTGCTTTCCAAGAAATTGTGCCGGTAAACTATTTCCATCTGTTCCGCAGGTTTGATTCTGGCGATGAATAAGTTGTTTCCATTGATATAATAAACATACTCTCCATCGGTCTTAACAATATCGGCCTCATCCACGTTTTCAACCTGGATATTGGTTTGGGAGGTTCCTCCATATATATCTGAATTGAAGTCCGATTCAGGTTTCGCTCCTGTAGAAGAACCGCTATAAGGATTATCCGCTGTAGCTGTGTTAGTATCGTATGATGGGCTTAGTAAAGGAGCTTCAAAATCTATTGATGTCTTTGAACCGCCATACATTGCTAAGGAGATGTCAACATTTCTGATATTTGCAATATTGATAAACGCCTTGTTAAAACCATACAGGAATTCTGAAAATTCATTTGCCTCTCTGCTGTAATATGAACGATTCTTCGCCTGCAAAAAGAATTCTTCAGCTTCTTTTTTGCTGGAGAAAGCTTTCATGGAAGGCTCGTTTGAACCGAAAGCCGTTAATCCGATATAAGGAATAGTGACACAAATAGCATAGACGCATGTGATAGCGGATAATCCCAACGCAAGAACCCTTTGCTTGTTAAAAATCCATTTTTTCGTGCCGCTTTCTTCCTGTGCCATGCTTTTTTCTTTTGCATCCTCTTCTTTTTCGGATAATGTTTCGGATAACATGGGAGGATGCATTTTTTGATAATGACGTTTTTTCATAAGTACCAGGATTGAGAAGAAGGAGTTTATCACCCATAGAGCAGCAATTGCCGCTAAAAATGTCAGGAAAAGATTGTTTGTTAAAATATCTTCTAAAAATGTCGTAAATGCTGCAGCAATTAATGAACAGACTATAAAAGTGTATTTTAGCAGTTCATATAAGAAAGCTTTTAAATCAAACTGCCATTCGTAACGGTTCGGAGAGTTGTTTTGCCAATGTAAAACTATGAAGTTTTTAAAATTAAAGAGGAGAAAATCCATAAATGAAAATACTGCAATAAAAATAACAGAAACAAGCATAAATGCTAATAATTCACTATAACCGAATAAATAGTCAAATAAAAACTCTATTATTCCCGACTTATCGATTCCAAGGATAAGAGCATAGAAGAAGAATATTTTTAAAAATGCCGTTAAGTACATATACACAAAGTATGCAGCAAAAGCCCGGTTTTTTGGCAGAAAGTCTTTTAATTTAAATTGTTCGCTGTCAATATTGTACATGCACAGGTATACAAACAAGGACATACCGCTAAACAGGATAATATAAAGGATAAAGGGCACAAATCCGGTGGAACCGATGAGCAAACCGGATAATGAAGTATATCCTCCGGCCCATCCGATAAAAGCAAAAGCAGTGAAAAACAAAAGCTCTATTAAGGCAATCAAAAGACACCTTCCCATAAACTTTAGTTTGTTTGGAATAAGGGGAGTTTTGATTTTTACATCCAAACCGGCCTTTTCCATAACCGATGCCTTTATTTGGCTCGCTATATTCTCATCAATTTTTTCGCCTAAATTGCCAGTATCGATGGAGCCAATGAGCTTTTCGGTTTCTTCCACATTAAGATTGTCTAAATTGTTGGTTATTTTATCATCCATTTACAATACACCTCCAAGTGCATTTTTTAGTTTTACAAGCCCCCGGGATATTTTTTTATAAATGGTATTGACCTTAATACCCAGGGCTTTTGCGATGGTTTTTGAGCTTTGACCGAAATAGTACTTCCGGATAAAGATTTCACTGTCAGGGATCCCTAAATCTTTAATGCTCTGAATCAAAGCATGCTTTGTTTCCGTATCTACAGTACTGTTTTCCAAAACTGCTATATTGGGGCTGCTGTCTAAAGAGTCCGTCGGATGAATTTTTTTAATGCCTGCTCTATATAAATCTACAGATCGTCTTTTAGCAATCACTGCAAGGAAGGATTTTATGGAACCCTTGCTTAAATCAATGCTGTCTCGCTGCCTGTAAAAATCGTAAAACACAGTGCTAACGCATTCCTCAATGTCTTCCTTGGAGTAAATTGGAGCAAGCTTGTTTCTTACAATGGTGTATACAAGCCCCATATATGTATCCATCAGTTTTAGAAGGCCTTCTTCAGGATTTGATCTTATTTCCTTGAGCAAATTTTCATCCAATTAAACACCTTCTTTCCCATGTTGTTCAATATTTATATTCGGTTAATTATGCAATAATCTGACAAAGCAATAAAAATATTTTTTATTTTATCACATAGGACCTTGTTTGTTATAATATTACTAAATCGAATTGATAAATTTTACTTACTAAATACTAAAAAATATTTGAGTTCTCAATGATGCATTAAGGTATTTTATAAACATCGGACGGGATTGGCCCAATTTCCTATTCAGCAAATGGGTATAAAAAACGATATATATTATACCGGTATTCTTGTATCCATATTTTAGCTCTCCAATAGATAATATTAAACATATTTACTTAAGCATGGAAAAACATAATTTGAAATGTAAAAGTACAAATTCATTATTCAAAATTAGAAGGGGATAAAAATGAAAAAAGTTTTTGCTTTACTTATTGCAATTGTATTGTTAATGACCGGTTATTGCTTTGATGCGGATGCATCACAGAGAATCAGGGTGCTTATAGACAACCAGTATATGAACTTTGATGAGGATCCCAGAATTGAGGATGGAAGGACAATTGTACCGGTAAGGGGTATTTTTGAGACGATAAATGCCAGTGTAATGTGGTTTGAAGATACACGGACGGTACTTATAAACAGCGGTGATACCGAGATATTGCTGCAAATAGATAACAAAAACGCTTATGTGAATAAGACCAGGGTGGAGCTGGAGGTGCCGGCCAGAATAATAAACGGAAGGACCTTTGTTCCCATAAGGTTTGTAGCTGAAAGCATAGGGGCTTATGTGGGATGGGATGGAACTACCAGAACCGTCATTATAAATACAAACGGTCAAGGCAATCAGAATCTTCCGACACCCGGTCAGCCGGTTGAGACTCCTTCACCGACTAACACGGTACATGACATCTCCGGAGATTTTAACGGAAACATAGACATATTAATGGGTGCATCGGAAAAAAGCATAAAGAAAATATTCGGTGAACCGGACCGCATTGATTTGAGCAGACACGGCTTTGATTGGTATATATACAACAGCGATCTTGAAAAATATATCCAGATAGGTATTGATAACGGCAGAGTTGTCGGTGTATATACAAATTCTTTGAGCTATAAGCTAAAGAGAAATATAGGTGTTGGAGCAAGCAAGTCCCAGGTGGAAAAAGAGCTTGGAAAAGCTGTATCGAGCATTAATAAGGGAAATATTACCTATATAATGCATAATACTGAAGAATATCAAATATTCAATGTGGATAACAGGTATTATGCAACGGTTTTCTACGATATTGTTGACGGCGGAAATACAACTTCATTTCTTATAATTGATTATGATACGGAACAGACGTTTAAAGGGTATTACGCTGTGCCGAGCGAAAAGCTTCTCAGAAGCTATGAGATGGAGATTTTTGATCTTGCCAATTCCATTCGGGTAAGGCACGGAAAGGAGCCCTTTAAATGGAGTGACAAGATTGCTGCGGTTGCAAGGGCACATAGCAAGGATATGATTCAAAATGACTTTTTTTCTCACTACAATCTTGCGGGACAAAGTCCCTTTGACCGGATGGAGGACGCCGGAATCAGATATAAGACAGCAGGAGAAAACATAGCAATGGGACAGATGGACGGAATTTTTGCCCATGAATCATGGATGAATTCCCCCGGGCATAGAGCCAATATACTGGGATTTTTTGAATACCTGGGTGTGGGAGTGGATGCCGACGAAAAATCAAGCATCTGCTATACTCAAAATTTCTTTACACCATGGTAAAATATTTTAAATTGTAGGTTATTTTTTAAGCAGTTTTATGGTACAATAGGAAATTAGAAAAGCTACTTGTAAAATTACTTATAATGTACACAACATACTTTACAGCTCTGTGTATCTTGCACTGAATCTAATTAATGAAAGGATGATTGATATGGATATCATTGAAAAAGCAAGGGAACTCGGAACGATGATAGGCTCTTCGGAAGAGATGATCAGCTACAAAAAGTGGGAAGAAAGCTTGGAAAGGGACCATAGAGCAAGAGCGATACTTAGAGAATATCAATCATTACAAAATGAAATGTTAATAGCTGCACAGGAAAATACCGACAGAAGCGTTCTTGACGACATAAAGAGAAGATTGCTCGATAAATTTGACGAAATTAACGAGTGCGAAATTACGAGAAATTATATTGAATCTAAGGATAAATTGGACAGGCTTATTAAAAAGGTGAACGATGTGCTCGTATACTCAATTTCAGGGGAAGAGTCGTGTTCATCCGAAAACTGCGGTACATGCAGAGGCTGCAAATAATATTAATTTGTACGTGAGGGAAGTAAAATGGCTAATTTGACACCGATGATGCAACAGTATCTGGAAATAAAGGAACAGTACAATGACTGTATCCTTTTTTTCAGGCTGGGAGACTTTTATGAAATGTTTTTCTCCGATGCCGAGACGGCATCAAGAGAACTTGAGATAACACTTACGGGGAGAGATTGCGGTCTTGAAGAAAGGGCTCCTATGTGTGGGGTTCCTTTTCATTCTTCGGAGTCTTACATATCGAAGCTTATAAGCAAAGGCTATAAGGTGGCGATCTGTGAGCAGGTGGAGGATCCTGCCCTGGCAAAAGGGCTGGTAAAGAGGGAGGTTATAAGAGTTGTTACTCCCGGTACGGTGACGGAATCCTCCATGCTTGACGAAAAGAAAAACAACTACCTTATGTCCATATACAAAAACAAAAACTTTTACGGTATTGCCTTTGTGGACCTTTCTACAGGGGATTTTTTGTCCACCGGTATTACCTTTGGAAATACCTTTAATAAGTTAATGGATGAAATTGCAAAATTCTCACCTTCTGAAATAGTGGTAAACGGTGAGTTTTTTCATGATGAAGCAATTACTTCGGTTATTAAAAAAAGATTTAACGTATATTTTTCAAAAATAGAGGATAATTTCTTTGATAGGGATTTTTCCCTCAATAAAGTTAAGAGCTATTTTAAGGATTTTGTGATGGAGGAAAACACCTTCGACCTTTATATAAATGCTTCGGGAGCGCTTTTGGAGTATCTTGAGCAGACGCAGAAGGTGAGCCTTAGCCATATTCAAAACTTCAATACTTATAAAATTGAGGAGTACATGGTTTTGGACCTCTCCACCAGAAGAAATCTTGAGCTTACCGAAACCATGAGGGAAAAAAGCAGGAAAGGCTCATTGCTTTGGGTTTTGGACAGGACCATGACCTCTATGGGCGGACGTACCTTGCGAAAATGGATTGAGCAGCCCCTTATAAACCTTCACGACATAAAGGACAGGCTTGAGGCCGTAAGTGAATTTAAAGAAAAGTTTATGGTGCGAATGGAGATAAGGGAGCTATTAAAGGCGGTTTACGATATTGAAAGGCTGATGAGCAAGGTAATTTTGGGTTCCGCCAACGGCCGTGATCTTGTGTCCATTAAATGCTCTTTAGGGCAGATTCCTTATATAAAGGACCTTATAAAGGATTTTGAGGCAAGCCTTAATGTGCTCAGCTTTAATGAACTCGATACCCTCACCGATATCTATGAGCTTATCGACAAGGCCATCATTGACGAACCTCCCGTTTCCGTAAGAGACGGAGGAATCATTAAAGAGGGCTTTAATGAGGAAATTGATAGGCTAAAAAGTGCGTCAAAAAACGGCAAGAAATGGATTATAGAACTGGAAAACAAGGAGAGGGAGCGAACCGGAATAAAGAATTTGAAGGTGGGATTCAATAAGGTTTTCGGTTATTATATAGAAGTAACGAAATCCAACTATTCCCAGGTTCCGGAACATTATATAAGAAAGCAGACCCTGGCAAACTGTGAAAGGTATATTACTCAGGAATTAAAAGAAATAGAAGAGACTGTTTTGGGCGCGGAGGACAAGCTTGTCGAGCTGGAGTACCAGGTATTTGTTGATGTGAGAAGCAGGGTTGCAAAGGAAATAGACAGGTTGAAGCGCACAGCTATGAGTCTTTCGAGAATAGATGCATTGTGTTCGCTGGCTGAGGTGGCGGACCGGGAGTCCTATGTCATGCCTGAGGTGACGGAGGGCGATGAAATAGAAATTGTTGACGGAAGGCACCCGGTGGTTGAGAAAATGACGGGGCAGGAGGCTTTTGTGCCCAATGATACCCGTCTTAACTTGGGAGAGGACCAAATTGCGATTATAACCGGACCCAATATGGCCGGTAAATCCACATATATGAGGCAGGTTGCATTAATTGTGCTTATGGCACAGATAGGGAGCTTTGTTCCTGCCAAGAGTGCACGAATTGGCATTGCAGACAGGATATTCACCAGGGTCGGTGCATCGGATGACCTGGCAGCAGGACAGAGTACCTTTATGGTGGAAATGTCCGAAGTGGCAAATATATTGAACAATGCCACCCAAAAAAGCCTATTGATTCTTGACGAAATCGGAAGAGGCACCAGCACTTACGACGGTTTGAGTATTGCATGGGCAGTCATTGAGTTTATATCTGAAAAAATCGGAGCGAGAACCCTTTTTGCCACCCACTACCACGAACTGACCGAGCTGGAGGAGAAAATGGACGGTGTGAAAAACTATTGCATATCGGTGGAGGAAAAGGGAGAAGATATTGTTTTCTTAAGAAAGATATTAAGAGGCGGAGCAAATAACAGTTACGGAATCCAGGTGGCAAAGCTTGCCGGTGTACCGGACAAGGTTATCGGAAGGGCAAAGGAGCTTTTGAGGGAGCTTAAGGATGCGGATATTACAAAGAAGGGGAACCGGGCAAAAAGAGGCGGAAAGCCAATAGAAGGCCAGATTGACGTGTTTGCCTTTAATGCGGAGCAAAGAAGCTGCGACGAAGTTTTAAATGAGATAAGAGGCATTGATATTTCCACTCTTACGCCGTTAGATGCCCTGAACGTGCTCTATACTCTACAAAAGAAGATTAAGAATTGATGAAGTGAGGGAAAATGTTTAAACCAAGTTTTTAAAAGTCGTAGCCTGTAAATTATCATCATTTTTCTTCACATAAGTATAAGGAGTAGCATATGGGAAAGATAGTTATACTCGATGAAAATACATCCAATCAGATTGCTGCAGGTGAAGTGGTGGAAAGGCCAGCTTCGGTTGTGAAGGAGCTTGTTGAAAACTCCATTGATGCGGGCAGTACCAGCATTTCAGTGGAAATAAACAATGGTGGCATCTCCTTAATAAAGGTGGTTGACAACGGCTCCGGTTTTGAAGAGGATGATATGGAAATCGCTTTTGAGCGGCATTCTACCAGCAAGATAAGGAAAGCCAGTGACTTGGAGGCCATTACCACCCTTGGTTTTAGAGGAGAGGCTCTTGCCAGTATCGCATCGGTTTCAACCGTTGAGCTGACTTCAAGACAGGCTAAAAACACCTATGGAAGGTATGTGAAGCTAAGAGGAGGTACTTTAATAGAGTCGGGACAGGTTGGCTGTCCTGTGGGAACTACCTTTATAGTTAGAGAGCTTTTTTACAATACCCCTGCCAGGTTCAAGTTTTTAAAGAAGGATTCCACGGAGGCAGGATATGTATCCGATATTGTCGGAAGAATTGCCCTGGGAAATCCGCATATTTCCTTTAAGCTTATAAACAACAGAACCACGGTTATTCATACCCCGGGTAATAACGATCTTCTCAGCACCATATTCAGCCTCTACGGCAAGGATATCGCCAGGGATTGTATGGAGATTTCTTATAGCGATGAGAAGATAAAAATCAAAGGATATGCGGGAAGGCCCGAAATTGCAAGATCAAACAGAAACTATCAGTCCATCTATTTAAACGGACGTTACATAAAAAACAAGGTTATATCATCGGCTATCGATGAGGCGTATAAAACCTTTCTTTTAAAGAATAAGCATGCTTTTATTGTGCTATATATAGAATTGAATCCAATGCTGGTGGATGTCAATGTGCATCCCACAAAAACCGAGGTACGATTTTCGGATGAACAGGATATTTTCAGGGCTGTTTACCATGCCATAAACAATACCCTTTTAGGAAAGTCCCAAGTTCGAAATATTGAAATTCGAGAGGATAGAAAAAATTACTTTAAGTTTGAGGAAAACTCAAAGTCAAAGTTTGAGTTTGTACAACAGAAATTAGATAATGTAACCGGTAAAAAAGAGAGTATTGAGCCTACTAAAAAGGTAACCGAAAGTAATTTGGGAAAAAGGGATACATTTGAAAAAGATTTGGGTGATCCATATAAAAATCAAAAACCCGAGGTTGTGCCGGCTAATAATTCTAAGGACGGCAATGCCTTTGAAAAAAACATAATAATCGAAGATTTATCGGACAATAATATTAAAAGCGTTGATAACGGAAAAAAAGGTTTATTGGCCGAGGATGTAAAAAGCAAAGCTTCCCTGGGCAAGGGTTTAGCGAAAGAGGATTTAGCGGGTGAAGGAATAGCTAAAAAAGATTTATCGGGCGAAGGAATAGCCAAAGAAGTTTTATCGGGCAAAGGTATAGCAAAAGAGAATTTACCGGGAGAAGATTTGCCGAATAGGGATTCAAAAGACTCAAATTTACCCGGTGGTGAGGTTAAAAACGGGGATTTATCGCACCGGGATATTGAAGAAAAGGATATTGGAAAAGGAGACGATTTTAAAGAGACTTCTGAGCCTATTTTCCAAGATGCCATAATAATCGGGCAGGCCTTTTCAACATACATATTGCTGCAAAAAGGTGAAAACCTCATTCTTATTGACCAGCATGCCGCCCATGAAAGAATAATGTTTGAAAATCTAAAGGTAAAATACTCAAAAAAAGAAAACCTGGCGCAGTATTTGCTGGCCTCGGTGGTTGTTGAGCTTACAAACCAGGAAATAGGTTTTATTGAGGAAGAAAAAGATTTATTAAATAAATTAGGTTTTAATTTTGAAAGCTTTGGAAATAATTCTATTGTATTGCGTTCCGTACCGGTGGGTATTGATGACGGTGACGGTATAAAGGAAACGTTTTTGCAGACCGTTGACTTTTTAATGTCAAAGGGAAACAAAATTGACGGCATTATTGAGGAAGAAGTCCTATACCAAATAGCATGCAAGTCTGCCATTAAAGCGAACAAAAGACTTGATGAAAAAGAGATAAAAGGACTTCTCGAAAAGCTTGAAATGCTTGAAAACCCTTATACTTGTCCCCACGGACGGCCTACAATTATAAAGATAACCCGGCATGAATTTGAAAAGATGTTTAAGCGGGTACTGTAATTTATATTTCAATGATTTAGAATTAAATCGGAGGGTAAAATTGGATAATGTAATTGTGATAATCGGTCCGACGGCGTCAGGAAAAACGAAGCTTTCAATAGAGCTTGCCAAATTAATTAACGGTGAAATTATTTCTGCAGATTCAATGCAGATATATAAATATATGGATATAGGTACTGCCAAGCCTGATGAAAAAGAGAGAGAAGGCATAAAGCATTACCTTATTGATGAAGTATATCCGGATGAGGAGTTTAGTGTTGCCAGATTTAAAGAGCTTTCTTTAAAGTATATCAAAGAAATAATAAATAAGGGCAAGGTTCCCATTGTAGCGGGAGGAACAGGACTTTATATAAATTCACTAATATATAACTTTGAGTTTTCCGATACAATATGTGATTGGGAGCTGAGGAATAAACTTGCAAAGGAGGCTATGGAAAAAGGCAACGAATATGTCCACAATATGCTCAAAGAAATTGATCCTGTAGCAGCGGAGCGAATACATAAGAATAATGTTAAAAGGGTTATACGTGCAATAGAGGTATATACCCATACCAACAAGCCGATTTCCGTTCACCAGGAGGAGTCGAGGCGAATTCCGCCGGAATATAATTTTATAATTATAGGCATCACCATGGACAGACAAAAGCTTTATGACAGGATTAACAAAAGGGTGGACCGGATGATCGAAAACGGCTTGGTGGAAGAAGTAAAAAAGCTTGTGGAAATGGGGTATGATAAAAGTACAATTGCAATGCAGGGACTGGGCTATAAGGAAATACTGGCGTATTTAAGAAACGAGATTACTTTGGATGAGGCCATAGAGATTTTAAAACGGGATACCAGACGGTATGCAAAACGTCAGATAACCTGGTTTAAAAGGCTCGAAGATGTATATTGGATAAATATGGATGAGTTAGCAACTCAAGAAAAAATATTAAAAAATATTAAATATCATCTTGCAACTTATGGTATTTTCTTATAGAATATAAGCAATAGGGTATTATAGAGTAGTCCTTTTATAAATGATCCTTAAGTTCATATCTGAAATTAAATGTTTGTTAAAAATAAAGAAGAAAAAAAAGAGAGAAATAGAGGAGGATTATCTGTGGTTAAAAACAATATTAATTTACAAGACGTCTTTTTGAATCAAGTAAGAAAAGAGCATATTCCGGTTACAATTTATCTTACCAATGGTTTTCAATTAAAGGGCATGGTAAAAGGTTTCGATAACTTTACCGTTGTTTTGGATAGCGAAGGAAGACAACAGCTTATCTACAAGCATGCAATTTCAACCATAAGCCCGATGAAGCTTGTAAACTTAATTTTCAATGATAACAGGAATGAACAATAAACGAAAATAAAGTATTCGATAAAATGAAGTATTCTTTTTAAAAGATTTACTTCTTAAGAGAGTGACAAATTATAAGAGGCTTACGTTTTATGACGTAGCCTCTTATTAATTAAATATACCTTACATTTTTCTAAAGACTCCTATTACCTTTCCCAGGATGGATATATTGTCTTTTACGATAATGGGTTCGTAATATTTGTTTTCCGGCTGTAATCTGACATAACCGTTTTCTTTATAAAATGTCTTAACCGTTGCTTCATCTTCTATCAGTGCGACAACAATATCTCCGTTATTTGCAGTTGATTGCTGTTTGATAAGGATATAGTCGTTGTCAAGGATACCGGCTTCCACCATACTGTCACCCTTGACCCTTAGCATGAAAACTGAAGAGTTTTGAACAAAATCTAAAGGTAAAGGAAATGTATCCTCGATATTTTCTACCGCAAGTATGGGCTGCCCGGCCGTAACCTTTCCCACTATAGGAACTTCCACCATCTCTTTACCCGAATAAAATTCTTTCGGCTTGGAATCATTGCGGTCCTTTTTCCCGCCGCCAACAACCCTGAGGGCTCTCGGTTTTGAAGGAGCTTTGCTAATCAAGCCTTCCTTCCGTAGTTTTTCCAAATAAGCATGAACCGTTGAGGTGGATTTAAAGCCTACAGCACTGCATATTTCCCTTACAGAAGGAGGGTAGCCGTTTTTTTCAATCTGTTCGTTTAAAAAGTCCAGAATCTTTTGTTGCTTTTCGTTTATTTTATCTTGCATTTTTTTCACCCCGGAAAAGTTAATATTTATATGTTTTACCAAAAATCCATACGCATTTAATCCTGTCAAAAGTATTATAACATTATTATATGAAAAAATCAAACTAATGTTCGTTTTATTAATACAATTATTAATACATTATATAAATTCGTTTCTTAATGCATTAATAGAAGTGAAGAAATGTTCTCTTAATTTTTTTTAAATTATATGTTGACACAGAACATATGTTCTTGTATAATAACTCATATAGAACACTAGTTCGATAGAGGGGATTTATATGAAAAAACGGTATGTTCTCAAAAACAAAAAACGGTTTTTTACATTTATTGCTGTGGTTCTGATAGGCTTTTGCACTATTATCAATGCTACCCGTTCTTACGGATACAAAGAGCCGGAGTATAAAACTATTTTAGTAAGAAGAGGGGATACTTTATGGGGAATTGCAGAGAGGTATAACAAGCGGGGAGATATTAGAAAGTACATATATGATGTAATGGTTTTAAACAATCTTGAAAACTGTGATATATTTGAGGGCATGGAGCTAAAAGTAATAATTGAGTAAATGCCGGATGATTTGATGTATATAGCATGACCAAAAGTTTATATTATTGATACACTTTATTTCCGATCTGAAGTTTTTTTACATACAGTATTTCGCAGCCGCTGTCATAAGAATTGTCGTTTCGGACCAAGCTGGTTTCCCAGGTGTAAGTATTGTTTTCTTTATACATATCCGCATTTACCAGAAGCCCTTCCATATAGATAATGTCATTCGTTTTAATATACTTTAATCCTTTTAAGATTTGTTTGTTTGCAGCAATTATATGAGTATTTGCAGAGTGTGTGGTTATATAACTCAAACTCAAGGGACAGTCTTTAGAGCAGGAAACATGATACTGTCTTCCCGATTGAGAGTATTTAATGTATTTGTCATACTTGGGATCAATGAGATCACCCCATGCTAAAGCCAGATCATATTTACTTATTGCTGCCACAGCATCCTGAAAAGAAAATATGCGGTGTTTGCTCTTAACCTTTGCAGCAATTTTATACTCGGCCATTGGTGTAATATACCAAATATCCGATCCGTTTCTTATTATAAATACTTTTTCAAAGGTGTCCGTTTGCGTGGGATCGTCTTTGGCACTAAAGTTGTTGTAGACTGTTTGAGTTACCGGGGGTCTGAGCTTGGCAATAGGATTTATTATAATAATTACACATAGAAAAAAACAACCCAATAATAAGATTCTGAATAATGATTTTATATCGGTTGTTATTCGAGTCTTAGTCCTTTTGCTTGAGTTTAAATTCATTAGTTCGGCTTTTCGCCTTTGCATTTCGCTGTATGTTTTTATTTTTCCTGTGTTTAGCTCAGCGAACAATTGGTTTTCTATTTGCTTTTCAAAATCATTATTCAAGATCTCACCCCATCGACAGGAAATCGCATATAACTTTTACTATATAATAATTATACATGAATAGCATAGTTTTATCATCCCAAAGTTTGTAAAAAAAGAAGCTCTGCTTGGAATGCTCAATCAGGGCTTCTTTTTTCTGCGTTATATAAATTGCAAAGATTATACTATTCAAAGATTATACTATTTTTTAATAATCGGAATCCATACTTCACTGCGATAGTCATCGGAGCCGGGATCACCATCAAAATATACTTCCAGTTCAGGTCCCTTTGCGTGTTCGTAGCCTGTGGCCGGGAACCATTCCTGGAATATTTTTTTCCACACTTCCTGAATTGCGTTGGGCATTGGGCCTACAGCTGTAAACACAGCCCAGGTAGCTTCCGGAATCACTCTGGTAGTAAAGCCGTCTTTAGAATAACCTTTGTCTTCAACAGCTACCATATATGTGATTTCTTCCTTTTCGTGATCAAAGTCTATGCAAACACCCAGCAGATTTCCTCCGTTTGATATTGAAAGCAGATTTTCACATGTTCCGTCCTCATTGCACTCATCCCAAAACTTCGGTATTCTTCTTAAGTTTTCTCCATCCTTAGTTGTCACTGTCAATGCCTTTCCAATAATCTTGAATTCTTTTCTTTCCACTTAAATATAGTTGGAAGGAAATGCGTGGGAACGCCTTGAGCTTTACACCGGGTTTGCGTGCAGCAGAAGGTGTACACCCATGGGTTCTACGAAATGCTTTGGAAAACGACTCCGGTGAGTCATAACCGTATTTTAGGGCCAGATCGATAACTTTTGTGTCGGATACGGCTATCTCCTGGGCTGCCAAGGTGAGTCTTCGTTTTCTAATATAATCTTTAAGTGTCACACCGGTTAGCATTAAAAACATTCTCTGAAAGTGAAAGGTTGAGCAACATGCTACCTTGGCTATTTCCTCCGGATCCAATTCCGTTTCGATATTGTTTTCGATATAATCAATTGCGTCCCTCATTCTGTTCAGCCATTCCAAAGCACTCATCTCCTTTAATCTTATAGTAGCACGGATAAGGATATAAAACCTGTCATTCTTTGCTTTTTAAAGACAGATTGGAATTAACGCCACGAGTATGATATAAAATAAAAGAAGGACGACTCCATGTACTATCGATACTTAATTTACTAATTTATTGTATCAATTTTAAAAATATTTTTCAAAATAACTTGACTAATATTAAATTATGCCTTAAAATTGGGTGTAAAGTATTTTTGCTTTACAGGTGAGTATAATATTATGGATAAGGTTTATGAAGATACGCTTTTACTGGACTTTTACGGACAACTGCTCACTGAAAGACAGTATGAGATAATGGATTTGCATTATAACAACGATTATACGTTGGGGGAAATTGCAGAGCAGTTGAATATAAGCCGACAGGGTGTATATGACAGTTTGAAGAAAGGCAAAGCGGTGTTAAACCGTATGGAAGAAAAGCTCGGACTGGTGGAAAAGTTTGTAAAGCAAAAGAACAAAGCACAGGAAATATTAAATAGCATAAGAAGTTTGAACAAAAGCGGTATATGTGAAGAAGATATAATAACCTTAAAGAGGATTGAGGAAGGAATAATACAGATAATAGAAGGCTGAGTACCCTATAATCACCTTTGAATGGATCTGAGGTTTTTTAATATTACGTAAGCTCTATAAACAATCGATTGATATTCGATATCCTTATATAGATCTGAGGTGTCTTGAGAATGATATTTGAAGGATTATCCAATAAGCTTCAGGAAGCGATGAAGAAGCTTAGAGGCAAAGGAAGAGTAACTGAAAAAGACGTTAAAGAAATGATGCGGGAAATAAAGCTTGCACTTTTAGAGGCGGACGTTAACTTTAAAGTGGTTAAAGACTTTATTTCCAAGGTATCTGAAAGAGCTGTAGGGCAAGATGTTTTGGAAAGCCTCACACCGGGGCAGCAGATAATTAAAATTGTGCATGAAGAGCTCATCGAGCTTATGGGCTCAAGCAACAGCAAGCTTACCTTTGCTTCAAAGCCACCTACTGTGTATATGATGGTTGGTCTTCAGGGTTCAGGTAAGACTACAACATCAGGAAAATTGGCCAATTTATTAAGAAAACAGGGAAAGAAACCTCTGCTGGTTGCCTGTGACGTATACAGACCGGCTGCTATAAAGCAGCTTCAAGTGGTGGGAGGGCAGCTCGGCATTGAGGTGTTCTCAATGGGAGATAAGACAAATCCCGTTGATATATCTAAAGCAGCTGTAGAACATGCAAAATCTATGCAGTATGATATTGTTATAATCGATACGGCAGGCCGTCTCCATATTAATGAGGAACTCATGGAAGAGCTTCAAAACATAAAAGCAGCGGTAAAACCCCATGAGATTTTACTCGTTGTGGATTCCATGACCGGTCAGGATGCAGTAAACGTTGCGGAAAGCTTTAACGAAAAGTTGGGTGTTGACGGTATAATTCTCACAAAGCTTGACGGAGATACCAGAGGAGGTTCGGCTCTTTCGGTAAAAGCCGTTACCGGAAAACCCATTAAATTTGCCGGTATGGGTGAAAAACTGAGCGATCTCGAGCCCTTCTTCCCGGACAGAATGGCATCAAGAATACTGGGAATGGGCGATGTGTTAAGCCTCATTGAGAAAGCTCAGGAAGCTTTTGACGAGAAAAAGGCATTGGAACTGGAAAAGAAAATGAGAACCCAGCAATTCACGTTGGACGATTTTCTTGATCAAATGCAGCAGTTAAAGAAGATGGGACCTTTAAGCCAGATATTGAGTATGATTCCCGGATTTAATGCCAATGCCCTTAAGGATTTGGATATGGATGATAATGAAAAGAAGATGGCTCGTATTGAAGCTATTATTAAATCCATGACAAAGCAGGAAAGAAACGATCCTTCAATTATAAACGGCAGCCGGAGAAAGAGAATTGCAGCAGGCAGCGGTACTACCGTTCAGGAAGTAAACAGGCTTTTGAAGGATTTTGAAGAGATGAAAAAGATGATGAAAATGATGACTGATATGGGTAAACGCGGCAAGAAAGGGTTAAAAAAGCTGAGATTGCCGTTTTAATAAATGATTAGCTTATGGCAGGAGGTGATAAAAGTGGCAGTTAAGATAAGACTTAAAAGAATGGGTGCAAAAAAGAAACCATTTTATAGAGTTGTTGTAGCTGATTCTAGATATCCTCGTGACGGTAGATTTATTGAGGAGATTGGTACTTATAATCCTCTTACAAATCCCAGCGAGATAAAAATCGATACAGAAAAAGCTCAAAAGTGGCTTAAGAATGGAGCACAGCCGACAGACACTGTAAGATCTTTATTGAAGAAGACCGGTGCAATTTCTTAATTCAAAAGTAACGTGCCTTATTTAGGCGTAATAACAACATAGGTAGAAATACGGGAGGTAAAAATATAATGAAAGAACTTCTCGAAACAATTGCCAAAGCATTGGTGGATTATCCTGAAGATGTTCATGTAAATGAGGTTGAAGGTGAAAAGTCAGTTATTCTTGAATTAACTGTATCCAAAGACGATATGGGAAAGGTAATTGGCAAACAGGGTAGAATTGCAAAGGCAATTAGGACAGTTGTAAAAGCGGCTGCAGTGAAGGATAATAAAAGAGTATCAGTTGAAATACTGCAGTAAAGAATTCCATATTGTAAAAGTAGGGTAAAAGCTCAGGGACATATCTCCTTGGGCTTTTTATTATAAGTGGGATTTCACGAAGTGAAATGACCGAAAAGCTCTGGGGGCTCAATGCATACAGAGATTTTGCTTTAAATATAATTTTACGGAGGAAAATAGCCAAAAAGTGGGCAAAATCAAATACTTTTAAGCATATTTTACTGCTTCGAAAGAATATGTGAGAATATTGTTAATCAAGAAAAATATATTAATAAACATAAAATATATATTGGAATTCGATAAGTATTTGGTATAATTATATTATAAAAATTTACCAAAAGGAGAAAGGATAAGTGAAAATGTTTACGAAATCAAATTATTTATTTGTATTGAGTACTATAGTCAGTGTAGTTATGTATTTTTTTGTAGTAGGTGTTATTATAAGTACTGTTTTTATAACTATTACTTTTTTTATTGAAGGTTCGTCCAAGGTGTTGTCCTTCTTAGGTTACCTTCTGTATACAATTGGTTCTTCAGTATCGATATTCGTTGTAATTTATCAACTTAAAAAAGTAATTAAATCGGTACAGAATAAAAAGCCCTTTACTTTTGAAAATGTTAAAAGATTTAATATTATGGCATTTTCAATGTTGACATTTGACGCATTATATCTTATTTACGTAGTTGTTAATAGAATTTATGTATTCACACAAAATCACATTGATATTAAAATTAGAGTTTACATGTTATTGACTGAGTTAATCCCAGGGACGGGTTCGCAAATAACATATTTACTAATCTATTTTGTTTTAGGATGCTTTTTTATCATAGTCGGCAATATATTTAAGCAGGCCATTGATATTAAGAATGAAAATGAATTGACTGTTTAATTAATAAAAAGATTACTATGAAGATTATAAACCAGAGATATTATCTTCAAAAAAGCTCTTGACATTTAAACACCACTATATGTATATTGAGAGGTATAGTGAAAATTATGGTAACCCAACTTAATTGATATTTTTCAATTAAGTTGGACATAACTTTGTTAAAGCATATTTAAGTTTTTATGGTGGTGTAGTTTATAGATGATTCAATATCTTGAAGTGGGAAAAATCATTAATACCCATGGAATAGCAGGGGAGCTTAAAATAATGCCCCTTACCGATGACCCTAAAAGGTTTGATAAGCTTAAATGGGTCTATATTTCTCCTAAAATAAGCGATGAAATGAAAAAATACGACGTGGTGAGGGTTAGGTATCACAAAAACTTCGTAATAATGAAGGTAAAAGACATTGATGATTTAAATACGGCAGAAAAATATAAAGAACAATTTTTGATTGTTGACAGAAAGGATGCTGTCAAGCTTCCTAAGGACACCTTTTTTATTTGCGATTTGATTGGTATGGAAGTGTTTGATGAGGAAGGAAAAAGCCTAGGATTTTTAAAAGAGGTGCTGCAGACCGGAAGCAATGATGTGTATGTGGTGAAAGGGGATAATTCGAGGGAAATTCTCATTCCTGCATTAAAATCTGTTGTGAAGAAAGTGTGTTTTGAAGAAAACAAAATGGAGGTTATTTTGCCTCAAGGACTGATTGACGATGAGATTTGATGTTTTGACGCTCTTTCCCGAGCTTTTTGATGCCGTCTTGGGTGAAAGCATCATTGGCAGGGCAAGAGAGAACAATATCATAGAGATTAATGCAATTAATATACGGGATTTTTCGGATAATAAGCACAGGAAAGTGGACGACTATCCCTATGGCGGCGGTGGCGGAATGGTTATGATGGCACAGCCGGTTTGTGATGCTTTCGATTCCATTGTAAAAAACCTTTCGTATAAACCTAAACTGATTTATTTGAGTCCTCAGGGGCGGGTGCTTAACCAGGAAATTGTAAAGGAGCTTTCCAAGGAAAAGCATTTGGTTTTACTCTGCGGTCATTATGAGGGAATTGATGAGAGGATAATTGAAGAAATAGTGGATGAGGAGATATCCATAGGGGATTATGTGCTTACCGGGGGTGAACTTCCGGCAATGGTGCTCATTGATGCAGTCAGCAGACTCATACCCGGTGTTTTGTCCGGCGAGGAGTCATATTCGCAGGAATCCCACTATGATGGGCTGTTGGAATATCCCCAATATACAAGGCCTTATGAATATAAAGGTAAAAAAGTTCCAGATGTGCTAATGTCCGGACATCATGCCAACATAACTCGGTGGAGAAGGCAGCAATCCCTAAAGAGAACTTACCTTAAAAGACCGGATTTGCTCGAAAAGCTGGACCTCGGTAAGGAGGATAAGGAGCTGCTTAGAGAAGCGCTGGAAAGGAGTGAGTAGTAAAGAAAAATATATAAAGAGCTTAAGTTAAAAAGTCCGGCGCTTTTATATAGAAGAAAACAAAATGGAAAAAAGGGATTTACAACTTGGTCGGTATATGGTATAATTTTGGCTTGTGGAATACGGGCGGTCCGCTGTTTTATACAAGAACGTCTAGGATATAGGAGGATGGAAATGGATATTATTAAAGCAATTGAGCAAGAACAATTAAGAAAAGATTTGCCTAACTTGCAAATTGGAGACCATGTAAAAGTACATCTAAAAGTAAAAGAGGGCAACAGGGAAAGACTTCAGGTTTTTGAGGGATATATAATCGGTATGCAGGGTTCCGGTGTTAAGGAAACAGTTACCGTAAGAAGGATTTCCTATGGTGTCGGAGTAGAGAGGGTTCTTCCCCTTCATTCTCCAAAGATTGACCATATTGACATCGTAAGAAGAGGTAAAATTAGAAGAGCTAAGCTTTATTACCTGCGTAACAGGGTTGGTAAAGCTGCAAAAGTTGAAACTAAACTGTAAATCCAAAGCAAAGGGGGCATATAAGCCCCTTTGTTTTTTATAATTTTTCTTTTATGAACTCCTGTCTTTCATAAATTGTTATTTCTTTTCTAAATGAAAAAATAGTGGTATAATTACTTATATAAAAGAGAAATATTTATAATTAGAAACTGTCGCAAGTACAGTGTAGAATAAAGCTAAGGGTTGTAGGTTATGGAATATAAGAATGGGTCTTATAATGAGAATGACAGGTTTGAAGAGCTGGAGAAATCGATTGTTGCCGATGTGAAGGCTGTAAAACCCAATTACTTTAAAGAAGCTGTTAAATGGCTCTCGTTAATAATTACGGCTATGTTTGTAGCTCTGATATTAAGATCATATGTATTTGAATGGGTGGTTGTTGACGGAAAGTCAATGGAAAACACCCTTATGGACGAACAGGTTTTGTTCGTGAACAAACTGCAGTATAAGTTCAATGAGCCGAAAAGAGGAGACATTGTAATAATCCAGATTGCTGAAGGAAATTGGGATTACCTGAGTTTTGCAAAAAATTTCCGTGCACTGACCAATCTTCTTCCAAGCCAAGGCGAAGTAAATTACATAAAGAGGATAGTGGGATTGCCTGGAGATGAGATTGATATTATTGACGGCTACCTGTATATAAACGGGGAAAAGCAGGTTGAGCCATATATTAAAGGTATGACCTATGAGCAATCCTTTGACCTTCCGAGGATTGTACCCGAGGACTGTGTCTTTGTTATGGGTGATAACAGAGAATACAGCAAGGACAGCAGACAAATAGGTTTTATTAAATTAAGTCAAATAAAGGGCAAGGCTGTCTTTAGAATAAAGCCCTTTGACGAAATCGGAAGCATCTACGATTAATACAAAATTAGATTTGGAGGAAAAAATGAATATACAATGGTTTCCCGGTCATATGGCCAAGACCAGGAGAATTTTAACGGAAAATCTTAAATTGGTTGATGTGGTAATAGAGCTTTTGGATGCAAGAATTCCATATAGCAGCAAGAATCCTGAGATCGACAGAATTCTACAGAACAAACCCAGGGTGGTTGCCCTAAACAAATCGGATTTGGCAGATGAGAAAATCTCAAAGGAGTGGAGCAGTTGGTATAACTCACAGGGTTATGCCAATATTTTTATAGACTCCTTAAAGGGTACCGGAGTAAAGGAACTCAAGAGAAAAATGCAGGAGCTTATGAAGGACAAGATTGAGAGAGACCGGCAGAAGGGCAGGATTTTCAGACCGATTAGGACCATGATTGTCGGTATCCCCAATGTCGGCAAGTCATCTCTTATAAACCGGCTTGCCGGAAAGAGCATTGCCGTTACCGGGGACAGGCCGGGTGTTACACGGGGCAAGCAGTGGATAAATGTAAATAACGAGATACAGCTCCTTGATACCCCGGGAATTCTATGGCCTAAATTTGATGATAAAAGGGTTGGGTTGAATCTTGCAATAACAGGAGCCATAAAGGATGATATTCTCGACATCCAGGAGCTGGCTTCAGCCCTTTTACAAATCCTTTCCGAGAAATACCCTCAAAATATAAAAGAAAGATACAAGCTGGATACATTAGAAGGGAAAAAAGGTTATGAGCTTTTGGAGGAAGCGGGAAGGAAAAGAGGCTGTCTGGTATCGGGAGGACAAGTCGATCTGACCAGAATATCTTCCATTGTTCTAGATGAGCTTCGGGGCGGTAAAATCGGCAGGATAACACTTGAAAAACCGGGGGAGGACATTTATAGAGATGGAGAAGAAGATGACACTGAAACAAATTGAGCAAGCCATAAAGGAGCTTAGCATCGATGAAGCGATAGAAAGGCTCAATTTATATAAAGAGGAGTACGGCGATAAAATCAATTCAATTATTGAAAAGTACGAGAAAAAAAAGGAAAAGCAGCAAGAAGAGCTTAACCGGTACCGCGCCATGTGCTCCTATGAGGATGAGGCATATGAAAAGGGTTATGAAATAATCGCAGGCATTGACGAAGCAGGAAGAGGCCCCCTGGCAGGTCCTGTGGTTTCTGCCGCGGTTATTTTAAGAAGGGGTTCTTTTATAGAAGGGCTCAACGACTCTAAAAAGCTGACTCCCCAAAAAAGGGACAAGCTCTATGACATCATTATGAAAAACGCATTGAGTGTCGGGGTCGGAATAGTGGATGAGAAAGTAATAGATGAAATAAATATCCTAAATGCTACAAAAGTGGCTATGAAGCAAGCTGTAGAAAAACTGATTATAAATCCGGACATTCTTTTGACCGATGCGGTAAAACTTTCGGAAGTAAAAATACCTCAAATTTCAATAGTTAAAGGGGATGCAAAGAGCGTATCGATTGCCGCTGCATCGGTTATTGCAAAGGTGACCAGGGACAGGTTTATTGAAAAAATGGATTCGGAGTACCCCCAGTACGGTTTTTCGAAACACAAAGGATATGGTACAAAAGAACATATAGAAGCTATAAAGAAATACGGTATTTGTCCGATACATAGAGTGAGCTTTACAAAAAATTTCGTTGGCTAGAATCAATTTTCAGTTATAGGGAATACAGGGGGCATGAAAATTGAGGATTGAAGGTTCTTTTGAGTTATCCAATAATACTGGTGTTTCGGATATAATGCTACGGCTTGACGTAGGAGATATTGTCAGGGCAAAGGTAATGGAGATTACCGGCAATGACCTTGTGTTAAAGCTGTTTGACGGCAAGACTGTGAACGCCACAATGATGTCCTATGTAGATATTAAGCAGGGAGAAATTGTGGAATTCATTTTAAAGAATAAATCGGAAAACCGCCTGTTTTTGGAGACGTTAAAAAGTATCGGTCAAAAAATTCCGAGCCTTGAGGAAGAGATAAAAAATAAGCTATTGGAGCTGGGTTTAAAGCCGGATAAAAGAAATATTGAAGCTGCAACGGAGCTTAAAAACAACAACACCCCGTTGGACCAGGAAGCAATTAAGAAGGTTTTGGATGCAGTGGTTAAATTTAAGGATTTAACCTTTGACAAAGCCGCGTTTTTGGTGTCGAAGGGTATAAGTCCCGGGGAAAAAGCCATACAAAGTTTAAACCGGCTCTCAAACGGAGAAAAGATAGAAGCCAGCCTAACACAAATAATGGATAGTCTTATTGGAATTGACGATAAAAACTTACTTTCTTCCATTGCCAAAGCTCTTGAATCTATTGATCAAAAGTATGAACCTGTCAATCCCGATTTCCTGGATGCAAATCCTGAAAGCATCAATCAAAAGCCTCAATCTTCGGATGCAACTTCTGAAAAACAACCTGTGGAAAAGCAAACAGCGCCTTATTTCAAAATCTTCGAAAATGAACCGGAAGGATTAAGTATCAATAAAAATTTGATTCTTTCAATAAAACACAAAATTTCTGAATTTGCAATAAGCAACGAAAAAGGCGATATTGAGCCGGATAAGCTTATCGAATATTTAAAATCCAATGAACCGGAATTTGAACAACTCTACAATTCCAATCCAAAGGAAGTAAAAACTGCCCTTGATAATTTGCTGAGAAAATTATATGAAAAGAACGAAAAAGTAGAGAATGAGGCTTTGGCTCAAAGCAAGCCTTCAGAAAAGCATGATACCGATGTCGATAAAATACGCAGGTCTTTTGAAAAAATGTTTGTGCGTGTCAGTGAAGATACAAAGGATATGGATGTAAAAAAGATCTATAAAAGCATGTATGAAAAGCTCGACACACTGGCAAAAGTCCTTGAGGCGTCAAAGGTACCGGGAAAAGAGGATATACTTTCTAGAATTGACAACCTTAAGAGCAATATGGAATTTATAAACGACATTAACCGGCACAGCGTTTATATGCAGATTCCTCTCAATATTAAGGACAACGGCACAACAGGAGAGCTTTATATTTTAAAAAGGGATTCCAAAAGAAAAAGAATCGATCCGGGAAACGTCACGGTTTTTTTGTCCCTGGATACAAAAAGTCTGGGGCTGGTGGAATCCTTGATAAGCATTAACAAGAAAAACATCAGCCTAAACATGAGATTTGAAAACCGGGAGGTTATTGACCTGTTTAAGGAGAGATTTCAGGAGCTTTATAACAGCTTGCAGGAAATGGGCTACAGGCTGGTGGACATTAAATACAGGGTTATTGAGGAGAAGGTAAATATCTTAAACGCTAATAAGGTTTTGGACAATGAGTTAAATAGGGCTAAAAAGGTCATTGACTTTAGAATTTAGAACCGGGGTGGACTGAATGCTTCAGAAAAAGAAGATTAAAAAGGTGGCGGCACTAAAATATTCTCCCGAAGAGAATAACGCGCCTCAGATCATAGGTATCGGAAAGGGCGAAAATGCCGAGAAAATATTGGAGAAGGCCCGGGAACACAACATACCCATTTATGAGGATGAGGAGCTTGCAAATACGTTAAACTCCTTTAACGTAGGTGATGAAATTCCTCCGGAGCTGTATGAGGTTGTGGCTCAGATACTGGTTTTCATCGGGGATATTGATAAAAGGTACGGAGATAAATATGGACAAAAAAGACGATAATAAAAGATCTGTCGGAGCAATAGGAGAAGAAATAGCGGAGGAATACCTGAAAAAGAACAACTACGAAATATTGGAAAAGAACTTCAGGTACAGGAGATTGGGCGAAATAGACATAATTTCCCGGGAAATGAACTATATTTGTTTTGTTGAAGTCAAGACCAGAAGCTCTTTAGAGTACGGTTATCCAAGAGAGGCAGTCAACAGAAAAAAGCAGGACAATATAAAAAAGCTGGCCCAAATATATCTGGCGCAAAGGAAAATATACAATGCGGACATCAGGTTTGACGTGGTGGAGGTTTACATAGAAAAAGGAGACAATGATCTAAGGATAAAGAAGGTTTCCTTGATAAAGAATGCTTTTTGACATGATTTTCTTACCGAAATCCCTGGGGTTAGGAGGAATAATTGTGCATGAAGGACACAGGAAAAGACTTAAGGAAAGATTTTTAAAAGAGGGTCTTGACAGCTTCGAGCAGCACCAGGTGTTAGAGCTTTTATTATTCTTTTCTATTCCGAGAAGGGATACCAATGAAATTGCTCATGCACTTTTAAATAAATTCGGCTCCTTGTCCGGGGTGTTTGAAGCAGACCCCGAGGACCTCAAAAAAGTGGCAGGAATAGGGGAAAACTCTGCATTTCTCTTGTCCTTAATACCCGATTTGTCAAGGCGATATTTCAATGACAAATGGAGGGACAAGCCTGAACTAAACAGCTCATCAAAAGCCGGCCAGTATGCAATCACCCTGTTTATGGGAAGAATATATGAGGTGTTTTATGTTATTTGTCTGGATTCACAAAACCGGGTGAATTATGCCGAAATGGTGCACGAGGGAACAATAAACGAATCCCCGGTATATCCAAGGCTTATAGTTGAAACTGCACTAAGGCATAAAGCCAACAGTGTAATTTTGGCCCACAACCATCCTGGGGGCAGCTTGAGTCCTTCAGCAGCGGATATTGAGGCCACAAGAAAGATTGTGGCAGCTCTTGAGGCCATTTCAATAAAAGTGGTGGATCATATTATCGTATGCGGCGGCAAATATGTGAGCTTTGCAGAGCGGGGACTTTTATGAATACGGTAAATAAAAATATTCCGGAAACTTTAGTTTCGCAAGTTTCTGGAATATTTTATTTACCTGGTTGTACCTGGATTCTTGTGCCTAAATTAAAGTATAAGTGAATCATATAGCGGATGCTACTTAATTTCGTCTATTTCGATATTTTGTGCCTTAAGGCGTTTTTCCACGTATTCGTCAAGGAACATCTTTATAAGAGCGAAAAGCGGTACTGCAACGAATATACCGACAATTCTATAAACTCCTCCCCCTATGGTAATTGCAGTAATTATGAGAAGCGGACTTATACCCACCTGATCTCCTATTATCTTAGGACCCAAATACCAACCGTCAAATTGCTGCAATATCAAGATGAAAACAGCAAGCCAAACGGCTTTAATCGGACTAACAAAAAGGGTGATAACTATTGACGGAATAGCCCCAATAAACGGTCCCACGTAGGGAATCATGTTGGTTATTCCTACAATGAGACTGATTAGCAAAGGGAAGGGCATTCGGAATATTGAAAGGAATAAAAAGCATATACCGCCAATTATTAATGAATCTATGGTTTTTCCCAGAATAAATCTGGAGAAAACGAAATTAACCCTTGAGCCTGTAGAAATGAGCATATAGGCCGTTTTTTTGTCAAATACGGCGTAAAGGAGCTTCTTTATATACTTTATCAGCTTTTCTTTATCGTTTAAGAAATATATAGCGATAAGTAAGCCGAAAAAGAATTTAAACAAAGTTGAAGTTATATCCATAGTCTTTTTAAATACAAAGTTTATTGAAGTGTCAAAAAGCTCACTGGTTTTGTCCAGCAATTTGTTAGCTTTTTGCTCCACGAATTCTTCCATGTTGTATTTATCGAAACGTTTTAACTCATTAATGGTTTTTTCCACCAAAACTTCGGTATTTTCTATATAAGAAGGCATATTATCCACCAGCTGTTTTACATTCTCAACAAGTCTCGGAGTTATAACAGTAATGCAAACAAAAAGTATAACCGCAATCAGGAAATAAATTATACATATGCTTATAAATCTTCGGACTTTGAGCTTCTTTTCAATGAATACCATAACCGGGTTTAAAAAATAGGCAATAACAAATCCCCATATCAGATAACTCAATAAAGAAAATACATACTTTATTCCGTCGAAAAGTGCATCGGTATTGTTGATTACCTTATAGAGGATTAATGATATTGCAATTATCGGTAAGAACTTAATATAAGGAATTTTTCTGTCTTTGTAGAACATAGGGGTATTCTCTCCTTAATATTTAATTTGCCGAAAATATTAAGTTTAACTCTGCTGGCTAAAACCAATTATAACATATATTATAAAATTACTGCATAGATTATTAATGAAATTTTTGATAAAATAGAAAAAGGCCTAAACCTTATATATATGTTTAGTAAATCGGATTTTCGGAAGGTGTAAGATGATTATTGTTGATGCCCATTGCGATACAATCACAAAAATAATGGAAAACGGTGAAAACCTTAATAAGAATAATTGTCATATTGATATAGAAAGACAAAGATCTTTAGGCAGCGCTGTTCAGTTTTTTGCAGCCTTTATTGACCCGGCCTATTGCCAGGCTTATGCTTTAAAAAGAGCACTTCAGATTATAGACGAGTTTTACAGGCAGATCGAAATTAATAAGGACGATATAATGTTATGTTGTAATTACAATGATATAATGAGAGCCGTAGGGGAAAATAAAATTGCTGCAGTGCTTTCCATCGAAGGCGGAGATGCTCTTCAGGGAGACCTGGGCGTTTTAAGAATGCTTTACAGGCTTGGGGTAAGAAGTATTTGCCTTACATGGAACTACAGAAATGAAATTGCCGACGGTGTAAAAGACGGAGAATCCGGCGGCGGACTGACCCCCTTTGGAAAAAAGGTCATAAGAGAGATGAATGATTTGGGAATGCTCGTGGACCTTTCGCACATTTCGGAAAAAGGATTCTGGGATGTGATGGAGTGTACCGGTGCACCGGTAATTGTGTCCCATTCAAATGCGAAAAAACTGTGTTCCCATGGCAGAAACTTAACCGACGAGCAAATAGATGCGGTAAAATACAACGGAGGAGTAATAGGAATAAACCTGTATCCCGATTTTTTAAAGGATTCAAAAGATGCTTCCATTGTTGATGTAATAAGGCATATTGAATATATTTCAGGGCTTATCGGAACGGATCATATTGGCCTTGGAGCTGATTTTGACGGTGTTGAAAGCTTACCGGAAGGAATTAACGGAGTTCAGGATATTATTAAGATAATTGACGAGCTTTCGAAGCTGAATTATTCTTCACAGGATATAGAGAAGTTTGCAGGCGGGAATTTTCTAAGGGTAATTAAAGAAGTTTTAAAATAAAATTTTAAGCTTTTGCTTTTCATTTTAACCTTCCTAAAAAGATCGGAGTTTTTGCTTCGGTCTGTTTTTTTATTATTGTAAATAATTTCTTTTATATTGAAACAATCAATTATCGAACTTGCATTTTGATTTATTATTATTCTTTATATCAGGGTCACAATAATATTTAAAAATAATTTTGCATTTTCCATATCATTAACTTGCATAATTGAATATAATATATTAAAATGGATAACATAATAATTGAAATTTGGAGGGTTAAAAATGGAACTTTCAACTAAGGCTCTTTCAATTAGTCCATCATCAACATTGGCCATAGATGCGAAAGCAAAAAAGATGAAGGCCGAAGGTATAGATATAATCGGGTTTGGTGCGGGAGAGCCGGATTTTGATACACCTGCCCATATAAAAGAAGCGGCAAAAAAAGCGATAGATGAGGGATTCACAAAATATACTCCTGCTTCCGGTACTTTGGAATTAAAGCAGGCAATATGCAATAAATTTAAAAGGGATAACGGGCTTGACTACAAGCCATCAAATATTGTAATAAGCAACGGTGCAAAACACTCTTTGGTTAATGCGTTTCAGGCAATTTGCAATCCCGGCGATGAAGTTATAATTACAAATCCTGCATGGGTTAGCTATCCGGAAATGGTTAAGCTTGCTGATGCAGTGCCGGTGTACATCAATACAACGGAAGAAGAAGGTTTCAAGTTTACAATAGATAAGCTGGAAAAAGCCATTACCAACAAGACAAAGGCAATTATAATCAACAGCCCCAGCAACCCGACAGGTATGATTTACAGCGAGGAAGAATTAAGAGCAGTGGCAGACCTGGCTGTAAGCAAGGGGATTTACATTGTTTCCGATGAAATTTATGAAAAACTGATTTATGACGGATACAAGCATGTCAGCATAGCATCCTTCAACGATAAGATAAAGGATCTTACCATTGTGGTTAACGGAGTTTCCAAGTCTTATGCCATGACCGGATGGAGAATAGGTTATACCGCTTCCAACGAGCAAATCGCAAAAATCATGGGCAATGTGCAGAGCCATGCTACATCCAATCCGAACTCAATAGCTCAGAAAGCAGCCCTTGCAGCTCTTGAAGGACCGCAGGAGATAATAGACATAATGGCTGCAGAGTTTGTAAAGAGAAGAGATTACATGGTTGACAGGATAAATTCAATCAACGGATTGTCCTGCATTAAGCCGAACGGTGCCTTTTATGTAATGATGAACATATCAAAGCTTATAGGTAAAGAGCTGGGTGGCGTTGTAATTAAGGGTTCCGACAGCTTTGCCGATGTACTTTTGGAAAAAGCAAACGTTGCATTAGTACCGGGTTCAGGCTTTGGTACAGACATTCACGTAAGACTTTCTTACGCAACATCCATGGAGAATATCACGGAAGGATTAAATAGAATTGAAAAGTTCTTAAATAAGTAATATAATATAATAATGTTGGACAGGTTGGTATTTTTATGTACCAACCCGGATCAATCCTATATTTATAAATATCTAAGAGAGGTTCATTCGAATCTCGCAGTTTTTTTGTAAATTTATGTAGACAAAAGTTGTCGAATTTGATAAAATATCTAACAAAGAAAAAATATTGTTATTAAAAGTAAAATTTGGTGCTATAGAATTAATATAAAATTATTGACATAAAGAGTAATCAACCACCTTCCTTATATTTATGTACTTATATTGAACCTTTATAGATATTATCGGAGCGAAAATGTCTTAAAAATAGAATGTATTGACATCTATCTTTGAAATTTTGAATTATGGGATTAGTGTTGTGCATTAAAAAGTAATAAATTGCATTATCAATAAAATGGCAAAACAAAAGCATAAGCAGACCAAATGTGGTAGTTTTGAATTGACAAGAAAAAAACTATTTCCACGGGGGTCAAACTTATGCCTGATATAATAATAGAACAAAGCCAAGAAGTAATCAATTATATAAATATGCTAAAGTTGCCTATTTCTAGAGCTTTGGAGAACCATATGGCTAATATGGTTTCAGGCATAATAACCACCGAGGGAAACAAGAATATTTCTAATGTCTATTCAAGGCTTACCTGTAACCGGAACCGTAGTAGTGGCTCAAGGTTCCTTGGAGAATATAAATGGAGTAACGAATACGTAGATTACAAGAGAATAAATCATTCTCTTAAAACCATTCGTGAGAATGTATCTGAGGATACTGTAGGTTTTCTCATAGTAGATGACTCTTTGAGTAAAAAAGACAATTCTACTAAGAAAATCGAAGGCCTCGACTATCATCATTCTCACAGTGATGGTAAGACCATGTGGTCTCACTGTGTGGTTACTTCCCATTACAAAATCTCCGAGTACTCCTTACCACTTAACTTTAAGCTCTATCTTAGAAAGCAGTTCTTTGGACAAAAATCCAAGAAGCTTTTTAAGAATAAGCAGCAGTTGGCAATGCAACTGATTGATGAATTTATGCCTGTTACAGAAACTACGTACTTACTTGTAGATGCTTGGTATACATCAGGAAAATTGATGCTTCATGCTCTTAAGAGAGGGTATCATACCATTGGGAGAATAAAATCCAATCGTGTGATTTACCCAAGCGGCATTAAGACCAATGTCAAAGAATTTGCCACGCATATACGTAGTAACGAAACCTGCACAGTTACAGCAGGAGACGATAACTATTACGTATACAGATATGAAGGTAAAATCAATAATCTTGAGAATGCCGTAATTCTTATATGTTGGAGCAAAAAAGATCTTTGTGACACACCAGCATTTATCGTAAGTAACGATGTAAGCCTAACCACCTCCACTATTATTGGATATTACCAGAACCGCTGGGATATTGAAGTAAGCTACCGGTATCATAAAAACTCATTAGGATTTGACGAATACCAGGTTAAATCATTAACTTCAATAAAGCGTTTCTGGAGTATGGTCTTTATGACCTATACTTTCCTTGAGCTCTTCAGGGTCTCTAAAAAGAGAACCTTGAAACTTGAGACCATTGGAGATACCATAGGGTATTTCCGCAAACAATATATGGTCTGTATTGCCAAGTTTGCATACTCTTGTGCAGAAAAAGGGGTAAGTCTTGATCATGTAATTGCCAAATTAGGGGTTGCTGCATAAAGTTTTACATTTTACTGCACAAGTCTAATTAATAAGATAATCGAATAAGGAGATGAATTTATAAAGAAACTTGCTAAAGTAATTTTTATTATTCTTTTTCGGTTATGTTCGGTAGAGAAATCACAAAAACAGATAGACAATTACCGTCGAATTAGATAATATGTTTATTAAAGATAAATTATTCTTATTATAACATAACCTATAAAAATTTAATATGGTGGGGGATTAAGGATATGAAGAAAAATATAGTTTGTTTGGTTTTACTTATTATCTTTAGTTTATCCGGATGCAATTTATTCGTAGATAAAGAGAGAAATGGAGAAATAGATGTGCAGACAACTGTAGAAGAAACTCCTTCTATTGATACCTCGAATGGGGCTGACAACACCCCGGGGAAAGATTTTTCGGATAAAGAATTATCGTATTCTGAACTTACTCAGATTGAGAAGGAACGCTATAATGAAATAAAGCAATCATTAGAAACAAATAAAGAATGGGGATTTAGCTTTTCCGGAGAAAAGAGTGAAATCGGAGAAATAAAATATGATTTTGATCAAGATGGATTAATTGAGACGATTTCGTATAAAACCAATTTTCAAACAAACCAGTACGGCGTCGATCTTGTAAAAAGTGTATCCTTGAATTATTGTAATAATTCCTTTGATTTTGAGTTTGAAAACTTTAATAATTACTTTTATTCCCCAACCCCCAGTAATGCTGCCATAGTCTTTTATGATGTTGATAAAGATGATAATTTTTTGGAGTTTAATTTGGTTAATAGTAACAAATTGTCTAATAGGGTTAAGAACACAATATTCAGAATTAATGGAGAGCAAATAGAAAAAATTGTTAGTATTGATAGTAAGATTATATCTGTTCCCGGTGATGGAAATATATATTATTGGAGCGGAAATATATTTGGGAGAAACAATTTGGACTATACCGTTGTTTATTATAATATAAATGATCGAAAGTTTGTCGTAAATGATGAACTTATTGGTAAAACATTAACAGCGGAATATAGATTTACTGTATATCTGACAAAAGAATCGGTTGTACATGGAGCGCCGGTGGATCCTGAGTATCTTTCTAAGAAGGCAAAAGAAAATTATATATTAGAACCAGGAGAAAAATTCACTGTAACAAGTTTAGATGGAGTTATTAATACATGGGTGGGAGAGGACGGTATTAATTATATTTTTTATAATGACAGTGGACTTAAGATTAGAACAGAAAGCGGTGTGGAAGGGTGGATTGGTGGTTTCCATATGGTTTACGACTAAATGCTTGGCACAGGTTTAAAGCTTCTTATGGATTATTATGCAGATACGATATTTAAAAAATATAACCGTTTATAGGGGGAGATTTTGTGAAGAAAATTGCTAAAGTAATTTTTATTATTCTTTGTATTTATTGTATCGTTTCAACTGCTTTATTTATATATATAATTAAGAATCGTGAATCATTTTTTCTACCAATCGGTACAAAACAAATAACACCTACTTTTCAAAACTCTTTAGCTACTGGTTATCCAATAGAACCAAGTGCTGAACCAAGTATTACCTATGGTGAGCCAAGTGAAATTATTGTTGAAAATGTACAGGAGCTTTTTAATGCTTTAAAATCAAATACGAAAATACTGCTTAAACCAGGTACATATAATTTGGATGATATCACTAGTGAAGTAATTATTGATAGTATTGAAAATATAACTATTGAAGGGATGGGGGAGGATCCTGTTAATTTACAAATAGAAGATCCAAATAAAATCGTTATTAAGTTTGTAAATTGCAAAAATATACTTCTTAAAAATCTGAGAATTGGACATACATTTATATTAGATCCAGGATATTGTAGTGCTGAGGTATTATATTTTACACGTTGTAGAGAAATCAACATAGAAAAGAGTGAGCTTTACGGGTGTGGAGCATATGGGTTTGTCCTCAGCAATGTTGATGGATTTAATTTTATAAATTCAGTTATTACAGATTGTTCGATGGGGCTGCTGGCAATATATAACTCAAATAATATTATGATATTAGATAGCATACTTGAGAATAGTGGCGGGTTTGACTTGTTCAGTATAGACCGAAGCAAAAATGTTATTTTTGATAATTGTGATATTCGTGGAAATGAAATATGGTCATTTGAATATGAGCATTATTATTTATTTTCAGTTGTTGGTGAATCTGAAGTTAAAGTTAAAAATTCAAGAATAACTGATAATAAGGCACATTATTTTGAATACGGAAAAGGTTCAGTTATTCTTGAGAATACAATTTTAAAAGATAATGTTTTTTCAGAAGGAGAATATGAGTATGAATAGTGTCCGGACTATTTTTAGGAGCTTATATAAATCAAAATGAAATACTGCGAATAACGAAGATATTTAAAGAAAATGAGAGTATATTAAGGGAGGTAAGAGTATTGAAAAGAATTATATCAGGTATCATAAGTATTTTTCCAACTGTTTATATTATTTTGTCCACAGTAATCTTGTTTTACATCTTAATAAATGTAGAACCGGATGCTATTATTCGTGTAGAATATAGAATTTATGTTGTTATTGGTTTATTGCTGTTGGTTGTTTCGGTAATAACGGAATTTGTTTTGATGATTGTATATATAATTCATTCTGTGGCTGCTAACAATCGTTTAACTACACCGTATAAAATAGTTTGGGCATTGTGTTTATGGTTCTTTAATGTTTTTGCAGTCCCTGTATATTGGTATAAGTATATTCTTAAGCAATAAATTTATATACATATTTAATTTGTGCCATGCCGTAGTATTTATGTGAGGTGTAAATTATGAAAATAAAAAGAATAGTAATAATCTTGGTGGTGATAATATTATTGGCCGTTTCATATTATTACAAATCCTCAATTGGGTTTAATATTGAGAGAATAACCGGCACGCAGCAAGGAATGATAAATAAATATTTTCATACAAAGCTTAATGATAGGTCATTAATAAAAAACTTTGTTATAGAAAAAGATATAGGGTTTGACTACTGTATAGAGGTTGAATTAGCAGTTCCTGAAAATGATGTGAATGAAATATTTTCATATTATGATAAGTTTAAAAAAACTACAATTATAGAAATAGATGAAGAATATTTTGGAGCTCAAATGTATTCCAAAATAGGCGTAGACCTGTATAATTTCGATTATCAGTACAATATTTTTGGCTCCGTCTGCAGAAAAGTACTTTTTGGAATAAGCGAAACATATACCCAAAGAACTTCAACTCTTATATTTACAAAACCGGTTGACGGATATGTACACGTATATCTGTATATTGATAAGCTGGGCTGGGAACTTGCTGATTAGACGTTATTGAAGGAAAAACTGACAGTTGGTTTGAAGGCTTTTTATAAGGAGAAGGTTAATGAATATTGTTGTGATTAACGGCACAGAAATAAAAGGCTGTACTTATCGGATTAAGGAAGCATTTTTATCTGTGCTGAGGGATGGAAATGAAATAGTCGAGTATTATCTTCCTAAGGATATGCCGCATTTTTGCACCGGGTGCAAGACATGTTTTTTCAAAGATGAAAAACTATGCCCCCATGCGGAATATACGATGCCTATTTGGAATGCAATGCTTAAGGCCGACCTTCTTGTTTTTGCCGCTCCGGTATATGCTTTGCGCACCCCGGGGCAGATGAAAGCGTTGCTTGATCACTTATGCTGTCACTGGATGGTTCATCGTCCCGATAAAGCAATGTTTACAAAGCGTGCCGTTATTCTTACAAACAGTATCGGTGCTTCAAACCGGGAAGCGCAGAAGGATATCGCAACCAGTCTTCAATGGTTGGGGATTTCCGATGTAAGGTGTCTTGGATTTGGGCTGATGGAGGGAGTTAATTGGCAGGAATTATCCGATAAGCGGAAAAATAAAATTGAGCGAAAGGTCATTAATCTTGCGAAAAAGCACGTTCCGTTCAAACCAGGGCACATGGGACTTAAGGTAAGAGTTCTGTTTAATGTATGCAGAATGATTCACAAGGGACTCCTGAAAAAAGAAGAAACTCCTTCTGCCGACAATCAGCATTGGATTAATAACGGTTGGATATAATAAAAAAGTGAGGGAAGTAAAATGGGATCAAAAGAAGACTTTTATTCTGTGGTACAAGAAATCAGGTCAATTTTAAAAGATCCGGAAAACTTAAAATGCTCCTGTCCGAAAGTGAAATGCGAGTGGCACGGCAAATGCCGGGAGTGTGTGGCAATACACAGATATTATAAAGACCACGTACCTAATTGCTTTCAGCAATTTATAAATGATAAAATTAAAGCAATAGCTCAGATTGGTGAATTAATTGTTCAAGAAAAAGAAAAAACGCCTTCCGAGTATTGGGATTATGTTCGTGAGCAGGATAAGAAAGCGAAGGAATAGGGGATGGCAGCCGGAATTTAGGTGTTGAATAATATAGAATCGCAATAGAGCAAGGTGATGGTCTTATTAGTATACTGGGTAGAAAGAAGGCTTAGAAATTGTATCGAAATCATTTTTGAATATGAGTAAATCAGCCACAAATTAAATAGACATTCTTAAAATGCTTTTTGTGATCTAGTTTCAAAAAAGAGCAGATTTATTGATTCCGTAGGATACTGAATCAAATAATATTTAGGCTTCAAGCGGAGTTAAATTTCCACCTGAAGCCTTTTAATGTTTTCACAAATTCAGCACCCTAAAGAATTACTTTTCAGTAACTTCTCCTACATATAAGAAGCCCTCCACATCACCCCATGAGTCATAGGTAGCTCTTAAATAAAATTTTGATCTCACATAGAATTCTGAATTTTGATAGAATGAAGCCCTCACAATAATACCGTCAATAGTACCGTCTTTTTTTATTCCGGCACCTAATATTTCAATATCATCCGCTGAAAAAATTATGTATTCATATGTGGTATTATGTATTTCCAGAACAGCTTCATTTATCTCATTAAAATTATCTATGTCTTCTTTTACATATGTTTCATGAAGTATATTCCTTAAGTCCTCAAGATAATACTTTGTACCATAATCCAAAATATAGTCAAATATTAAATTAAGATCACTGTATAAATCTTTTTCGGTGTAATACTCGTTTAAAGTCAAGTTATATATTGTCTGTAAGTCAGAAGTATATGTTGCATCGCTGGATATTGGTCTATCGGAATTTACAAACTTATATTTTGAAGATAAAAGACTCTTGCCGGAAGAACTGGTTTGACTTTTGCCGGAAGAACTGCTTTGACTGATAGTGGAAGATCCGGCTTGTTTTCTAATGTTATTAACATTGCCGCCTGCGCTGCTAAGGGGTACTGCATTTAACTGGCTATAGGAAATGCTTTTTATATCCGCACAAATAGGTATTATATGGGTTGAAGAAATTGCAAAGTTTAAATTTGCCTCTCCTATTCCTGAGGATGTGATACCGATTAATTTACCGGACTCGTTGAATAAGGCTCCTCCGGAGTTACCGTGAGTAATTGGGATGGAAATTTGAATTAAGTTAACTCCATTTGCCTCCCAGAAGTTAGATATAATACCTGTTGATACTGTATTGAACAGTCCCAAAGGTGATCCGATAGCAACGGCGATACTTCCTTTATCGGAATCGCGAACTTGACCTATGGTTACCGGCTCGATGCCGACTTCATTTACTAATTTCAATATAGCGATATCAACACTGGAATCAGTGTATAAAACTCCTTCCACATCCACATAATTTCCATTGGAAAGGAGAATTTTAGCACTTTTTCCGCCCTCAATTACATGATAATTGGTAACGATTACACCGTCTTTTATAAAGAATCCGCTTCCTTGAGATTGTCCTCCCGGTACATCAACATATACGGCAACAACCTTGTGGTCATTTTTCTTTACTATATCTTTTACGGACATAATGGCGTCTTCATCGGTTGAATCAGGCAAGTAGGTTTGGATGGTATCTTCAGTGCTTATATCACCGGATTCGGCAATTTCACGATATGAAGACTCCAAGTCTTCGTTTCTTGCATTTAACTCATCTTCAAATATACCTTCCATGTATAGGTATTTCAATCCGTCATATGGTGTTTCAAGTATTACCACATTATTGTACAATAATGCTTCTCCTTGGCGGTGAACAGTTTCATTATCCTCTGTATATTCATAATCTGCATAGCAGACAAAATCTACTTTCAGAAGATATTCTATACCGTGTTCTTTTTCGTTTTTACCTAAAATAGATATATTCTCAAATCTAACAACATCCAAATCCATAAGAGAAAAGAATACGTCTTCTTGAATACGCATCAGATCATATTCCGGTCCGTTATATGCATATTTTTCATAAAATTCACGAGTGGATTTTAATCTATCCAGCTCTAAAATAGCCTCTTTGGTAAACTCGATAATTTCTTCTTCGGTATATTTACTGCCGTCGATACGAATGTTTGAACCTATTACTGTATTATTAGGCGGTGTATTCGAGTTTGTTAATCTCGAAAACAAAAGGTTTTTTCCAAGTATGAACATAATTGACAATAATATAATTCCCCCTGCAATACTTCCGCCAATAATAAGAAAAGTTTTGGTTTTATTGGAGGATTTAACTTGAGGATTGGAAGGAACATTTTGGTTTATTGGATAGTTCATATTGTTGTTTATATTATTGCTTGTGTTGTTATAATTAGAATTCATTTGGTTGTTAGGAGGCAAATTTGGGTTTTGTGGGGGTTGAGAATTAGTCGAATTAATTACCCCGTCATATTGAGTTGACTCTTGGCTGTTGTTATCCGAAGCGTCGTTTAAGGTGTTTGTATTATTTTCTAATGGATTGGATGCCTCAAATGTATCTTTAACAGTATTAATGTCATTAGCGTTATGTACGGGAAATTGGTTATATACTTGGTTTATAACGTTATTAAGCTTTGAAATATTATCATTTAGAAAACCGACAGTTGCATCGACTTTGTATGGGCTGTTCAAATAATTTGCAATTAAACTTGAGGGCATTCCCCTATCAATGCTAAAAGAAATAATTGCTTTATTCAGCGATGAAGCTCTTTGCAACTCTTGAATTACTTGTGTGGATGTATTTGAGTGGGAAGAAAAGATAAAAACTACCATGTCGCATTTTTCGATTGCGCGGGCTGTAGCTTCTCCATAGTATTGACCGACCGTAATATCCTGTGACGGAATCCAACATGGCAGACCCGTTTGCTTAAGTGAAAAATATACCTTTTCCGCAATAGCTCTATCGTTTGGAGCATGACAAAAATAAATCAATTTAACCACCCTTACTTTTTGTATTATAGTATTACTAATATTTTGAGAGAACTTAAATGTTACAAGTTTATTACAATATTAATATAATTATATTGTATGATTATTAGAAATACAAGAGTTTCCAGTGATTAGTGAAGAAATTTTTAAAATTGGCAAACTTAGAGAGTAAATGAATCATCTTAAAGTATAAATAATTTATATGAAAGGCATGTTGTGGTAAAATAGTTTTAAAGTACGAACTGTAGATTGTATTCAAAAACTTTAGTAAGGATGGAAAATTAATAAAAATGGGGTAAATAGTTATGAATTGCACAGTTGATATTAAAAAAGAAGGAAATAAAGTTTTGGCATATCTTCCTTTTGATCCGAGAACGGAGTTTAACATTCCTAAAGGTTCAATATATGTAAAATGCGTTATTGAAAACGTTCAATTTAAGTCTAAATTAATGTCCAGAGGCAGTGGACGTTATTGCATATTCTTTAGTAAGCAACTACTAAAAGATATTGGTATTGATGGCGAAGAAAAATTGAATGTTAATTTAAATATAGAACTTGACACTATTGCGGATATACCGCAGTTGACAGAAAGTCCTGAAATGATTAATAATGAAGTATTAAATGCTATTTCTCAACGGGCAAGTATTCGTAAATTTACTGATAAGGATATAGACCAGATTCAATTGAATACGATTTTGAATGCAGGACTTTGTGCGCCGTCGGCGATGAATAAAAGACCGTTTCATTTTGTCGTGACAAAAGACAGAGAGAAAATGGTAAGTATTATTGGTGATAATCCATATGTAAAAATGTTGAGGAGTGCTGCTGCATGTATTATTGTCTGTGGCGACAAAGTTGTTCAAGGTATTCCGGAATGGCTGTTGGCTGATTGTTCTGCTGCAACTCAGAATATTCTTCTTGCCATTCATTCAATAGGACTGGGTGGTGTTTGGTGCGGAGTAAAACAAGGCTCGAATTTTTATAAAGGTATAGTAAAGGAGTTTAATTTACCTAAACATATACGACCGATTTCTTTAGTTGCTTTTGGATATCCGGCAGAGGAAAAACAGCAACCCAATAGGTTTGAGTTGGGTAAAATACATCTTGAATCCTGGTAAGATAAATTCAGCCGGGAAATAGGCTATTCTTACTGTTACGGAGCACAAACATGTATCTTAAAACCGGTAAAGGAGATCAAAAATGGAAGTCAAGCATATTAAGGAGAATAAAAAGGATTTTTTAGATTTATTACTATTGGCAGATGAACAGGAGGATATGATCGATAGGTATTTGGAACGGGGAGATGTATTTGCCCTGTATGATGGAGATTTAAAAAGCATCTGTGTTGTGACGCAGGAAGGTGAAAATGTATTTGAACTGAAAAACATAGCTACATATGAAAAATACCGTGGAAGAGGTTACGGAAGATACATGATAAATTATATATTTGAGTACTACAAGGATAAGTGTAAAACATTTTTAGTAGGTACTGGAGACGTTCCCCGGTCAATTAGGTTTTATGAAAGCTGTGGATTTAAAGTATCCCACAGAGTTGAGAATTTTTTTACAGATAACTATGACCATCCTATGTATGAGGAAGAGGTTCAATTGGTTGATATGGTTTATTTAAAGAAAGAATTTTGACAGAAGAATAAAGGTGGACAAGTAAAATGAAAAAACTTTCTGAAATGAGCAACGAAGAGTTATGGAGATTATTCCCGATAAAAATTACCGAGTACAATAAAGATTGGCCTAGGCTTTATAGCGAGGAAAAATTATATATTGAGAAAGTAATTGGGGCTGAAAACATTTTTAGAATAAACCATTACGGAAGTACGTCAATTCCCGGAATGCTTGCGAAACCTACCATAGATATCTTGCTTGAAGTATTTGAACATGTTGAGAATGACTACATAATAAGAAAGATGGAGGAGATTGGATATATCTATAGTCCTCAGGTTGATAACCCTCCTCCGCATATGATGTTTCTTAAGGGATATACTCCGGAAGGATTTAAAGGACAAGCTTATCATGTCCACGTCAGATATCCCGGAGACTGGGATGAATTATATTTTAGAGATTATTTGATAAGTAATCCTGATTTGGCTAAAAGGTACGGTGAGCTAAAGCTGGAGCTTAAAAAGATATACGAATTCAATCGTGATGGATATACTGAAGCAAAGTCAAAATTTATAAAAGAAGTAACACAAGTGGCGAAAAATCAATTAAAAGGGAAGTATATACCAACATTTAATTTATGAAAGTAGTGATAATACGTGAAATTCAGAGAAATGAAATTTGTGATGTGGAGTGTGGCGTATTTACATAATGAGCTTGTATTGTGCTTTGGACGTGTGCTAAAGGATTTTTATGCTATATAAAAATATATTATTGATTCTAAGCCATGTTATGGTAATATAGTTATATAGTGCGAATGTATTAAATAGGCCGTTTAGATTGCATAAATTTCGCGTTATATTTCTTTGTAATTCTACAGAAGTCATTTTATTAACATTTAGTAAAACTAAATAATAATTTTTGAGGGGATGTTTTAAATGGAGTGCAAAAGTTTGGAGGAAGTTCGTAACAATATCGATAGAATTGATGCTCAAATAGTTAAGCTTATTGCTGAACGTGGTTCCTTTGTGAAACAGGCATCAAAATTCAAAAAAGACAGTAACGATGTTAAGGCACCACAAAGAGTAGAAGCGGTTATTCAAAAAGTGCGGAATTTAGCTACTGATTACGGTGCAGATCCGGATATGATCGAACAGATATACAGAGTTATGATTTCTGGCTTTATTAATATGGAAATGGATGAATTTAAGAAGCACAAAGAGCTTTGATAGTAGACGTAGTACCGGTCAATATTACAGCCTTTGGCCGCTAATTTAAAGGGGGGCTTTTATGCCATATGATTTATCAAAGTATCTGGTAATCGGAATATCTTCAAGAGCGCTATTTGATTTATCGTTTGAAAATGAGATATATGAAAAAGAAGGCCTCGAGGCATATTGTAAGTATCAAATTGAACATGAAGATGAAGTGCTCAAACCCGGAGCAGGCTTTCCGCTTGTTCAGGCACTTTTAAAATTAAACGAAAAGATACCAAACAAGAGGATAACTGAAGTTATCATTATGTCAAGAAATAATGCTGATACGAGCTTAAGAATTTTCAACAGCATTGATAAATATGGGTTGGATATAAAGCGTGCAGCACTTACCAGTGGGGTGTCAATTGCTCCTTATCTAAAGGCTTTTAAGGTGGATTTGTTTTTATCTGCCTTTGAAGATGACGTTCAGGAAGCAATTGATGCAAATGTTCCGGCAGCTATGATTTACAGCCAGCACCATGATTACAGGACGGATATTGACGAAATTCGTATTGCGTTTGACGGTGATGCGGTTCTTTTTTCAGATGAAGCAGAAAAGATTTACCAAGAGAAGGGATTGGATGCGTTTATTGAGCATGAAAAGGCAAATGCTAAAAAACCTCTTCCGGAAGGACCGTTTGCCAAATTGTTGAGGACGCTTTCTTACATACAAAATGAAGTTGAATTTGAGAAGCCACCTATAAGGACAGCTCTGGTGACTGCCCGAAACAGCCCGGCCCATGAAAGGGTAATCAGAACATTGAGGGAATGGAATGTTAGAATTGATGAAGCTTTTTTCCTCGGAGGAATTTCGAAAGCAGAGATATTGAATGCTTTTGGAGCACATATATTTTTTGATGATCAGGATGTTCATTGCAGTCCCGCATCCAATTATGTACCGGCAGCCAAGGTACCGTATAAGCGGACGAAGTAGAAGAAAAGATTCAGCAATCAATGGAGGCTGAAGAAGGAGAAAACTATGAAGACAAATAACGATGGATATAAAGAAATTATTGATTTTCTTGATGCTTATAACGAGTGTTTTTATGAAAAAGATATTGAAAAACTAAAAAAGTTTTATGATACGAAAAATAACAGATTAATTTATTTTGACAATCATAAGAATAATGATACTTATGATCTGGAACAACATTTAAAATTAGTTTCAGACTTCTTTAAATACGGGAAAGAAACAGAATCGGGAGGAGTAGAACCATTAATAATAGAGAATACACATGTTTTTTACACTGAAAAATCTGCTTGTTTATGCTATATTGCGAGGTATCAAAGTTTTCCCGACCCTGCGGTAAGATGCACTTTATATTTGGAACGTGTAGATAATGAATGGAAGATAATACATGTACATTGCTCATTCGAACCGAATAAGTAGAAGTACAAAACGGATGATGGTTAGTAAGAGTGGGGTTTTGATATGGAAAAAACAATACTGGAAAAGCATATTTTTGATTTGGAGCAAAGTTTATTACAGCCGGAAGTCAGACAATCATCAGAGAAAATAGCAGAATTACTGTCTGATGATTTTTGTGAGTTTTGCAGCTCAGGAAATATTTACTTGTATAATAAAGGTGATATTTTTGATACGGATAGGAACTTGTCGGTGATTGATTGGAAGATTAAAGATTTTTCAATAAGGATATTAGCAAATGATGTAGTACTAGCAACTTATAAAGCAATTAAGTATAATCGGGAGCAAAAGAAAATGGTATCCTCGTTAAGAAGTTCGATATGGAAATGTTTTGACGGTAATTGGAAAATGGTTTTTCATCAAGGAACACCAACAGAGTAGTTGTAAAATACAGTAATAAAAAACTGCAATAATAAATTAAAGTACAAAATGATGATTGTTAAAAATAGCGGGGTTTTTAACATGTTTTACGTTAAGCAGATAGATGATGAATGTGCAATTGCTTCTCTTGACAGCTTTACTGAGAATAAATTGAATTTGAAATGGTATTGTAGAGTAAATTGATCTTATGCCATTTTAGGTACGGATTTTAGGTCATATTGATAGAAAAATTTGAGCCGTTTTGATCGGCAGAATGGAGTTAGTTATGAGAAGGAGTATTGTTATTTTTATCACTTTCATATTGCTTTTGAACTTCACCGGTTGTGTAGGACCATTCCGAAAACCGGTGGAGAATGCCGGTAAAATCTCAAAGCCTGTATCGTCTGATAACACGGAATATGTTTTTAACAACGGAGATTGTGCATTTCAAGGCGACCGGATTTATTTCTGCAACAGTTATGACGAAGGATTACTTTACAGTGTAAAGACAGACGGCAGTGATATGAGAAAGCTCAATGATGTTTATACTCAATGGTTTTATGTAACAAGCAACCTAATTTATTATAAAGACGATAGAGGACGTATATGGGTTATGAACATCGATGGCAACGATCGGAAAAAACTGAATGACGATAAGTCGGAAAACATAAATGTGGTGGGTGACAGGATATATTACAGTAATGTGGACGACGGCTTTAAACCCTACAGTATTAATGCCGACGGCAGTGACAGGAAAAAGATTAGTGACGACGTTTTATTATTTATGAATGTATACGGGGATCGAATTTACTATTCGGGGAAATCAAATAGTGGCGAATATAATGGAATCTATAGCGTAAATTTGGATGGAGGCCAAAAAACGAAATTGTCTATTGACAAGTCCAATAAGATTCTTGTAAAGGAAGACTGGATTTATTACGTCAATCAAGACGATGATAACAAACTTTATGCTATGAGAACTGACGGCAGTGACAGGCATATATTGATAGATGTTTATACACCGATAATGAATGTTGTAAGCGATCGGATTTATTATAAAAGCGGTGATGATTGGAAATTCTACAGTGCAAAGATTGATGGGAGCGAAAAACAGCTTCTGTCCGATGACAATGTAAACTGGTTTGCTATAGGGAAAGATTCGATTTATTATTCAATAACCGGAGCAAAGATATATTCCATGAATTTAGACGGTAGCAATAAGAAGCTTCTTGCAGAATTAGACTCCGATTTTTACGAAAGTGTGACATACGAAATCAGTGCCCGTTTACATGAGAAAATGCCTGAATATCGTTTTGTAGCGAAAGGATTAGTGAACAAAACAGGAATAGGAATCATGAATTATGGATATGTCATGGGGCTGGAAGTCTATGATGAAAACAATAAAATTATTCTTTCGGAGGACTTTTCTGAAAAGTATGATGATATAGTAACAGGCTATCCTGTTTTCAACGAAATGATGGACACGATGGGACTTCATGTAGTAGATGTGAACTTTGACGGATATAAGGATGTTATTATCTTGAATCATTTTGGCGGTGCACACGGCAATACGTGGTATGATTGCTGGCTATGGGATAGTGATACATCTGCCTTTATTGCTTCTGAATCGTTTTCAGATATTTGCAATCCTGCAATTGATCATGATAATAAGTGTATCTATTCGGCAGGAGGTTCAGGTGCGGCTTATTGGGGCGGTCAGATATATAAATTTATAGATGGCGAGTTTGTGCTTACAAACGATTTATATACCGATTGGGACGGATTAGTAGAAAAGGAACTTGTTAACGGGAAAATGGAGATTGTTCGGGAAGTTGAATTCGGTGGTGATGAACAAATTATTGAAAAGGAAAAAGAATATTATAATAACCACGAGATGTGGCAATTGAGCAATCCCCGTTGGTACTGGGGTGGGGGTCATCATGCCGATAAATGGCTGGAATGAGAAATCTGTAGCAAAGAGGAAGATAGCGGTGTTAAAAATCAATATGTAAAAGCGTTGCGGAAAGCTTCGAAAGCCAGATCATGAAAATAATTTATATTTTAGTTTAATGAAAGTTTCAAAATATTTTTGATTCTATGAAAAGAGGATAATGAGGATTTTTATGAAAAGACGTTGGATTATTTATATTATAGTGGGTATACTTTTTGGAGTTTTCGATTTTTTTTATCAAGAGTTAACTTCAGGAATTATTTCTTCATATGCTACGTGGTTTATTGTGGCGTGGGGAATTTGGTTAATTCCGATTATTCCAATTTCCATATATGAGGCAAAAGTTACTAAATCATGTTTGAGATCGGCGTTTACAAGTGTTATTACATGGAGTATTTCAATAGTATCCTATTATCTATTCATGGCAGTAAAGCTTGTTTTAATAGGACAAGCATCGAGGAAAGAATTACATATATCCAACTATAGGGACGAATTTTATTGGAGCAATTTAAAGAGCTTATTTACGGGAGATGTTTTAAGCGGAATAATTGAATGGATTGGCATTGCGATAGTCGGTGGGTTTGTTATTGGGCTATCGGTAAGTTTTGCTTATCTAAAGCTTAAAAAATTAAGGAAAAGCCATTAGACAAATGTTGTAGTAGCAGAAAAATGACAATCGATGAGTAAAAGATAGACACCGGCATATTCGGTGGATGGTGTTTTTGAGTGGTATAGCCAATATGAAGTAAAAAGTAATCAGTAAATAGAAGGAATTTTAGGTGTATGTTTGAAATGTGGAGGTCTTATGAGAATCAGAAATGCAGTTCCGGAAGATATTGATACTATATTTACTATTGTTCAAACTACAATTAATTCAGTTTACCCCAAATATTATCCTGAAGATGTTGTTAATTATTTTGCTGGCCTTCATTCATTAGACAATTTGAAGAATGCTTTAAAAACGGAGTATATATTATTGGTGGAGGATTTTGATCAGGTAATTGGAACGGGAGCACTTTTAGGAAATGAGATAAAGAGAGTGTTTGTTATGCCCGCATTTCAAGGGATGGGATATGGTAGTTTGATCTTGGATGAGTTGGAGAAAAAGGCCTTAGAAAATGGTTATAATGAAGTTGTATTATATTCATCGTTACCTGCGTACAGCCTATATCAAAAAAGAGGGTATGAGCCTTTAGAATTTTACAGAATGCGTACTGAGAAAGGGCAGGTACTTTGCTATCATAAAATGTTGAAAACTTTGAATAATAAGTATTCTACCGTTGATTACAACAATAGGGTTTTTGCTTCAATATCCAATACTGATAATGGAGAGGTTTCAAATAAAACAGCATTTAAATATAAACAGCAAAATGATATAGTTTGGGCTCATTATTCGGGAGGAGACATAGTAAAGGGATTTTTAATCGGTAAATGCGATAAAGACGGTAAGCTAGAGTTTAACTATCAGCATATAAATATAAATAAAGAAATTCGGACAGGTAAATGTACATCTATACCTCAGATACTTACAGATGGTAGGATAAGACTAATAGAAAGCTGGGAATGGACAAATGGAGATATGTCAAAGGGTACCTCAGTTATTGAAGAAATAAGAATTGGGGAGAGGAAAAGACTCATTGATGGGAAAAATTAACTTCGATTTGTTTATGGATTTACATAACCACACAGTATGGTCCGATGGTGCTGACAAGCCGGAGGATATTATCATTAACGCGATAGAGCATAAGTTGCAAATAAAAGTGTAGATCATATAGAAAATTTTGAAAAGTTTATAGACGAAAATTATCGTTTTTGATAAAATATGGTCTATAGATGGTAAAAATAGTGGGGTTACAAAGATGGATTACTTTCGAATAGATCTTCTGGATCAATATTGGATTGACAAAAATAATGATAATCAGACTGATTTTTGCTCTCATGGAGAAATCTATTTGAAGATAAACGACCAAGAGATTATAACAGAAAAAGACGGGGCATGGACTGTAGCCTCTGCTGCATTGCGACTTATGAAGTCTGCTCTTTACGGATATGATGGGGAAAATGATTTACCGATAATATCGTGTTGCGGCTATCTAATGAATTATGGATGTCCTGACTCAATTACCTGGGATGCTCAAATAAATAATGACACCATTGAGTTATCGAATTTTAGATTCGGAGAAATCAAATATGGTGGGCGTCTACTGTATCAGGATAGCTTTCGGGTTGATTTGGGAGATTATACCAAACAGGTTTTGGCTTTCGCACGGAAAATAAAACGGTTTTATAGTGACAATTTACCGAGAGTATTTAGCGGAAAGAGCGATCAAGATGAATACGAAGAATATTGGCGGTTGTTTAAAATATACTTTGATTTACTTAGTGAACGGTGTTCAAGCCTAATTTAGGATTAAATGTTTTGGTAAAAGGTAACAGCAATTTACATATAAATAGAGCATTAAAAAGCATGCGTTTGACTTCAGAAATAGATTTTATTGAAATTACGTCAACGGGAGAAAAACTCTATATTAAAAAGATAATAATTATCGACTCCACGATTTGGAAAGGCTCGTTTGACGGAGTATTGCATTATAAAGACGGAAGAACTGATGAAGTAGAAATGAGCAATTATGGCGATTTTTTTGGGTTTAAAGAAGAAGATAGAAGTATGTTTTCAAAGGGTGTTTTATATAAATATGAGTTGCATGAGTGAAATGAAGAAAAGTGGTGCTTCGCTATTTTGTGTGGGTAAATGATATGTAAAAATACAACTTTTATGGAAGTACA
>LFSC01000040.1 GCA_001512505.1 Clostridiaceae bacterium DTU079 | reverse complement strand
GATATTATACATGATTGTCAAGGTTCAGGCCAACAGTTGCTGGCAAAATGGCTAAGATGTGAAGCCGGATGATGTGCTTGATGTTTAGAAAAGAATGAAGTTTGAAGTGTTATGTTAACAATGAATTTTAATGGGTCGAACAGTGGCTTCGGTCACTGATTTAATACAATATTAATTGTACAAGGAGGAATTAACAGTGTTTAAGAAAAAAAGCATTTTTACTTTGAGTTCAATTTTGATTACAATGCTTTTTCTTTTCTCAAGTTCATTTACAATACGTGCTAATGCAGAAACCAACAATAATTCAATAGATTATACTATAAAAAAAGGAGACACTTTCTATTTACTGAGCTTAAGATTTAATTGCTCGATTAATGATATTTCATCAATGAACCCTAAGGTTGACCCGCAAAATCTAATTATAGGAAGAAAAATTATGTTGCCTATAGGTTCCGGAATAACTGTGCATCATGTGAAAAAAAACGATACTCTTTGGAAAATTGCAAAAAAGTATAACAGTGAAATTAATCTAATAGCAAAAAAGAATTATATTGAAAATCCGAACCTTATATACGCCGGTGATATACTTGCCATACCCGACATCAAGCACGAACAAGATATTTCAACTTTGCAAAAGTATGTAATTAGTCTGATAAGAGACAGGAATTATAAAGAGCTGTCAAAATTCGTTCATCCACAAAAAGGTATTAGGTTTTCGCCTTATTCCTATGTTACAAAACAGGATTTGGTGTTTACTGCTTCAAAGGTAGCAAACTTCGGCTCGGATAAAACCAAGTATATTTGGGGAATTTTTGACGGTTCAGGGTTTGACATAGAGTATACACCTGCTGAGTACTTTAATAGGTTTGTGTATAATAAGGACTTCATCAAGCTTGGAACAGTGAGTTATAACAAGACTCAAGGTATTGGCAATACTTTCGAAAATCAGTTTGAGGTATATCCGAACAGTACCATTGTAGAATACTACTACCCAGGAAGCGAAAAATATTCCGGTATAGATTGGTCCAGCCTTTGTATGGTTTATGAAAAGTATAACGGAAAATGGTATCTTGTGGGCATTATCCATAATGAATGGACAACATAAACAATGGGGCAGTATCTGCCCTATGGTGCTTGCCGCTTTTTCGCGGCAAGCCTCCATACAGCAAATCACTACCCTATATGTCCATATTTATCGTTTTCAAATATGTCTATAGTAAATAAGCATTTACCTTATAAATTTCCCTTTTCATTCGTTAGCAGAATGGTCACAGCAGCAACAGCCTCCGCTTGATTTACTGACGGGACAACCTATACATTTAGCTCCTCTTTTCTTTTCAATTACTATTTTAGTAACTGAAACAGCTACGATTGCCAAAATAACAATTGCTACAACTAAATTTTCCATATACATCCCTCCTATGCACTTTTTAGTGCAGATTTTGCAGTAGCTTTTTGCTCACCTTTTTTCATAAGGTAAGCAACACAGCCTATCATTGCCGTTACGGCAATTAACCCCGGTAAGAAGCCACTTCCAAAAGCACCTGTTGTTATTAAAGTTCCTGCCTGGTAAGTAACAAATGCGACCGTGTACCCCGTAAACAACTGAAATGCAATTGCACCCCAAAGCCACTTTTTATCCTCCATCTCGGCGTTCATAGCACCTATAGCGGCAAAACACGGCGGTGTAAACAAGTTAAACATCAGGTACGCCAATGCAGCAGCCGAAGTCAGTCCCATTACACCGGCAACATCAGTTGCTCCGTTGATTAAAGCAAATTCTTCCGTATCAATGAAGTTTGTGATTGAATATACAACTGCCAATGTTCCCACTACATTCTCTTTTGCAATAAACCCGGTAAGGGATGCTGCAGCCAACTGCCATACACCGAATCCCAAAGGTATTAATAAAATTGCAAAGGGTGATGCAATAGTGGCAAGAATACTGGTGTTCTCCGCTCCTTCAGCAACTACTTGGAATTTCCAATTGAAGGTTTGCATAATTTGTACCGCAGCATTGCAAAGAAGAATGATAGTACCCGCTTTAACAATAAATGCTTTTGCCCTCGAAAACATTTCTACCAAAGCTCTCTTAATGCTGGGAAATTTATATTCCGGTAACTCCATAATGAAGTAGGATCTTTTATTTTTTTCTCCGGTAATTCTGACTACAATTAAAGCTCCTATAATTATAAGTGCAATACCTACAAAGTACATTAATGTTCCCACCCAAGCAGAATCATTAAAGAACACGCCTGCAAAAAGAGCAATAACCGGTACCTTTGCCCCACATGGCATAAATGGAGTCAGCATTGCGGTTGTTCTTCTCTGCCTTTCATTTTTAATGGTTCTCGTTGCCATAATTCCGGGAATAGCACATCCGGTACCGATAATCATAGGAATAATCGATTTTCCCGATAATCCCACTTTCTTGAAAAACCTATCCATAACTACGGCAACACGGGCCATGTATCCGCAATCTTCCAGTAACGCCAGCAGGAAAAACAACACCATGATAAGGGGCAAAAAACCTACAACAGCACCAACCCCGCCAATAATACCGTCCAAGAGAATAGCTTTAAGCACAGGTGATACTCTATCCCCCAGCAAACCTTCAACCCAACCGTTGAATGTATCTATCCAGCCGACAAAGGTATCGGCAAAAAACGGTCCCACATATGTCTGTGAAATGGAAAACACTGCCCACATCACCAGTGCGAAGATTGGGATACCAAGCCATTTATGGGCTAATACCCTGTCAACTGCATCTTGCCTGGTTTGACGATTGCTGCTTGTTTTTCTGTCTTCAACTTCTGCAACAATTGCCTTTACAAGCTCAAACCGTTTTTTATCCGCTGCTTCAACCGATTTTTTATCTGTCAAATCGACCTCCAAGCCCTCGAAGGGTGATTTCTGTTTCTTTCCCTTTACACTTACGGCAGCAGATATAAGGTCCTGTAGGCCGTTCTTTCTTGTAACGGTAGACACTGTTTCAATAACAGGACATTGAAGTTTTTCCGACAAAGCAGCAACATTGATAGTTATTCCCTTCTTCTTGCTTAAATCACTCTTGTTGAGAGCAATAACCACCGGTATTCCCAGCTCCAAAAGTTGAGTTGTAAAAAACAAGCTTCTGCTTAAGTTTGTGGCATCAACAATATTAATAATGACATCCGGATTTTCCTTTTTAACGAATTCACTCGTGATGCTTTCCTCGGATGTAAAAGGTGACAAAGAATACGCTCCGGGAAGGTCTACTGCAATAATATCAGCATTTCCTTCAACAAGGCTTTTCTTGATATTCCCTTCCTTTTTCTCAACCGTTACCCCTGCCCAGTTTCCTACATGTTCAACCCTACCTGTTATTGCATTGAATAATGTTGTTTTTCCACTGTTTGGATTACCTGCTAATGCTACTTTCATAAAGCTCCTCCTTATTTATATAAATCCTCAATTGTTAGCTTAAGTTAACTTTTTGTATATAAAAAATCGTTATAATATAATCCAATATAACTCCCAAAATATCGGACCTTCATCCCTTTTGCCTGTTTTTTCGTTAGATCCCGTTAATATTTATTTTTGTTAACTTGGGCTAACTTTTAATTTAAAAAAACAGTCAGACTATAATCGCTTCAGCTAAATCCTTATCAATACTATATCTTGCGTCTTTAACGGAAATAACCAAATTATCACTAACTACTGACAGCACTGTCACTGTTTCGCCCTCATAGCATCCCAATGTAAAAAGAAAATTTTTAAGTTCCTCATCATCAGTCTTCACTTCTTTAATCACGTATTCTTTGTTTACCTGTGCATTTGCCAGATTTGTCACTTCGTTGACATTCCTTTTAGTTCTCCCACTGAACGGTAATATTATTTTGCTGCTGACAGTATGATCCATAACTAAACCTCCTTGAGCTTTACAGCTTACTTATATCGATGTTGTTCTTTTTTAAATAGCTTTTAATCGCTTCAATCATCTCTTCACTGAGAACATGCTCTATTTTACATGCATTGATACTGGCTTGCTCAGCAGATAAATCAAGAGAATGCGCTAAAAAAAGCTCTAACAGTTGATGGTTCGTATATATTTCCTCAGATTTTTCTTTGCCTTTTTCCGTCAATGTAATGGTCCCGTACTTTTCCGTATTAACATACCCTTGTGCTTTAAGTTGCTTAATAGCCTTTGTCACGCTAGGTTTAGACACACTAAGTTGCTTTGCAATATCTACTACATGGGCATGACCATGATTGCTTTCCAATAAATATATAGTTTCAAGATACATTTCCATTGATTCATTATTACCCACTTTAACACTCCAATAATCATGTATTATAGTTTTCATCGATAAAGTTAACCTTGGTTAACAATTTAAGAATAGCAAAAAAAATTTCCTTTGTCAAGGAAATTTTAGCTATGTTAAATAATTATTTACGAATAAAAGTCTAATTTTCAAGTATGCTTCATCCGCTATAAGAAAATTAACTTATGTTAAAATGCAAAATTAAAGTTATGGCGGTTTACTCTATAAGCAACATGGTTACATGTAAAATTTTCACTGGTTCCATCAAAATATTCAACCATAACATTAGTAATTATAATTCTATAACAGACTTCGCAATATGCCACATTAGAAAATACAAGTAAAGATCCGGTTGTTTCAACCGGTCCTATATACTTTACTGCAAACTGGCTTTTTCGTGTAATTTCATCATATGCAGGGTCATCTACACGATTATACATTTCTCCATAAACTGTATAATATTTAATCCTTTTATTAGTATTGTTTTTAACCTCCCAATATAATTCGATTCCACCTAAATAATTAACGGTAAAATCACAGTGTATCGGATCACCGATATATTTGTCAGTTTCATAAGATTGTATAGATGAATTTGATTCTTCCGGAGTCTGACTGTTTTCATCTTCATTTCCGTATAAATTTATGCTATTAATATCTATTTCATCTAAGAAATCCATTATTACTCCAATGGACAATGCAAAATTCAGGTTTTCTCCACCAATAACTTTAGAAGTAGTTATACCAATCAATTGACCTTTTTGGTTCAATAATGCTCCACCGGAATTTCCCGGCGAAACAGCAGCGTCTGTTTGAATATATTCGTCTCTTAACCCTGTTACATTACCAAAAGAAAGAGTATTGATTAATCCCTTCGAAGAACCTATGGCAACAACTTTTTCGCCCAATTTGATACTGTCTTCGGGCGCAAACATGATAAATCCGTCCTTCATTAAATCATCAACATGTAATAATGCAATGTCATCATCAGCATTATATGTAATTAATTTTGCCGGTTTTAAGTCGGATTCATTACCTTTTTCATCTTGAAACGTAACAGAGATATTGCCTTTTTCAACTACATGATAATTTGTAATTATATATCCATTATCACTTATTAACACTCCGGAACCCTGAATTCCTTGGTCCGTTTCAACTTTACATACATATTTAATTAACTCGGAAATTTCAGTGTCCATTAATTCTTCATCCTCATAACTAACAGTATATAATTCTTTTTTAATAAGTTTTTCATTATTATGAGTATTTTCAACGTTATAATGAGTATCATCAACTATGGCCTTAGGAGGATTAATAAAGCTAAAAAATACAAGAAATGTACCGAAAATTATTATAAAAGGAAGTGTAAATCCTAATAATACCAATAGAAACTGTTTAGCATTCATAGAAATTTCCTCCTTGAAAATGAACTAAGACATATATTTAAGGCATATATTATTAATATCGGCATAATTTTATATATATTTTATAGATAATTGGAAGAATAATCATTGAGAGGTCTGTTTATGAATGCTTTTCTATATCTGCATCATGGATTTCATAGTAAGGTATTTGTTCACAACCTCAATGGACAGCTTATCCGGCGGGACATCCAACACCGCAATCCCCGAATCGATAAACACTCTTTGGATCTTTTCCCTCTCTTCGATTAACTTCATAGAAGCCGCCTTCGTGAAAATATCCTCGGTGCTTTTAACCTCGGAGCCTGCCATATCATAAAGCCTCATATCCTTAATGGTTACAAGAAGGGGAACATGATTCTTTGCAATGTTCTTCAATGCAGATGCAAGGGAAACCGCTTCATCTACACTGAACAATTCAGTAAAAATACAAATCAGGCATCTCCTGCTCTGATTTTTAGTTAAATATGTCAGTGCTCCTTCATAGTCTGCCGAAACAAAGTTTTCCTCCACGTTGTATAGGTTATCCGCCAACAGCTGAAAATGGCCAAGGCCCTTACCCGGTTTGATATATCTCTTCACCTGGCTGTCAAAAACCATAACTCCCACATTGTCACCTTTTTTGATTACGACATCGGCAAGCAAAAAAGCTGCGTTTATTGAATAGTCAAGCTTTTTTATATAATTTATTTCCGAATTCATTACCCTGCTGGAATCGAGCATAATCATTACCTGCTGATTCTTTTCCGGTTCATATGTATTGACAATCAGCTTTTTTAGCCTTGCGGAAGCCAACCAGTTTATTTTTCTGTAGTCATCGCCCTCATCATATTCCTTTAAGCTCTCAAACTCAGTACCGGTACCGTAAGATTTATGTTTCTTTATTCCCTGAATCAATTGGCTTTTCTTTATGGCTGCAAGGCCATATCTGCTCAAATCCTTTAAATTGGGATATACCTTATAGCTCTTTGTTATGTCATAAATACCTTTTTTGGAGCATAAACGAAGAACTCCGTGGTATCTGATATGAACCTTCCCGAAGGTATACTCCCCTCTCTTTTGCGGTAAAACAACATAACTGCCGCTGTTTTCAAAGTGGGGTAAAACCTTTATTTTCACAATACGCTTTTTTAATTCCATATACTCCGGAACTTCATCAACAGCTTCAATATTGACATTATAATCGCTGTTGTTTCGAATATTTATGACAATTTCATTTTCCGTTCCCATTGAGAGCTTCTCGTCACAAATTCGCTCAATTTCAAACTGTTTGCTTCCCGGAGTTATCACATAATCAATAATTAAAAGCAAAACGGCAATAAGGTTATAGAGCAAAAAAACGTAAAGCTCTATACCTATCAAGGAACCTATTAAAACCGGTATTATTCCAATTGCAAGAATTAAAGAAAAAAGCTTGCTAAAAGGCATTTATACTTCTCCTTCAAAAATATTATCTCGGTACTTCAACCTTTGATAAAATACTGTTTATTACATCATCGTTTCCAAGCCCGTCAATACCTGCTTCCGGCCTTAATATAATCCTGTGGCGGAGTACCGGCAGTGCCAGGTCCTTTACATCCTCAGGAATAACAAAGCTTCTTCCCTGGATGGCAGCATAGGCTTTCGAAGTAAGCAACAGTGCAATGGAAGCCCTGGGACTTGCACCCAATATCAAGCTGGGTGAATTTCTGGTTGCCCTAATTATCGAGGTAATATAGTTTATTATTTCATCACTTACCCTTACATTTTTTATCTCCTCCCGGCACCTCTTAATATCCTCAGGAGTACATACCTCGTTTATATTTTCACTTTCAAGATTCTTGCTGTCAAAACCCGAATTGAATTTCTGTAAAAGGATGTTTTCAAATTTCTGCGGAACATACCCCACAATAAGCTTCATAAGAAACCTGTCCACCTGAGCCTCAGGAAGCGGATATGTTCCTTCATATTCCACAGGGTTTTGAGTCGCCAGCACCATAAAGGGTTCTTCCAGCTTATGGGTCTCGCCGTCAATGGATATTGCCCTCTCCTCCATGGCTTCAAGAAGAGCTGCCTGGGTTTTGGGAGGGGTTCTGTTTATTTCGTCGGCAAGAAATATATTGGTAAAAAGAGGACCCTTTTTTAGATAAAACTCACCGCTTTTTTGATCAAAAACCTTTGTTCCTATAATATCAGCCGGCATCAGGTCGGGAGTAAACTGTACCCTCTTAAACTCGGCCTTTATGGTTTTTGACATGACCTTTGAAGCCAGTGTTTTAGCCAGTCCCGGAACTCCTTCCACCAGTACATGCCCTCCCGATAACAGGCATACTACCAGTTTCTCAATAAAATCGTATTGTCCCACAACTACCCGGGATACTTCCTGGATTATTTCCTTGGCTTTTTTTGTAGTAAATTCGCACTCATTACCGACTGCCTTATACTCTTCCATATATTCGCTCATACTTTGATCTCCTTTCTGATTTGTTCCAATCTCTTAAACAGTCTCAAAAACTCTTTATTATCCTTTTTACCGGAATTTATATAATTGTTGCACTCTCCAAATAACTCTATCAAATTAATATTTTTTAAGATATTGCTGGATTGAGCCGCAGCCAATATCTCGCCGTCGTCATAGTTTTCCCTCCCAAATCCCAAAAAAACTGCCAACTCCTTCTTTAAGTTATTTAGATAGCTCTCCAAAACTAGACCGTTGGCTTTGGATTTTTGATAAATGTTTGAAAGGGCAAACAGGTTTTCATTTTCCTGCCGCTTTACAATTTCATATACAACTTGTGGTTTTCCGAACCTTCTTGATACCACAAAAATAAGAACCAATGCTGCTATTATCAACTGAACCAATAAGAGCTTTGCAGCGGGAGTTAATATATCCCATATGGTTATTTTGGAACTTCCAAGACCATGATAATATTCATTGAACAATACCCTTTTATGGCCCGCTTCGTTAAGGGCGTCTATAAATACCACTCCCGGATCCAATGCTTCCAGTCCGCCGTTGATGTAATCATTATAATTTCCAAGAAAAATAACCCGGCCTTTTCCGACGGTGCCAATATAATTTTTACCGTATCCCTCAAGGGGTGCTATATTTTCAACAAATTCAATAAGACCGAATGTATCGTTTTCAAAGCTATCCAAGTCATCTATTAATACAAGAGCATTTCCCCTTTTAATCCATTCCAGCAAATATTTCTGTTCCATGTCACTGTTAAAAAGATATTCGTCAGGAGCTAAAGCAACCATGGTGGCATTGTTGGGAATAAATCTTGACGGCCTCATGTAACGGCTTACATAAAACCCCATTCTGTCGGCTAAAAGATAAAGGGCTTTTGTCCCGATATATTTCTCATTGTAACTGGAAAAGTCCGTGTTCTCTTCTTTCTCATTTTTTATATCAAAAACGAAAAAACCTATTGTAACTACAATCACTGCTATGATTACAAATATTGCTATGTTTTTTATTTTAGACATCTGTCGAACCTCCCTCAGTTTCAAAAACAGTACTGTAGGCTTGGTACAAGCTTTCAAATTTGGTTTTGCCGAGTTCTTTTTTGCCATACCAGTACTTGTTGAAGTCATCGGTAAAATCCACAACAGTATTGTAGATTTGAGGTCTGTTGCTTTCAATCTCAATGAGGTATTGCTTATTGGTCTTTGACTTGTTTATTCTGATTATGTTCAACTTATTAAAGCTAATCAACATGGCAATATACAAAAAACGCAGTGCCTGACTGTAGTCTCCGGCTTCGCTACACTGCCGGACCCGGTCCAATATAATATCAGGATCGTGTACGGTACTTAATATTTCCGCATCCTCATCCATCATAACTCTTCGTGATCGCTTGAAGTTTCTTAGGATAAAATAAAAGATTAATCCCAACGTCAATAGTATTAATACTATTGCAACTATTTTCATTACTTTTGAAGTTTCTGTGGGCATGGTGATTTGATCTTGTGTATCAAATATCTGAGAATTATCAAGCTTTTCAAATAGCCATTCAATAAATTCCATTATTTTTTCTCTAATAAAATTGCTTCCGTCATCATCCTTCTCATTTTTCTTTTCAGAATCAAGCTCGGAAAGTATTTGCGCCAGTTTCTCCTTAACTTCCTCCTCATTGGATGGGCTGGCGGAAGCAAAATAAGCAAATCCGACGCTATAAATAAAAGTAAGTATAATAATTATATATACGATAATTTTTTTTGATATATTGCTTTTAGTCATTAAAATACTCGCCACCTGCATTATAATTAGCATTATTGTTCGCATTATAACCAACATTATAATTTACACTATTATTTACTTCGAACTGCTTTTGAAACATACTTTGAACCTTAACCTCCAAATCAAGACCTTCTTTCTTGATTTTTATGTTAATAAAGGCAAGGGTAATAAATATCATAATGAAAGGGTATAAAAAGCTGTTTAGTATATTTGTAACGGTATAAAGCAACACAAACAGAGCTTTACTTATGGTGGATACAAATAAGGATGCAGCAGTTAACATGTTTCCGGATACAAAAAACAGAATAAAGCCAAATAGGCAGATTAGTCCTGTTTGCCAGAAATACCCTTTTGATAAATTCCAACTTCTTTTCAAACTATCGAATACCGATGCATTTTCGCACACAACGGCATTGGCACCGAATACGAGCTTAACCCAGAAAAATGCCGTACAAACCAATGCTGCCAATATCAACAAGGCAAACAGCATTATATAAAATACAATCAATACACCGGCGGATAACTGATCAAATGATAAGTTAACCGAGAAAATCAACGCAAAAAAAATAACAAAAATCGCAGCAAATATTGATATATAATAGGCTCCTAAAACAATTAGATTAAAGAAAAATGCGTTTCCCATCATCCTCGGCATGAAACCAAAGCCTTCTTTTATATTATTTTTAACATTATTAAAAGAAAAATCTTGTTTTTGGTTTTTTACCGCGTAATCATAAGCTATCTTAATTATTGCTGCATTATATACAAGCTTTATGGTTATTCCGTAACACATATTCAAAAAAGACGTCATATTTGACAATATACTCATGCTAAAACTGTCGGAACCATATGTTCCGATTTCATCAAGGTAACCGTTATAATCGCCCTCTAAAATATGTTTTAGCATATTTCCAAATAAATTAGCATTAGTCCCCAATACACTGCCGTTTATTAACGACTCAATAAAAACCCACGGCAAATAAAGTATAAGGGTTAACAGCGCTAAGGTTTTAAAGTTGGATTTAAAAACTTCTATGGAATAATCAAGAACATCTCCGATTCCCATCGGCTTTAGATCAATTGTCTTTTGATTCATGATGCCCTCACTTTTTAGTACTTTTTTATATAAAATATCATAATTTGAATTATAATTCAATAGAAGGAATTTCAGAATTCACAAAACGCTTGGGATTCATTTATTATAAAGCCTTCCTTTAAAGAGCCAGGACCGAAAATAAAAGGCCGTCCGACAAATAACGATAAGGTATACACAAGAGAAAAAAACAAGAGAAAACCCCCTTGGATCAATCCAAAGAGGTTGAATTACTCAAATATATCCTTTTTGATCGGTTACTTTATATGCATGTCATAAAAGCAACACATTCATTATCTATGACCTTCCGAGGTTGAACCAGTTTGAAATCAGCATTCCGAATAATTTTCCGAAGGATGCCTTAGGTATGTCATCGGAAGAAACAAGGTCCACCTTGGAAATCTCTCTTTCATCAATCTTATATACCACTTCTCCTACCTTTTGTCCCTTGGTTACCGGTGCTGTCAATGAACCCTTGAGCCGAACCTCTCTTACCACCTTGCCTTTTTCTCCCCGGGCAAGAAGGAGAGTGACATCATCACTATATAAAGCCGTTGTTTTTGGAACCAAACCTTTTTTAACCTCTATTTCGTTTACCTTTTCACCTTTCTTATTCACCAATGTGGACTCATAATTTGCAAATCCAAAGTCCAGAAGCTTTCTTGTTTCTGCAAATCTTGTGTTTGAGTCCGGTTCACCCAAAACTACAGAAATAAGCCGCATATTGTTCCTTGTTGCCGTTGCAGAAAGACAATGTCCTGCTGCCCGTGTAAAACCGGTTTTAAGACCGTCACAGCCGTCATAAAAATGAACCAGCTTATTGGTATTTACCAACTCAAATTCACCGTTTCTGAAGGTATCCATCCAAATAGACGTAAATTCAAGTATTTTCGGATGTTTAACTATCAGCTCTCTTGACATCAAGGCTATATCATAAGCAGTACTATAATGGCCTTCATCGGTTAAACCGGTGCAATCCAGGAAATTTGTATCGTTCATTCCCAGTTCTTTAGCCTTTTCATTCATAAGAACCACAAAAGCCTGTTCACTGCCTGCAATCAGCTCTGCCAATGCAACGGTTACGTCATTGGATGAATGGGTTGCAACTGCCTTTAAAGCATCTCTGACACTGAACTTTTCCCCCGGCTCAATATAAGCCTGGGAACCTCCCATACCGGCCGCATATTCCGACGTAGTAACTGTGTCATCCAGGCTAATTTTACCCGAATCAATAGCTTCCATTACCAAAAGCATGGACATAACCTTGGTTACACTTGCAAAAGGAAGCCTTTCGTGGCTGTTTCCCTCCATAAGAACCTGCCCTGTTGTTGCTTCCATAAGAACATGGGCTTTTGCCTTCAAATCAAATACATTGGAATTCGTCATTATCTCTGCTACAGTTTCGACATCGTAAACCGGTTCACCGGAATCAGGTTCCGCCAAAACAGGTATTGCCACTATACTAAATAATAAAACTACCGATAAAAAACAACCGATAATATTTTTCAACACTTACAAACCCCTCCAAGCATTTATCATTACTAGATTTTTATGCAAAATAATGCTTGGATATACTTAATTTTGTCTTTGAAGCTTAAGTTTCTGAAATATTTTTCTTCACTTTCTTCTTTAGTTATAAAACTGCATTGACTTTCATGTATTCTATGCCGACAAATGAAATCATTGTGAAGAAAAATATGAATGAAACATTGCGGAACAAGTTGTAGAGCCTGTTAATACGACGAGGAAAGGGAGAGCATTGTTTGAGCGAAGCGAGTTTTGCTCGACCCCGAGGCGTATTTACAGGCTCTAGACTGTGTAGCTTAAGTTTCTGAAATATTTTTCTTCACTTTCTTCACTCAATAACCTCATGTACGTACTTAATCGGTGCAGGCTTTTCATTCTTTATCGAGAACGCACCCTTTGAAAGCTTTTCCGCATCGTCCCATTCCGGCAGATTTGTATGAAGTACACATAGGGTATCGCCTATTTTGACCTCATCTCCAACCTTTCGAAGGATAGTTATACCTGCCGAAGGATCTATTTTGTCCTCTTTGGTTTTTCTCCCGGCACCAAGAAGCATTGCCGATACGCCTATGCTTTCGGCATCTATTGAATTGATAAATCCGCTTTCAGAAGCCTTTACCTCAATATGTTTTCGGGCCTGCGGAAGCAAATCGGGATTTTCTGTAATCTGTTCATTTCCGCCCTGTATTCTAACAAGCTCTTTAAACTTTTCCAGGGCTTTTCCCGATTCAATTAACTCACCCATACCTTTATAAGCCGATTCAAAATTAGGAAAAACTCCCGCCAAGACAGCCATATAGGAAGCAATTGTCAATGAAATAGCTGTTACATCTCCGGCCCCATTGCCTTTCAATACCTCTATTGCTTCTCTTACCTCATTGGCATTTCCTACTTCATGACCCAAGGGCTGGTTCATGTCGGTTACAATAGCAATTGTTGTTTTTCCAAGGGATTTACCGATATCGACCATGGTTCTGGCCAGTATCACCGCATCATCAAGGGATTTCATAAAAGCTCCCGATCCCACCTTAACATCCAATACAATGCGGTCGCATCCCGAAGCTATCTTTTTGCTCATTATTGAGCTTGCGATAAGGGGAATACTGTCAACGGTGCCTGTAACATCTCTCAAAGCATAGATCTTCTTATCTGCCGGAGTAAGATTTTCGGCCTGACTGACTATCGCCATATTATACATGTTCAAATTATTTATGAATTCTTCCTTGGAAAGCTCTGTTCTAAACCCTTCAATAGACTCAAGCTTGTCAATTGTACCGCCGGTGTGTCCCAATCCCCGTCCTGACATTTTGGCTACAGGGATTCCTAGGCTTGCGCATAAGGGGATTATTATAAGACTTAGCTTATCTCCCACTCCTCCTGACGAGTGCTTGTCAACCTTTATACCTTCAATGCCGGAAAGATCAACTACTTCTCCGGAATTCACCATTGACATGGTAAGGTTTGAAATCTCCTCTGTGTTCATGCCTTTAAAATAAACCGCCATTAAAAAAGCTGACATTTGATAATCGGGAATTTTGCCTTGGGTATAGCCCTGAACTATATAATCAATTTCGGCACCTGTCAGGGATTCACCATGCTTCTTTTTATTTATCAGATCAATCATTCTCATTGCCATGACCCCCAAATTGTGTATTTTCTGTTTTACTTAATCTACAGAATTTGATCAAGAAAACTTGTTGCTTTAAACCCGGCATTAATTCCAAGGTATTGGGCAACGGTTTGTGCAATATCAGAGAAAGTGTTTCTTGTTCCAAGATTTATACCTCTTTTTAACTTTTTCCCGTATACAATAAGCGGAACGTACTCTCTTGAGTGATCCGTGCTTTCCGTTGAAGGATCGCAGCCGTGGTCTGCCGTGATAAATAGAATATCGTCATCTTTAAGACTCTCCAATATTTCCGGTACTCTATCGTCAAACTCAACTAATGCCTTTGCATAGCCCTCAATATTATTACGGTGGCCATAGATCATATCAAAATCCACCAGATTGGTAAAAAGAATGCCTTCAAAGCTTTCCTTCATATACTGAAGGGTTTTGTCCACACCGTCCATGTTGTCGTGAGTATGGACAGCGTCGGTAATACCTTTTTTGTTGAATATATCTTCTATTTTTCCAACGGCCTTAACCTCATAACCCATCTCTTTTGCATAGTCCAAAACGGTTTTTTCTATGGGATCCAGGGAATAATCCCTTCTCCTTTCGGTTCTTTTATATTCTCCCGACCTGCCGACAAAGGGTCTGGCAATTACTCTACCCACTGCATGCTCACCGGTTAATATCCTTCTGGCTATTTCACACATTTCATAAAGCTTTTCCACCGGAATAATATCTTCGTGGGCAGCTATTTGAAACACACTGTCTGCAGAAGTGTACACGATTGGATATCCTGTCTTTACATGCTCATCTCCTAACATGTTTATTATTTCCGTACCTGAAGCCGCAAAATTCCCAAGAGTCTTAGTATTTGTCGTTTTTTCGAATTCGTCCATTATTTCTGGAGGAAAACCGTCGGGATAAACCGGAAACGGCCTGTCCAAAAATATACCGGCAATCTCCCAGTGCCCTGTAGTGGTATCCTTTCCGGCAGATCTTTCTGCCATTCTACCGTAGCAGCCCATGGGATCGGCTGACGGTTTAATTCCTTTTATGCTATCTATATTGCCTAAGCCCAATGATTCAAGATTTGGAAGGGAAAATCCCGGAATATTGGCCGCAATGTTTCCCAATGTGTTGCTTCCTTTGTCGCCGTATTTTTCAGCATCAGGAAGCTCTCCGATTCCAACACTGTCTAAAACAATGATTATTGCTCTTTTCATATACCACTACTCCTTTGCCGTATTTTTAAAGATCTGTGATTTAAATACTTGATTCTTTATAAAACTAACTGCTAAAAAAGACAAAGAATAAATTAAACAACAGTAATCACTTAGAATCAATTAACCTTTTTACTCGGGACATCGAGTCCCTTCGCTTTTGCCTCTTTCGTTTCATTCCAAGAGGCCAAATAAAAAAGGCAAGATAGAATAATCTTACCTTTTATTATAATACAAAACTCAAGCAATACAAAGTATTCAATTTACACTTGACGGCATTCTATGCCCTTGGATGGGTCTTTTTGTATACTTCCTTCAACCGGTTTTTAGCAATCTGAGCATAAATTTGGGTTGAAGATATGTCGGAATGACCCAGCATTTCCTGTATGGACCTTAAATCCGCCCCGTTTTCCAAAAGATGTGCCGCAAAGGAATGTCTCAAGGTATGCGGAGTTATATCCTTATTAATTTTCGCCTGATTCTTATATTGCTTAATTATCTTCCAAAATCCTTGCCGTGTAAGCCTTTTTCCGTTCACATTGACAAACAGTGCTTTTTCATCATTTTTTTGTATCAAAAGGTTTCTCGATTTAGTGAGATAGTCTCTCATAGCATTTACAGACAATGTCCCAATAGGAATCATTCTTTCTCTTGAGCCCTTGTTGCACATTATGTACCGCATTTCAAGGTTTACATCCGACAAGTCCAATGAAATTAGCTCAGATACCCTTATACCGGTAGCATAGAGAAGCTCAAGCATGGCCTTATCCCTGTAACCCTTCAAATCGTCACACTTTGGCTGTTCCAGAAGAAGCTCGACTTCTTTTGTTGAAAGAATTTGCGGAAGCTTCTTCTCCACCTTTGGAGATTCCAACCCTTCAGTAGGATCCAAAGGAATTATTTCATTCTTGGTCAGATACTGATAAAAAGATCTTATAGATGCCAGATTCCGTGAAATAGTAGAGGTTGCCCTTCCCTTTTTCTGCAAATGCAACAAGTATGCTATAATTGTAGTTTTATTTGTATTTATAACATTATTAATCTTAACATCTTTTAAGTATGTAATGAATTGTTCAATGTCCCTTCTATAAGATTGCAAGGTGTTGACCGACAACCGTTTTTCTTTTTCTAAAAATTCCAAAAACTTTTGAACTAGATCTTCCATATCACCTACTCCTTTTATTTACAAAATTTATTAAAATAAAAAATTATCATTTCTCAAATTTCCATTTCTAACTATTCCAACATACCGTTGTTTCTATCAAACACCAATAATTATTTTGATAACTATCACCTATCCTTCTCATTATATAAAAATTTCTAGCTACAATGCAATATTTTGCCATGTTATGTAACATATTTTGGGACATTGTATAAATTTTAAATTTTTTTTTGTGCACTATTTACAATATAATAGTATTTATGAAATTATAACCAACATAACATTATTCATTATCTATTGTCAACATTATATTCCACATCTATACAACATATACATAAAATTTTACTAAAACTTTATGATATCATCATTCTCATAAAAACCGGAGTAACATATGCCTCTACCAATATGCCGACGAATATGACGGACAAAAACAACAGCGTTACAAAGCAATAAGCAAGAAAACTGGTTTTTAGGTTTTCTTTGGTCATGTGCTTTATAGATTTATTTTTTATGATGTTCACCGAAAAGTTTATTCCGTTTACTCCCAGAGCTATTATGCTCGGAACTATGATCATTTCTTTTGGAAGAATGGTTAGCATGGTAAATATCACTCCTTTGAAACCCAAAATATATATAATGAATCCCGATGTAAAGCCTGTTATAAAGCCTCTTACACCGATTAAAAAATATATAAAGGGTATTCCGATAATTGATACTCCCAACAGCCAAAGAACACCTACAATTCTTATATTCTCGATAATGGATATCCTCATTATTTCATTGCTGTCAACCCTCTGGTGTTTAAAAAGTTCCAGAAAACCTTGAAAATAATTGGTTAACTCGCTTTTTTGGACTGTACTCAATCCGTTCACCGTAAAAGCTCCTGCTGACACTCCTGCCACAAACATAAGAAGAAGAAAAAAATAGGTATTTATGTTATTGCTTATATGTGCCGATAAAACCCCACGTATTTTTTTTATCATTTTTATCCCCTCTGGAAGTCATTTTGTCTATACTTTGTACTTCAACAGTCAATTGCTATACTCATTAAAAATTCTATGCTTTAGGACAAAAAAAAATTACAATACATCGAAATGTATTGTAAACTTTACTAAAAAACTAATACTTCTTCAGTATTTATTTTTTCATATCCCCCTTTAATATTTTATCTGCCAGGAAGATTCCAATAATGGTTTTTGCATCGGTTATTTCATGATTAAATATCATATCCAAAAGCTTATTTACAGGAAACTTTTCTACTCTTAAAAACTCATCTTCGTCGGTACAGGCAGTGCCTTCATGAAGTCCTGTTGCCAAATACATGTGCAATATCTCATTAGTAAAGCCCGGGGTGCTGTTAAAACTCAAAACATGCTTTATCTCATCGGCATCCAAGCCTGTTTCCTCTTTCAGTTCCCTTTGGGCACATACTTTGGGGTCTTCTCCTGCATCAAGTTTGCCGGCCGGTAACTCAAGAAGTTCCGCCTCAACAGGCTTTCGGTACTGTCTTACCATGTATATTTCATTGTTTTCGGTTAACGGTATTATGACTGAGGCTCCCGGATGGATAACTACGTCCCGGGATGCTTCTTTTCCATTGGGCAATAGAACTTGCCATTTTTCCACATTGATTATATTGCCCTTATAGAACTCTTTTTTAGATATAGTTTTTTCTTCATATTTCATTTTATTCCCATCCTCTTTATAATATTATACTACTTGCCTGTTTTTTTTAATTTCATCGGTTGCAAGCTTGTCACATCTATTATTGTATTCATTGTCGCTGTGGCCCTTAACCTTTATCCATTTAATTCTGTGAATGCCGCAGAATCTGTCCAATTCTTTCCATAAGTCAATATTCTTAACTTCATCTTTACCTTTGGTTTTCCATCCATTAGCTTTCCAATTGTTTACCCAGTTCTGCTCAAATGCATTTACCAGGTATGCACTGTCGCTATAGAGTTCAACCTCACAAGGCTCCTTTAGAAGCTTTAAAGCTTCTATAGCGGCCGTTAATTCCATCCTGTTGTTGGTGGTTTCCCTTTCAAAACCGGATATTTCCTTTTCATGCTTGCCATACACCAGTATAGCTCCCCAGCCCCCGTCTCCCGGATTGCCGGAGCAAGCTCCGTCAGTGTATATTATAACTTTTTTCATAGCATCTCCTTATATGCATATTACTAATTCACTGAATTTTTAAGTATATTAAATTCCGAACATCATTAGTATGGCTCATTAATCGTACATTTTTCCAATTTCCAAAGCTTTTCTGGTACATTCATTCATAGCCTCGATTACAGCGTACCTGAATCTGTTTCTTTCAAGAGAACTCACTGCTTCTATGGTAGTTCCCGCCGGAGAACAAACCATGTCTTTCAGCTCACCCGGATGTTTTCCCGTTTCGAGAACCATTTTGGCCGATCCCAATACAGCCTGGGCAGCAAGGCTATAAGCCAAATTTCTGGGTATTCCCGACAAAACGGCTGCATCGGCCATTGCTTCAATGAACATGAAAACGTATGCCGGACTGCTGCTGGTAAGAGCGGTAACTTCACTCATAAGCTTCTCATCTAAAAACTCGGCCTTGCCAAAGCACTCAAATATTTTTTTAACGGTTTGGGCTTCCTCATCCGAAACATTTTCATGGCACATAAGTGTCATACCTTCTCCCACTAAGGCAGGAGTATTAGGCATTGTACGAACGATCTTTTTATCCGTCCCTACTATGCTTTTGTAAAACTTTATGGGAATTCCGACTGCAACGGAAACCAATATTTTTTTATCATCGAGCGATGCTTTTATTTCCGTGAGAACTTTTTTTACCATGTTCGGCTTAACAGCCAATATTACAATATCCGCATTTTTAACTGCATAAGATACATCCGGAGCAACAGAGATATTTACTTCTTCTTTGAGCTTTGAAAGCTTGTCCTTGTCAACATCAAAAACCAAAATATTTTCAGCAGGTATTATATTCGATTTGGCTATGCTGCTTATCATAGCATAACCCATGTTTCCTGCGCCAATAAAAGCAATTTTTCTATCCATAAACAACCTCCTGTGTCTAAAAAGCTAAAAATATTAATCTTTTTCTATCTTACCACAAAAAGATGAAAAATCTACAAAAAAAATTTCAAATTAACCATTGACATAAAAATAAAGCTAGTGTATACTAAAAAGGCGCCGTAGGGGTATAGCTCAATTGGTAGAGTAGCGGTCTCCAAAACCGTTGGTTGCGGGTTCGATTCCTGCTGCCCCTGCCAAAAAACCCAAGGATTTTAATCCTTGGGTTTTTTAATAATAAAATTCGCTTTTTGATTCACTACTCAAATCTTTTCAAGTCATCTTTATAGAATCTCCATTCAGGAGTATCGAGTACATCTCCGAAATCAATAGAATACCATGGACTGATGGATTCATCATTATAATTCTTTAATATTTGAATGTCCTGTGCAGGCATATAGCTTTGCGCAATCATGAACAACTTCTCTCCGGTTTCGGGGTTTTGAGCCATATCAACAACAATAACACAGTGACCCGGGTATGCCTGAATAAATACATCACCGATTTTCATATCTTCAACAGACACAGCCTTTAATTCCTGGGCAAGAGAAATAGTTCCGGCATATGCAAATACCATATCCATATATTCTCTGAAACTCTCATAGGTATTCGAAACAAGTGCTGTCTGTATCCACCGGGCTTCATTTCCCTTTACGCTGATCCTATATCCTTGCCTCCATTTGCTGTAACTGGCGCAAAAGCCATTGGTAAAATTAAAATGTATATCATCATATAACCCCTTTTGGAAAAGATACTCTGCCCTTAGCCTCATTACGGCATCCGCACACTGTTGAAGATCCCTTTCACCAATATCCATATCAATAACGGCACTATATACATTCTTATACTTTATTCCGCCATCGTAGTAGTGTACATAAGAGCCATCCGGCTTTAACGGAAGGTTTCTAAGATAACCTTCAAAAGATCCTTCCTCAACAGGTATTCTTTCAAAACCTTCAGGAACGTCAAAGCGAGTTTCAATGGTGTTTCCTTCAGGCCTTAATATTCTTTTTGCCTCAGTCGGTGCGGGACTTTTTAAAGTAACAGATATTGTCTCTTCAACGGCAGGTTCCGGCGACACGCCCACATTATCATCCTTTATTGAAGAATCCGTTGACGAACAGGCTGATAATATCAATAAAAAAAACAGCATTATATGAACATATTTCAATTTAAGAGATGGAATTAAAGATCTCATTAAAATTCCTCCATCAATCGGCGTAGATTGTGATATAGAACAACCAAACATCCCACAAAATTACCACAATAAATAAGGTGCATATTACATGCACCTGACAGAATTAAAGGGGGTTTGTATTCTTTAGTAAAAATACATAGCGAATTAATAAAATAACTCACTAACTAAAAAATTTCTCAATCCAAGAATATTATTTTTTCTACTTTTTGTCAATACATATAACGTTTTTGTAATATAATTTTAACAGCCAGAAAATTCTACAAAATATTTAATTATACACACTATTAAATTATATCCGAAAGCTCAAGACTAATCCTGTCAATATTCCCCGAATCGCATGCAGACTTTTCGCTATCGTCAACATCCTTTTCAGGCAGAACTTTTACGGGAAGCTCCACATAAAAAGTTGAACCCTCTCCAACCTTGCTTTCAACCCATATGTTGCCTCCGTGCATCTCGACCAAAGACTTCACAAGGGACAGTCCAATACCCGTGCTTTCACAGTCACTTACTGAAGAGTTGTCGGCCCTTTTAAATCTTTCAAAAATCATATCCTTCTTATCCTCGGGTATACCGACGCCTGTATCCCTAACCATAATAACTATGTTTTCTTCTTTTTCATATATACAAACCTCAATTCGTCCTCCTCTTTTTGTATACTTAATGGCATTGGACAGAAGGTTTAGGACAATCCTTTCTATCTTTTCAACATCACAGGCAATAATTTTTTTATCAACCTCCGAATCAAACATGAGACACAAATCCCTGTTTTTCGTATATTCATAAACCGATAAAACAACGTCTTCAACGGCTTTTACTATATCACAGTTTTTAAGTCTTAATTCGAAACTACCCGAATTAATTTTTGAAATATCAAGAATATTGTTTACTATTCTGAGAAGCTTCATGGAGTTTTGCTTCAATGTTGAAATATACTTTTTTGATTTATCTCGGTCTTCGAGTAAGCCGTTATTTTCTTTCAGACCTCTCTCCATCAGCTGAATCACACAAAGTATAATATTTATAGGTGTTCTGATTTCATGAGAAAGATCAGTAAAGAAATCGGTTTTAATCTTGTCAATCTCCACAGCCTCTTGTAACAACCTAGTATTATGATCAAAGCTCTTTTTCAATTCCTCTACCTGTCTTCTTTGAGTAATATCCCTTACAACACTTAAATAAGCAGGCTTATCCTCAAAATAATAAGGAATGGTTTTTATCTCAAGCTCAATACTTGAACCGTCCTTCAAGGCAATGCTTTTCTCAAAAGTCAGAAGGTTTTTATCATCATTAATTAAGTTCACAGAACATTTTTCGAAATCATTCTTATTAACCATGTGTAAAAAATCACAGGGAGAAGATCCTGCCTGAGGCTTAAGATCTAAAACCTCACAAAGCTTTACACCGGCCTGATTGGAAAAAATAATACCGTAATCATCATGCACAATAATTGCATCGGGAATAAACTCAAAAATTAACCGGTAACTCTCCTCGCTTTTTTTCAACAATTCCTTTGCCTGTATACACTTCTCAATTTCATTTTTTAACTTTTCATTAGCGTTCTGCAATTCAACGGTCTTATTTTCAAGTTCAGTATTTGTTTCCTCCAGTTTGTTAAAAAGAACCTCCACAGGCCTTTTAAAACCCGCTTCCAGTACAAATTCAAACAAAACATAAAAGGATAAAAATCTCAATAAATGCCCTAAAGCGTTGTAAATGTCAAGAACATTACCGTAAACAGTGAACAGTATTTTAGCTGAAGTAGCTAAAGAAAAATATACTATTATGAACTTTGAAACCAATTGAGGTAACGCTTTTCTTTTAATAATAAAAAGTAAAAATACAAAAATCCCTAACGCCAATCCGAAATATTCGGCAAAAACTTTGAATAATGTTGGTTCCAGCTCTTCATTAGTGAAATCGGGGAAAAAACCCGTAAAAAGTATTAAATATATTACACCAACAGTCAATACAGCAAAAAAACATGTAAACTTTCGGGTACTTATTTTATATTTATAAGAAATATATGACGCAATAAATACCAAACATTCATAATACTTGAAAACTGTTGAAAACTTTACTGAAGTATTTACGTCGCTCCACGGAAAAATATTGCCGGTATCAAACGTCAGTATATGCAACAGTAGAAATATTCCTGCAAAAAAACTGGTTGCACTGATATAAAAAAAATAGCTTTTCTTTGTTATACTGAAACTGTTAAATGCAATTACAGCGACAACTAATACAATTAAAATACAAAAAATTTCTGTTAATGTATGAAATAAAGTAAAATTCCATGTACTAATATAAATTAAAACTAAACATATCGCTGATAAAATAACAGCGTTACAAATCCTTCGGTTTCTTTCAATATTGTTATTCAATTCTCTATTAGCTTTAACGACCTCCATTATTTGCCCTCACCTTTTAAACAATATATACAAGCTATTCATCATATATATTATAACTATAATATTATAAAAAATAAACAAAATATCTCTGTTCTATGTTTAACATGCCATAATATCGCTTGTCAATATGCCGTAATATTACCTTTCAGCCCAGTAAAATGAAAGCATAGGGAGAATCAGAATCAATGCCGCAATAACGAAAACCATAATTGCACCAAGCCAGTTTTTCTTATCCCATGTCCATTTTCCATAGCTAAAAGTTCTAATGGAAATCCATAAAAGGAATATGAATATGAAAAATATTCCCCATATCATAACATTATTTCTCCTCCTTCTCTGATCCATGAGCGGGAACTGTCTTTATTTTTTGTCCCGGTCTTCTTATTTTTACATCCACATTTACATTGATATTGGAATGCCTGTACTTTTCTTTCCAATTAAAAGCAACCCATTGATCCCAAGTGAGAAATTTCTTCTTTATAGACTCACCAATTCCAAAGGTATCACTGCCGAATTCCTCAACAGTCCTTTTCACCATTCTCTCAATGCCCGTTTTTACAAATTCTTCTGTTGCCTTTTCAAGTATTCCTATTTTTTCTATACTTTCATAATTTATTCCACTCTGTATGGATAAAATATCAGCTTCCAACTTTATATCTATATATATCTGCGGTTTATCTCCAACCATTTCCACCCTTTTTTTCGGTTTTCGGCTTTGCTTTAGGTTAAGAAGAACAAACATATCCTTAGCTTGCGGATCCGGAATTGTTACATAGGAATAACCGTATTTTCCTTCTACCATAAGGTAGTAGGATGTTTCCTCACCGTCCAGCTCTCCCACCATTCTTGCGCCGTCAAATACGGCCATTCCCATAACCTCTGTCTTAATATTTCCCACCTTAGGCATATTCCCTGCCGTATAGTCTCCCGGTAACGGATAATCTCTCCCTTTTTGCTTATAAGTTGAATATTCCAAAGTAATATCGTCAGAATCTTCAAATTCGCTGACATTAGCCAAAACTGCCACGGGTTGAGTCGTATAACTTGTCATGTTCCGATAAAAACTAATAAGCTTTGCTTCCGCAGTAAAACCGGTATAACCATATGCATTTAATACCATTTCATAGTACTTGGCAGGATTTGATTCCAATTCCGGTTTTACCTCTCTAATAAACTTCTCTGCCGTATTTCCCGATCCCTTGGCTACCAATACATATGCAGTACCTCTGAACTCCCTTCCTCGCATAAGAGCATTAATATATTTTTCAATACCTTCCCTGGCAAGCTCCTCGGAAAACACAATTGCCTTAACATGGGAAAGGTTAATTTGCTTACTGACATAAGTGTTTATCATATTAAGACCGGAATAAATTGTAGGAGTCTCCAGTGTTGTAATGGATACTGACGATTGACCGCCTTCACCGCCTCCACCGCCTTCACCGCCTCCGGCAACTTTAGTCGGAACAGCAATTTGAAGAGACATTCTTAGAAATTTACCCTCACCTTTGTCAAATCCAATAGCTATAGGATATGCCAGTTCATCAATTTCTCTGCTGTCATAACATCCGCTGGTAAATTGGCATATAATAAAGATAGAAAGTAATATACAAAACTTTCGTATTTTATTTTTCATCTTTATGTCTCCCTTCCTTTACTTTTATCTTAATTGAAGCCAGTATCAAGAGAACAAGTGTCAAGCCAAAGGTAACCGTCCATGCATATTTTCTTATTATCGAGTTATCTATAAACATTGTCTCCATAAGGCTTTTCGGTATAAGACTTAAGGTAAAAATAATTATACCGAAAGGTATTATAAGGGGTCTGTGATATTCCAGCTTGAAAGTTTTTTTATAAATATAGGCACTGAAAAATAATCCGGCACTTAGGTAAATAAGTGCTGTCATGGACCATACCAGCACAAAAATCGATTCTATTCTTTGAAAGAACCTACCGTACTCTATAAGTCTGGAAAGCTGGTATATAGGAAGAAAATTACTGGTAGTAGACGGATACGGTAATACCAGCGAATAAACCAGGTTACCGACAGTCAATATTAGACCTGACAAAATAAGTCCAATAAATCCGCTTTTTTTAAAATTATCGTGGCTGCGTAAAAAAGGTGCAATTAAAAACAATGATGTGAGGCCGGAAAAAACGGATGTTCTTGATGGTCCTTCAATTAAAATCTCAACAAGCCCTGTACCGAAAATCGGTAAAATATTGGAAAAATTAAAATACTTGATAGAACCGACTACAGTAATTAAGAATCCTAAAAAAATTACAGGAACGCTTATTGCTCCAAGCCTTACCAAAGGTTCCAGACCAAAGAACGCACCGAAAACCATTCCAATGGCAAAAAGCGCCAATACAAAGCTTATTGGAGATTGAACAAGGCTGATTATTTTCAAATCCTCTCCGTACTCTCTTAAAATGACCGAAATAATTACAACATAGTCAATTACATATATTATTCCGACCAATATCCTGCCAATATTTCCTCCCAGAAATTCGGCTACATCCAATATGTCCTTTCCCTCAAAATTTTTATAGAGCCTGGAAATAATTAAGAATAAAACAAGGGATATTACAGTTATATATATAGTTAATATCCATCCTGCATTTCCGGCACTTTCTGCCATATTGCGCGGAAAGCTTAAAAACAATTGATTACACATAAATATAAGAAGTAAAGATATTGCTTCTCTATTACCGAAGATTATTTTCTTTTCCACAGCAAACCTCCTCAAAAAAGCAATTTTATATTTTATTTTTGAATTTCATATTTTTGCTGTTTATCTTTCTTTTTATTGTCCTGAGACCATTGCCGGGATATTTTGGCCTGCTTATGCACTTTTTTTACGTTAAGATAATCAGGCCTTTTTTCCTTCTTCCATATTGGACTTCTCACAAACTGCTCAAGAAAATTGCTGTAAGTTTTTGGTCCGGTCGGAGCCATAAACGGTACTCCAAAAGACTTCACGGAACAAGACCATATTCCGTACATAAACAATCCTAAGCTAATTCCTAAAAACCCGGCCACCGAAGCAAGAAAAATAAAGATAAATCTCAGTAGCCTAAAGGATAAGCCCAGCCCGAAGTTCGGTATGGAAAAGGAACCTATACCTGTAACTGCTACAATAATTATTAAAATTGGACTTACAATATTTGCTGCCACAGCTGCCTGTCCCAGTATCAATGCACCGATTATTCCCAGGGTCGGTCCCAATTGTCCGGGTCTTCTGATACCTGCTTCAACGATTAGCTCAAATGCAAATTCCATTATGAGTATTTCCACAACTGAAGGAAACGGAACCTTTTCCCGGGATGCTTCAATGGCAAGTAAAAGGTCGGTGGGAATCATCTCATGATGGAAATTGGTTATTGCCACATAAAGTCCGGGTAGAAGCAATGACACAAATATTGCTACCATTCTTACAATTCTGATCAGGTTTACATAAGGAAATCTCAAGTAAGTATCCTCAGCAGATTGCAGCAAATCAATATTGGTAGTGGGCATAACAAGGGCAAAAGGGCTTCCGGACATAACTACCGCAACCTTTCCCTCGGTAAGTGCATTTGCTACCCGGTCCGGTCTTTCAGTGGCAATAATCTGCGGTGTAGTCATAAAGGGGTTGTCCTCCAAATATTGCTCCAGATCACCGGTGTCAAATATATAATCAACCTTGATACCCTTTAAGCGTCTCCTAACCTCTTCCACCAAAGAGTCATTTACAATATCCTTTATATATAAAATGGAACACGGAGTTTTGCTTCTTTTTCCCACCGATACATCTTCAACTACCAGTTCTTCATCCTTTAGAATTTTCCTTACAAGGGCAGTATTAGTCCTGAGCGTTTCAGTAAATCCTTCCTGAGGTCCTCTTACAACGCTCTCTGTTTCGGGTTTGTCCACTCCTCGATGCTCCCATCCCTTAACATCACAGGCAAAGGCTGCATCAATACCGTCAATAAATACTCCACATCCCCCATAGTTAATATCTTCAATGACTTTGCCCATATTCTGAGTTATCTGAATTTGATTATGAACCAGGAGATGTTTGCTTATATATTCCAAAAGTTCCTTTCCCTTGTCCTTTACTTCCAGATTGGAAAGAAGCATAAGGGGCTGAAGTATGGCAAGGTCTATAATAGTTCTGTCAGTCATTCCGTCATAAAATATAATGCAAGCAGGTATGGTTTTATCCTTTGCCACAATTTCAAATTCCCTCAAAACTATATCTCCGTTTGTAGGAATGGAATACACCTTTTTAAGATATTCAATATTATCAGTTAAGTTCTTGCTTATTAATTTGCTTTCATGGGATTCTTTGGATGTTTTGCTTTTGTTATCGGTTTTCTGTTTGTCCTCAGAAATCTCTTTTCTTCTTTCGGATGTCTTTTCCTTCCCCGCTTTTTCAGATTCCTTTTCTTTTAATATAAACTCTTCTTGAATATCCGGTTCATGATAAAGAAACAGATATTTTAATATGTTCTTGAAATCAGCCAAGTACTTCACTCCCCGATGATATTTAGATTTTTTAAGCATAAAGTTTTTATTCAAACATATTATGGTTCATCATTCCTCAAAATATACCAATGCTCTTTCATATTTCCATCACCTTGTACTCTCGCTTATAATCGATGATTACATAAAAAATGATGCACTTTAGAAGTCAAAAAAAAGTCGGGAACATTTTAGTCTTTCAAAGAAAATGTTCCCGACCTTAGTCTATGCTATATGAATATGTCATGATTCATATTGAAGAAAGCTTTATTTCAAGAAATACTGGGCCTGTACATCTTAATTCCCTATTTCATAGAAATATTTCGTCAGAGGCGAATCCAAAGGAAGAACCAGTGTCTTTTCCCCCTTAAGTGATTTTTTCATGGCCTCAAGAGTTCGTATATACTCGTAAAACTCCTTCTTCTCTCCGGAATAAGCATCTGCAAGAATCCTTATATATTCCGCTTCACCCTCACCAATAAGCTCTTGCGCTTTTGCATTTGCCTCGGAAATTAGAATATTTACCTCTTTATCCACCTCATTCTTCAATTTGTTTGCCTCGTACTCGCCCTCGGCTTTGTACTGTTCCGCTATTTTCTCCCTTTCAGATATCATCCTTCTGAAAACCGTTTCCTCATTCTCAATCGGCAGATCCAGCTTCTTTATTTGTACATCAAATACCGTAATACCATAATCCATAAGTTGTCTGGCTACTTCATCCGTCACGGTTTTATTAAATTCTCCTCTACCGGACAGCTTTTCATTGATTATACTGTTTTGTTCCAATGTACCCATTGTGTTTTTAACGGTATTGTAGACAGCTGCGTCAATTCTTCTTTCCGCCTCTGAAACAAAACCTACGGATTTTATAAATTCCACAGGATCGGATATTTGCCATATAACATAGTTGTCAATTACCATGTCCTTTTTATCCTTTGTCAACACATTTGATGCGGCCAAATCGTAAATGATTTTTTTATTCGGAAGGGTTAATTTGTCGTCAATAAAAGGCACCTTAAAATACAACCCTGCGGTATCTTTTGTCTCAATAATCTTACCAAATCTTCTGATACAAACGTATTCTCCTTCTGTTACTATAAATGCACTCGTAAAAAATATAATCAGTGCAAATACTACCACACCGACAGCTATTATCTTCTTTATCATCCTATTCTCCTCCTTCCGAATTAAAGGGCTTTAAGGGAACAATTTTTTGAATGCTGCCGGAATCGTCTTCAATATAAACGGTAATCCCGGGAAGAATTTCCTCCATTGCCTCAAGATACAGCCTGGTCTTGGTTACACCCTCAAAATTTTTATATTCCTCAAACATTTTTTGAAATTTAGCAACTTCTCCCTTTGCCTCATTTATCTTTTTCTGCTTTTGAGATTCCGCATTACGCAATATTCGGTCTGCTTCTGCTTGAGCTTTCGGAATTTCAGAGTTTTTATACTTGTTTGCCTCGTTCATTGCAGTTTCTTTACTCTGTTTTGCATTTTCGACATCCTTAAACGCTTGCTTCACTTCTTCGGTAGGTGGCTCTGAATCCTGTATTTTTACTGCCAGAACCTGCACTCCGATATCATACTTATCGAGACACTGCACAAGCTTATCCTTGATCTCGTTTTCAATTGCTATCTTACCACTTGTAAGGACATCATCAATTGATGCCGTTCCAACCACCGAACGGGCTGCACTTAAGCTTGAGTCTCTAAGAATTTTTTCCGGATCTATGGAATTAAAAAGGTATTTTTGGGGATCAGAAACCTTCCATTCAATAAAGAAATCAATTTTTACTATATTGAAATCTCCGGTAATCATTTTGGACTCTTCATCAACAGATATATAATTGCCCTTTCCCTGGTCCCTATAACCCAATTCAAGCTTTTGTGTCATTTGTACAGGTACTTTTATTACAGACTGTATCGGATCAGGCAGTTTAAAATGTATTCCCGCTTCCTCAACACTGGTAAACTTGCCAAAGGTAAGAACCACTGCTTGTTGCTGGTCGGTAACCGTATACCAGCAGTTAAATAGAATAACCAGAAGTACAATAATTCCCACTATTCCAACAATAAGCTTAACGGATATTTTGCTAAGATTCTTTGGTGCTGTAGGCATATTGATAACTTTCATGTCAATCCCCCTTATAATAGAATCAATTTTGCTTTAGATTAAGTAATATTCTATTATAAGGCCTTTAATTCCTTTTCATGTAATGAAATTTTAAGCCCTACAAGCTCTTGATTTGAGAAAATCCTCTAAGCAAATTCGGTAAGTTATCAAACATGTATAAAAAAACAGGTAGATTGAATTCTTCTACAATCTACCCGTTTCTATGGTCGGAGTGACTGGATTTGAACCAGCGACCTCTTGCACCCCAAGCAAGCACTCATACCAAACTGAGCTACACCCCGATGACAATTAATAATTTTAGCATATAACTTTGCAATTGTAAATATGTAAATTATATTTTTTTTGCGTATAAAAAATTCAAAATATTGAGATAATTATAATAAAAAACTAGAATTTTAAGGAGGACAAAGATATGCTTAGCGATGAGGCACCGTCACATAGTGAGCCTCAGATATATGAAAGCAAAAAAACAGCAAATAAGAAAAGAAATAAAACTTTATTTATTTTGATTGTTTTAATAATTTTTTTGGTAGCAAATAACTTCATTATATATAATTGGTATCATCGCGCAAAACACCAGTATAAGGATACTTTTTTAAGGGTTCAATCCATTAGTGAAGAAAACGTAAATCTTCAAGCGTTCAATGAAACCCTCAAAAGCGACTATGCATTATTAATGGAAAACTACAGTAAAGTTTTGAAGCAGTATGAAGAAATATTAAAACAATTGGAAGAATTAAAAGCTAAAAACGAAGATCTGGAACGAGCAAACAGTGAACTGGTTAATGATAACATTGAACTGCAGAATTCATTAAAAAAAGCTGCATCCGTAGGAATTAAGCCGCAAAGCTACACGGAATTTAACGGAATAAGTACAAGAAGTGCTATTGACAGAGGTGAATATATAGGAAAATTTTTGGGTACGGCATATACTCCATGTACGGAAGAATGCGGAAATAATAAGGGAATTACTAACTCAGGAAAACCGATTATTCCCGGAGTATCAATTGCCGTTGATAAAAACTATTGGCCCTTCGGAACGGTTTTTTATATAAAAGGATTGGGTTATGCCGTAGCCATGGATACAGGCAGTGCGATTAAAGGTAAATATAGATTCGACTTTGCAGTATTTGACAAAAACTTTGCAAAACAGCTGGGAACCAATTATTGGGACGTTTACCTGGTGAAGCTGGGTAACGGTAAAGTGGAAGACATTTCACTTTAAAAGAAAAAAGAAGTGCTTTAGTTTATGGGCACTTCTTTTTTCTTACTATTTACAATTCTTAGTTCTCATCAGTCTTAGGGTTATTCTCAGCAAATGTGTTGAAATCATACTCTGCTAGGTTATTACCATCGGTATATTCCTTTTCAGAAAATTCATTAGAATCTTGTCCGAATTCTCCCCTTTGAAATTTCATAAATTCTTTCACAGATTTTAATTCCATTAATGTAATTGAAACACCTGAATATGTTAGTCCTATCGCAATGGACAGGATTATTAAAATACTATCTAATATATGAATTTGATCGCCGAAGAAAACTATTACGAATAAAAATAGCATAAATACATCACTAGGACATAAGAAATAAAATAATTCACTAAAATAAACCCCACAAACAACCACCGGTATCTTAACTAAAAATACAAGTGGAACCAGCCATTTACTCCACCTTTTCCCCTTGAAAAAGAATATCAAAATAATTGAGGTTGCAATTAATTCGATAATTCTTGACACTATAAATATAAATGCATCTCTTGCCAGCGGACCTTCAATACCAATCAATCCTATTAAAATTAGTATCGGGATAGCATTAAAAAGCAAAGTTGCTACTATAAAACTAATAACTATTATTCTGCCTCTTTTGATCCTATTAATTGAATTCAAAACGCTTTTCCCCCTAGCAATCAACTCTGAGAACTACCGTGACCAAAAATATTTAATCTGTTTAAGTCTCTTCCATTGTTTCTTTGCTTAAATTTTCATTAAGCGCTAAAAACAAAACAGCTTCATTTGCTCATGTGGCACCTTGTAAGCAGCAGATTTCAATCCCTTATCAGATTTTTCCGGTTCCAACCGGATTATCTGCATGGAAAGATGCACCTTATAAACAATTGCTACTATTGAGCAGGAAATTTGTCTATTTTCCTCAACACATACCTTTTTAAGAGTGTAAGGTCTAAAGAATCAATCGCATCATCCCCATTGACATCTGCAGCTAATTTTCCGTTACTGTCAGGAAATTGCGAAATTTTTCTAAGCAAATATCTCTTTAAAAGGGTAATATCTAATGAATCAACGGACAAATCACCGTTTAAATCTCCTAAAATTACTGAATTAGTAGGTATAGGCGTTGGTTTTACCGTCGGCGTGGGGGTAGGTTCCGTATTCTTTACAGGAATAAGCTTCCAATGCTGATTTGTGCCTTCGGCATCCGACCACTGCTGAATAATTGCTCCGTCCTCCGTTGACCATTTGTAGACATCCACCAATTTTCCGCTACTGCGGCTGACAATCTTATAATAACCGTCCCCAGCGTTTACAAACTTCCACTGCTGGTTATTTCCTCCCGTACTGGTATATTGAATAAGGGTACCGCCATTTTCGGTAGATTCGTTCATTACATCAAGAACCTTTTTGCTTTTTGCATTAATAATCTTTTTGTATCCGTTCCCCATATCCATAATATACCACTGCTGACTTAATGACCCGTTATCGCTCCATTGAACAATCTGAGCGCCGTTTGTTGTGGAAGCATCCTTAACATCAAGATACTTGCCGCTGTTTTTGTTCATTATCTTATACAATGTCGTATCGCTAATATTTTCATAAATCTTTCCTTTAGCAGCATCAATAACAATAGAGTCGTAATAGGGAAGTTCCAATTTTGTATCCGATTCAAATTCCAAGGGCAGCCATACATACTGAGAGTCGTTTACTTTTCCTCCCCAAGCACCGGCCCACCTGTCCCCTGTGTAAAGATAAGATGTACCTTCCGTTCCTTGAACCGCAATAATATACGCCGGTTGCGAATTGTAGGTGGTGGAGTTGCCGAGATTGTACAGTGAAGACCAACCGCTGGCCAGATCCTTAGAATAAGCATATTTTGCCTGGTTAGGCTTCCACCCGGTACAACCGGAAGTAATCAGATAATAATATCCGTTCCTCTTTATTAGGCATGGAGCTTCTCTTTGCTGACCTACGTAAAGCTTTGCTTTTAACGATGCAATATCCTTATAGTCGTGAGTTAGCTCGTAGAGGTGCAAATCCATGTTTTCGTTGGCGGCTGAAATGAAATAACCCTTGCCGTCCGTATCTACAAACACATTGCAGTCCCTTGACATATAACCGGGCAATCCGTGGTCCGTTACACCGGTGTTTGCCATTGGCCGAAAACTGCGAAGATATGTAAAATTGCCGTCCGGGGTTTTACAATATGCAACAGCCGCTCTTGCCTCTCCGTAATGTACCCCGTTTTCCCAATGCATCCACATTACAAATTCCTTGGTTGATGCATTATACATTACCTTGGGTCTTTCAATGTTGCACCGTTTCAATTCCTGAGCAGAATTAGGGGACAGTACCTCACCCCGGTATTCCCAGTTTACCAAATCCAAGGATCTGTAGCAGCGCACCCCTAAAAAATAGTTGGAATCGTCACGGTATTCACCATACCAATAATAATAGTCCTGGTATTTTATCAAGCATCCTCCGTGGGCATGTATTACATTGCCGGAAGTGTCTTTGAATTGTACTCCGTTGGTAATACTCTTTCCTTCTCCCAAAACGGTTTGCCCACCGGAAATTCCAAAAAGTATAGCAACAAAAGCATACACCAGCATACACCAGGGCTATGCCTATGATCCTTTTCCTCACAATAAAACCTCCCCCCAATAATGTATATAAATCAAAAAATATTCAGTAAAATTGAATTATTATTCAGTTATATTTTATCATACTATAGCATAAACCCTCAATGAACTGTGTAAAGAAAAATGAACATCTTCCATTCTTCTTTCGAAGCGTACTATATACCCCTCAATGAACTATGTGAACATTTTACTTCTCATATACAATCCTGTTTTCAAAAAGAGAGTTTCCTTTATAAGAAACTCTCCGATATAAGATACTCTTCAATTTTCTGTTATAAGATATTCTTGAATTTTTCTCAAATTCGAATAAATACATGCTGATTTATTTATAAGTACGCAAAATTATCCTCTTAAGTATTGTAAGGTCTAATGAGTCTATACTTCCGTCTTCGTTAATATCTGCAGCCTTTTTACCGTATTCAAAAGGAAAATCATTAATTTTTCTGAGTATATACCGCTTCAAATACGTAATATCCAAAGAATCAATGCTTTCGTCTCCATTCACGTCTCCCGCCAAAAATGCCTGCTCCGATCCGTCGGACACAACCAATGATTTGGGCGCAGCGGTAACCTTCTTTCCATCAGAGAACGTTACAACCTTTGAAACGGTTGAAGCGTTATATACCACATAGGTTTTTTTGTCGTTCTTTTTAAACACCGAGTATAGCGGCGTGTTTGCCGTAACACTGAAGTCAGGGGTTCCCAAGCCGTCAAGATTGCAAATCCAGTGATAGGTATGGGCCTTGCTTTCCCCTCCCTCAGGTTCAATGCTTCCATTCCACATATTCTTTGCCGCTGCCGCATCATACAATGCATAATACATATACTGTATATCCTTCCAGTTTGGGGGCTCTGCACTTCCGCAAGCCTTGAGCATATTCTCATAATTTCTCTTTACATAGCCCGGATCCTTTCCAAGGTATAATGAAGCTGCCGTAATGGGAAGGAAATTGATACCGTGTTTTTCGGAATTCGTCCCGTCCCACCATATCTCATAGCAGTATTTGCCTCCCCATACCAAAGAGACGTAATCATGGGCATATGCATCCGAAAATATATCATTGTAAAGGTCAAACCAGTAGTTATTTATCGCTTCAATTTCCGTGGTGTAAAGATATATTCCCAAATCCCTCAAAGTCTTATTTCCCGTTGCTTCTCCCCACAGTATTATTGCCTGCCAGGCATTAATTGCTTCCGATGAGGATTCTTGATTATTGCCGTCTGCAAATCCTGCGTGGCCGGATGCCCATGAATGTCCCTCATAAGGGTCAAAATTTCTGAGGAACGGAAATCTGCTGTCGTTTCTGTCCCAGTTGGCAATGTCTTTAATAAGTGTTTCCACCATTGTACCCCAATTATTTGCGGATGCCCACTGGGAATCCCTCAGCGCCACTTGGGCTGCAGCATGTAAGAAGTAACCGTAATGGAAATGATGGTCATTTAATTGATCATCACTTCCATAGCTTGCGGGATAACCTATAAGAGAACCCCAGTTGCTGTCATAATAGAAAAGATTCGATGTCTCATTCTCCTTTGCCGTAAACCAATCCTCAAGAGTTGACTTCATATAGTTTAAGAACACGGATGATGCTGTACCGTTATTCACCTGCTCGGCAATAGGCAGTGCACAGGATAGCTTTCCAAGGTGCTTTCCCAACCAGTAAGTGTCTTTGGCTTGAGGAGAATTCGCCTCTAGTGCAAGTTCATTAATATATGAGTTCAAGACAGATTTATCGTAGGTTCCTTTGTCCGGCAATGTGGGTAAAATACCCAAATACTTGTATTCGGTCTTAAAAGATGTACCCTCCAGGGTCTTCATTATTCCTCTAAGGGTGGAATAAGTATACGAAAGAGTTGAGATAAGGGGGTTGTTTCTCCATTGATGGGGATACAAAGCAAATATTGTGTTTTTATTTGTACCTTCCATGGCCGTTGTTTGTACTGAAAAGGTTGTAGTAACCAGGCTTTTCTCCTCATCATATTCCCAACTCACCCTCGTATCCGTTACAAAGGCATATGCACGGTCTTTGAAGTACGAAAGGGTTGTCATGGAGTTATCGGGTAAAACGGCAATTGAAAAATAGTTTTTACCTGAAGGAAGATTGCATGTTAAAGTCCCCGTTCCTATACCCTGCCATGTAGAACCCATTGGGGCAAAAAGCCCATAGTTTACACCGTTAACTGTGACTCCTAAAAACTGCGAATCCTTGTTGCCGTAAAATAACACCGGAGCCGAAGAGAATGAAATAACAGGATTACCGGCTGTAAATGTAAAATAAGCATAGGGGCTTCCTTTAATAAGCGTTGATTTGAAGCCTGCATTTCCCGAATACATCACTGCATCAACAGCAAAATCCGATATTTTATCCGCCCGTGCATCGGGAAAAACCCCTATTGAGGAATGACCTATCATAAAATCCTTCTTATGCGAGCCAAAATATGCTATTCCTCCCCCGCCCAATACAGGATTGCCGATTTCCAGCCCTTCCGGTTTAAAACAAAAGGTCAAGGGATGAGCAAATAAGGGAAGTGAATATTGATACCAAAGAATAGAGCTTTCCCAGCTGTTTGTAGGAACTGCCCCTCTAAGATTCGAAGTTTTGTATATTGTTGATGGTGGTGAAACACATCCTAAAGGCAAGACATCAGTATAACTTCCCGAACCTACTTTTACGTACGCTGCACTCACCGGCAATGTAGGATTTATCAGCATTGAAACCAATACCGTTAAAATAATAAATACAGGTAAAAGCACTCTTTTTACCGGCATAAGCAATCCTCCCCCAATAAAAAATTCAATTTAATTTAAAAATTCTGATTTAATATTACCGTTATGAAATATATGTATAGAAAACTCACGCTTCTGAATCTATTATCAAATATTTTCATTTTATGCATCTTGATTAAAAGTGAGTATTTGAGTCGATTGATGAATTATCCGGCGTTAGTATATGTCAACATCATTCTATGGCAACTAGATATTTTTGTCAAGATAATTGAAATCGTCCTTCAAATAATTGCTAAATGAACAACGGGTGCCATTGCAAAGCTGAAAAATCTTTCTCTCTTTTACAATATGCACCCGTAATCATTAAATAACCTCGGTAATATAAATCATTTCATCTGTAAGATCGATATTGACGTTTTTGTTTATATCTTGATCCGGCGCAACTTTCCATGAAGTATTGCATTGATACAAACCTTTTTTAATTTCCGTTAAGGATAATATGCTCATCACATTTTCAAAACCGTCATTTAAAATAGCCTGCATTATTTCTGAAGAATCCTTATAAAAAGAATACTCAATATATGCAGATACCTTTTTCAAATAATCAAACAATTCCTCAGAATTCATGATCTATTCCCCCTTCTTTATATACTTATCGGGTGTTTAAATCAATCGTATTATATTTAATCAATCATAAAATGAAAATTAGTTCGTCAAATAATTGGATATATATTTACCCATTATTGTTTTTTATATCAAACATTTGTGTATGTTGAAATTATAGCTTGTATTCTGTTATAATTGAGGTACGTAACTTTATTAAATGACATATATACTTAATTGGGGGTAAGGTAATGCCAAAATCTATGAAGTATCAAAGGCCTTTATTGCCTTTTATTTTATGCTTTACATTAATGGTAATGTTTTTTTTAACAGGATGCAGCAATAATTCTTCAAACTCTACTCATAATCCTGGTACTACTTCTATCCCGAATTCCGATCCCTCATATACAGAACATCCCGGCAGCGATAAACCACTTGAAATAGAAAAGGATACCTTTGTGGGTACCAACGGCAAATTACAAGTAATCGGCAATCAGTTGTGCAATGAAAAAAAAGAACCTATTCAACTCAAAGGAATTAGTTCAATGCACCTTCATCTATATGGCCAGCTTGTAAATAAAGATACACTCAAATGGCTCAGAGACGATTGGGGTATCACCGTTTTCAGAGCAGCAATGTATACGGAAGAAGGCGGGTACATACAAAACAAATCCGTTAAGGAAAAGGTCAAGGAAGTTGTAGAAGCTGCCACAGAGCTTGGCATATATATTATAATAGATTGGCATATTTTAACTGATGGAAATCCCAATGAGCATATTGACGAGGCAAAAGAGTTTTTCAGGGAAATGTCTGAATTATATAAGGATTATCCAAATGTGATATATGAAATATGCAATGAACCCAACGGCAATGATGTTAATTGGAGCAACAGTATAAAACCCTATGCACAGGAAATTATTCCGATAATAAGAAAGTCCTCCCCCGATAGTATAATTCTCGTAGGAACGGCAAACTATAGTCAGTTTGTAGACGAAGCCGCCGATGATCCGCTGGAGTTTAATAATATCATGTATGTTTGTCATTTCTATGCAGGAACCCATGGTGATTCTCTTAGAAGTAAAATAGACTATGCTCTGGAAAAAGGTGCTGCAATTTTTGTCAGCGAATGGGGAACTTCCGCAGCAACCGGTTCGGATGGCGTTTTCCTGAAAGAATCAATAGAATGGCTGGATTTTCTTGACAGTAGAAAAATCAGCTGTGTTAATTGGTCTCTTTCGGATAAAAATGAAACATCCGCGGCATTATCCTTTACTGCAAGTACAAAAGGCAACTGGTCGGACAATGACCTTACTGAATCCGGCTTATTCGTTAAATATTACATACTGGGTAGTCAGTATCATACTCTGTTTTCCGACGGATTTGAAACAAGAATGTTTACAAAGGGCTTGATTTCGACTGGATGCACTGTTACCAATAACGTCAGTTATAAAGGATCATTTTCTGCATCAATGAAAAACGGCAATTCTCTTGTCAAAGAATTGAATACCTTAATGTTTACCGATATTGAGTTGAATTTTGCATATTGCACTGTTGAATTTACAGATAAGGATTTTCTTATTGTCGAAGGATTCGACGGTTCTCGCTGGAAGCAACTAGGAAAATATTCCGGGTCCAATGATTGGAGCGAAATTAAAATTCCCCTTCCCCAAAACGCTTCAAACAATCAAAGCTATAAAATAAGATTTTTGGCAAACACCCATAATCAATCATCAACTGTATACCTTGATGAATTGAAAATAACAGCAAAAAAGAATAATTAATATTATCTAGAATTTATAAGGGTCTTCGTCAATTAGAAAAGCTAACATTTCGCTTTTCTTTGAACTTTTATATATCCATTCCCTTATTTCTTTCAGTCTTTCATAATCCCAACGCCCGAACTTTTTTATATATTTGTCCTCAAATTTATCCCTTGCTGCTTCTTCGCGCAGCTTTTTTTGCCATGGCTTCGTAAAAAAATGATGAACCTGATTGTGCAAATTATTCAGCTTTAGATTTTCCCACTCATTTTTGTCAAACCATATGCCGTTACATCCTCCGCATTGATCCAAATAAAAATCCAGCCTGTTGTCAACCTTGTATTTTATTAGTATCCTTCCGCAATCTGGACATATTTTTGCATTCGTTGAATCAAGAACATCCAAATGGTTTTTTATTTCGTGCCACTTTACCTTTTCCTCTGTATTTTGCGAATACCATTTCCAATAATCTTCATATCTCATCCAGTTTCCTCCGCAGTTTTCACAGGTAAAAGCATATAAATTATCCATAAGGTTTGTTTTTTCTAGAATAATATTTTTACAAACGGGACATTTCATAATAATCACACCTCCGATATATTTTTATTAGTACTTGTACAAAAATATTCTTAACTTGAGAATTAAGAGAGCCAATAGAGCTATATGAAATAGAATTTTTGCAATTGACTAATTCATATAATATGGTATTATATGAATCAAGAGCTAATGGAGGGAATGATAATTAATGAAATATCGTATAACTAAAGAAGATATTGCACAGCTTACCGACGCCCAGAAAAAGAGGTTGAACGAATTATGGCTCCCCGATAAGTATGATGTTGTGCTGGCCAATATATGCATCAATGCCGAAACCGAGGAATATGTTCAATTTGAATTTGTTGTGGGCGCTATCAAGCTATATCATAACCACATAATTTTATATGACTTACTGTTTTTAAATGAAGGAAAAAATTCTGAAAGTGAATCTCTCAAAGACGATATTGACTCTTATGAATCCGATGATGTAGAATCGGATTTTTCGGATGACGGATATGACAGCGAATATGATGTTGAAGATGACGGAGATTTTGACTTTTCATTTATCCGGCCTGAAAATTACAACAAGGAGGATTGTATTCCCCTTTTGAACATAGGGCAAATGATTGGAATACTTTCTAACAATCCTTCAAAATCCTTTGACTTCTTTCTATTGGCAGACAGCGGCGAATTCGGTGTACAATTGGGAAGTCAGCTGTATAACCTTTCCGGTTACGGAAGTGACTTTGATTCTAAAGAGCTCTGTGATGTTCTCTGGGAATGCGTAAAGAAAATATTATAATCTTACAAAGGTTTTTAATCTAATAATGGCTATTAAAACCACGGGCATTTAGTACCCGTGGTTTCTTATTTGGCCTCTTGGAATGAAATGAAAGAGGCAAAAGCGAAGGGACTCGATGTCCCGAGTTTTATTGGCGGTATATCACAACAGCTTCCGCTAATTTTAAAAAATTTTCTTTCCTTTGACAATGCAATATACTATGTATGCTGCAATTATAACTATTGCAACGGGTAGAAGCTTTAAAATCGCCCAATAAAGAAATTTAACGGCAACAACCAATAATATGGCAGCAATTAATATTGTGATTATTGACTTTATCATACGATCATCCACTTTTATCACCTCTATTAATATTCTTTATTTATTATACGGTATTTTTTAATATTTGTCTAATAATTAATTAAATTATTTAATACAAATGTAGAAATATTTAATACTCACACATAATACATCAACATATTAGCGAAAATAAAAAACCCCGGTTTTTACCAGGGTTTTTGCTTATATTTTATCATATACGCATTTTGATCTTTTCACTTTTTATAGAGATATTCCGACAGAGTTAATCAAATAATTTAATTTATCCCTGTCAAGAGATTTTTTCAACTCAACACCCTTAAGGTTTAACAAACCAACAGGATAAACCGGTACATTAAAAGTGGAAAACAGGTATTGACTCAAGCCGCTTAGCTGTGAACCTCCACCGATAATGAAAATTTTGGATATTGGTGTACCGTAGCACCTTTCCAGATAAAACTCAAAGCATTTTGCTATCTGCTTTGTCAATCTTTCAATAAATCCGCTTACCTTTCCATAAGTTACAACATGATCCCTCTTGGAAAGATTGTTAGGCGTAGTCATCCCGTACAATTTCTTGAGTCTTTCTGCTTCCTGCAGAGGAATATCAAGCTCTCTGGATATGTGTTCGTCTATATTGGCACTTCCGGACAAAATAACCTTGTTAAACTCAAGCACTCTGTCCTTAAGAAAATTAACAATTGTTGTCTCGGAACCGAAATCCAGAACTGCAAAAGTATCACTTTCTACTTTCTTGAACTTTCTTTTTGAATAATAATCATCCATATCTTTAGTCTGAATTTCTCTGTTAAAAAACTTGGCAGTACTGTTTGCTGGTATATCAACTGCTAAAGGTTTAAGATCCAATCCTTGGAGTACATCAATATAACTTTGCAGAATATTTTTAGGAACAGCAGTTACGAAAACCTTATACTTTTCTTTATCCTTCTCCTTAATAGTATTTAAAATTTTATAGTCCACCCTGTAGTTATCTACATCCACAGGAAGGAATTTAGGAATACTGTTTTTTACCGTAAAGTCATCACTTTCTCCACTTACTCTATCAATCATATAAATTCTTGTAATTATGTTTGTCCCGGACATTATTATTTTTGCATTTTTTGCTTTCATGTTTTGTTCTTTTATAACCGATTTAACAACACTAAGCACCCTATCTACATCATATATCGCACCGTTCTTAATACAATCCATGGGGGTGGCAACAATGCCGTAATTCTCAATAAAGATATTATTATTCTTTCTTACGGTAACTTCGACCACCTTAATATTCCTATATCCAACGTCTATACATACCATGGAAGTTTTTTTATAAAATAAATCCAATAGCATTTATTCATCCATCCCCCTTATAAGTGAACGAATTGTGTTTATGATACATTATTCATATACATTAAAAGTATGGGGTATAATACCAATTATATAAATTTATTAATTTACATAAATGGAGTCCACCCAAAAAAAATATGTATGCTAACTTATTATAGCACAACAAATTTTAAATTTCCAGCATCTATTATTATACCTTTTTATATTTTTGTAAGTATATTATTATTTATTGTAATTATACCATAAACATCAAATAAATATTATATTTTTTTTAAAATAATCTTTCAAACGGCTTTTGATATTTTGAATAAAGAATTAACGGTTATATCTATTTCCTCAACACAATTAAAGCATCCAACGCTTAACCTTACTGCCCCTGTAGATTTTGTTCCAATGGTTTCATGTGCGAGCGGAGCACAATGTAAACCTGCCCGGGAAGCTATGCCATAATCCCTATCAAGCATAAAGCTTACCTTTGAAGATTCTATATCTAAAAAATTAAATGCAATTATGCCGGAATTTTCTNNCTTTTTCCGGTTTACTATAAACCTTGACTCCTTTTAATCCTGCAATGCCTTCATACAGCCTTTTTGTAAGCATATGCTTGTATATCCTGATGTTTTCAATACCAAAGCTTTCGATAAATCCTATTCCATACCTTAAGCTTACCAGCCCCGGTGTATTTAAAGTTCCGCTTTCCAGCATGTCGGGAAATATCTCCGGCTGATAGTATTTTTCTGAATTGCTTCCCGTTCCTCCCTCCATAATAGGCTTAATCTTCACTTTGTTATTCACATAGAGCCCGCCTGTACCTTGGGAACCAAGCAACCCCTTATGTCCGGGAAATGCAAGCATATCAGCATGTATTTCTTTAACGTCCAGTTTTATGGAACCTGCTCCCTGCGAAGCATCCACCAAAAACAGGACTCCTTTTTCCTCCGCTATCCGGCCTATTTGTGCTAAAGGCATAATCATTCCGTTTACATTCGATGATGCGGTACATACAATCAGTTTTGTATTTCCCTTGATACTTTTTCTTATGTCCTCAGGGTCAATTTCTCCGAATTCATTCCCCTTTACTATTGTAAGAGTAATAATATCACCATTTTCAAGAACTTTCAACGGCCTTATAACGGAGTTATGCTCCATACTGGTGGTAACAACATGATCTCCCTTTTGAAGCACTCCTTTTATTGCAATATTCAAGGCCTCGGTTGCATTTTTGGTAAATATAACCTGCATAGGGTTATCTATGTTAAAAAACTTCGCTACTGCTTCACGAGCTTCGAATACTGCTCTTCCAGACCTTATTGACATATCATGCCCACCCCTTCCGGGGTTTGCACAGTATTCCGTCATACAGCGTATCATTTCATCATATACTCTTTCAGGCTTCGGATACGAAGTTGCTGCATTGTCAAGATATATCAATTTTACTCCTCCCTGTTAACTTTTTAGGGAGCCAAGGAATCGAGCATCCCCCTTACTGAAGGAAATGGCTGTAATGCCCTGGGTAATATTCCGTGAACATAGGCTATAAGCATACCGTAATTGGTTATTGCCACATTTTTCTCCTTTGCAGTGTTTAACCTGTAGCCCATCTCCTTTTTATTGAGCATACAACCGCCACAGTGAATAATCAAATCATACTTGTCTATTTCTTTCGGATAAAAAGTTCCGTTAGCCCACTCAAACTCTATTCCCTCACCGCAGAACTTCCTTAACCAACCCGGAATCTTTACCCTTCCTATATCATCAGCCTCACATTTATGTGTACAACCCTCAACAATCAATACTTTGCTTCCTGCTTTAAGTTCCTTAATTTTCTTTACGCCCATCAATAATTGTGTAAGTTCTCCTTTATAACGGGCATACAGTATTGAAAACGATGTGAGACGAATATCCTCCGGTGTTTCAGCAGCAACCTTTGAAAATACCTGCGAATCGGTGATTACAATGGAAGGCTTTATTGAAAGATTGCTTAAAGCATCTTTTAATCCGTTCTCCTTTGTAACAACAGCAATCGCATCATTATCAAGGATATCTCTGATTGTTTGCTGCTGCGGAAGAATCAACCGTCCCTTTGGAGCTGACAAGTCAATGGGTGTTACAAGAACAACCATATCCCCGGGCTTTATTAGGTCGCCAACGATAGTAGTCTGCATTTCTTCATATTTTGCATTCTTAACAATCAAATCCTTTAACTCATCAATCCCTTTGTTATGTTCCGCACTAATTTTACAAACCGGAACACCAAGCTCCTCTTTATATATATTCAGTTGGTCTTGACTAATATCACTTTTATCCGATTTATTTATCACAACTATTGTCGGGATTTCTTTCCTTTTAACACCTTTAATAAAATCCCTGTCATCATCGGTTATTCCATCCTCAGCACTTATTACAACAATCGCAAGATCTGTCTTTCTCAAAACGTCATAGGTTTTTTCAACCCTCAAGTTTCCCAAATCCCCGGTATCATCATAACCTGCCGTATCAATAATAACTACCGGACCAATGGGCAATATTTCCATAGTTTTTTGCACCGGGTCCGTTGTTGTCCCGGCAATATCGGAAACCACAGCGATTTTCTGATTGGTCAGAGCGTTTATAAGGGTTGACTTACCCGCATTTCTTCTTCCGAAAATAGATATGTGTAGTCTATTGGCAACTGGTGTAGTATTCATAATAATCCCCTTTCAATTTAATCTGTTTTGTATGATATTAATTGCACTGTGAAGTTAAAACCAGTGACTTTAGCAAATTAGCATTTATAATCTTATTTTGCTATTTATAATTAACATAATCAAAAGGTAATAAACATAAAATGGTTATTTTTAATGATTTTTATTGTACCACATTTTTTTTAATCTGAAAACAAAATCAAAACTAAATTTATAGACTTTATTAAGATTATTATTTTCTGCCAAGTAGATCATAAATAAAAGCTCGGGACATCGAGTTCCTTCGCTTTTGTCTCTTTCATTTCATTCCAAGAGGCCAAAAAAGAAGGTCTGAAATGTAAAGTCTTATTATTTTGTATAATCTATCTAATCCTATTTGATTCATAATCTAACCTTCAAATTTATTTTCATATGAAGTTTATTGAAATTGGAGACATTGTTGAGGTGTCAGTTTATTCTTTACTTGCCCAATTATTACTCGCTTGATATGCGGAATTTCTTAGGCTTCAAAAGAGAGACAAGGTACTTGTCTTATATCCTTGTCTCTCTTTATAATTAGAGTTAAGAATCCCATATCAAATCAAATTTAATGCCCTTTAATCCTGCTTTTTCAAGTTTATCTTTTAATTCGTATGAGATGAATATTGGCCCTCTCCTTTGTAATGAAGATCTGAAAAGTTATAACGTCATCCTCAATAAGTCAGTGCCACTTTTGCCTTGATGCCGTTTATGTTGCCTAATTTTCCGGTAAGGGCACCTATTTTATCATTGGAACCGTCAACAATTATGGACATCACGGAAATTTCCCTTTCTCTGTACGGTATTCCCATTCTTCCGACAATAATGTCACTATAATCACTTAGTATCTTATTTAATATTGATGAAGTCTCTTTTGGATTTGTAACCACAATACCGATAACTGCCACTCTGTTTTCCATATTTATTTCTCCCTCAAATCTTTTATGTTTTCAAAAGTTTCAAATGAATCTTATGTCATACCCAGCTGATTTGCATAGATTTTCTTCTCTTAACAAACGTAATAACAAAAATGATTATTGAGGTTGCTAAACTTCCGAATAGTGTAATAAAGCTCAATAAAATTGTTACAAACAAAGTAGAGCCAAAACCTTTTCCAATTGCCAAAACAGCTTTATTATCATTTTCTGTTTCATACCAAGCTTCAAATTCATACTTTCCCGGCTTATCAATAACAAATTCCAAGACACTTCTACCTTCTCGGCCATTTACAGAATAATTAAAATTAGATTTGGAATTGGATAATGTTATAAAATCCCCGGTATTTACATCTTTTAATGTACATTTCAAACCATAGATGCTATTCGAGGAGTATATTTTTCCGTCAATAACACTTTCGTACTCATAAAAAATACTATACTTCCCAGCCTCTTTTAACTCGATTATCTCTGTTCCCGGAACAATAACTTGCATACCGATTTTTTCAACGACTGAAAAAATCCCATTTAACAATACAAATAAGAATAAACCTAGTCCTACTGCAAAAACTAAAACTGAAATACCATAAAAAATCCTGCTTGGTTTTACTTCAATTGATTCCATGAAAATTTCACCTTTTGATTCCATGAATATTTCTCCTTTTTATTTATTTTTTCTGTATCACTGTTATTAAATAACCTTTTCATTTAAATCTTTAGCCTTCTTTAAATAATGAAAGAAAGCTCTTACTTTTTTAATTTTATTAAAATAATATATTATCTTACAAGAGTTTTTTAGTTTATATTCAAGTTAATCTTACCCGATAAAAATCACAGGCATTTTAAATCTTGCTTTTCCTTCACTAACAGTATTTTCTTTATTTCGCAATAAACTTAATACTCAACTCCTTATTTGCTTTATAACTTTAATCAGTTATTGCCCGACCTTTCAATAACCCGATATGCTAATACATTTCCATGCTCTGAAAGAAGCATAGTTGATTGTCCGTCACCCATTGGATCACATATGATAAACTCACCGTCCTTAGCACCTACAATCAAGACCCAATGCGTAACTCCTGTTTTGTAATACCTCACGTTCACGATGGGAAGTAATCCCTTTTCCAAGTCTTTTTCTATTGTTTACTGTCAAAAATCCGGCTGTATCTATAATTCACTTCCGGCAAAACTTCGTTAATCTTATACCAAATTAAGTCTGCTCCCTGATAACCGTTGTTTTCGGTAAGCATGTTGTTTAATTCTTTTGGTGTTACCGGCACATTCAGCTGGGATATGGCAGTTGAGACACATCAAATCAGGCAGCCTGTATTCTCCATTCTTCTCTGTGTATTACCAATTTTATCATCCTTCCATAACGGATCCTTTTGTGTATAATACTCCGTTATTTCAACCGGAAAGTCCTTTGACGGAACAAGTTCTATACCTACAGTTTTTATGTAATATACCCTTCCAGCATACACCAAAAAGGGTGCTGCCGCAATTAGCATTATGGAAAATACAATCAAAAGAAAATAAAACAGCCGTTTTTTCTTGAGAGAAAAATTTCTGAAAGCTTTATTCAATTCATTCATACATTAAATCCCTCACAATCATTTATAATTCATATAGTTCATTCTCAGGCAAATGCAAAACGTATTACAACTGAATGGAACCCCGTTGTCGATATTTTATAGAAAAATGATCATCCGTTAATTTAAAAGCACTTATAAGTATATATCAATTGCTGAAATCTTTCAATTCTTCGTATTAATATCATTCATCCGAAATTTTGGGTTCATATTGCAATAAAATATTATTATGTTTACTTTACTTAAAGCATATGATATAATATAAATATGGACAGCAACATTTGTTGCAGTCCGATAATTTGAAGTGTAGTTATTTTGTAAACGGTTATTGAGTGACCGTTTTTCTTTATATAAAAATGTTTCTGCAATTTCTAATAAAAAAATTAAAATTTTTGTTGATATATTTATCTATTGGGTGTATAATAATTAAACGTAGGTGCGGCCCATTGGTCAAGCGGTTAAGACGCCACCCTCTCACGGTGGAAACAGGGGTTCGATTCCCCTATGGGTCACCAAAAAGGCGGTTATTTGTTAATAAACAAAGAGCCGTCTTTAATTTTAATATTTTAAAATAAGAAAAACGAGGTACATTATGGATTACAAAAAGTTAGCGGACATGCTATTTCCAAACATAACTAAGACAATATCATATTATGAAGAAACCCTGTTTCCCGACAGAGGTTTACCTGACGGAGCAAAAGTTACCCGTCTTGCACCAAGTCCTACAGGCTTTATTCATCTTGGAAATCTCTACGGAGCCTTTGTTGATGAACGCTTGGCTCATCAAAGCAACGGTGTGTTTATTCTCCGTATAGAGGATACCGATGAAAAGCGTAAGGTTGAAGGAGCAGTCGAAACCATCATAAACTCCTTAGAGTTCTTTGATCTGAGGTTTGACGAAGGGGCAGGCATTAATGGGGAAACCGGCAATTATGGGCCATATTTTCAGAGCAATAGGGCTGAAATATATCAAACCGTTGCAAAACATTTGATTGAAATGGGCAGAGCTTATCCTTGTTTCTGTTCTGAGGAAGAGCTTAGCAAAATAAGGGAGCAGCAGATAGCAGAAAACGTTAACACAGGATATTACGGCAAGTGGGCTGTTGACAGGGATTTGACCCTGGAAGAGGTTAAGAAGCACCTGGACAATAACGACAGCTTCGTTATCCGCTTCAAATCTATGGGCAATCCTGAGGATACCTTCGAAATTGATGATGCAATAAGGGGCCGTATTTCATCACCGGTTAACTTTCAGGATATAGTACTTTTAAAAGCTAACGGAATACCCACGTATCATTTTGCCCATGTGGTGGATGATCATTTGATGAGAGTTACCCACGTTGTAAGAGGTGAAGAATGGCTTTCAACTCTGCCAATACATTATGAGTTGTTTACAACCCTTGGTTGGGATTTGCCGGTATATTGCCATACAGCTCACTTAATGAAAATGGACAATGGAGTTAAGAGAAAGCTTTCAAAAAGAAAAGACCCGGAATTGGGACTGGAATATTACATGCAACTGGGTTACCATCCGGCAGCCGTTCGGGAATACCTGATGACCATTCTGAACTCCAACTTTGAAGAATGGAGAATTCAAAACCCGGACAGCAGTATAGATGATTTTCCGTTTACTCTGGACAAAATGAGTAACTCCGGTGCTCTGTTCGATCTGAACAAGCTCAACGACGTGAGCAAAAATGTTTTGGTTAAAATTCCGGCGACGGAAATATATGATTTCCTTCTTAACTGGGCCAAGGAGTATAAAAAAGAGATAGTCAATCCTTTGACCGAGCATAAGGATGCTGTAATAAAACTGCTTGATGTGGGAAGAAATTCCGATAAGCCCCGTAAAGACCTAATATATTGTGAACAGATATTTGACTTTATAAGCTACTACTTTGACGAATATTTTAAAATTGTAGACAATTATCCTGAAAATATAGACGATCAAGAAGCTAAAAAGCTGCTTAAAGCATATCTGGAAACGTATAACCACAGTGACGATCAAAACCAGTGGTTTGAAAAAATCCGGGTTATTGCAGCTGAAAACGGATATGCAGCAAAACCAAAAGACTATAAGAAAAACCCGGAAATGTATAAGGGTCATGTTGGCGATGTAAGCACTGTTATAAGGATTGCCATTATGGGTCGAAGCACTTCGCCGGATATATGGGAGCTTCAGCAGATTATGGGTGAAGAAAAGGTCAGAAACAGAATTCAAAGCCTTATATAATTTGTTCTTATAAAAACTAAGGGATTATCAAACCCTTAGTTTTTTTATATACGAATACTAAACAACATAAATATAAAATGGTAATCATATTTCCACCCCTTATTTATTTCTCCGGGATCAATAAAAAAGCATCAATGGTTTTCGAAATGCAAAGTTTATAAACGCTGTTCATTCCGGTCAAAAATAATAATAACCTTATTTATTCCGGTTTAATTGCATTAATTCGATAGTGCTTTTTATTTTTAATTATATTATAATGTTATTTTATTATATAATAATAAAGTTATCAACAGGTTGGAAATTTGCTTGGATACTAAGCTTTAAAAACCTCGTCAGCTAAAATTTAGGCAAATTAATCCATACCTTTATTTTTGGAGGTTCATCGATATGAAAGGATGTATAGTATACTTTTCTGCCACAGGAAACACTGAATATGTTGCAAAGGCAATAAAAAATGAGTTTGAGGTTAAAAATATATCTTGTGACCTATATGAGGTTTCCAAAAATTCAGGATTTGAAGACAAGTATGATTTCTACGTTTTTGGTGCGCCCATTTATGCTGAATTGTTCCCGACGTTTTATACCGAATGGATTAAAAAACACATAACAAAAGGAAACGGAAGAAAATGCATCGTTTTTTCTACCCAAGCAAATATCATAGCATGCGGACCGACTGTTTTTTCAAAGGAGTTAAAGAAAATAGGCTTTGAAGTTGTTATTGAAGATTGTATTACAATGCCCAATAACTACTATTTAGTTATGTTTAAAAAGTTTACCGATCAAGAGGTCAATGATGCCTTAATGAAAGCAAAAGAACGGGTAAGATTAATTGTAGATACTTTTATGAATAACAGAACCCATTTTATTAACGCTAAGGGAAGAGAAATATGGGGAAAGCCGGTTTTTAAACTGTTTATGCTATGGTCCAGAAAATGGGCGAAAAAGGGTCTGGTTGTCGATATGGGTAAGTGTACACGGTGTGGATTATGCCAAAAACATTGCCCGGTAAATAATATTAAGGTAAATAAAGACAGTATTGTATTTTCAGAGAATTGTACTTCATGCCAAAGATGCGTTCACAAGTGTCCCGTAAATGCTTTTCTCTATAAGAATAAGGAGATTGATCAATATAAATTGCCAAAACAAGAGCAATTTAAAAGAATATCATAGAATCGCAAAATGTTTTCACTCTTAGCAGTAAAAAAGGAGCTTAATCAACTTGTCTCAAGTTATTCGGCTCCTTTTGTTACTTTCAAATCAATGATCATAAGTATTTCTTAATGGATAAAACACTGTCTTAAATAATCGAGTAGAAATTTTTATGTTCTTTCCTTACTTGGGACAAGACGGTTAAGTCTTTCAGTCATGATAAGCATCAGAATCAGAAACAAGCTCAAATAAACCGGATATAACGATATTGATGTAAAACTAGCCAAATAGCCGAATATTGGAGGCATAAATGTTGAACCGGTATACGCACTGGCCATTTGAATTCCGATAATAGCTTGAGAATTCTCTGCCCCGAAATTCCTTGGTGTCTCATGTATGATACAAGGATATATGGGCGCACATCCTATTCCGATTAAAACCAAGCCCACTAAAGTAACAAGACTTATTTCTACAGGCAGAACCACCGCCACAAGTCCTACGGTGATAATGCTCAATCCGATACGAATCATATTGCGGTTCCCCATTTTGCCAGTAACAAAGCCATTCAAAAACCGTCCGAAAGTAATCCCCAAGTAAAACAAAGAAGCCCACCGGGCAGCTTCTTTGGCTTCAATCCCCTGATGCAGCACCAAATAACTGCTGGCCCATAAACCTGCGGTAGTTTCGAGAGCACAATAAGAGAAAAACGCTACCAATACCTGTTTAACACCTTTTATTTTCAATGCCTCATGAATTTTCAAATGCTTTGGTTCCCCCGTTTGATTCTCCTTCTTCATTTTCGCTTGTTTGTTCCAAAGAGGCAAACTTAAAAAGAGAATCACTGTCAAAGCCATCTGAAAAAAGCCTACTGTCGTATAACCGCTTTCCCAACTGTTTTTTACCGATAAACTGTAACTCATGATATAGGGTCCTATGGATGCCCCTACTCCCCAAAAACAGTGCAGCCAGCTCATATGCCTGGAAGCATAATGGAGAGCAACAAAATTGTTCAAAGCCGAATCCACCGCACCTGCTCCAAGACCGTAGGGAATAGCCCAAAGACAAAGCATCCAGAAGGAATGTGAAGTGGAAAATCCGAACAAAGCCACTGCTGTCATCAATACACTAACCGCAGTGACAAGACCGGTCCCGAATTTTCTGATTACCCGATTTGCGTTTAAACTGGAAACTATAGTCCCACCTGCGATAATCATAGATATTATTCCCGCATAAGAAACGGGCACACCCAACACAGGATACATAGTAGGCCAAGCCGATCCTAAAAGAGCGTCGGGCAATCCTAAACTGATAAAAGCAAGATAAATCAACGCCAACAGCAACGAATACATTATGTATACCTCCTATTAATCTATATATATTATAGAGAGATATATAAGGAAAAGCAACTTATTTGGATTTTGATTTCTTATCAAAAATTTTAGATAAATGATCTTGTTTTTAGCCGCTAATATAGAAGACATGGAGGTTTCTTATGCTATTGCAAAGTAATTGAGTCTATATAGATAGAACCGCTATCGGTTTTGTCAAAAATCAAAGATATGGATTCAATATGCTCCAAATCGAGATTTTTAAATTCCCCCAACGGCAGGTTGATACAAGAAACAGGCGATGCTGTAGACCAAAAGGATATAACCATATCCTCTAAAGGAGTATAATCCATTTCTCCCGGTGTATATCCTAAAGCATTCAGATTCTCAGGCAAAACACCCCTCGATATGTTGCCATGGGTATCCTTTAATTCCACAGAAAACCGTTGAGAAACACCCTTCTTATTCAGTTCATCAGCAGAGTCAATCACCATATTCAACGTCAATGCCTCATGGCCGCTGAAATCTTTTACCTTGGGAGAAAGAACTACACGGCCGTTTCTATCGGTCCATTTTATGATGATTAAAGGGCGAGGATTAAAAGGCTCTATACCGGAAGTAACAGTGTCAATCAACACTTCGTCCAATTTGTAGAACCATGAATCTACGGTGGCTTTCATTTCTACATCTTCTGCCTGAAAATCCTCCGTCGTTGGGTTGTTTCTGAATTTTTAGTAGTTTGTGGTGTTTCATAAGGTTCCTCGAGATTTTTTTCAGATAAACAACCAACAGCTATAAGCATTGATAAAATTATTACTGTTAATACTCTTTTCATATAAATAAGGGACAGTGAATCGTTCACCGTCCCCCTTTCTATTAGTTCCTGATTAGATAATCAAAGGCACTGAGAGCTGCCGTCGCACCGGAACCCATGGATATAATAATCTGTTTATAGGGACTGTTGGTACAGTCACCGGCTGCAAACACCCCGGGCATTGAAGTTTCATTCCTATGGTTGACAACGATTTCACCCATGGAATTTCGCTCAATACTGTCTCCTATCCAATCGGTATTGGGCACAAGACCGATTTGAACGAAAACTCCCTGAACCTCAATGTGCTTTTCTTCACCGGTGTCGCGCCGGATATAAGTAATTCCGTCAAGCTTATCCTTACCGGTGAACTCTTTTGTTTGAACATTTGTAAGTACCGTTACATTAGGAAATTTATACAAACGTTCCTGTAACACCTTGTCAGCCTTTAATTCCGGCATAAACTCCAGTACTGTCACATGCCTTACAATACCAGCCAAATCAATGGCTGCTTCAATACCGGAATTACCTCCACCGATTACGGCTACATCCTTTCCTGCAAACAACGGTCCGTCACAGTGAGGACAATAAGCCACTCCCTTGGTTTTAAACTCCTTTTCCCCCGGAACGTTCAGATCACGCCATCGGGCACCGGTTGCAATAATAACTGTCTTGCTCTTTACGACAGCTCCTTTTTCCAGCTCTACCTCCAACAATTCCTTACGGCTTATATTCTTTGCCTTTTGAAGATTAATAATATCAACATTATATCTGTTAAGATGCTCTTTCAGATTTTCGGCCAGCTTTGGACCTTCAGTATATGGAACGGAAATAAAATTCTCTATTCCTAACGTATCTAAAACCTGACCTCCGATTCTTTCAGCCACAATACCTGTGCGAAGGCCTTTTCGGGCGGTGTATATGGCAGAACTTACACCGGCTGGTCCACCGCCTATGACAAGTACATCAAAGGGCTCTTTTTCATTTATATAGGAGTCATCCGATGTTTGTCCCAATTTGGCAAGAATCTCCTCTAAGGTTAAGCGGCCGCTTTCAAAAAATTCGCCATTAAGATATATCGCAGGTACTGCCATTATATCCTTGCTTTCAACCTCTTCTTTATAAACAGCCCCATCAATCATGGTATGGGAAATATTCGGGTTGAGCACACTCATTATATTGAGTGCTTGAACAACATCGGGACAATTATGGCAGCTCAGGCTAACGTAGGTTTCAAAACGATACTCTCCCTTAAGCTGTTTAATCTGATTGATACAAGTATCATCCACCTTAGGAGCTCTTCCTCCTACTTGGAGGAGAGCCAAAACTAAGGAATTAAATTCATGACCTAAGGGAATGCCGGCAAATACAATACCTGTATCCTCATTTACACGGTTAATGCTAAAGCTGGGTGTTCTGTCGAGTTCTGCTTTTTCTACATGTATCTTAGTTGAAAGCCTGGCAATTTCGTCTATTAGTACAACCATATCGGTGGATACTTTATCATTACCGGCGCTTATCTTAATGACAATATCATTTTCAAGCAAAGTCAAATACTGTTCGAGTTGCTGTTTAATTTCCACATCCAAAAGCATGTCTGTTACCTCTTATATCTTTCCGACTAAATCAATGCTTGGTTTTAATGTTGTACCGCCTTCTTTCCACTTAGCCGGGCACACTTCACCGGGATGATTTCTAACATATTGAGCAGCCTTTATTTTATTTATAAGAATATCGGCATCACGTCCGATACCTCCGGCCGATATTTCAACCGATTGGATAATACCATCGGGATCTATAATGAAAGTACCTCTATCTGCCAATCCCGTTGATTCGTCAAGAACATCAAAATTTCTTGAAAGAGTATGGGATGGGTCTCCAATCATTATATAAGTTATTTTCTTTATAGCTTCCGATGTATCGTGCCATGCCTTATGGGTATAATGGGTATCGGTGGAAACAGAATATACTTCCGCACCCAATTCTTTTAATTTTTCATAATTGTTTTGAAGATCTTCAAGTTCGGTTGGGCAAACAAAAGTAAAGTCTGCAGGATAAAAGCATACTATACTCCATTTTCCTTTAAAATCTTGCTCTGTTACCGTTATAAACTTTCCGTTATGATAAGCTTCTGCTGTAAATGGTTTAACTTCGGTTCCAATCAATGACATAACTATTACCTCCTAACGTTTTGCATTTTATTTTTTATTTGAATTTTTAAATATAACCGACTTGATAAAAATATACCCACTTTTTTTGAATACTACCCACTTTTAATAAAAATTTTTGATTTTATTTTAATGTAAGCAATATGATATAGTTTTCGGAAATCAAAATTTCATATTTCCTTAAGTAAATATATAAATTGGAAATAAAATTTAATTAATATTTCCATACTCTGGCTATTATGATATAATATAAAAAATTGAAAACAGGAGAGTAAAAATATGAAAAAAGAATTTGATTTACCTTTCGATTATATCGTTGTTCACGGAAGTGAAGCTTTGAAAACATGTATGGAAATTATAAAAGACACTTCAAAAGGAGTTACACCTGTCATTCTTGGTGGAATCGATGAATTATCTCACTTGCAAGATGCGCTGGAATACAATGATTCCACACCCGAATCAATTATAAAGCAATCGGAAAATGTTGATATTAAAGAATTTTTGAATAACCGATATAAGGAATTCCCCATTGATGACGATATAATGGGAGAATGGCCTGAGGACTTTGAACCGGATGACGACGTATTAATTTCAACCATCGATATTTTAACAGGAGAACCTTTGGATGAAGTATACATAGCATTGATACCGACTTTGGATTCCTATAAAGTTCCTGCTTACTTAAAATTAGGTGACTGGAATGAATGTCCCCTTCCGGAAGAACACATAGCAATTTTAAAATATTGGAATGAAAAGTACGGTGCAAGAATTATCGCCGCAACCCATGATATAATTGAATGTATAGTTGACAATCCGCCTAAAACTAAAGATGAAGCTATCAATTTGGCTATCGAACAGTATAAGTATTGTATCGATATTGTTGTGCAAGGTACGCAAACCATCAATAATTTAGCTGCAAATTTACTAAATAGAAAGTTATGGTATTTTTGGTGGGATTAATAGAACAACACATTGCATATAACGGGGGGTTGTTCTCTGTTTTAAGCAGAGAACAACCCCTCACTCCATTGTTGGCAGTAATAGTCAATTGAATAAACATAAAATTTGTAGTATAATGCCATATTATAATATATTTTATTTCAATTTTCGACATTATTAATGCCTTTATCACCCATGTTTGAAATTTATTATGTTTATTTTAGCGGCGTAAATACATATTTTAATTAAAACTTACGATATATGGTTAAATAATACAAAATTGTTGTGATTTATCATAACACAACTATGGAGGTACTATGCTGAAATACGTTATTAAAAGATTATTAGCATCAATTTTAACATTATGGATTATGTTTACGCTGACTTTCTTCCTTATGCACTTGACACCGGGAAACCCCTTTTTGGGAGACGGAAGGATTACTCCGGAAATACTGGCAAACCTGGAAGCGAAGTACGGCTTGGACAAACCCTTATTGGTTCAATATAAAATGTATGCAATGAACATTCTCAAGGGCGATCTGGGAGAATCAATAAAGCTTTCCGGGCAAAGCGTCGTAGAAATAATTGCCAGGAAATTTCCTTACTCCCTCAAGCTGGGTTTGTTCTCCAGTGCCATAGCCATAATTTTCGGTACTGTTTTGGGAACAATCAGTGCCCTGAAGAAAAATACCGCAGCCGACAGAGTAATTATGTTCATTGTAACCATTGGAATTGCGGTTCCAAGCTTCGTAGTGGCTACAGTAAGTATGGTTTTATTTGGAGTAAAAATGCCCTTATTCCCTACCGTCAGCCACCTCGACAGCCTTTCAAGTTATATATTGCCCGGTTTTGCGCTGTCCTTCTTCCCTCTTAGCTTTATTACAAGGCTTATGCGCTCATCAATGCTGGATGTTATAAACCAGGATTATATAAGAACAGCACGGGCAAAGGGGTTATCGGAAAGAGTTGTAATTTTTAAACACGGTTTGAGAAACGGGATTCTGCCGGTTGTAACCTATGCAGGACCGATGATTGCCGGAATTCTGACAGGTTCCTTTGTAATTGAATCGATTTTTTCAATACCCGGACTGGGAAGCTCCTTTGTAACCAGTATTACCGCAAAGGATTATCCCACTGTAATGGGAGTAACAATATTTTACGGTGCTCTGCTCATTTTTATGAACTTTTTTGTGGATATAATATACAGATTTATCGACCCTAGAATTAATATAGCAAAATAAGCAAAAATTAATGTAGCAGACCAAGGAAACGGAGAGACTAAAATGACTAATATAAATAAATCTGAAGTTTTGGACAGCAAAATGTTTCTGCCTGCCTCCGACAAAGAAAAAGCAACAGCGGAAGTTATGCGTCCGTCGGTAGGTTATTGGAAAGATGCCTTAACAAGGCTTAGGACTAATAAAGTGGCTATGTGTTCTTTAGCAGTTATTCTGCTGGTTATATTGGCTGCTGTAATCGGTCCTATGCTTTCACCCTATGCTTATGATCAGATAAACAAAGGCAGTGAAAATTTACGGCCCAATGCACAGCATATATTCGGTACGGACAGCTTGGGAAGAGATTTGTTTACCAGAACCATGATCGGTGCCAGGATCTCTCTTTCCGTCGGTGTTGTTGCCGCTGTCATGATTTCAATTATCGGTATTTTGTACGGCGCAATTTCCGGCTACTTTGGAGGCTGGGTTGATATTGTCATGATGAGAATAATAGATATTGTTTATTCGGTTCCCACAATACTTATCGTTATATTGCTCCAGGTTGCCTTAAAGACACCGATAGACAATTTTCTTATGTCTGCCCATGCTCCCGAATTCCTGAAAAAATTGGGTGTCGGGCTGATAAGCATATTTTTTGTTCTTGCCCTACTTTACTGGGTAGACATGGCCAGGATAGTACGGGGTCAGATTCTTGCATTAAAGGAGCAGGAGTTTGTATTAGCTGCCAAAGTGCTTGGTGCAAGCAACAGGGAGATTATTTTCAAGCATCTTGTACCGAACTGTATAGGACAGATCATAGTCGTAGCTACCCTAAAAATTCCTGAGGCAATTTTCGTAGAATCTTTCCTCAGTTTCATAGGGCTTGGAGTTTCAATACCCATGGCATCTCTTGGCTCTCTGTCTCAGATGGCTTTAAAGGGTATATACTCCTATCCGTACATGCTGTTTTTCCCTGCAGCTACCATCAGCATCATCATATTGTCCATAAATCTTTTTGGTGACGGACTCAGGGATGCCCTTGACCCAAGGATGAAGAAATAGACTTAAATAAACGATTTAAACGTAGATAGGAGATTGGAATGAATAAAGAATTACTTAAAATAAATGATTTAAAGGTTTCCTTTTTCACTCCGGTAGGAGAAGTCCAGGCAGTAAACGGAATAAGCTACACTCTTGAGCCCGGAAAGGTTTTGGGTATAGTCGGTGAGTCCGGATCCGGCAAAAGCGTATCTTCCTATTCCGTTATGGGATTAATCGATAAACCCGGCAAGATTGTTGGAGGAAGCATTATATTTGACGGAAAAGATGTTTCCACAATGACTAAAGCCCAAAGACGGAATTTTGCGGGAAATGAGGTAGCAATGATATTCCAGGATCCTATGACCTGTCTGAATCCTGTTTTTACTATAGGAAACCAGATTGCCGAATCATTGATTCACAAATACGGAAAGATTTCAAAAAAAGAAATTAAAAAACGTTCAATAGAACTAATGACTTTGGTTGGAATAAACGAACCGGAAAAGCGTTTGTCCCAGTATCCTCATGAATTCTCAGGAGGTATGCGTCAAAGGGTAATGATTGCCATGGCTCTCGCCGGTTCACCCAAGCTTTTGATAGCCGACGAACCGACCACTGCCCTTGATGTTACAATTCAGGCTCAGATTTTGGAGCTCCTCAAGGATATTCAGAAAAAGACGGGAATGGCTATAATTCTCATTACCCATGACCTTGGTATAGTTGCCGACATGGCGGACGATGTTATTGTAATGTATGGGGGAAAAATTGTTGAGCAAGGCTCTGTTTACAGTATATTTAATTCTCCCCGCCATCCGTATACCAAAGGTTTGCTTCGCTCTCTTCCGGACCTGAATAAAAAGGGTGAAAAACTAATCCCCATTCAGGGAAACCCTATAGACCTGTTGAATTTGCCTCAAGGCTGCGCCTTTGCACCTAGGTGCGAAAGCTGCATGAAGGTCTGCCTAAAGTTTATGCCGGAGGAATACTCCACCGAGGACGGACACAGAGTCAGCTGCTGGCTGTATGATAGCAGGGCCATCAATAAACATGGGGGTGAAGAATAATGACCAATAATGAACCCCAAACTTCCCCATCCGGTTATAATTCTGCCGGAAAGCAAAATGTTTTAATAGAAGTGAAAAATTTAAAGCAATATTTTAACATAAGAAGCAACCTCGGGAAAAAAGCTTTCGTCAAAGCAGTAGACAATGTAAGCTTTAATATTTATAAAGGTGAAACCCTCGGACTGGTGGGTGAATCCGGTTCGGGCAAAACCACTTTGGGGCGTTCAATTCTAAGGATTTATGAACCTACTTCGGGGCATGTTATATTCTCCGGAGTAGATATAACAAGATTGAAAAAAGGGAAGCTCCTTCCCTACAGAAAAAAAATGCAATATATTTTTCAGGATCCCTATGCCTCCCTTGACCCTCGTATGACTGTTTCGGATATTGTGGGCGAAGCACTGGATATCCATAATCTTACTTCTTCAAAAAAAGACAGGGTTGAAAAAATCCGGGAGCTTCTAAATATTGTGGGTCTCAACTCCGAACATGCATCCCGGTATCCCCATGAGTTTTCAGGAGGCCAACGTCAAAGAATAGGTATAGCCCGGGCTATTGCGGTGGAACCCGAGTTTATCGTATGTGATGAGCCGGTATCGGCACTGGACGTCTCTATTCGGGCACAGATAATCAATACCCTTGAAGAAATGCAGGAAAGGCTGCACCTAACCTACCTTTTTATCTCCCATGATTTGGGTGTGGTCAGACATACCTGTGACAGAGTAGGTGTAATGTACTTGGGGCATATAGTTGAATTGGTGGAATCCGAAGAGTTGTACAGAAATCCTCTGCATCCATACACCCAGGCTCTTTTAACCGCTATTCCGGAGCCCGACCCTGAAGTTGCCAAGAAAAGAAACAGGATTATTTTAAAAGGTGAAATTCCATCGCCGGTCAATCCACCCTCTGGCTGCAAATTCAGAACCCGATGCCCCTATGCTAAGGATATCTGTGCAAAAGAGGTTCCCGAGTTTAAAGAATATAAAGATGGACATTATGTAGCCTGTCATTTTGCCGGGAAGATATAAAATGTGAATAAAAAGTAAAATATAACTATAATTTAAAAAATAAAGAGCCTGTGAATACTTCGTGGGTGCAAAAGTAAATTCGCTCTATGCGAAAATAGCTTTTCATCCTTTCCACGTTGTATTACAGGCTCTAAAGTTTTTATAGAGCCTCTTCTTCTTTTCTTTAGCATAATAATTAAAAATTAGGAAGTCCAACAACGTTAAACACCGGATGTTTGTTTTGGCTGTGATGGGAATAATTATTTCAAATATGGAGATAATTAATTTTAAATTAAACTATGAAACAGTAAGGGGTAATAAAATGAAAAGATTATTGGTACTTATAATTACACTTTTAACACTTACAGCATTATTGACAGGGTGTGCAAACACACCGAAAACAACAGGCTCAGATAATGTTATTCGTGCAACCATTGCATCCGAGCCTAAAACTCTGGATCCGTCCCTTAACAATGCTCTTGACGGAGGTAACTATATTTTATGTGCATTTGAAGGACTGACCAGAATAGGCAAAGACGGCAACATAGTTGCAGGGGCGGCTGAAAGTTGGGAAACCAGTCCTGACGGTCTGGTATGGACATTCCATATCCGCAAAGATGCAAAGTGGTCTGACGGTAAAGATGTTACTGCAAATGATTTCATTTATGCCTGGAAAAGAACCGTCGATCCAAAAACGGCTGCCGACTACGCATACTACATCTACTTCATAAAGAACGGAGAAAAAATCAACGCCGGTGAAGCCGATATTGATACTTTGGGAGTAAAGGCTCTTGACGAAAAGACTCTTGAGGTAACTCTTGAAAATCCATGTCCGTTCTTTACCGAAATAGTGGCTTTCCCTGCGCTTGTGCCGCAAAGAGAAGACATCGTGTCCGCCGATAAAGATAAGTGGGCTTTGAATCCGTCTACTTATATAGGTAACGGTCCATATAAGCTGACCGCCTGGGAGCATGATTCAAAGATTACCTTTGAAAAGAATGATAATTATTGGGACAAGGATTCCATAGTTGCTCCAAAAATCGAATGGTATTTGATGAATGACCAAAATGCTATTTTAAGTGCTTTTAAAAACGGGCAGGTTGTATATGCAAAAAATATACCTTCAGATGAACTGGCTGCGGAAAAGCAAGCCGGTAACCTAAAAATACAGCCGTTACTTGGAACATATTATCTTGACTTTGTAAACAATAAGCCTCCTTTTGACAATGTAAAAGTAAGAAAGGCCTTTTCTTTGGCAATTGACCGTAACTACCTGGTAGAAACGGTTAAAAAGGGCGGAGAAAAACCGGCAACAGGCTACGTACCTTACGGTATATCTGATGTAAATCCGGAACCCGACTTTAGGACAACAGGCGGCGACTATATCTCAGTAAAACCTGAAGATTACGAAAAAAATGTACAAGAGGCTAAAAAGCTTCTTGCTGAAGCAGGTTATCCGGATGGTAAAGGATTTCCGAAGGTTACCTTCGGTTTAAACTCAGGTGCCGGTCATGAGCCTATAGCTGAGGCTGTACAGCAGATGTGGAAGGAAAATTTGGGTGTGGAAGTTGAAATCCTTGCTCAGGAATGGAATGTATTCCAGCAATCCAGAAAAGACGGTGTTTATAATATAAACAGAAACGGTTGGATCGGAGACTATATGGATGCATCAACGTTTTTGGATATGTTTACAACAGGAAACGGTCAGAATAATGCAAAATACAGCAATCCAAAGTACGATGAACTGATTTCATCTGCTAGAAAAGAAGCTGACCCTGCAAAACGCATTCAGTTTTATCATGAAGCAGAAAAATTGCTTATGGATGATGCTGCTATAGCTCCTTTGTACTACTATACGGAGCCGGTGGTTATCTCACCGAAGCTTCAAGGAGTAGTAAATACAAAGCTCGGCTTTGTACTTTTCAACTGGGCATCGTTAAAGTAAAACACAGCGTAGAACAGGGGACGGAACAGGGGACGGAACAGGGGACGGTTCTCTGTTCTACGCTCTATAAATCTTAGCGGAACAGGGGACGGTTCTCTGTTCTATCCGGAACAGGGGACGGTTCTCTGTTCTACGCTCTATAAATCTTATTAACAGTAAGTCCGGTTAATCTTGACAACTGTCTTAATGAACTTCCTTCCAGCTTCTTCAAACATCTTAAGACCTCAATCTGCGTTTTAGGATCCTCATTTTGCAATGAAGCCAATTCTATATTGAATTGTTCCAGCACAAATTGCCTTATCTTTTTATCGGAAACAGTTTTCTTCCTGGGTGTTATCTCCAGACACTGATCGTCATTTGCAGCCATGTGAAACTCCTTAAACCCTTTAAGAGCTGTTTTCCTATTATTCGCAAACATTGCCAGAGCATAATCTACATTAACAATCTCCGCTTCCTTTATATATTCGTTAAAACTACTCCATTTATATTCATCAATACTTTTTACCAAACCTGCTTTTAACGGATTTTGATGAATATATCTCAATACTGTTAAGAAATAAGCATCATCTTGCACCGGTTCGCTTTTGTACCGGTCCTGAAACAAATGTCCCTTTCTGCCATACTGCCAATTGTACCAATACACATAACTTGCTCCTATTCGCCTCATAGTATTTCCCAGTGTTTCATTTCCTTCCTTCATAAGCAAATGAACATGATTACCCATCAGACAGTAAGCGTATAATTCATATTCACTTTCTTTTTGGTACCTTGCAAGCGTGGCAATAAACCTTTCATTATCCTCATCATCTACAAATATATTCTGCTGATTTATACCTCTTAGCATTACATGGTATATGCCGGTACAGCTTTTCATTCTTTCCGTTCTAGGCATAATAAATCACCCCACCTTTAGTTTACAATAATGGCTGGGTGATGTCAAACAGAGAACCGTCCCCTGTTCTATTTTTTTGTAATTTGTATATCATCGAGATAAACAGTAGTTGCTGCCGAATCCTTATCCGGTATAGTACCTAAATTTATTGTCAGTGTGCCATCGCTTACTGATTTACTGGAAGTAAACTCGAATGTATAGATCTCATACTCTGTTGTTAAGTCAAAGGTACTTCCACCATACCAGTTATAAGTTGCATCCAATATATCAGCTTTAATACTTCTTGGCACATCTGCTCTTGCTTTAAAAGATACAGTATAGGTTACGCCCTCTTCCAAGAACAGGTTTTCCTGTTTGATTTGAGGTATATAATCTTTGTTTCCTACCTTGGTAATATTAATTACAAGCTCTCCGGATACTACTTCACAAGAACCTGTTGCAGTACCATCCCCTTCTCCTTCAGAGGAATCTTCCCAAGGTCCACCCCAGTATTCCGACCAGTTTTCTTTTCCATTGTCGAAGGTTCCGTTTTTTATTATATTATTTACAACCTTTCTTACCACGACATTGTCAATTATTAACTCATGTGCAGGGTAAGTCGTCACACCATCATCCGGACTTCCCAGTGCAAAACTAAACCTAGATGCCGAATCTGACGGTTTATCCATTGTAAATTCATATTTGAATGTCTGAAGTTCACCTGTAATTTGAACTTCCTTATAGAAATATTGTGTCCAGACATCCACTTGCTGCATCTGAACCAATATTTTTCTGTCAACCGTTGATTTTGCATCAAATGAAACTTCATAGGTCTGTCCTTGTTCCAACGGCACATTATCCTGATACAACTGAACATGCCAACCTGCATTACCGACAGAACTAATATCTGCCTTAAACTGTTCATCAGTATTATCAAATAGTGCCGATCCGTCTTCAAGTGCTTCATATTTCCAACCTAACAAGCCGCTAAATCCCCCATTAACCAGTAGGTTTCCTTCAATATCATCGGAACTTGTTTTCTTCATGACCACATTATCGATGTAAACATCTGAGATATTTCCACCAAGATTAAATCTGAGTTCTCCGTTCTTATCCGAGTCTTTATCCATGGTAAACTCAAATTCGTATACTTTGCTTACTTTGTCAATTTCAATAGTGGTGGAGTATATGACGCTATTGCTCTGATTACTTACAATTTCCACATCAATGGTTCTCTTAGCTTTTGCACTTGCTTCGAAGCTGACCTTGTAGGATTTGCTCAATTCAATATTGATTCCTGATTGTACCAGTTTTATAGCATCCTTTGAATTTCCGCCGTTTTTAATTCTTGTTTCAAATCTGCGTTCGTTAACTCCACTTCCAATATAATAATCAGCACTTGCCCCGTTACCTACAATAAACTTCCAGAATCCCATTCTGTTTTCGCCCTGGTCAAAAGTACCGTTGTATATATAATTTCCTGAAACAAGAGGAGGTCTTGCCACTTCCGAAGGATCTATCTCCGGTGCATCTTCGGTCTTAATCAGTTTAACATTGTCAATCCAGATATCATTATCGTTCAAGCCCATATTAAACTCAAAACGAGCCTTAACATCCGTATCATGCTTCATGGTAAACTCAAATTCATAAGTTTGCATTTCTGTCGAAACAGTAAATGCCGGAATAGCAGCATAGTCAGTCCATCCCCTGTCGCCGTCTCCACCGATTTTAAGTTTAACATTTCTTTCGCCCTGGGCTTTCATATCAAAAGACGCTTTATATTTTGCACCTTTTTCAAGATGAACCGGTGCTTGAAGCAGTTGCACACTGTAGTCGGTTGTTCCTCCGTTATCTATCTGCACATGCATAACACCTTCATCTACATTAAGGGCTGCCTCTCCGCCAGGTCCCTCTAAGAAGGTCCAGTAAGATGTATAGGGAACTCCGTCAACGCCGGTTGCCTCAGGATCATCTACGTCAAAGCCTCCGTTATAGATATAATTGCCGTCCGCGAGAGGTTCCCTTGCTGTTGATTCCTCACTGATCGGTTTTTCCCTGTGGGGATAATTACTCTTCTGATACACTCTTACATAATCCACTGCCATCTGCTGCGGGAACACTGTTGTTTCGTCAGGATTGCCCGGCCAGTTTCCGCCTACGGATATGTTCATAATCAAAAAGAAATCTTGGTCAAAAGGTGCAGGATAAGTATAATCATCAGCAAGATACGGATCTCTTGAATACCAGTCATTGGCTTTATGATATAACTTACCGTCTAAATACCAGCGTATTTCACCCGGTTCCCATTCAATTGAATAAATATGATAATCATCGCTAAAGCTCTGACCTGCAGGCAATGTATATGTTCCCTGAGATTCTTTATGGGGTTCTCCAAAATGGATTGTTCCATAGATTTTATTAGGCTCATGACCTAAAAACTCCATAATATCAATCTCACCGCATTTGGGCCATGTTCCGTAGAAGGGTTCATCTTCAGGCATCATCCAAATTGCCGGCCATATACCTTTACCTATAGGCATCTTTGCCCGTATTTCAAACTTTCCGTATGTCCACGATTGCTTCCCTTTGGTAATTAATTTTGCCGAAGAATAATTATAGGTTTGACCGCTGGGCTCCGTAATATCTTCTTTCCTGGCTTCAATAATCAATGAACCGTCCTGGATATAAGCATTATTCTGTGTGTAGGATTGAATTTCATTATTCCATCTTCCGTTGGTCGGATCATCAAAGCTCCAATTATTCATATTTATTTCAGTACCGTTAAACTCGTCACTCCAAACCAGTTTCCACTGTTCTGCCGGAGCAGAAGTTGAGCCCGGTTTACTTGTTGTTTGCGTTGAATCTGACGCTACAGGAGTACTTTGTGGTTCCGGTGTTTCGGAAGGTTGGGGTTCTTCCGTTTCAATCGATATTTCTTCACCGTCAACAACATAAGTTTCCGATGAATTTTCAATCGTTTCCCCGTTTATTTTAATACCATGCCCTAATATTCTTAATCTCATTTTTGCTTGCCTGGTCTGAAGCACAGCACCTTCAGCCAAAGCATCAACCTGTTCAAAATCACCGATGAATTCAATAATACTGCCGGTTGAAAGATCCTTATCCACAATAACTTTTTTGAATCCATGGGCTTTCAAGTCCTTTTCTTCAAGTTTGGCACCGGACTTGACAATCGTCTCTTCAACAGAAGTTTCTCCCGAAGTTACAATTCTGACTTGCTGATTACCCTTTTTCTTGACAACAATCCTGTTTGCTTTGGAATTATTAATATGTATACTGTTACTTCCTCCACCGTTGACATAAACTGTTCCCTTTACATCAACTCCGTCAAGGGTTACATCCCCTTCCTGAATGCCCGGTGAAAGATACAAATCACCGTCTATTACAGTATCCTTTAAAACAACTCCTTCAGTATTAATCAGTGCGTTTCCGAATATCCTTCCAGTTGTATAGCTGCCTTTGTTATTATATAAAGCTTCAACTATACGGCTGAGAATTTTAATTGTCTCGGCACGGGTTATAAAGCTGTCAGGTCTGAAAGTACCGTCATTATATCCTGCTATATAACCTCTTTCAACCAAGGCATTAACAGCCTCTTTCGCATAATCTTTAACCGAGTCACCGTCTGTAAACTTACTTAAATAATCATTGCTGCTCTTAAATTCAAATACATTTGCCATTATAACAACGGCTTCTTGCCTCGTAATATAGTTTTCCGGTTTAAAAATGTTGTTTTCATAGCCTGCAATATAGCCTGCTTCCCTTGCCTTTAATATTTCGCCGGAATACCATTTTGTGTCTTGGACATCCGAAAACTGTTCTTTACCTAACTCAAAGAATCCCAGGACCTTGTTAATTATTGTCACAAACTCCGCTCTTGTGATGTTATTATCAGGCTTAATTGTTCCGTCCTGGTAGCCAAGTAAAATACCGTTTTCTATCCACTTGTTCAAGTCTTCCTCTGCCCAGTGCCCGTTAATATCAATGCTTGCGGCAGAAGCCTGTATTGGATTTCCCGGCAAGATTGATAGCAATACCAGAAAAACCAATACCGATGAAAGAACTTTTTTGTACATCACTGTACCCTCCTTTATTTATAATTAAAATATTTAATAAAATAATAAATAAACTGTGCATAATTATTGTCCGATATCGACTTCTCAAACTGAAAACAACCGTTAAAATCTGCGGTTTTTCAGGAAATTACTTTTGTCGATTGCCTCAGTATCAAATTGGTCTTAATTCTGATTTCTTTTTGTTTAAAATGCTTGTTCTTGCAGAAGTATTTTAACGAGTCAACACATGCTTCGGCTATGAGTTCCAACGGTGCATCCACTGTAGTCAATGCAGGCATAATATAGTTTCCGATTGCAATATTGTCAAAGCCTATTACAGATATATCATCCGGAACATTTAAGCCCTTTTCTTTGACAGCTTTAATTGCACTGATGGCCATAACATCATTGGCGCAAAAAATAGCTGTTATATTTTCCTTTAGCAACTCATGAGTCAGTAGATAGCCACTGTCTTCGAGGAAGTTGCCTTCACGCACTATACTTTTGTCAAAACACAAATTGGCATCCAGCAATGCTTTCTTATACCCTTCATAACGCTCTATGCCTGAAAGCTTCCTAAGATCCCCCGATATATGTCCGATTCTGGTATGACCCGATTTAATCAGAAATTGTGTCGCCTTGTATGCACCACTGAAATTATCCATGTTGATTACCAAGCGATTTGACTCATTGCTTGTGGCTTTAGGTTGATAGTCAATAATAATGGTGGGGTATTGTGATATAACAAAATCGTTAAGCTGAGGAAGTTCATTGAATGCTCCGATAAAAATGCCGCTAATAACGGTTCTGCTAATAAAAAGATTCTTTATTTCATCCAATTGCTTTTCTGAAGTTATAATTGATACCAATACTTGAAAGCCTAAGTTGTTTGCCTGATCTATTATTAAATTTACAAGCTGTGAAAAGTACGTACTTTTTGAAACTCTTTCTTTAGATTCGGAGATGTTGATATCCAAAACAAATAGACCGATTATGTTGCTGTCTACCCCGGCTAAACGCCTGGCATGCTCTATCGGAACATAATTATTCTCCTTTATCATTGCCAGAATCTTTTGCCGGGTTTCCTCCTTTACGTTAGGATTGTTATTAATTACCCTGGATACAGTAGTTCTGGAAACACCACATAATCTTGCTATTTCTTCGCTGGTCATCATACCACACCTCAAATAACAAACAGTATTTATAGATTTTGATTTATGCGTTTTCTTGTAAGTACTTTTATTAAATCTTTTGAAATCGGATTTCTTTCGGAATCAAAAATTTCAAAATCCATTCCCTTATAGTTCCACACTGCACCACCGATATCATACTCTTCCAAAAGACTTATATAGTCTTCATGCCATCTTATCCTCGACTCCAAATCTGCAATGGCAATTACACCGAACTCACCGCAATAAAGCCTGCATTTTTTCTTTTCCTTGAATTCAATTGCAGACTTCAAATCTTTTCGCAACAAGTCCTTATTTAATTTCAGATTGTTTACTTCCAGCATAAAATCAAATTTGGGGTTTTCTCTGACAAATTCCTCAATCCCCTCATATTGACCCGGATACTTAACTTCCCTGTTGAATGCCATGGCGCTTTCTGACCAATGAGCTTTCTGATGGGTGAAGAAAAAAGGATTATAAAAATGAAAATTATAAACTATGAAATCATCCTCAATATCTGCAAGATTTTTAAGTTCATCGGGGCTGTTATAATTATTGCCTCCGACAAAAATCCATCTTGTAGGATCAATTTCCCGGATTGCCTTTATGCACTCCAGCATTAACTTATTCCAACGGGAGCTGTCGGGTTCAACAATTTCGTTTAATAATTCAAAGGCAATATGTTCCCGTTCATCTATGTAGCGTTTTGTCAAAAATCTCCATATATCAACAAATCTCTTTTGTTGATCCGGATTTTCGAACAGTGTATTGGTTTTTAAGTCTTGAAAACGGTAGCCGGGAGCATGATGCATATCCAATAAAAGCCCCAGATTGTATTTTTTACACCACATAAGACAGCGGTCAATATAGAATAGCCCCTCTTCTTTATAATTTCCCACATCGTCGTCAGACTCGATAATCGGATAATCAAAGGGTAATCTGATATGATCAAATCCTGATTCTGCTATAATCTCAATATCCTTTTCTGTAATAAAGGTATCAAAATGAGTTTTATCAAGGACATCGTATTGTGATATCCATCCCCCTATATTTATACCTGCTTTGAAACTAATCATATAATAACCCCCAAAATATATCCCACCGACAAAATAATATCATTATTTATGTCAATCGGCGTCACAGAATCGTAATATTTTTTATCTCTTTATTAATTGTACGCGCGTCCATCTACTTTTAGTATACCATTTTTATTAATACTTTGTCCAGTATCCTTTTACATTATGTTAATAATAGCTAAGTAAGTATTGTTATTTTAATATGTTTATCTCTTTCCCTCTGAAAATTATATTTGAAATTGAGTTTATCTTGATTTTTAAATATAAATGCCTGTACATCAAATTCCATGTACAGGCATCCGTATTTTAACAATTTTAACTGCCCCCTTCAAAGTCATCTCATTTAAAAGCCGAACTTTCCTTTCAAAGAAGCATGTTATTTATTAAGTTTTTGTACAGCATTTTTGATTCTTTCCAGGCCTTCCGACAAAAGCGCTTTAGGGCAGGCGAAATTCAGCCTCTGAAAACCATAGCCTTCTTGACCGAAGATTAATCCGTCATTTAATCCCACACCGGCTTGATTAACAAAAAAATCCTTTAATTTCTCAGCCGGAACCGGCAGCTCCTTGCAATCAAGCCAAACAAGGTATGTGGCTTCCGGTCTTATTACTTTTATTTGGGGAATATTTTTCTTAAAATACTCCTCCAGCACATTCAAATTTCCTTCAAGATACACCAATAATTCTTCCAACCACTCTTCTCCGTTGGTGTATGCAGCCTTAGCCGCTTCCAAACCGAAAATGTTCAGAAGGCCGGTACCGCTTTTATTTATAAAGCTCCTAAACTTACGCCTAAGCTCCGTATCGGGTATTATTGCAGCAGACACCGAAAGTCCTGCAATATTGAAGGTTTTTGTGGGAGACACCAAGGTGATACATTTATCAAAATCCTTCTCTGCCAAAGACGAAACCGGAATATGCTTATGTCCGCTAAACACCAGATCCGAGTGTATTTCGTCCGAAACAAGAATCACGTTATATTTTTTGCAAAGCCTCAATACTTCTTTTAGCTCATGAATCTTCCATACCCTTCCGATTGGGTTGTGTGGGCTGCAGAAAATCATTATTTTAACATTATCGGCAAGCTTTCTTTCAAGATCTTCAAAATCGATCTCAAAATATCCGTTATTATTCCTGAGGGAATTTGTTACCAGTTGTCTTTCATTATCCTTGATACTGGAATAAAAAGGGTAGTATATGGGGGTTTGCAATAAAACCTTGTCCCCGGGATTGGTATACGCAAGTATAGCAGTATTTACCGATGTAACTACACTGGGGCTGAATACTAGCCACCTATCGTCTATCTGCCAACCGTGCCTTTTTTTCATCCAACCGGTTAAAGCCGCTGTAAGCTCTTCCGACACCTCAGTATAACCGAACACCCCGTGCTCGGCTCTTCTAATTATCGCTTCCGTTATGACGGAAGGGGACTTAAAATCCATATCGGCAACCCACATGGGCAGAATGTCTTCCCGCCCGAACCTTTGCTTACAGCAATCCCATTTCAAGCTATCGGTGTTTTTTCTGTCAACAATCTCATCAAATATACTGCTCATAAAATCACCCCCCTATTCCAACGCCTGCTCAAGGTCGGCAATTATATCCTCTGCATCCTCAATTCCCACCGAAAGTCTTAAAAGAGTATCGTTTACTCCTATCCTCTCCCGCATTTCCTCAGGAATGGCGGAATGGGTCTGGACAACAGGATAGGTAATCAGGCTTTCCACTCCTCCGAGACTCTCAGCAAACAATACTAACTGCACCTTTTCCAAAACCTTCTCAACAATTTGAACGTCCTTTACGTTAAAGGAAATCATGGCTCCAAAGCCGGAAGCCTGAGATTTTGAGATATTATAGCTTTCATGGTCCGGTAATCCAACATAGTTGACCTTTGTAACATTTTTATGGGTACAAAGCCACTTTGCAATTTTCATGGCATTTTCCTGCTGCTTTTCAAGGCGTAACCCCAAAGTCTTTATTCCTCTAAGGATTAGCCAACTGTCAAAAGGAGACAGCACAGCACCTTCCGATTTTTGAATAAGCTTAAGCTTTTCAGCCAGCTCATCATCATTAACTACAATAAGGCCTGCCAAAGTATCGTTATGGCCTCCGAGATACTTTGTTCCGCTGTGAATTACAATATCTGCCCCAAACTCCAAGGGCCTTTGAAAATATGGTGTTAAAAAGGTATTATCCACAATCAAAAGCATCCCTCGGTCTTTTGCAAATTCCGATATCGCCCTTATATCGGACACCTTCATCATGGGATTTGAAGGAGTCTCAATAAAAAAAGCTTTGCTGTTGTCTTTCACAGCATTTTCTATTTCTTGAATCTTTCCGGTATCAATATAGGAAAATTCCAAACCGTATTTTTTGTATATTTCCTCAAACAGCCTGTAAGTACCTCCATAGAGATCATCGGAAACAATGATATGGTCTCCCGGTGAAAAAAGGGAAAGTATGGTTGATATTGCCGCCATACCGCTGGAAAATGCAAATCCAAACTTACCGTTTTCAATATTTGCAATTGTATTTTCAAGTTCCTCCCTTGTGGGATTCTGCAATCGCGAGTAATCATAGCCGGTAGTCTGATTTAGACCCGGATGCCTGAATGTAGCACTTTGATATATGGGGAAGCTTACCGCTCCTGTATGCGGATCATAGCACCTTGAACCATGTACCACCTTTGTGCCTATCTTATATTTCAACACATTCCCAATTTCCTTCATCCTTTCTTTATTTTATTGCAACCGCTTCAATTTCTATCAATACACCCTTCGGCAGCTTCGAAACCTCAACACATGACCTTGCTGGATATGGCTCGGAGAAATACTTGGCATACACCTCATTGATTTTTGAAAAGCTGTTCATATCCTGTATGTATACAGTTGTTTTTACCACCTTGTTCATACTGCTGCCTGCCGCTTCAAGAACATTTTTTAAGTTTTTTAGTACTTGTTCTGTCTGCTCCTCAATTCCACCGGCAACCACTTCTCCCGTCTTTGGATCAATGGGAATTTGTCCCGATGTGAAAATAAATGGGTCCGCAACAATTGCCTGTGAATACGGGCCGATTGCTTGAGGAGCTTTTTCAGTCTTTATAACCTCTATATTCATATTTATAATCACCATCCCTTTTTTCCGACTATTCCAATATGTTTTATATTATATAACTACATACGCTCTCTTGTCAATAAATGCTTAATAAATATGGAGGCATAAAAAAGCGAAAAGATAGTCGACCCCTTCCGCTATTTGCTTTTTTCAGCATGTATCCTATTTATAATTAATTTTTTTTTCAAAAGGAAGACTAATCACAATTTTGAAAACATAAAATCCACAAGGCTTGTTTGTAATCCTTGTGGGTTAAGGAGACAACATCATTTTTTTAGTTTTCTTATGATGAATTTTATTAATTTTAATAATTTTACGAAACACCACACCGAAAGCTGTATAAGCAAAACCAATATAACAACTACCGTAATAACTATATATCTTGCCGATGGTTCATAGTGTGAGTGCGTCCCATCCAAATCAATCCCCCACATCCCTATTCCATACGCCCCTTCGGGAGTATACAAAAAAATCAGTGCCGTATAGAATAGTAGTCCAAGCAGCCAGAAACGCAGTTTGTCTGAAAAAGCAATCATTCCTATTAATGTAATTATCACTGTGGTGATACACAATACCGCTGTTGCTTCATTCCCTCCTCCAATTATTTCGTCATAAAACAACGGTATGATTAAGAATTGAAGCACATATAAAATAAAATACGATAATAAAACCTTTAATATAGTTTTCCTCACAATACACCTCCATTATAAGTTTTTTTACTTCGTAAGAACTCACCAAAATATTCGCACACGGATGCACGGCCTCTTGCACCATATTTCATAGAACGTTTTGATTTACGACGTTCCTTAACCAGACGCACATAGTCCTTCTAAAAAAACTAACCTATATAGTTTAGACTTTTATAAATATAATTACATTATATTACCTGTATAATACCAATACTTTTATGAGTTATCATAATATCAAAACATATGTATAGAAAGGTTCTGATATTATGAGTAGAAGAAAACTTGAAGTAAGTGGTAAGATCAACTCTTATAAAGAACTTGAAGCTTCATATAGAGATTGCAAAGATGCAAAACTTCGAACAAGAATGCTTGCCGTATTGCAGACCTGGGATGGTAAGCCAAGTCTTGAGGTAGCCAGAGATATTCATATGGCAGCCACCAATGTCCGTAAGTGGGTTCACCGGTATAACGAATATGGGATTGCCGGTCTTATTGATACCCGACGCAGTAACCGGAAAAGTTACTTAGCGAGTGAGCAGAAGCAAGCAGTGATCGAAGCCTTGAAAAAGTCACCCCGTGAATGTGGGTTCAACAAAAGCAACTGGACTATGCCTTTGTTAAAAAGATGGATAAACAAGCAGTGGGGTATCAACTATAAAACTTCAAGCTTATATGATTTGGTCCATAAACTTGGATTCACTCTGCAAAGGCCAAAGAAGCAGAGCCGGAATGCCAAGAAGGAAAAGCAGAAGCAATTCAAAGAAGAGTTACATGACCTTCTTGCCAGCTCCGATGATGACACCGTAGTACTTTATGAAGATGAAGCAATATTTACAGACGAACCTACCACAACATTAAAGTGGTCACGCAAAGGTGAACAACCAATTGTTCCGACTGACAGTTCCGGTTCAAGGAAAAGAATTGTTATGTTTGGAGCAGTAGACCCTGCCAATGGCAAGGTACACTTTAAAACCTCTGAAGCGGCTAATTCCGATAGCTTCAAGGATTTTTTAAAATAAGCTGTCAGCACATTATGTCAACAAGGAAGTAATATTACTTCTTGATAATGTAAGGTATCATCATACCAAGAGTGTTATGGAATTATTGGATTCAGTAAAAAATATCTCGCTTAAGTATCTACCCCCTTATAGCTCGGAGCTAAATTCAATCGAACACCTTTGGAAAGATATTCGAAAGAACGTAACGCATAATCATCTGTTTGAATCTATAGCTGAAATTATGCGAGCGATACGCAAATATTTTATGACTGTACAAAGATCTCCTGCAAAAATAAAGCGGCTTTGTGCATATATATTGTAATTTTTTACGATACTATTAGATCTTTGAAAACCTAAATTATATAGCTTAAATGTCTCGTCAATTTGTTTCCTATCATAATCCAAAATCCAATTATTGAGCATTACGTACAACTTCTGCAAGTTTTCTTTATTTTTCGCAACTACATCAAACCCCCTATCATCATACATATGAAAAATAATGTCTTTGGAAACATTCACAAAATAAACTCCATCACTTGTATATGGCTCTCTACAGAAATCTCTGTTTGCCAATACTTCAAAAATCCTACTGTAGTCAATATCATCTCTCTTACATTTTAAACAATATTGATAGCTAATAGATGATAGATAGCCTTCTTCTTCAAAATTTTTTTCTTCTTTAATGCAAACAACTTTGTCAGCATCATTTTTGTTCTTAATGTATTTTGGAAAAACCCTTTCTCCTTGATTCAAAACTTTGTACGGTTCCACTGCTTCAAAGCTACTAACAATCACATATAAATCGTCATTCTCTTCAAATACAAATTCAAATATCTTTACTGCTCTCTCTATCAATTTATTAAAATATTCGGGATTTTCAATTCCTCTATAAGGTGACCCAAGCTCAAATCTAATTCCAATATCCCAATTGTAAAACAACGCCGGTGACAAAATGTCATCCTTAAAGTTTTATTCAAGTATTCTAATAACTCAAATTTCATAATATCCTCTTTCTTTAACTTATTGGATATAAACTCCCGAATTGCACAAACGTATGAGATTTCATCTAACATCCCATATATGTACCAATTACGTCTATGCAACAAATTCCCCTGCATTAGCGAAAATACTTTCGTCTATTGTACTCTAATTGTGCTCCCATTAATCTTACTAATTTTCCATTTATCAATACTGGGTTCCTCATCTCATTCAAAAAAAATTACCGTTTTGTCTTCTTCATAAATTAATGATAAAATACCCTCAACAGGCTTAATTAAAGGTTCGCTCACGTCATTTGGTGACAAAAATAACCTTTTATTGTTTATCTCTAATACCACATCTGCTCATCCTATACCGTTCAGTACATACGTAAATTTCATAAATTAACATTCCTTTACTATTAACCTGTTTTAAATTAGTTTTCATAAATTTACATCAATAATAAATTCCTGAAATACTTCAGAATACTGCTTAAACATATGAAATCCATTTTTCTACCTTTTTTAACAATCATTACATGCAATGCACCCATTAAAATATAAAAGCGTGCCATGCTTAGGGCATTTAGTGAAACCTTCAGGAATAGCAAACCTTGGATCATTGCCTTCTTCTTTCCAACAACGATAAGCTTCTTTGTCAATATATACTGGATCGAAATTAATAATTAAATTTTTAAATGTATCCAGATAGGAAAATACAAAAGCCTCATTTGGTTCATAGTGGAGGGTTTCCCATCCAAGTTTCTCTCTTGCCCCTTCAATAACTTTCAAAATAAAACTTCTTTCTCTTTCAAAATTATTAAAATCCCATGGTATATCTTCTATATCAAAGCCATTACAGCCTCTTCCTCTAACTGTATCATCATGTTCACTTATCCATATTATAAGTTCTTTTTCCTTTTTCTCTTGGGCTAACCTTGACCCGCTTAAAACAAGAACAGATAAAAATACTGCAGTGCCTCCATTAGACATGCACAACCATTCATCAGGGTTATTATGTTTTGAGTGCATCCTAAAACTGGTTGACAATTCAAATACCTCCTTGTAATACTCACATTTAGCCCGCACGGGGCTATTATAAAAGGAAAAAGAATTTCATATAACGGTCTGCATTTGCTATATGCCCGAAGCTTAGTGACACTTTGACTTGCTGAGGGCATGTGGTAGAGGCCAGTGAACGCTTTGGCCGCAAGTTCCCTAGCCCCAAAGCCAGATCCAGCTATGGACAGCTAAACCAAAATACTTATTTTATTGATAATTGCCTTAAAATGAGGATTAATCACAATTTTGAAAGCATAAAATCCACAAGGCTTGCTTGTAATCCTTGTAGGATAAGGAGACAACATCATTTTTT
>LFSC01000013.1:6611-18426 GCA_001512505.1 Clostridiaceae bacterium DTU079 | reverse complement strand
AACCTTGTAAAATATGTTTTGGAATATTCGGAAAAAGGAAAAGGCCAGTATATTAAATTTGCTGAGGGAGATACTCCGGTCAAAAACGGAGTGCTGGGCAGACTGGATGCCACTGTGATGCGGAACGGCCAATATGACATAAAGCTTTCTGCATATGATGAAGGAGGAATTGTATCAACCTGTACCGTTTCATATATGATTGAAGGAGAGCAGAAGGTTGGAAATTTTTCCTTGACCTTTGATGACCTTACTATTCCTATGGCGGGATTACCCATAACTATTTTACGTACCTATGACAGTCGCAATAAGGAAAAAGGCGACTTTGGAATAGGTTGGACAATGGCTTTAAGAGATATTAAAATTGAAGAAAATTGTGTCCCGGGCGAATACTGGATGCATGAATCAAGTGGTGGAATACTAAACCGTAGGTATGATTTGTATGAAAAAAAGGAACATACAATAAGTATTACATACCCTGACAGAAGAGTTGAAAAATTTGGTATCGAGGTATCTCCATCCTTTCAACAATATGCACCTATACAGGGCACTACCGTAAGTTTTGTGGCAAAGGAAGGAACAAATTCAAAATTAGAAGCACTTGATATGTCAAATGACTGCTTAGTAATTAACAATGTTAATGGTTATGGCTTGTATACTTTTGATGTTGAATTGTATAACCCTGATCATTACAGACTTACAACCCAGGACGGAACTGTTTACATAATAAATCAAAGCAGCGGGGTGGAAAGTATTACAGACCCGAACGGCAATACTGTTACGTTTACAAAGGACGGTATTATACATTCTGCCGGTAAAAATATAACCTTTAAAAGGGATGACCAGGGGAGAATAACAGAGATAACAGATCCCAAGGGCAACAGCATAAAATATGAATATGACCACTATGGAGATCTTGTTAAAGTGACGGATCAGGAGGGTAATTCCACAAGATTTACATATAATTCGAGCCATGACTTAATAGATATAATTGACCCGAGGGGCGTTAAGGTTGCCCGCAACGAATACGATGATAACGGAAGAATAATTGCTCATATTGATGCAGAAGGCAACAGGATTGAGTACGATCGTGACTTAGAAGGAAAGCAGGAAATAATAAGAGACAGGATGGGTAATATAACTGTTATATCATATGATGATAACGGTAATGTTCTTTCCAAGACGGACCCTATGGGAAATACAACGACGTATTCCTATGACGAAAAAGGGAATATGCTTACAAAAACCAATCCTCTTGGAAATACCACAACTTATACCTATGATGAAAAGGATAATGTGACAAGCATTACAGATCCTTTGGGAAATAAGACGGAATATACTTATAACGCATTTGGACAGGTTGAAATTGAAAAAGACGCATTGGGGCATATAATAACGAAAAAATATGATTCCAGAGGAAATCTGATTGAAACAACCGATAAGAAGGGGAATATCTATAAATATTCATATGATAATAAAGGAAATCTTTTGACTGAGACTGATGCGGAAGGAAACACCATATCCTATAAATATGACAGTTCGGGTAACTTGGTTTCGGAAACCGATTTTAACGGTAATGAAACTACTTATACCTATGATTCCAATGGTAACCAGACTTCGAAAACAGTTACACGAAAAGTTGGAGAAAAAACTGAGGTACTTACGACTACCTATGTCTACGACAATAAAAATAGAATTATGAAGACAATTAACCCGGATTTAAGCGAGATAATTGTTGAGTATGATGAAAACGGGAGACAATCGGCGGTAGTTGCTTCCGGCGGCATAAGAATAGAGTATGAATATGATATATTTGGAAACCTGGTTAAAGCGAAATACTCTGATGGTACAGAAGAAAGCTATACTTATGACAAGGAAGGACGAAAGAAATCAGAAACAAACTGTGACGGATTGACTACGTATTTTGAGTATGATAAAGCCGGCAGGCAGATAAAAGTGATTTATCCGGACGGGACATCAAACCAGACAATTTATTACGCTAGTGGTAAAGTATGGGAAAGGATTGATGAAAGAGGCAATATAACTGAGTATATTTATGATGAGACCGGTAGAAATACTAAAGTTAAAGATGCATTAGGGAATATAACGTATTACGAGTACGATAGATTGGGAAATATGACAAAAATGACCGATGCAAAGGGCAATACCATATCCTATTCATACGATGTAAATGGTATGCTGGAAAAGGTAGTTTATCCTGATGGTACATTCATAGTTTACGATTATGACAAAAATGGAAATAAAAAATCAGAAACCGATCAAGAAGGGAAGACTACAATATTTGATTATGATAAAAATGGGAATTTAATAAAAGTGACTGATGCATTAGGTAATATAACTGAGTATGAATATGACAGTATTGGGAATCTCAATATACAAAAGGATTCAAACGGTCATGCAACTAAATATGAATATAACAGCATGGGAAGAATGACAAAGAGAACACTTCCTATGGGGATGTATGAAACATTTACTTATGACGACTTTGGAAACATATTAACACATACTTCTTTTAATGGTGATACTATCAGGTACGAGTATAAAGACGGAAGACTTTCAAAAAAGATTTATCCTGATGGCAGCGTTGAAGAGTATACTTACTATGCTTCCGGGAAGATAAAAACCATTAAAGATTCCAGAGGAACAACCGCATATGAATATGATGCAAGAGGAAGACTTATAACTCAAGTGAATCCTGATGGATCAAAACTCACATATACATATGATGCAGCGGGGAATAGAACCAGTGTCGGAACACCCTCGGGCACTACGTCATATACATATGATGCATTAAACAGACTTGAGACTGTAACGGCACCTGACGGAGGCATTACTACGTATACATATGATGCAGTAGGCAACCGCGAAAGTGTAACTTATCTCAACGGTGTAAAAACCGTATACCGCTACAATTCGCTTAACAGGCTTACAGGTCTTGTTAATCAGAAGGCAGACGGAACAGTAATTTCTTCATACGAATATACACTTTCAGATTCAGGAAACCGCACAAAAGTTGTGGAAAACACGGGAAGAACTGTAGAGTACGATTATGACGATACCTATAAGCTAATAAGTGAGAAAATAACCAAACCTGACGGCAGCATTATAGAGATAAGCTATACCTATGACCCTGTAGGTAACAGGCTTACAAAGAATGAGAACGGTATACTGACTGAATATACGTACGATGCAAATAACAGGCTGATTACGGAAGGAAACAATATCTATAGTTACGATGCGAATGGCAACACTTTATCCGTGGCTGATGCAACAGGAGCAACAATAACTTACAGCTATGACTATAACAACAGGCTAATATCAATAAATACCGGAACTCAGACCATCTTGTATGAATACGATGTTGATGGCATAAGGACATCAAAGACGGTTAACGGAGAAAAAATCAGCTACATAGTTGATAGAAACTGTGATTATGCCCAAGTTCTTGAGGAACGTAACTCAAAAGGAGAACTGATAGTAAGCTATGTATACGGGGATGACCTGATTAGTCAGAACAGGGCTGGTGTTGTATCTTACTACATTTATGACGGGCAAGGATGCACAAGGGCATTGACAGATTTGTTAGGTGAGGTAACAGATACATATTCCTATGATGCCTTTGGTATTTTGCTTGAAAATACAGGAACAACAGTAAATGATTACTTATATATAGGGGAACAGTATGACCCTAATGCAGGATTCTATTATCTGAGGGCAAGATACATGAATCCGAATGTGGGAAGGTTTACAACAATGGATGTGTATGAGGGAAGTGTTTTCGAACCTAAATCGCTCCATAAGTATTTATACTGTAACAGCGACGGTGTTAATAATATCGATTTATCCGGATATACGACGATGAGTTTAAATTCTCAAATGGCAGCATTAACGATAATGGGCGTGCTTTCAGTATTGTCTATGAGTTTTATAGCGATGCCTAACGTTATTCATTGGCCGGCTTCGGTAAGTTTACCCTGGATTTCAAGGGTGGAAATACGAGATGAATCAGAGGAAATTCCAACATCGATTGATTTTGCTCAAACAAGGAGAGACAAAAAATATATGACATATTATAGAGGATTAAGTAGCCTTGATTATAGCGAGTGTCTGGCTAAAAAACCTATACTTAGTAAAGCAGCCAGAAATATGGAATCACTTATAGCACAGTGTTTTTTGAATATTTTACTTAGGCAAAGGGGTTATGAAAAATTTGCTGAAGATCATTCTCGTGATTCAACTAATTCACCGTTTATTTCGTTGACTACTGATATTGGTACTGCTATTCGATTTTCCAGTGAAACAGGCATAGTTGCAACCATTAGAACAGATAGAAAAGTTTATTTTAATCCTTTCAATGTGTATGGAGAGAATGAATATTTGATTCCTATACTAATTTGGCAAAGCGAAATAGTGAATTTACGCCAAGTGTCGTTTTATATGATCTAGGAAAGAACATTAAAGGATGTTGACTTCGGAAAGGTAGGAAAGAGTATAAGTTTTGAGTCAAAGCCTAGTCTTGCAGATAATTAAACTTAAATTTAAGCACTTTTGAAATATATTTATATGAATCCAGTGGTAAGATGTCAATAGGTAAACTGGAAAAAGATCTTTGAAAAATGCATATTGTTTAAGCTGTTTTGGCACAAAAGAAAATCCTCAAAAAGCCCTGCCATTTTTACTGGAAATGCAGGGTGTGCCAGCCCAACGGACTGCTATTCCGTTGGAGGTATGTATAGCCGATTGTCATGCAGCAGTGCATAGACTAATCGGACTAATTTCCTGGCAGTCAATACGAGTGCTCTTTTATGTGGCGTCTTTGGCGTTTCACGGTATTTGAGGTCATAGAAGCGTTTGAACTCGGGATCGTGCATGCGCACCTTGTTCGCAGCCTCCATGAGGTAGTATCTCAAATAGCGGTTACCCGAAGAAATATGGTGGGTATTATCGACGGTATATTTGCCGGATTGATATTTACTCCAGCATATACCGGCAAACTTGGCCAAAGCAGCCTGATTCTTAAAACGCTTGATGTCGCCAATCTCGGCAATAATGCCTGCAGCATAGACTGGCCTGATACCTTTAACCAAGGTCAGTGTATTAGGAATGACTTTCATGTGTTCCTCGATGGCTTTATCAAACAGTTTCAGTTGGTCTTTCAAAGCTCGAATGGCTACAAGAGAAATGGCCAGGACCTGATTGATAGAGTCGTTAACAGTCTTAGTCAATTGGTATGAGCTGCGGGCAGCCTTTTGAATAAGTTTGGTGACATCCTCCGGAACATTAAACTTACCCTTGCCTTTTTCATTAACAAAAGCGGATAATTCCTCAATTGACATATAAGCTATTTCATCAACAGAGAGGAACTCCTCAACAACGGCGAGGGCAGTAGCTCCGAACTGATCCGAGAAGACCTTTTCCTGTGTAAGGGAAGAGAACTTCAGGAACAGGGAGTTGAGGAAATGTTTTTTTCCCTTGTAGGGTTACGGGCTGCATAATAACGGGCCCGGGTAAGCTTTTTTAAAGCTGTTATCCTATCATCCATGTAAACCTCCTGGTTAATGCGTCCAAAACGCAGGTTTTCGGCAATTATCCAGGCGTCAACATCATCCGTCTTGGGCAGGTCGGGGAAAGCTTTCTTGAAAGCGTTGACCTGCTTAGGATTTAGTACATGGATGCTGGGCTTGAAGGTGCCTATACCGGCGTCTTGTTTCAAGAAATGTACAAGAGGTTCGCCGTAGACAGAGATAGCTTCAAGGCTTATCACAAGGGAATCGAAGCGATTCAAGGTCATGGTGCTTATGATCTTGAAAACAAGAGTTTTAGCACCTGGCTGGTTATTGGAAACAGAAAACTTCGAAAGACTATTACCAGAAGAATCCAAAAATCTAACCTTGTTATCACTGGAACTAACATCGATGCCTACCAGTAATGAATTAGGCATTAGGGTCACCTCCTTACTTTAAAGAATATGAGGTACATTTACCTTAACAAATGCCTGTGGATTCAGACGCATCGACGCCCTCGCAATTAGAATCGAGTTCGCAAGTAACCTATGCACGATACCCGCCTGCCAAAGGGTGCAGGTTACAGGCGGATAAACACCCAGTGGTACGAAGCTAACGCTAGGCCCGGGGAACAGACTATCAAAGCAGCAGCACAAGGCTCCGCAAGGGGTGAGCAAAACTGTCCGCAATGGTCTCTAATACCATTGTTGCACAGGTAAATGAAAAGGTAAATATGCAAATTGTCAAAGTACAAGGCCGATGAAGGCAGGGCGGCCGCTTACTGCTACGCAGTAAGCATATATCTATGTAAGATAGGCTTTGAAGAAGGCTTTTGAGTAAGCCTTCGAAGTAGATATATAAGAGAAATTTCAGTGATTTTGGCTCGATACCGCAAGGGTTTATAACTGGAAAATTACTTATAAAAACATTACAAATACTATTATACGAGGAGTGATACTATGAGTGAAGAGATAGCGAAAAGAGATTCATGGAAAATAGAAGAGATGCCAGATGATGTGGTAAGTATATATTATGATAAAGAATTTACTCTTGAGGAGTTTGATAAAATAAAAAGAGGATTTATTCCAAAGTCGATGGAAGATAAATGGTTTATTTTCTTTGAATCAGATGTTCTTTACTTTCACAGGAGTTGGACAGGACGTTGTATATATTCAGTTCATTTTATAACTGAAAATGACAAGGTTAGAATAAAAAAAATTTATGTAAATAATGATAAAACTCAATATCAAAAAGGTAATGATACATCATATAATTTAAGGGAAATTGATTTCTTGTTTAATAATGTAATATTGAAAAAAAAAGTGAATTCATTTTTTTCTCTAAGTAAAGAGGATATTTCTGCGATGCTTGAGAGTGGTATGTTTGACGATCTGCCGAGAGAATGTATAAAAGAAAGTAATGAAAGCCATAAACGATATAGAGAAGACAAAGATATTTTAAAAATAAAATTTAACAGTGAGCTAGAGGAAATAATCGTACTTTTTGCTTTGAAGAAACCTTGCGAAAATTCCATTAATAAAGAATTGGAAAAGTTTATAAATTTGATTTATGACTGGTTTGAAAACAATACAGCTTCAAAAGAGATTTTACTTAGATATATGCTAATAGGATTATATGAACAGATTAATGGTATGAGGAGACTTAAAGAGCTGCCTTTTGATGATGTGTATAAATTGTGTTGTATAAGTGAAAAAAATACCCGCAAATTTGAGTTATTCGAAAAATACTATGGCAAAAAGCTTGAGAGTTTTGAAGAATATTATAACTTGTTTACTGAGAAAAATATAGATATGATTAACGGTGAAGAGTTGTTTAAGTTTGTTATTTCAGGACAAAAGAGATTTTAGGGAAAAAATAAACTATAGGAATGATTGTATGACCCAATATGCATATGCAAAGAAAAAACAGGTTGTAAGTTTTTGTATGAGGCTTCTTAATAAGAGAAATGTATATATTGAGTATAAAGATATGTATGAATTACATAAGTGATGAGAATTTGGATAAGGTAGAGTAGATCAGATGAAAGTAATTAGAAGAATTCGTGACGCTATATGATATAGATAGATTCTGCTTCGTAATAAAAAATATGAAATGAAAACTAAAATCGGAACAAGAGTTGATTATATGCTTATAAGGGACAAGAAGATTCTATTTGAGATATTTGATTTTGCACTGGATAAAGAAATATTAAGGTTATTTAGATTAATAGACAAGTTTAAAGGTAAAGGCGGAGTAATAAGAACTAATACATGGGCTGGAGAAAGTAAAAAAGGAAAGTTTAATGACTATAAAGAATGGGTAGACAAGCTTGAAGCTGAGAAGTTTAACTTTACAGAGTTCAAATGCACTGCGGGAAGAAAAGCAAAAAAGGAATTCGGAATTAAAAGTGTACAAGGTTATTTAAAATTATGTAAGCGTAAAAGAATTAACGGATATAAATACTAAAAAATTTGCTATACAATTGAATTATCNNGGTTTTTTAATTGAATCAAATAGAGACAAATGAATATTGGAAGGATATTTTAGAAAAATTCTCAAAATATGAAGGAACAATATCTGGTTTTTGTAGAGAGTATGATGTAAATATCCATAGGTTATATTATCAAAGAAAAAAACTAAGGAAGAAAAACGAATCAATATTTCATGCTATTAATTTAACAAAGCTTGCTGAAATAGAAGCCACCACAATAAAAGTTTTTGAAAAAAATATTTATCTTTATCATCCGTCTTACAATGGCAGACTGTATAGGCTGAGTACTTACGGAAATAGCTTGGAAGAAATTCTTTCCAATAAAAAAGAGTAGATTATAAATTCGATAGTTGTCTTGACCATTTTATTCTATTTTGTTTGCCTGATTTTTGGTATTATTATAATGAAAAGGCAATTCAATTAATACGACTCGGACATGAACGTTTTTCACTTTACTGACATGGTAGTTTGCATGAAAAGGCATAAGATACTAAAGAAGATACTGATTGTGACGTTTTTGCCCGATGCCTGTTTGTTGCCTAAAGCGAGGAGGTAGCGCAATGCCGCTTAAGATAATTCATAATGATATAACAAAAGTAAATGTGGATGCAATCGTTAATGCAGCCAATTCATCCCTGCTTGGTGGAGGAGGGGTTGATGGGGCAATCCATAGAGCTGCCGGACCTCAGCTGCTTGAGGAATGCCGGGCACTTGGCGGTTGTGAAACCGGAAAGGCTAAGCTGACAAAAGGGTATAGGCTGCCTGCAAAATATATAATCCATACTGTTGGACCGGTTTGGTCTGGCGGTAATAACAATGAGGAGAAGTTGCTGGAAGATTGCTATAAGAATTCGTTAGCATTGGCAAAAGAGAATAATTGTGAAAGTATTGCCTTTCCGCTGATATCAGCAGGAGCCTTTGGATATCCGAAAGACAAAGCAATAAAGACTGCTGTTTCGGTCATAGGAGATTTTTTGCTTGACAATGAAATGACGGTTTATCTGGTTATCTACGATAAGGCGGAATTTACTTTGCCTAAGGAACTGTTTTCATCTATAACCCAATATATCGATGACAATTACATAAAAGAACCTACTTTTAGCCGCATAAAGTCATTTGAAAGATTGTATGAGGCTGAAGAAAACTATAAAGAAGCTTATGATATATTCTCGGAAGAAGCATCTGCCAAGAAGAAAAAGCTAAAAAGAAGCCTTGAAGATGTGATAAAGAACATGGACGAAACGTTCTCGCAGATGTTACTGCGTTTAATCGATGAAAAAGGCATGACACATGCAGAGACCTATAGGAGAGCCAATATAGACCGCAGGTTGTTTTCTAAAATTAGAAATGACGTAAATTATAAGCCCAGCAAGGCTACTGTAATTGCTTTTGCAATAGCATTGAGGCTAAATCTTGATGAGACCAAAGACTTACTGCAAAAGGCAGGTTTTGCACTTTCCCACAGCAGTAAATTTGACATTATCATTGAGTATTTTATTGAGGAAGGTAACTACAATATTTTTGAGATAAATGAAGCTTTGTTTGCGTTTGACCAGGAATTATTGGGGGTGTAAGTTATTCCAGTAAGCAGATAAAAATTGTTAAAGCGAGGGGAGTGTCTTTAATGAGTGCACAAAGCATATACGGTGCTATTTGTGAAAGTCTGAATTCAGAGGGGAAGCTTCCGAATGATTTTTCTCTTCCTTTCAATAAAACTTCTCCGAATCAGTTGAGATTTATACCAGGAGCAAAAGATGGAATAGGCATATTTCATTTTGGAGTAAAAAGTTCGGAGGAAGTTTCGAAGAAAATAGTAAAGCTATTAAAAAATGATTGGAAAAAGGGCAGTATCAGCTCACAAAATGAAATTGCCGAACTTCTGCGTGAATGCAGTACTTTGTCAGTTATCGATCCCATATTAGATTCTATTCGACAAGACCGAAAAGGGTTGATATTGATAATTTGCTTGATTTTGCTTGCAGGCTTGCATTTCAGTCTTCTGATGAGGAACTGGTCAAGTTGGGCATAGGTTTGCTCGGTTTGCTTGATTTGAGCAATAAACAGGATATTATTGACAAGCTTCTTGTGCTTGCATTATATGAAGAGTTCACCCTCTATGTAATTGTAGCGTTTTCAAACTATCAAAATGGGAACGATTTATTGTTTAGAATTGCTCAGAAGGTCGATGGGTGGGGTAAAATCCATGCAGTGGAGCGCTTAGAGCCTACGTCCGATGAAATCCGGGAATGGATTTTGCGTAAAGGATGTGCAAATGCTGTTATGAATGCTTACCTTGGACTGGAATGTGCCAATAAAGGCAACTTGATCGGTGCATTACACCAAGACACCATAGATAATGAACTTTTTGAAGGTATCAGTGTTATAATTGATGCGCTGTTAGATGAGGGACCAGTTGCAGGAATTAGTGCTTATGAACATGCTGAAGAAGCTTTACAACGTTATTTGCAAATTGCTTCTGAACATATAGAAACAATAACACAATTTTGGCGTATTCTTAATTTGCAAAGTTGGCTGATAAGTGCACAAATAGCCAATAGAGATGAATTGCTAAAGATATGTGATGATATTATAAATAGAGAAGTATGGAGAAAGATGGTTCTAGAGATTCTTAATAATCCTGATGATAAACAGTTTTTCTATGCATCCCATGTAGCAAGCAGATTGAATATGGATGTTTCGGAACTGATTTTTAAAGCTATCAAGCAGAACCCTGTTGAACATTGCGTTTATATTTCTATCGTATACAAGAATCCTGAATATGCTAATGAGTTAACAAAAATATATGAAGAAATCTTACCCCTTGACGATATGGCAACAGGAATGGGCGATTTTCTGTTTGCAGAGAGTTTGGCACATGAGCATAATTGTCTGGATTTTGTGCTTCAGGAGCTCAAAAATTATCCCAAAATGGGTGAGAAATTGGTACAGACTGCACTTAAATCACCTGTAACCAGAGAACGAAACGGTGCATGTAACGTTATGGAGGAATGGTGCAAGATACTGAATCAAAATTTACAGACCGTTTCACCTGATTTGTTTTCGTTATTGAAAGAAATTGCAGATATTGAAGTAAACCCTGATACGAAGAATATAATGAAAAAGTTGCTTAACATTAATTAATCAACTTTCGCATGAAGCAACTGATAGCTTTATCTTGATTCAATGTCCGCTGCACATTAAACTATGTACAAAAGCTGATTTATATAAGCTGTAGAAAAGTAGAGTGATTTGAGATATAATTAATTTCACAATTGATGTAATTTATTGATAGAAGAAAGATGAGAAAATCAAATGCTATACAACAACATAGATGTTGATGTAACGGTGAAAGCTATTCATATTGATAAAAAGAAACGGGGTGCTGTGAATGCTTGACAAAGCAATTCGTATTGCAGCTACAGCACATGAAGGACAGACGGACAAGGCTGGGCAACCATATATACTTCACCCTCTTCGGGTCATGTTTATGTTAAGAAAAGAAACGGAAAAAATATGTGCTGTGCTACATGATGTTTTTGAGGATACGGATATTACTATTGAATATTTGAGAAAAGAAGGTTTTTCTGAAGAAGTTTTGATTGCATTAAATGCACTGACAAGACGTGAAAATGAAAGCTATGATGATTTTATTGGGAGGGTTATTGAAAATAAAACAGCCTGTAAAGTTAAGCTGGCGGATTTAAGTGATAACATGGATTTATCCCGTATTTCAAATCCTACCCGGGAAGATTATAATAGAATAGAAAAATATCGTAAAGCGACAGATAGGATATTAGCGTGT
>LFSC01000013.1:0-6483 GCA_001512505.1 Clostridiaceae bacterium DTU079 | reverse complement strand
TGTCGCTTCCTATGCGACCAAACCTATGATAAATGATGTTATCCTTAAATCAAAATTAATGATTGGGGGATAACATGATGAAAAAAGGTTTAACTGAATTGGTTTTTATTCTTGACAGAAGCGGGTCTATGAGCGGTCTTGAAAGTGATACCATAGGCGGGTACAACTCTATGCTGGAAAAGCAGAAAAAGGAGCCCGGTGAAGCCATAGTAACTACTGTACTGTTTGATGACAAGTATGAACTATTGCACGATCGTATTAACCTTCGTGGTATATCTCCGATAACGGACAAAGAGTATTTTGCCAGAGGTACTACTGCGTTATTGGATGCTGTGGGAAAAACAATAAATAAGATTACAAATGCACAAAAGCATACAACTGAAGATGAGCGGGCCGAACATGTTATGTTCGTAATAATAACCGACGGTTTGGAAAATGCCAGCAGGGAGTTTAGCTACGAAAAAGTCCGCCGTATGATTGAACGCCAAAAAAGCCAATGCGGCTGGGAGTTTATTTTCCTTGGTGCAAACATTGATGCCGTTGCAACTGCAGAGCAATTTGGAATAGACAGTGAAAGGGCGGCAAATTATAACGCAGACAGTGAAGGAACAAAGCTAAATTATGTCGTAATTAATGAGGCAATAAGTTGTTTTCGAGAAAAACGTTCAATAGCAAAAGACTGGAAAATTCGTATTGAAGAGGACTTCAAGAGGAGGAGAATTCAAGATGAAAATAAATAAAGTATTATCAATTGCAGTAACAGTTATAAATATAATCGGAGTTCTTTGCCTAATTTACTGCGCAATTCCGTATGTTACTCATGATACGGTTGTTCGAAATCCGGATGCTATGATACCTGCTGAAGCGTGGGACGCAGCCGGAATGGCCATGACAATCGGATTGATTCCGCTTGTGCAAGTTAATTTTCTTGGCTTTATGCTTGTAAAATGCAAGAAGAAACCAGCACGATTTTTATGGTTCATTCCCAGCGTTGTATGTTTAGTGTTGGTTGCAAGTTACTGGATTGGCAGCATTTAGTTATATGAGCTATCGATCATGAGCAATTTGTTCCATATTGTGGAATTGCATAAAGCAAATTGCCCCATACAGTTTCAAACAGGCGGAAGATGTTTAAAGTTCATGATGTTGAATACATAAGGGCTTTCATAGCGGTATGGTACTAAATGAAAGTAATAAGACCATCTTTGAAGACAGAGGTAAGTTGCACTGTTATATTGGAGAAAAAGGACTTTGCTATATTATGTTAACGTGATATAATGAGAACGTATTTTTAGATTGAAATTGGGGGAATAAATGATGATCAAATTAAGAATGAAAAAAATAATGCCGATTCTTTTAGCGCTTACCTTGAGCCTTACATTGGGTGCTTGTGGTACTAAGAAAACAGAAAAATCACCGGACGAAAGTGATTTGAGCTACGTTAAAAGTAATGGCAAACTGGTTATTGGTTACACCAATTATGCACCAATGAATTATACAGATGAAAATGGCGTTTTTACCGGTTTTGACACTGAGTTGGCGACTTTAACATGTGAGAAGCTTGGTCTTAAGCCGGAATTCGTTGAGATCAACTGGAAAACCAAGGAAGTGGAACTGAATGCAAAGTCCCATTGACTGTATTTGGAATGGATTGACAATCGACGATGATCGTAAGGCAACCATGGAAATTACCAGGCCTTATGTAAAGAATGCTCAGGTGGTTCTGATAAAAGAAGGCACTCCTTACAACGGAACGGAATCCTTAATAGGAAAGACTGTAGTGGCTGAGCAGGGTTCTGCCGGTGAAAAAACCATTGAGGCTGATGATAATCTGAAGCAGGCAAACTTTGTTCCTAAAACTTTGCAGACAGACTGCTTGATGGAATTGAAATCCGGTACTGCGGACGCAGCTGTGTTGGACTTAACTTTGGCAAAAACAATGACCGGCAAAGGCACTAACTATGAGGATATTATTATTGTAGATCACTTAGCTGAAGAAGATTACGGGGTTGCCTTCCGGAAGGGTTCTGATATTTGTGCGGAAGTGAATAAGATTTTCGACGAATTTATTAAAGACGGTACCATAGCCGCGTTGGCTGAAAAGTATGGACTGGAATTGGCTGAATAAGCTTATATACATAAAATGAAGTGAGGGCAGAGGGTTAATCCTCTGTCCTGTCGCTTATAGATTGAGGTAACAGAAATATGAATGATATTCTTGTGATTGTTTCGAGGCTGTCTGAGAGCTTTGTGCTCAATTGTAAGCTATTTATATTAACGCTTTTGTTTGCACTCCCTTTGGGGATGTTGATTGCTTTTGGCTCAATGAGCCGCTTCCGTCCTCTTCGGTGGGTGATGCGAACTTTTGTCTGGATAATCCGAGGAACGCCGCTTATGTTGCAGCTTATAATTATTTTTTACGGACCGGGTCTGTTAAATTTGTTTTTTTCCTGGCCCAATGGCGCACCGGGACGTTTTGTTGCTGCAACCGTTGCTTTTATTATTAACTATGCATGTTATTTTTCGGAGATCTATCGAGGCGGTATTGAGAGCATACCGAAGGGACAATATGAAGCGGGTCAAGTCTTGGGCATGACAAAGCCACAGATTTTTTTCCGTGTAACACTGCTTCAAGTAGTGAAGCGTATTGTTCCTCCAATTGGTAATGAGGTTATTACTTTAGTGAAGGATACATCTCTTGCCAACATCATTTCAAATAAAGAGATCATTATGATGGCTGGAGAATACAGCAATAAAGGACTTATTTGGCCTCTCTTTGCCACAGGAATATATTTCCTTATTTTTGTGGGAGTATTGACTGTATTGCTTAATTGGGTGGAAAAGAAACTGAGTTATTTCCGTGTTTGAAAGAAGGGATCACATTGGCATTCTTAGAAGTAAAAGGTATTGAGAAAGGTTTCGGAACCCTCAAGGTTTTGAAAAAGATTGATTTTTCATTGGAAAAAGGAGATGTAATCGCAATTATAGGGCCTTCCGGAAGCGGAAAGACCACGCTGCTGCGGTGCCTGAATTTTTTAGAGCGCCCCGATAAGGGAAGTATCATCGTTAATAATGAGGTGATTTTTGACGCAATGGATCCTGCCACTCAACGGGAAAGCGAAGTGCGGAAAAAGCGTCTTCATTTCGGCTTGGTTTTTCAAAATTTCAACCTTTTTCCCCAATATACGGTCCTGAAAAATGTTACATTGGCAGCGGAACTGTTAGCAAAAGAACGCCCGAACTATATAAAGGATAAAAAAGCTATCTTGAAAGAAATACAGGAACGGGGTAAAACGCTTCTTTCCCAGGTCGGCTTGTCGGATAAGTTGGACTGCTATCCCCATATGATATCCGGCGGACAGCAACAGCGTGTGGCTATTGCCCGTGCTTTGGCTTTGGATCCAGATATTTTATGCTTTGATGAGCCTACTTCTGCCTTGGACCCTGAGCTTACGGGAGAAGTGCTGAAAGTCATCAGAAATTTGGCAGAACGCAATACTACAATGATTATTGTGACCCATGAGATGGATTTTGCCCGGGATGTGGCAGACCGTGTCATCTTTATGGACGATGGTGTAATTGTGGAACAGGGTTCTCCTAACGAAGTGTTCGGAAATCCCAAGGAAGAGAGGACCAAGCAGTTTCTTGCGCGATATAAGAAAAATTGAGATAATAATATATAAAACAGGCAATTTTTTGCTTTTGAAACACGGAGGATGAGTTATGACGGAATTACAGAAAAGATTATTTGAACTTTCAGACAAAAACTATGCCTTGTTTCAAGCAAAATTGATTCCAACCGTTCCTCAGGAAAAGGTTATAGGGGTCCGGGTTCCGGTGCTCAGGCAGTTTGCTAAAGACTTTGAGAAAAAGCCGGAATGCCGGAATTTTCTGAATACTCTTCCGCATACATACTATGACGAAAACATGCTTCATTCTATTCTGCTCAGCAGGATGAAAGACTATGATCAATGTATTGCTGCAGTTGAAATTTTTCTTCCGTACGTTGACAACTGGGCAGTGTGCGATATCCTCAGCCCGAAAATCTTCAGCAAGCATAAGGATAAACTTATTTTAAAAATCAAAGATTGGATAACTTCGGATAAGACATATACTTGCCGCTTCGGAATGGGTATGCTTATGACTCATTATCTTGATGAAGATTTTCAACCGGAGTATTTGGAACTTCCCCAAAAAGTTGACAGTGATGAATACTATGTCAAAATGATGGTTGCTTGGTTTTTTGCTACCGCTTTGGCAAAACAGTGGGATGATACAATTCCGTATATTGAAGAACGCAGGCTGCCTGAGTGGACACATAAAAAGACAATTCAAAAAGCCTGCGAAAGCTACCGTATAACAGATGAGCAAAAAGCATATCTGAAGACATTGCGATAGATGGTAATATATCAAAGACGGCTGCTATCTAAAAGGATAATAGCCGTTTTTTTCATAAATCAAAGAGTTGCCCATAAAGGCGTTAAGCCTTTTTAAGCATTACCTCCTATCCGATTGAAGGAATGAATATGGTGTTTGCAGCATGTACATCCATAATTGAACTGACCCCCAATGAGTTAAACCCTTGAGGGCCAGTTCAATTATGGATATAGAAGTATTTTAGTTTTGGATTTATTCAGTATAGCTTATGGATGTGTCTATACGAATTGTGTTGGCAGTACCGTCCCAGATAATGCCAAAATCAAAAGCCTTACCAATATCACGGAGCTTAAAGTAGTTATATCCGTTAATTGTGTATGCTGTCAGATCAACCTTTTCACCGTTAATGTAAACGGTTGCGGTTGATGGGTATGCAGTGGCGTTGTTCTTGCTACCGGTTTCCATTTCACCGCCGGATACGGTGTATGATTTACCCGGGATTAAATTAATTGCTTTGGTATCATTGTCCCAAGTTACTTCAAATTGCTTGCCTGTACCGTTTAGTATGTAGGCTAAATCACGAAGCTTAAAGTAGTTGTTGTCATTGACGGAATAAGCGTCAAAAGCTACAGGAGAGCCGTTAACAAGCACGGTTGAAGCCGTGGGCTTTGCTGTATATGGGATGGAGGTTTTAAAAATGACTCCAAATTTATCGTCTTTTCTAACAATGGCCACTCCATCGGAAAAGTCAGTGGCTGCTTGGTAAATAGGATCAATAATAATATTTCCGCGATTATCCATGTATCCCCATTTACCGCCTTCAACCGTTCTGACTCTGACAAGACCTTCACTGAAATTCCACAAATTATTATATTTGAATGGGATTACTGTTTTTCCTGTAGTATCTATTGAGCCCCATTCTCCGTCTACAGAGTTGGTGACATATCCTTCGGAGAAAATATTGCATAAATCAAACTTGAAATCAATAACTACTTTTCCGGCATAGTCAACATATCCCCATTTGTCATCATCATTGCATACGCAGAGAAATCCTTCGCTGGCACGGCTGATATCGGTGTAAATTATCGGAACGACGACATTACCGGCTTTATCGATGGCTCCCCATTTACCGTCATTACAGACGACTGCAATGCCTTCATGAAAATCGTCGACGTAATCATAGATAGGCGCGACAACCTCTTTGCCGTTTGTATCTATAAAACCATATTTGCCGCCGTTATAGGAGCGACCCCAGTAATAAGGACCGCCAATGCCCCAATCTCCGCCGACGGCAACTGCCAGCATTTCTTCAGAGTAGCCGGATAATCTTGCATAGTCATATTTAAAATCAAAGGCTGACTCGCCTGTTTTGTTAATAACCAAGAAAGAAGGAGTTTCAATGTCACCGGTTGTTACTACGGCAAGGCCATCCTTAAAATATAATTCCTCGTACATTCCGCAGTCGTATGTTGGAGGAATAACAACTTTACCGGTCGTATCGACAAAGCCCAGCTTTCCGTCTTCTACAACAGCAGCAAGGTCTTCACTGAAATTACATACTTTTTCATAAATAATTGGGACAACGACTTTGCCGGTTTTATCGATAAATCCCCATTTTCCCTCAACATAGCCTCCGTCGGGATCCCAGAAACCGTCTGTTGAAACGGCCGCAAAACCTTCACAAAAATCTTCTGCATAATCGTATTTAAAATCAATGACGACCTTACCGGTTTGATCCATAAATCCATACTTGTCATTTATAACTACTTTGGACATTCCTTCAGAAAAGGTATATACTTCATCATAATAGGTGTGATTTTTAATTTCAGGTTCTGATGCAAGTATTGTAATACCGTTAAGTGACAAGACCAATATAATAGCTAATAGAGTACAGAAAAAACGTTTCTTCATAGTATCCTCCTTCGATTATTTTGATGAATGCTGCGATTAATTAAAGTTTCGAATTAATAAATATAATATACCTCCTTGTACAATTATTTTGTATTAAATCAGTGACCAAAGCCACTGTTCGACCCATTAAAATTCATAGTTAACATAACACTTCAAATTTTATTCTTTTCCAAACATCAAGCACATCATCCGGCT
>LFSC01000027.1 GCA_001512505.1 Clostridiaceae bacterium DTU079 | reverse complement strand
ACTTAGCATTATCGGACTGGACAGCTCAAGTGGCGGAAGACTCGTAGATATGCTTAATAACCTTTTTAAATCCTTGCATTTTCCGGTGGAATTCTTTGGATTATATGTTAACGGGCGTATTCATTCTACTATTCAGTATCCTAATGCGTTGGCTGTATATCTATTGGTGTCTGTCTTAATTTCATTAGGATTGTCAATGATATCGGAAAAACTTTGGCAGAGAATTATATCGGGGGCATGCAGTACGGTATTGTCGGTTACATTGCTTTTAACCCTTAGCAGAGGTGTGCTGATTCTTGTGCCCTTTGTACTTTTAATGTATATTATTTTAATTCCCCGGGGATATAAACTAAGGACCGCGATGCTTGGCTTAAACTCAGCGATATCCGCTGCCGTGTCATTGCTTGTCGGTTATGCTGTTAAATCTCTGGATTCACATCTATGGATTAGAGTATTAATTGGAGTTTTGGTTTATATAGCTTTAACAATACTATTTGAATTCTTAGTTTCAAAAGTAGTGGATGTATCAAAGCTTAAGCTTAAAATAAAGCCTGTTTTTCTTCTGGTTCCCCTTGCTGTAGTAATGGTTGTGCTGGCAATACTTATAAACACAACGGAGCCTTTGGTATTGAAGAGTAAATCTTCTGACAGTAAAAGCGGTTACAGTTTGCAAAAGAGTATCCAATTGGAGCCTAATAAAGAATACAGGTTGGAGGTTGATGCATCAGCAAATGAAAGCAATGGAGAGAATTCCGTTGAAGTCAGAATTACCAGTAAAAGCAAAAAGGATATAATGTTTAATACCGGTACAAGGCTGCAAAACGTCAGTATGAAAAATATAGAGAATAATGAAAAGGTTGAAATACCTTTTACCGTTCCTGAAGACAGCGAACTGATTGTTATACAGTTTACCAATACCTCCGAAAAATCCGAAATTACATTGGATAATGCCAGAATAGTATCTCCGAAGAACAATAAAACGGTAAAAAAGCTTCCGTTGGCGTATAAATTTGTGTCTAATTCGGTAATGGGAAGGTTTTCAAACCTGTTCCAGTCCAAGAGCTTTTTTGCCAGGATTCTTTTTATTCAGGACGGATTAAAGATATTTAAAGATCACTGGCTTTTAGGTGCCGGAGGAAGCGGATGGTCGGTTTTGACCTTTTCATACCAATCATATCTTTATTGGTCAACGCAGGCACACTCTTATATTGTACAGATAGCAGTAGAAACAGGTATAATAGGTGTTCTTATTTTTATAATGCTTATTTTATCAATTATTGCTCAGTTTATAATTGAACGTAAGCATAAAAAAGAAATGGATAACAACCAAAAAATTCTGCAGGTTACTTTATTGATATCCATTTTTACATTGTATATACACTCAATGCTGGATTTTGACCTGTCTATATCTTCTGTTTATATTTTGCTATGGACGGTTATGGCTTTGTTTAATTCGAGCTTAAGACATGAACGGGTAGCCTCGGATAATAAAGAGGCGGAGGATAAAGGGATTAACCGTTTATTGCAAAGGATTGGCAATTTAAAGCCCTTGAATATTAATTGCATTTCAATGGTTATTGTTTCATTGTTGGTAATGGTGGTTCCGTTTGCATTTGCAACTGCTGCCCATTATGATAAAAAGAGTGAGCAATATATGTCCGAGGGAAATATCGAGTTGGCCCTTGAAAATATAAAAAAAGCTGTTTCTTTCGACAGACTAAAGTCGGATTATAAAATTAAATATTGCGAACAGCTTATATCTAAGGAAACCATAACTAAAGATGAACTTTTGCTTGCGAAAAAGCTCAGGGATGATGCATTTAAAATAGATAAGTATAATATTACTACAATAGAAAATGCAGGGCTTTTGAGCTTGAAATTGTCGGAGTTTGACCGGGGAATGGAGATGNNGAGATGTTTGACCGGGCTATTGAGTTAAGACCCTTTGCGGAAAGACAGTGGAAAATGAAAGCCGATGCTTGTTATAGGATTGCAGAGTATTATATAAAAAAGGATGACACTCAAAACGCAAAGAAATACATTGAGGAAGGATTGGAAATAATTTCGGATGCCAGAATAAAAAATGAAAAAAACATGAATCCGATCGTATTTGAAGCTAAAACCCTGGAAGCGATTGAAAAATTGGCTTATCTGAAAGATTACCCTGATGAAGAAGGCTTAAGCAGGATTGGCAATTATGTATTTCTTACGGTCAATGAAATTGACATAAATCATGATGGAATTCCGGATCAGTGGAAAAATTTAACTCCGGATAATGCCGAGGTAATGATCGAAAACGGGTTTATTGCTGCAAAGAAAACTTCAGAATCTGCCTCAGGTGTAATGCAAACCAGAAATTTTAACCTTGAGAAGGGGAAAAAATATAGATTGGAATTGGTCTTGGACAATGATGTAAAAGAGGTATCCTACCAATTAATGAATTACCATAATAAATATCAAAAATTTGAAAAGACAGGAGAGGGTACTTTTTCAGCTGTTATAGACATGAAATCGGAAGACATAAACAGTAACGGTTTTTCGGTGAGACTACGAATAGACAAGGATTTGGTTATTAAAAGCCTCACGGTTACACAAGTCTCGTAATTATAAGAATAAATTATATAAAAGTTTTATATAAAGATATTGTTTAAACAATAAAAGTTTTATTTGACAAATCCATCGGATTCGACGGGAAAACCTAAAGACATAAAACATGCTTGCACTAAGGACGTTGAAGAAGCATTGCTAAGATGCTTCTTTAAGCGTTTTTATGAGTATTCTAAAATTTAACAGGTATATTGGGTAAGAATTATGTAATATTGTGCAATATTATGTAAAAAAAATTCTCTTTAAATATTTAACTGATTATGGTATTATAGTCATGGAGGACCTAACAAAAAAATTCTCTAAAAAAACACATTCTATAAATAAATGGGGTAATTTGGGGAGGTACTATGAAACGTAAAATCATTTCATTTGGCTTGATTGCTATCGATGTTATACTGATTAATGTATCATTGGCTCTAGCATATTTTTTTAGATTCGATTTTAACTTCGAAAACATCCCAGAACAAGTTTCAGAGCACATTATAAAGTTTGCTATAATCTCAACGCTTATCAAGATTCTTGTATTTTTGACGTTTAAGCTTTATAACAGCATATGGAAATATGTCGGAATATACGAGACAGCTATGATAATGCTGGCATCCATACTTGGTAATCTATTGATGATAGCCTATGTTTATATGATACGGATGCCGGTGCCAAGGGGAGTATTCCTCATATGCCTGATGACGGATATTTTCCTGATAGCCGGAGTAAGATTTGCTTACAGGCTAATTAGGAGGATCGCCAAAGGTGAAGTATTCACATTCAGGAATTATAAAAGGGTCCTCATTATCGGTGGCGGAGATGCAGGTTCAATAATCGTAAAAGAGCTTCGTTCTCATCCGGAACTCAAGAGTGCTCCTGTGGCAATTCTTGATGATGATGAGATGAAGATCGGTAAGAAGCTAAGCGGGGTTCCCATTGTAGGAAGCACAAAAGAGGTCTTGAATGTGGTGGAAAAAAGGCAAATTGATGAAGTAATAATCGCAATGCCTTCTGCAACCCGCAAGAAAATAAACGACATATACAGCAGTTGTGCGAAAACCAACTGCAAGGTGAAAATACTTCCATCAGTATCGCAGCTTATTGATGAGTCCGTGGTAATGCAGAAAGTTAGAGATGTTGATATTGAAGACCTTTTAGGAAGGGAACCTATAAATCTTGACATAGAAGAGGTTTCGTCATACTTAAAGGATCAGGTTGTTTTGGTTACGGGAGGCGGAGGTTCAATAGGATCCGAGCTATGCCGTCAGATAGCCGGATTTTCTCCGAAATGCTTGATTATATTGGATAATTATGAAAACAACGCCTACGAAATTCAAAATGAACTTTTATACAAGTATCCCAATTTGAATTTAAAAACCATAATTGCCAATATAAGAGAAAAGCAAAGACTGGACAATATATTCAAACAATATAAACCGGACGTTGTTTTCCATGCGGCGGCCCACAAGCATGTTCCGTTGATGGAGGCCAATCCGACTGAGGCTATTAAGAATAATGTGTTTGGAACATTGAATGTTGCAAAATGTGCTGATGAGAACGGAACAAAAAGGTTTGTACTGATCTCTACCGATAAGGCTGTAAATCCCACGAATATAATGGGAGCAACGAAGAGAATTGCTGAAATGATAATACAGTCTTTGAATAGAGTCAGCAAAACCGAATATGTGGCAGTTAGGTTCGGAAATGTTCTCGGAAGTAACGGAAGTGTAATTCCGCTATTTAAAAAGCAGATTGCTCAGGGAGGACCGGTTACTGTTACGCATCCTGAAGTAACCCGCTTCTTTATGACAATTCCGGAGGCTGTTCAGCTGGTGATAGAGGCCGGAGCAATGGCCAAGGGAGGAGAAATATTTGTGCTTGATATGGGTGAACCGGTTAAAATCGCTGATCTTGCCAGAAATCTTATTAAACTTTCTGGATTTGAACCGGATGTGGACATTAAAATTAAGTATACCGGTTTGAGACCGGGAGAAAAGCTTTATGAAGAATTGCTGCTGAATGAAGAAGGGCTGCAGGCTACAAAAAATAACAAGATATTTGTCGCCAAGCCGATTCATATAGATATGGCAATGCTGCTAAGAGAGCTGGATTGTCTGAAAGAAGTTATGGTAACAAATTCGGAAGGAATATGTGATTATATCAAGCTTATTGTTCCGACTTATAAAAAAGCGCAAAATAGTGGAATTTAATCTTAAACAAGAGTTAAAGGGGCATTAGCCCCTTAATTTTTGTCATCTAATACCGTTGAATTTTCAGAAAAATTAAAAGGGGCATTGAGCCCCATTATTTAAGTCTTGTATTCCCCTAAATCAATCAGCAGTGTTATATTAAGAATTGTATCCATGATTCTGATTTAATACCCCTAAATCCAATATTTAAATTGATTATGTAATAAATTATTTATCTCTTTTCATGCTCAGACGGAGCATTTGACGGCATTATCAAGTAATTTTAAATTATATTCTAATTCAGGATTCCTCTCAACCGCTTTATAGTAGTAAGACAGAAATTTATCCAGCCGCCTGCTATAAAGCTGAACTTCCTCACATAAAAGGTCAAAATCATTCTTTTCGATAAGCTCATTTAGTCTGATGTGCATTTTAGTTATGACAACCAATAAAAAATCCTTTGACATGAGTTGCAGCCCCCTTTGATAAAGTTTTGACGAGTTGCAAGAAAGCCACTAGCTGAACAGAATAACATAATATGACAACTACTTATTATATTATAACACAATCTGGAATAATATCAACATTGTTTGTATAATAATATGTAATAATATTTTGGAAAAATGGACTTGTAAATTCACAATAGAATAAAATGGAGTAATTGACGTAAAATATATGTTCTTTTTTATGCATTTAATGTTATAATGTTATTAGTATTGTGAGGACATCTTGTTATTATTAATTAAGGGGTGTTTTTTTGTGAGCGCAAAAATTCTTATAGTTGACGATGAAAAAAACATTGTAGATATACTCAAATTTAATTTGACAAAAGAAGGGTTTACCAGCGTTGAGGCCTATGATGGAGAACAGGCTATTGAAATGGCCCACAGTGAGAAGCCCGATTTAATATTGCTGGATATTATGCTTCCGAAAATGGATGGATTTACTGTATGCCGAAAACTTCGGGAAACTATTTCAACGCCTATTATAATGATAACAGCAAAAGAAGAGGAAGTTGACAAGGTCTTGGGGTTGGAGTTGGGTGCCGATGACTATATAACAAAGCCTTTCAGTACCAGGGAGCTAATGGCCAGGGTTAAGGCCAACTTAAGAAGGGTTGATTTGTCGGATACGCAAAAGAAGCAAAGCAACTATATAAAGTTTGGTGATTTGGAGATTGATATAGAACATTATGAAGTAAAAAGGGACGGCAATGTTATCGAGCTTACCTTAAGGGAATTCGAACTGGTTAAGTTCCTAGCCCTTCAGCAAGGACAGATATTTTCAAGGGAAAGCCTTTTGGAAAAGGTTTGGGGTTATGAATACTATGGAGATGTCCGCACGGTGGATGTTACAGTGCGTAGGGTCAGGGAAAAAATTGAAAAGGATCCGAGCAATCCAAGCTATATAATGACCAAAAGAGGCGTGGGGTACTATTTTAACAAGATAAACCAGTAATATTAAATTATCGTTGTTTTATGCTTAGTGGTGTGAGGATGAAGTATGAATTTCAGGCGTTTTAATCTAATAGGCAGCCTGCAGTGGAGATTGGTTACAATATTTATATTGCTGACCTTTGTTTTGATGATTTCTGCAGGCATCTCCTTAAACTATTTTGTGGAAAATTTTTACTATGACACTTTTAAAGCCGGTATAGAGAACGGATTTGAATATTGGGGTATAGACAGCAATGCAAACCCTAAGAAAGAAGAGATTCTTGAATACCTTACGGCCAATAACAAAGCTAATGCTATGTCTTTATTCTCAATAAACAATTTCAGATCCTTTACGGTTATCGATATGAAAACCAACGAAATTTTGTATACTGATGAGAGGATGCCCTATAGGGAAACCTTGGGTCAAGATATACAAAGCTCAAGGAATTATCTTGCCGTATTGGCCGGCAAGGCGGGAGATCAAGGGAAATTAATAAGGATCGGTGACAAGGTCTTTTTTGATTATGCCCGAAGAATCGGAAATTCCGATTATGTTCTTTATTTTAGGTATGACAGGGAAGAATGGGCAGGAGCGATGAGGGCTTTTAATAAGATAATAAGGCTGAGCTTTGTTATCGCAGTTATTTTATCCATGATTTTCGGATATGCCCTTTCGAAGACCATAACAGTGCCTATAGTTAACCTTATGCATAAGGCAAGGAAGATGGCATCCGGGGACTTTGACCAGGTAGTGGAGGTAAAATCCGATGATGAAATCGGAAAGCTTACAAGAACGTTCAATTTTATGGCTAAAGAGCTAAAAAACACTTTGAACCAGATATCCCGCGAGAAGAGTAAAATTGAAACGATACTGAACTTTATGACCGACGGGGTAATAGCCTTTGATGTAAACGGAGCGGTAATTCATATAAACCCGGCCGCCAAGAGAATATTGAAAATAGACGAGTTTTCCCTGGATTTTAATGATTTTTCAAAAAAATACGATCTGGGGGTTTCAATAGAAGAAATTAAATATCTTGAAAAATACAGCACAAAAGAGGTAATAACCGATATTGGCGAAAAATTTGTAAGGATCTGTTTTGCGTTGTTTACCGATAAAGAAAACAATGCGGAAGGTATAATTGCGGTTCTTCATGACATAACTGAAGAGCAAAAGCTTGAGAATATGCGAAAAGAATTTGTTGCAAATGTTTCTCATGAGTTGAGGACTCCTTTGACTTCAATAAAAAGCTATTCCGAGACACTTTTGGACGGAGCTTTGGAAGACCGTGAAACAGCAGAAAAGTTTCTTGGTGTAATTAATTCCGAAGCAGACAGGATGACCAGGTTGGTTAAGGATCTTCTGCAGCTTTCAAGGCTGGATAATAAACAAATGAAGTGGAATATGCAGGAGTTCTCGTTTGAAGATCTGGTGAAAAGCTGTGTGGAAAAAGTCAGGTTTTCATCAAATGAGAAGAAACAGATATTGGAATGTTTTACCATCGGCGAAATATCAAATATAGTGGGGGACAAGGACCGTATAGAACAGGTGATTTTGAATATTCTTACCAATGCCATAAAATACACTCCCGTTGAGGGTAAAATAATGGTATATATCGGAAAGATGTATGGGGATGTTTATGTAAAGGTAGCGGATTCGGGTATCGGAATTCCCAAGGAGGATCTTGACAGGGTATTTGAGAGGTTTTACAGGACCGACAAGGCACGTTCCAGGGAAATGGGCGGAACAGGTCTTGGACTTGCGATTGCAAAGGAAATAGTTGAGGCACATAACGGAAAGATATCCGTTTCCAGTGAACTGGGGAAAGGTACTGAGGTTACAGTAAAACTGCCTGTATGTAACTGAATTTTAAATGCCGTGTAACAGTATTGTAACACTTTTATAGTATAATTTATGTAGTAAAAGGGGTAGTAGAATAAAAATAAATTACTTATCCCGCTAAGAGGTGTTAAAAATGATGAAAAAAATGATTTCTTTGATTTTAGTTTTTATGTTTTCTATTTGTTTATGCGTTAATGCACTAGCACAGAATGATGTTCCGGATGTGTTTGTAAATAAAGATACTCAGGAGACGGAGCAGTTTTTGGTTACCATAACTCGTCCCGAAGGCGATGAAACAACATTTAAAGAGTCATACGTGCTTTGTGGCAATTCGGATAAGGAAAACATAACAGTAAAGCTTCTCATGTACAATGAGTTGACAGGAAAATTTGAACCCTTTAAAAATATCGACGGCGAAGACACGTGGCAAATAGGAGCTTCAGGTTTCTTCATGAAAGAGATCAAGCTTCCGAAGAAAGGTGCCAACAAGATTAGAATAGTTGCTTATAAGGGTTCAAATGAGAAAGACGTCGTACTAAAGCCCGGTGATAATCTACAGGTAAACACTTTCACTGTTACATTGCTTGAAAAGAGTGTAAAGGATTCAATTAAAAGAGGATTTTTAAGAATTACAGATATGTTGAATGTTCTATTCGGAGAATAAAGGTTTGGTATATGTGAGAAGATTAAATCGTGAAAGATTTAAGTTGTACATATTGTTTTTACTGGTTATAACGAGTTTTATACAGGTAGGTATCCTTTGGTATTATCAGAATCAGAGAGTGCCTACTAATTTTTTATGGGATTTTTTCAATAAAAATAAATATGGTACGACATATAATATCGGGTATTTTTTTAAGCCTTACAGGATTGTAGTTACAGAGGGATATGAAAATCCCCATTGGGTAATTGATGAAGGTCACAGGTATTATTCCTCGCTGTGGGATGAAGCAAGGGGTTACATCAGCAACCTGCTCACGAAAAAAGGCATTACCCATCAAGGAGAATTCAATAGGGAATATTGGGGAGAGGTAGTATTAAAGAAATCCTTCGTATTTGAGTTTAAGACCAATATAAGTACGGAGCTTCTGGCAGCATTTCTGAATGTCAATCCGGATTCCGATTTTAAACCCGGCGGTATTTACAAAATGGCAATTCTTCCGTCGGAAAATATTAATCGAAATATAACAATATATGTTTACAATGGTTCCAGTGTAAATAAATACATTATGCCCTTTGAACAAAAAGGATTGCATATTAACGATTATGATAACATAATAAATGAGCTGTACGAGGAAGACGGAGACGGCTACAATATTGTTAAAGAATTTGTTTCAAACTATGTGTATGACTATTTGAGTCCGGATGCTTTGATAGTGGCAAAGGGCAACAGCTACAGGGAGTTTAAAAGTCTTGTTTGCAATGTTCCCGATAAAATTAAAAATACATACACAAGCGAAGAATTGGACGATATGGCAAAGATTATTCTTGGTGAAGATCATGATGAGTATATGAAAAATATCGATGTCTATAATGTTATAGTATTTCAAAATCTCAGCAACATGTATAGGATATACAGGGATGGATTATTGGAATACAGATATCTTTATGTAATCGACAATAATGATAAGGGCAGTGAAAGTGAAGCCTTAAACAAGGCACTGAATTTTATTAAAAGCAGGGAAGAGTTGATTTCTCCGGGAGTGGATATATATCTTTCGGGAATAACAAGAAATCAAAATTATTATACCTTTACCTTTGATTACAAATTCGGAGACAGACCGATAGCTCTTGAAGATTATAAAATAAACAATAAGGACGGGAAAAACTTAAATCATGCCATTACCATAGATGTAAACAGCAAGAGGGTATTAAACTGTTATTGGCTTTTAAAGGACTTTGAAAAGGGAAATGAAAAATTGAATCTTAATGTTAAATTTGAATATATGTTTGATGATGTTTTTGCCGCTAACGAAGGATTGGACCGCAATGAGTTTTCTATTCGGGATATAAACATTGTTTATGAGGTTAAGTATTCAACCCAAAGTCAGGTCCTAAAACCAGTCTGGTGTATCGAAAACATGGAGGGTAAAAAGTACATTGTCAAAATGAGAGAAAGACTGGAACAGGGAGGATAACCATGGATTGGTCGAGAGCGAAGAACATTCTTATTTTAATTTTTGTCCTTTTGAATGTTTTTCTTAGTGCCACAATAATAAGTGAATTAAAGGGAAATAAAGTTACAAAGGAGATTATTTCCAACGCAAAGCTTGCTCTTAAAGAAAGAGGTGTTGAAGTAAACTGCAATATATCGGATTATAACGGGAGTGTGGGAAACCTTACTTATAAAAAGATGAGTTTTGACCGCATGAGGCTTGTCCAAAATATCTTTGGAGAAGAAACGGTTATTGATGAATTGTTGGAACAAGGTTATATTGAAAGAAACGGAAGGGAATTGAGATTTTTAGATGAATACAGCTTTGTATTCAAAAACTTCGAGCCGGAAGAGGCTTTATCCGGCTTAAACAATCCGGATAAAGTATTGGGCTATGTTGAGAAACTTCTTAAGGGGACGGAATTACCGGTATTGGATTTTAAAATCGACTTTGTGGAACATGAGAACGAGGGAACGGAAACTTACGTTTTCAGGCAAAAATACAGGGATTTTTGGGTTGTTGAAAACCATATTACCGTGAATTTATCGGAGGATTATTTAGAGATTGTGTGCAGATATCAGAAGGTTGACAGTATAAAAAACAGCAAAAAGGTTATGCCGGTATATCAGGTATTGTTAAAAAATCATGAAATAATAAAAGATATTGCAATAAATAAAATTGAGCTGGGCTTTAAAAATTCTGAACGAGATGATGGCAGAAGAGAAACGGACGGTATTCCGGTATGGTGTGTTGAAATTGAGAGTTACGGAAATAAGGTCAAAAAGTACTTTAATGCCTATGATGGGGATGAAATTGAATAGACTTCGGATTAATCCGATTAGAATATGAGAAATGGCAAGATTAAAAAATTATTGTGTAAATTATTCTAATTTAGTAGTATAATCTAAGAAGAGCTTTTGCTTATTCAAAGTAATAATTGGCAGGTGGGGGATTAATTGGATAAATTGTTTATAACAGGGGGAAAGCCTCTAAGAGGCGAAGTTTATATAAGCGGTGCTAAAAATTCTGCTGTTGCGGTTATTCCGGCTGCCATTTTGGTGGATGGACCCTGCAGGATAGAGAATGTACCAAATATCAGTGATGTTAAGGTACTTGCCGATATTTTGGGAGAATTGGGTGCCGATATTACGTTTGAGGATAAAGAAACTCTTTATATAGATGCTCAAAATTTGAAATCGAATGTTGCCACATATGAGATGGTAAAGAAACTTAGAGCGTCCTATTATTTGATGGGAGCTCTTTTGGGTAGATTTAAAAAAGCAGAAGTTTCAATGCCCGGAGGATGTGACTTTGGTTTTAGGCCGATTGATCAGCATATAAAAGGTTTTGAGGCATTGGGTGCAAAGGTTGAAATTGACCATGGAACCGTAAAGCTGGAGGCTGAAAAGTTAACAGGCTGCCAAATATATTTGGACGTGGTAAGTGTCGGAGCAACCATAAACATAATGCTGGCAGCGGTAAAGGCTGAAGGAATTACTACCATCGAAAATGCTTCAAAGGAGCCTCATGTAGTTGACGTTGCGAACTTTTTAAATGCCATGGGTGCCAATATTAAAGGTGCCGGAACGGATGTTATTAAAATAAAGGGAGTACCCAGCTTACCGGGAGGGGCAACCCATTCGATTATTCCGGATATGATTGAAGCAGGGACGTTTATGATAGCAGCGGCGGCCACAATGGGAGATGTAACTGTTAGAAACATTATACCCAGGCATGTGGAGTCCTTGAGTGCAAAACTTATCGAGATGAACGTGAGGGTTGAAGGAGACGGCGATTATGTAAGGGTTGTCGGTTCCGACAGGATTGACAAGGTAAGCATTAAGACTCTGCCGTATCCCGGGTTCCCAACGGATCTCCATCCTCCTGTAGCTGTTTTGCTTTGCAGGGGAAACGGAACCAGTACCATAACCGAGGGAATATGGGATTCCAGATTCCAATATGTTGATGAGCTCAAAAGGATGGGAGCTAACATAAAGGTTGAAGGAAGGATGGCAGTAATTGAAGGAGTTCCCAGACTGTCGGGAGCACCGGTCCGTGCAACGGATCTTAGGGCAGGAGCGGCAATGGTAATTGCAGGTCTTGTTGCAGAAGGTGTGACTGAGGTGTATAATGTAGAGTACATAGACCGGGGATATGAAAACCTGGAAGCAAAGTTAAAGGGCCTTGGTGCCGACATAGTAAGAAAGAAAGGTTAGAACAGGGAACGTACAAATGATAAAGTTTTGCAGCTTATATAGCGGAAGCAGTGGCAATGCCATATTTATTTCGGATGGAAAAACTAAAATTTTAATTGATACGGGATTAAGCGGTAAAAGGATTTTTGAAGCACTTGCTACAATTGGTGAAAAGCCGTCGGAGTTAAGTGCCGTTTTAGTGTCCCATGAGCATAGTGACCATATTCGCGGGGTGGGTATAGTATCGAGGAAGGTTGATGTTCCCATATACGCAAATCAGAGTACCTGGGAAGCTATGGAACAAAGCATTGGCCCCGTAAATTTAAAAAATAAAATGTATTTTGATACAGGAAAAGAGTTTGAAATAGGTAACATAGTCATTAAGGCATTTCCTATACCTCACGATGCTGCCGAACCGGTGGGGTTTAATTTTTTCATCGGTAACAGAAAAATAACAACCGCTACCGATATCGGACATATGAACAGAGAACTGTTATCCCACATCGAAGGGAGCGATTTGCTCTTGATTGAATCAAACCATGATGTGGAAATGTTGAAGGTAGGTCCGTATCCATGGCCTCTCAAAAAAAGGATTTTGGGGGATTTTGGGCATCTGTCCAATGAAATGGCGGGAAAAGTTGTGGCATATTTGGCCGAGAAGGGAACCAGAAACTTCTTATTGGGGCATCTGAGCAGGGAAAACAATTTTCCTGAGTTGGCATATGAAACCGTACGCAATATTTTGAGAGAAAAAAACATAGATATCGAAAAGGATATTCGGTTGTCGGTTGCGTTAAGGGACCGGGTAGGCCGGGTTGTAGAGATGTGATTGAAATGGGGATTTTAACTTTAAATATTTGATTGGTGTGACACATGAAAATATCAGTAATAGCAGTAGGGAAATTAAAGGAAAAATATCTTAAGGAAGGCATAAATGAATACAGTAAAAGGCTTTCAAGATTTTGCGAACTGGAAATGATTGAGGTGAATGACGAGCAGGCACCGGACAACCTGAGCAGTTTACAGGAGGAACAGGTTAAGAAAAAGGAGGCCGAGAGGGTCATAAAAAGAATTAAACCGGGGTCTGTATTAATCATTCTGGATGTTCGCGGTGAAAAGCTGAATTCGTCGGATTTTGCCGATAGGCTTAATTCTTTTTTTATTTCGGGCAAATCGCATATTACCTTTGTTATCGGGGGCTCATTGGGAATTGACAAAGAGCTTTTGAGTATGGCGGATTTGAGGCTCTCCCTTTCAGACATGACTTTTCCGCATCAGCTGACAAGGCTTATACTATTGGAACAGGTATTTAGGGCATTTAAGATTATGAACAATGA
>LFSC01000046.1:53939-54214 GCA_001512505.1 Clostridiaceae bacterium DTU079 | reverse complement strand
TAACTTAAAGTTACACTTTATATGTAAACCCTCATAAGTAATACTTCACCTATCCATTAGCTCTTGGCTTAATAATCTAATTTGGCCAATCTGCTTTTCATACATCAAATCCCATATGTCAAGGCATTCATTAGCAATACTTTTCTTTTCAGGTATTTGTGAACTGCAAGTCTCGTCGTACAACCCTATTATTAACTTAGCAATTTCATTTTCAACTCCTCGAATACCTTTATTTTTACTGTGTCCCTTTTCAATTAAATCATAACTCATTGACA
>LFSC01000046.1:40806-53856 GCA_001512505.1 Clostridiaceae bacterium DTU079 | reverse complement strand
TATTTCAATTAAAAAGTCCTTGTCCCTCTCTAAATCAATAAGATTGCCATAGAACAATCTTGAAATAAGCAATGCCAGATTGAATGAACTTGTCTTAAATTTAAGTATTATGCCTTTAGCTAATGAGTTAAATTCATTCTTATTAAAATAAACAATAGCCATTTGAAGAACAGATTTTGCTTGTATTTCACTCATTTCATCTACATTGCTCATTACATCGACAAATTCGTTATTGCGAATAAACATTTCTGCCAAACAATAAGCTCCCATTTCTATCAATTTTTCATCTTCTGACTTGTAACATTTCTTAATAATTTCCAACACACGTTCACGATATTTAGGATACAGAAAAAAGAGCATATTTCTCGTATCGTAAAAACCTGCTAACCTATAATCTTGTTCATATAAATTCAAGATTATTTCTGACGCCCAATCTCTAGCAATGTTATACGAAGGCCATAAAGCATATAAACTCGCCAATTTTACTGCCGGGTTTTCATCCAATGCCAACTTTTCAATTGTATCTTTAAATTGCTCAAATAAAGAACTATCATCCCATAATAGCCTTGCTATTGCTCTGGCTGCATTACCCCTTACACAAGTTGTTGAATTACTCTGTAGCATATCAAAACTATGCATTTCTTTGTCTTTGGTACTAGTTACATTTGGCTTACCAATTTCCGGGTTTTTATGGTTAATCGCAATATCTTTAAGAATATCCAATATCTTTTGAGACCATTTCGTGTTCTTCCTGTTTTTAATAATCACACAGATGTAGTTTGCCCGATATGAATCGTAATCATAAGGAAAGCTCAAAATCATTGTCTCCAGCAACCCTATCGGTACACTGTCCAAATTCTTACTATATGCAACACCACTAAATAAGGAATCGACATATTCATCTAAAATTTTTTCTTTACTTGTAAGGATCAGTTTTATCATTCTTTCCGGCTCTTCAGAAACAGCATTTCTAAAACTCAGTGAAAACTGATCAATAGAACTTTCAATAAATCCTCCCGGAACTTCTTTCCACCGAGGACGATTTCTACGACTAAGTTTTATGCTAGTTAAAATTTGTAACCACTTTTTGTTATTTAGTTTTTTCCGTCAACAGGTGAACTTACACCCCCACTATGCCCATCCAAATACTTATATAGAGTTGTCCCTTTAGGAAATTTACGTCTTAAAACACGCAGCAAATCTTTTGCTTTGTCACTCAACCGATTATAGGGGAGAACTTCAAGAATTTCTTTCTGCAAATCCCCCCAGAAGCTGCAATATACCGTATTACCGCTTTTTTCTCTGTTATGCTCAATTTTACGTTTATATATTTCTTTGGCTCGAGGCGATATATAGCTTATAACGGTTTTTTCTAATTTAACAAAAACATTATTACTACAGCATTTTGAATGTCTTTCTAATATCTGTTTGGCATAAAGTAATTCATCGTCATTGCCGCTTGTTCTATCAAATATATTGTTGTCAAAGTCACTGCATAAATATGTAATCACTTCATCACTATATGTTTCTGGTAACCTGCATAATCCATCCAGTATTATTTCATTATACAAATCATTACCTATGCCCATGAATTCTTTATAACATTCCAAAAATACTTCCGGGTTTTGAGCAATTATTGCTGCATTTGCTTTTTTAATAATTTGAATACAAGCCCTTTCAAGACCTCTTTTATAAAAATATCTCCCAGACCAATCACTAAAAAGTATGCTTTGGCCTTTCTCGGTCGGAATATATGGCAGTAATAAGTTAACTACCTGCATTCCATTTTCTATTAGAATTTTAGAACATTCATTTAAGAGCTCCTCTTCATATTTATAAATTTTTTTCTCATATGTTTTAATTTTATTTTTTAATAAAAATGCCAAAAAACGTATTGCTCTTATTTTACAATTTTTAAACATAGACCAGAAGTCTAAATATATATCAGCCATCTTTGGATATCAGTTATAAAATTCCATACGTAATTCAAAAAAATCATCGGTATCTTGATTTATGTCATGTATAAAGCATTTAGAAAATTTTTCATCATCTTCCTGTGATTTAAAGGCATACTTTTTGATAAATGCTATATCATCAGCATCATAACGCGGTCTCATGCTCATAAGCAAGTCGAAAACAATATCTTTTTTTTGCGGATTGTTAAACGACTTATCTAAAATACCTTTTTTCCTAAGTAATCTAATATATTGAGGCCGGGATAATATAACATTATTTATAATATGATTACCATAGGTTTCATTTTCGCAATTGTTAATAATAAAATATTCTATGTTTTCGTCTATGTTGTCTATCTGATTTAACACCTCAAAGAAAACATATTTGAAAAAATATCTGATTTGATCAGATTTAAACATTTTTTGACCTGCATCAATAAATTTATGAGTATCCAATTGAGATAAACTTTCCATAAACATTTGAACTTGATATCTTCTTTCTGGAGTCTGTATTTCTTTGCTCCCAATAATATCTACAATATCTTCACCGTCATAAAATCTCTTAAGCATTTTATCAGCCAAAAAGCAGTCTAATATAGATTGATGGGCAAAAGACACCTTATTATCTTGAATTAATAAGAAAGTATTTGAAGATAAAAATTTCAAACATGAATCATTGGCACTTAATATACCCTTTGGAACAAACATTATCCCTTGTTTTTCCATGTATGAGACTATCTCTTCTTTGGTTTTATTTAAATTGTTTTCACTTAATCCAAATTCAAAAGCTTTTTCTTTTAACTGTTTCCACCATTCCGACACAAGATGACTTGCAGTGGAACATTCGGAATATTCCTTATCCGGATCCAACTGCCGCCAAATATATAAATTACTTGGAATCCTTAATATATCTTTTAATTTATTGGTTAATTTACTATACCTCACTCCGACAATTTTCTTCACAGTATCCTCATCGAATTCATTAACCGGAATCATCTTCCATTGAATAGTCTTATTTTTCTTTTCAGAATTAATAAATAAAGACCTAATATTATTATCGTTTTCCAAATCATAGGTTCGGCATACAAAAACAATAGATATTTTATATTCTCTTTCAAAATTTAATGCTTCTACTTGTTTAATAATTTCTGCACACACCAATAAAGCATCTCTGGAATGTGCCTGAGTCCAACGTAGAGCATCTAATTGATCTAAAATAATTACCGCTCTTTCATTTTTAGAAATACTATGTATGCAATGAGCTATAGACGCAGGTAAACCTAAATCATTACCCCATTTCTCGGCATTTCCCTTCGGAAGAAACTGTTTATCTAATTTAATTGCTATATACGGTATGTTTTTTTCTTTGCAATAATTGATGATATCTATTGTACATCCACTTTTTCCTCTTCCGGCCTTTCCATGTATTATTATAGAATCCCCTGAATCAATTGCTTTTCTGCAATCAGAAAATTCTTCTCTATTAATCAATCCATTGTTTAGCGGAATAAATGTATCCTCATATATCTGATTCAATTCTTTCAGTCTTGGCATAATACGTCTATTATTCGAGAGATCTCTACAGTCTATGTTTGCTTTTTCAAGAAATTCATACAAATCTGGCAGGCTAATTCTTTTACCTAAAATATCTCCATCTACTATCCAAGTAACAAATTTACTGTAATTATCTTCTTCATTACCTAGTAATAAATGACCAATTCTGAATAAAATCAGTTCTTTCAATTGTGTATCTGGGATTTGACGATAAGCTATTCTATTTAAATAAGAAATACATTTTGCTAAATCCAATTCTTGATTCGGATTTATATCCATTACTCTGCAAAAATCCTTAAAAAAACCAACAAATTTGAGACTGGCATCTTGTATTTGGCTATTATAAAAATCTTTAGGATTCTCACTGGTATTCTTGGCTCTTTTTGTTAGGTCTTCCAGAAATGTAAAAGCTAATGGAGATACTAGAGCAACAGTATTCGACTTATCTCTGTCCAATTGATACTTCCATTTAGTAAAAATTCCCTTAGCATTAGCACTTCCAAAATCCCAATATTCTTTGCTTCCATTTCTCACTTTGCATTGTTGACCTTCTCTGGTACCATCTTTTTTACCAACCCAGACGTCAACACCTACTTCGTCGTCACCAAGAGCCTCCAAAATAACATAATCTAATTTTTCATTCAAAAGTTCCAGTATTTGATATACTGCCCATTTAATTTCGTATCTATTTCCATCTTTATCTGCTCTACCTGCTAATTCGGATGGCATACCAAATACCTCCTTTATATCGTCACAATGTTATAATATAAAAATCCATGCTCTTAAATAGGCATGTCTTCAACTCAAATAAATCATATGCTCTAAACCGAAAACACAATTATATCATCATTTCCTATCTTTTCTATAAAAAAACTTTCGGTCTTCCTTATATTACGTGCAATATCTATATGTGAAATAAACTTTTTTTAAAATTTCAAGCATTGATAGCATTCATACACTTCACAAAATTATTTTTTTACAATTTTCTTTAATGCCAGATTATCATATTCCATTTACACCCAATCCGTGGATATTCAGTACAACCATTTTTATTTTACTATACTTTACTAATATTAGCATTAAAAAATATAAATTTTTCGCCCATCATTATATTCAGAAAATATTCTAGACGGATTATTTTTAATGACATATAAAGGTATACAATCTGTGTAAAAGTAAATCTTTTTCAAACGATTTCTTTCTGTACAGTACCCTGCAAATCCAAAAATGACAAAGAATTAGCTATTAAAATTTCTACATTTCAATCATTTCTGCATTATTGACATTTGTCGTAAAATGGTGTACAATAAAATTAACAAATCCCACAGGCCTCTGTCTTAGACATGCACACTTAGTGGGCTTTCTGTATTTTAAGGAGATAATATGGATACGGTAAAACCATTCTTATCAATTGATGATCAGATAAAATTATTAAAAAAAAGAAAATTAATAATTAAAGATGACCAATATGAACAGGCAAAAGAATTTCTCTTGAATAACAATTATTATCGAATAAGTGGATACTCTTTAACACTGCGTCAAAATGATACTTTTTTTGACAGTGCTTCATTGGAAACATTGATGCAAATATATGAAGCTGATCGTTGTATGCGTCATATATTATTATTTATAATTGAATCAGTTGAAGTTCGATTAAAATCAATGATAGCATACTTCCATAGTGAGAAATATGGCCCTTTAGGTTACCTCGATATAAATAATTTCTGTTGTAATAATGGAAAAATTGATTCATCTATAATAGAGAATTACCTTAACATAATAAAAAAAGCAGATTCTCAAAAAAATGCAATGACTGAATCTGAATTGTTTCTAAAACATCACAAAGAACACAAAAATGATATTCTACCATTTTGGGTTTATGTTGAGGTTCTCACCATATCAGATGTCTCAAAACTATATACAATTTTAGACGAAGAATTACGGAAAACTATAGCTTTACACTTGGGCTTTAAATCTAATAATAGACATAAAATTGTTGAAAATTTATTACATTGTATTACCATTCTCAGGAATATTTGTGCTCATGGTGGGCGTCTATATAACCGCTTATTTACCAGAAAACCTTGGCTTTCAAAAAAGGAAAAAAGTCTTCTTCGAATTGAAAATGGAGATATTATTTACGATAAGTTATTCTCGTACATATTAGTACTTAAATCAGTAACTCTCCCTCTAGTTTTTAAGCAAGTTGTTGAGCATTTAACCCGTATACAAGACCAATACCCTATGGTTAATTTTAGGCATTACGGATTCCCTGAAAATTGGCAATCATTTCTGTAATAAGTTTATTCTATCTGAGTATACATATATATAACAGTTCCTACGAGCTTATATTAAGCGCAATACCGTAGGCCATACAAATACCCGCTAAGATAAATTGTTCTATCTTAGTGGGTTACTAATTATAAAGTAAGAGATAACCCTCTAAACACTGTAATTTCTGATATCAGAAAGCTTTCTGTACTCATAACATGATACATTTATCCCTTTACAAATTTACCTACAATTGTTCCACATCAAACTCAATGATAATCAGATAGTAATTCGCTTTCCCTTAAATTTATATATACCCCCATCCCTTAATAGTCGGTTAGAATCGCAATCTCTTTAATTATCTGAGAATCCATGTCGGTCGATAACTCAATAATGACAAGCTTTTTTTGAAATCTTGTTCGAAGAAGTCCGTCACGGTTTATGTTCTCCCTCGTCCCTGTTTTTTTATACCCTCTTTCTTTGAGCTTTTCTGTCGCTTGCTCAATATTGTCCCCCAAACGTATCCCAAAAACGTGGTAGTCACCGCCGGTAATAAAAATTTGTGTTAAACGCCTGTCAATTGAGTCTTTCGGTATCTTAAAATAATAGCCTTCGACATAACCGTCACTTGTCCCTTTTGCCCCGGGCATATCATCATTAAAATGATCGGCACTTTCTTCTGTAAGTCCGGCAAATTCGAGGTATTCCACCCCCATAAAACTGTTTCTGTTTATTTCCTGCGCTTCTTGTATTGTTTCTTCAACAAGCTTTATTTTTGAACTTTCTCTACTCTTAATAAAAACCACTGTTAATGTAATTATTAATAAACATATCAAAACTATAATCATTATCGTCTTTTTCACCATCAATTCTCCTTTAATCTTCTGGATTGGACAGAGCTGCAAATCCCCTTGCATCGCTCTCCACTTCTTGAGAATAATAACCAGGGTAATCATCATCAGAAGAAATATAGGGTGCATTCCACTCTCTTAGTAAACTATCTGAAATCCCATATAATCCTGGATTTTTCTTCACGTAATTCTGATATTGATGTCGCATCTCGTGGGTCAAGGTGTCTATGACCTTATCTACTGAAAAATTCCCTGTAGAATCTTCAATAAATTGCGGGTTTATTGAAATATGTCTGCCAAAACCCAAAAAGCCTCCCGGATTGGAATGACCGTATCCTTCGCTGTCATAATCAACCCTTGTACTGGATTTTCCAAACAAAACAAAACTTACCTGGTTAACATAATCCTGTATGATGTCTTTTTTCTCTTCTTCGGACATATTGACCCATTGTTCACGTACCTCAGGTGTAAACACAGATTCAGCTATAGCCTGACATTGTTCGGATTTCTCAAACTCGCCTTCCCAAAATCTTGCTTCTGTAATAGCATCTCTTAAATCATGGGATGGATTGTCATCGTCTAACTCTCTAAATCTGGAATTAAAATCTTTCTTTAGTTGTTCGTCAGTAATGGTTGATTTCATTAAGTCGCTGAGGGAAGTCATCTTATCCCACCACAGAAAAGTACCTGTTTTTACTTTGAAGTCCGATGGGTCCAAGTCGTAGGAATGCTCCAGCAAATCTGCTATACCGGTGCTAAAAGGGTTGTCAACCAATTGACTGATTTCATAATGAATTGCATTGCAAAAAGATACCAACCTCCGTCTTTTCTCGTTTAGTTCCTCTATGTCATATTCGGACAGAGATATGCTCAAAGCTCCTATACCTCCCGCATTTGCCACAATGTCCACCGCTCTCCTCGCTGCTCGAAGTGCATTATAAAGAGGCTCAACATTAGTTGAATTAATACGATTATACAAATGTCTTGAACACTCAATCCATGACATACTAACAGATTTCATTCAACGCTACCTCCCCCTATCACCAGATCTTCTATTTGCTCTCTTCCCAGTACTCGCCATGTTATTATCCAATTCTATCATAGTCTCTTTGGTATATGTAACAAAACTATCCATTTGAATAAAACAATCCCTTAACAATTCCGTATGTTCCTTTATTTTGTTATATAAATCCTCAGCCATTTCACTTGCCTGTCCTTGATAGTTTCCCAAAAAGTTTGCCTTTAATCTTTCCAGATTATTTATTGCTTGATCTGCATATTCAGCACATTGCTTGTATTTCGAACAAATTTCATCCATATGCTCCGGATCATAGATTAGCTTGGCATTACTCATCACAAACTCATCCTTTCCTTGAGGATATTTACAATATTTTTCCGGCTCGTGGAATGAAGAACCTGTTCCAAGCAATCGTAAACATACAGTTTTCCATCTGCCTTTAAAAAAACTTCGTCCTTCTTAGTGTTGGCAAATTGGGATGTCAATCTAAAATTGGCTTTGTAGTCCAAAGTAAACTTTTTTGCAAATTCGTCATATTCAAGTGTTTCTGAATAATCCGATTCATCCTTTATATCATCCGTTAAAAAATTATAGTTCTCAGCTATTTGCTCTGCACCCATAGCAGTTTTAATTACACTTATTGAATATTCTTTAAAAATTGGATTCCAAAATATAACAACACTCTGAGTCTCACTTTCAAGTCCCATCAACATTCTGTTGAGCTTAATATGCTTTTTTGCTTCCTTGTATCGGCGAAGTCGATCTGTAACCTTAAGACCTTCTATAGAAAACTCTTGATAATTGGTAAGCAAACCTTTGTTTATCATACCGTCTTTTATTGCTTCAATCATTATTTCTGATATATTCATATCTTTAAAAGACGGCATAAAGGGAATATCCTTTCCATCCAACGCTCGATTCAGAACATAAATCTCTTTAATATTCATATGCTTCCCCCTAAATTAAATAGTGCTTATAATTCTAACACTATCAGAATTCGATGTAAACAATACCATATTTTTCAAAAGCAAAGCTGTTTCCCGGCTTAGTTGGTCAACTAAACCTGCTATCTCATCACCATATTTTTCTAGCATGCTTTGAATTTGCACACACTTCTCCTTAGCGTCGCCTTCCCATTTATTTTGTAAAAGCAGTTCATTTATAACGGTCATAGTTTCTTTGATATCATTAAAATTGTTCATAACAGACCCAAAACCATTAACCGTATCTTGAACCGAGTCTTTTACTTCTATCGTATCGATCATTTTAATATTCCTCCCAAATTCCTATACGGCCAGCCCACACATCCCTAAGCTCAATAGCATTATTTATACATGTTTCAAGGTCCGTTAGAAAAGAATCAAATACTGCAATTTGATGACTATGAATATTTATCCAATCATCAACTTTTTTCATATATATATCATAGTACTCGCCATATACATCTCCCGGGTCCAGCAAAGAAACATTCACATTTCTGGCTTTATTTACGTATCTTTCTATTTCCGAGTATTTATCTTTAAGTGAAGATACAATATTTCCGTAATACATGGTTTTTTCTCTAGCTTGCGGATATTTCAACCTTTTTGGCATGACTATTTCCTCCGATTTTCAATTATAAAAACACCAATATCTTTATTTCGTAATAGCCATTTGGATATTTTTACCCACATAAAATATATCATAATCCATTATAAAAATCTATTCTTTTGTTCATCCTCTGAAAAAAACTATGTCTTATCCGCGTTTTGTTTTCAATATTTCCTCAGCCATCTCATAAACAGTATTGCAGATCTTTTGAATATCTAAAGAATCAGCATCCTTCTGTCCATCGGAAAATACTCTTCATCATATCCAATCAACGATATAAAAATGGTTTGCACAGACTCTATCATAAAAGAATCCCCTTCGGATAACTCCTCAGGGGTTCTTTTATGTTATTTTATTCAGTTGTTATCTGCTGTATATCCTGTAGAGGAAAACTGCTGCTTCAGCTCTTGTGGCATTGGCACGAGGGTTCAGTTTATTATTGGAGCCGACAATCAAGTTTTCCTTGATAAGGGCAGCCAAACTGTCTAGCGCATACTCGGCTATGTCCCCCTTATCGCTGAATTTATCCAACAAGCCGCCGACATCCATAGACTCGAATTTCCCGATTTTCTCCAGCGCCCTTGCCGTCAAAACCATCATGTCCTGACGGGAAATAGCTTCCTCGGGATTGAACCGGTTATTACCTATGCCTACGGCAACGCCAAGCTTTTTGGCAATACCGAGTGCTTCATAATAGTATGCATCCGTTGATACATCATCAAAATTGTCGTCAAATTCCGTCTTAAGTCCCAAAGTGTTTACAAGCATAACCAGATAATCGGCCCTGGTGATGCTGTTCATGGGAGAGAAGGCATCCAACCCTGTTCCGCTGATGATGCCCTTGGAGGCCATAACCTCAATGGGTTTTCTTGCCCATTCCACACTGCCCAGGTCACCAAATGTTTTACGCACGTATGCCACGGCAAAATAGCTGAAATGGGTGGTTGTAAAGGTAACTGTTCCGGTTACCGGATCGTAGTGCCCGTTGGGTACGGGAACCACCTTGCCGCTGCCGTCAATGTACCAGACGACAATATGCTCCGGATCATTCAACTCTTCCTCTGTCGGTGTGTAGGGTATCGATACCGTCACCGGTGCATTCGGGTTGTTCCAAGCTTTCTGCTCGCCATCAACCGTAAAGACCAGTTGAATAACCGGCTTATCTCCTACTGAATTTCGAACTTCCTCCGGAAGGGTTGATTTATCAACATTTTTAATTGTAACTCCTGCATTACCCCGGTTTTCGATATCCGTACCGGCAATCATGTTGTCCGGAAGTGTAATTTTAGCCGCACCGGTTGTTATCTCAATATTTATGCCATGCTGCAGATTGGAAAGGGCTATTGCCGGAAGTTCCACATTGTAGCTTTCCGTATCCGATTTAGGCAGTCCAACCCCCAATGTCTTTTTTCCGTCATCACCTGTCAGTGTGCCTTCCAATGCATTATTTAGAGTTTCGGTATCAAACTCTGCTTTTACAGTACCTGTAGCTGCATCCACAGTTGCAATGATCTTCAATCCGCCTAAAGTTGCTGACGGAATTTCCACAGTTGGAATTTCCACTGGAGGAAGTTCCACAGCCTGGGGTTGACGATCCGGGGTTTTATCATTATCCTTGCCGTCATTCCTATTGGTACTTGGCGGTGCTGCCCTGTTCACAGTAACTGTATATCTGTTCGTGGATGTACCGTTCTGAGCTATAACGTCAATCTCAATCGTATTGCTTCCAACTTTTAGCGGAATGGCTTCGGATAATTCGTGACTTCTTAGAACCTTTCCGTTTACCACCACTCTGGCGTTTACATCCCACGTTGCAGCTGCTACTCGGGTGCTTTCTACACCATAAGCTACATTTTCGGTATAATTATACTTGTTGCGTATAAAGCCTGACACGGGTTTTCCTCCGATGTACAGAGCCTGTAGTGTGGCATCGTCTCCGGGTTTATAACCTTCTACCGCAGTTACCATCAGCCTTTCGCTTAGACCTCCCCAGAAGGTAACTTTAAATTGCACAAAATCGCCATCTCTCTGCAAAAAGCGGGAGAGGTAATCTTTCTTAATGGTCAGGACTTTCATACGTTTGTTATCATCATAAGTAACGGTGTAGTCGATATTCTGTCTAAGACTTTCTCCTCCACAGACCACATCGATCACTCCACTAACTCTGTCGGCACTGATATAGGTTTTTATATCGGCAGGACTATCTAATATATATGCTGCTGCAACCGGATCCAGTAAAGCATAAAACGGCTCAAATACCGTTACATACAACTGGTATTTCAGATTTTTCGGATTTGCTTCTCTAAAGGGATCAATATTTAACTCCCCGGTAAATTTATATGTTACCGGACGATTCTTGTTGTATAACGGTGTACCGTCATCCCAGGTTACACCCACCTCTTTTCTTGTTCCATCATGATAAACTGCAGTCACCTTTTCCGGCAAGGGGATATTTCCCCTTTCAGTGCCATATTTCACCATAATGGCGGTAATGTTCGGCTCTATTTCTTTAATAACTTCGATTTGAATTATCGATAACTCTACGATTACATCAAAGGTTTTGACAGCCTGATTGCCGCACTCATCCGTGGCTGTTATCGTAACAGTGGTACGTCCGATGGGATATTCAGAACCTGAAGGCCGGGATGCCCATACAGTAACTGAACAGCCGGGGTGAGAGTCAGATGTCACGATATAATAGTCAAGTACCACGTTATCTGATAAATTTGTAGCGAAAACAATACTGTCACCTATTTCTAAGTCATTCCTTTTGTCATAAACACGGATTGTGGGCGGTGTAGTATGCTTGACGGTAACGTAGAAAGTGCCCTCTGCCCTGTTCCCGGATGAATCCTCAGCCTCAACCTTGACTTCCGTTGTCTTTATAGGAAAGAAAGCATTGTTAATGTCACTAATAGGTACCCCATCGGCAGTAGCGGTTACCGGAACATAACCGTCCTCTTCGTCGTAGGCATAAATCGGCAAAGAGATAACGGCACCGTCCGGTAAATTAGGTTCTACCGTCATGTCTTCCGGCAGGAACAGTACCGGAGGATTTGTATCGGGTGGCCTGCGAATAACGGTAATGGTGTAGGTTAGGTAAGTCAAACTGTCATAAGCCATCACGAAAACAACTATGATGTTTTCTCCTTCCTCCAACGGTACCTCGCGATTTCTTCCTTTTTCACCTCTGATACTGATTATTGCCCCTTCATCGTTGGGTATGGCAGAGACGGTAACCTTATCCACTTGATTTTTCACACTAACCGTATATTCGGTGGTGTCGGGTTGGTATAAGCCTTCCAGCAGGTTCTCCGAAGGATCGCAGTCGGAAGCGTAAAGTCTGAGCCCGTCTCCGTCTCTTAGCATTGCTTCTTTGGACATTTCATGTTTAATGTAAAACTCTATTCTCCTTTGTGGGCCATTCTCAGTCTCAAGGTACAAGACCCATACTCTATTTACATCCAACACAGCATATGCGGTTGAGTGATCCAAGTAGGTAAGATCCGCAACTTTTAAACTGTTCTTATCCTTAATTCTCATCTGCATATCAGTCGCTGAAAGAGGCTTGGTAACCTCAAAAATTATACTATAGGTAACATGTCCGTTAATTTTATAAGGCACATTCACTTCATAACTATCGCAGTCATTGCTGAAGGCAGGTTCAAAATCGATATCCTGCCCCTCATAGTAAAACCTGATACTATCAAGCCTCTGGACCAGTTCATCGGGTATTTTCCGTCCTATCCTGAGAACATAATCTTTGGTACTGAGATTGGGAGCAACAACAGTGACTTTTATATGATTTGTG
>LFSC01000046.1:0-40740 GCA_001512505.1 Clostridiaceae bacterium DTU079 | reverse complement strand
GAGAAAGGGCAAACTCCTGTTTTCTGTCCGATGTAAAAACCTTTAAACTCTCTAAATCGTTATTGCAGTCGGTACCGTTTATCATAACAAGATACGCACCTACATTGTTTGATTCTTCGGGTTTTACCGTAAAGAATATTGTGTGTCCTTCTTCCGGATTCAACATCTTCGTCTTGCTGGTCCAACCCTCACTTTCCGTCAAGTCATCGGTCTGTGTCTGGGACGGATTCCATCCTAAAACTACTCTTGAAGACGGATTTTCGGGTTCAGCGGTAAATTTCACGGGTTTTAAGTCCTGTCCCTGTCCAAGATTAACAGAATATACCCTCACATTGGGGTCAAAAGCCGGTGACAGCTCCACCTCCTCGTTGTCAACCCATATCTTCAGGTTTTTAAGCCTGTCAAACTCGGATTCCGCACGGTTAACTATCAAAGTGTAAACAACAGCCTCATTGTACTTATTCATCACCGTAACGGGTATCTCATTGCATCCACACATTAATGCCTCAGTTTTTGTTCTTCTTCCTCTGTATCCTGCACCTATTGTGTCTGTCCCCACATAAACTTCATCATCGGGGTTCACGGCGATTGCAGTAATCTCCACAGAAGTAACTTCCGGAGGAACATCCATGGTATATATTTCGAAGTTTATGTCAAAGGCCGGAAAAAACTGGCCGTTAGTTACTCTTAGGCTTGCCAGTCTCGGAGGTCCCTGGCTGCGGTCCTCATTAACGGTATATTCATTATTCCTTTCGTCATCTCTCTCATCTTCACCCCATACCCAAGTGGTCTTATCCACATCGGATTTGACCATATCCGGTACTGAATCAACCAATGGAGCTCTCCCTCCGTATACATCGTCGGAAGTGCTGTCAATGATTTCATCTGTATCCCCTAACAGGCTCGCATCATTTCCCCTTTCGTTCAACCCATAATTGACAATATTCAGCGAGTTGATACCAACAGCCTGCACCTTTGGTGGGAGAACAACCATTGACCACGCCATAATCATAACCATAGATAGTAGAACTATCTTTTTCAGCAATTCAATTTTTCGTTTCCGAGAATTATTTTTTTCAATCCTGACACCCCCCTCCGTACAGCCTTCCGGTATAACAAAACGTTCAGCATGAAAATACTTCTCAGACATATAACTCCTCACAGAACACCCTCCCTCTATAATCTCTAATTTTCTTTCATTATCTCGCATTATCTTAGATTTTCAATTTCTTCAAAACAAGCTCCTTTTAATTGTTTCATACACAACCCATCAGCATTTGTGTATTAAGTATTTTATTAACCGGTATTTAACCGGAAAACTTATCTCAAAATAACCACAGCATATTAATTTTTATTTTCTTAGAAACATAAAGAACGTGCCTGTTTTTTGTCCTACCTGCTTGATGAACATGTAGATTTTCCCGGTGAAAAACTAGCTGTAAAAAGCCGTAAGAATAGTCTTTGCTCTTCGGCACAAAGATTAAGGTTTGCTAAAATTTTTTAAGCTATCTTGACATATTACCGAAATACTATATGTTAACTTTCATAAAGATATTATATTAAATTAAGTGTATCAATTATTTTCGGTAAAAAAATAATTTTTGCATGAATCATAATTTTTTCGACATGAAATAATACAGGATAGCCAATCTCTGTATTAAAACCACTATAAAGGAAGGAATAATTTTGCTGCAGATTGTTCTTTGTGACGACAATATAGACGAGCTATCCTATATGGTACAGCTATTAAATCAATACAGTTCATCAAAGCATTTGGATTTCAAACACACGCTTTTCCACAACGGTTTTGAGCTAATTTCAGCCTTAGACAAAGGAAAGCGGTTTGATATATATTGCCTGGACATTATGATGCCGGGCTTTACGGGAATCGATGTGGCCAATGAAATCCGGAGTTATGACAAAACCGCTCCGATATTGTTTTTTACCTCATCATCGGAATTTGCCCTGGAAAGCTATCCCGTGAAAGCCGTCAACTATGTGCTCAAGCCAATCACAAAGGAGAAATTGTTCTTCACCTTTGACGACCTTTTAGAGCAGATAAAAGTAAAAAAAGCTGAGGATGCGATTGTCGTAAAGAGCAATGACGGCATTCAAAGAGTATTAATCTCAAACATAGTTTTTGCAGAGGTCATTGGAAGAAATGTATTGTATCACTTAATTTCCGGAAGGACAATAGAATGCACCGAGTCCTTTTCCACCGTTTGCAATAATCTTTTGAAATACGGATGTTTTCTTAAAACCCACCGTTCCTATCTGGTGAATATGCAGTATATAGATACCGTAGACAATCAAAGAGTAACCTTGCAAACCCTTGATACCGTTCCTATTGCCCAAGGAAAAGCAAAGGAAATTAAGCAGCAGTATCTTAATTATCAAATGGAGGAAGAGTAATCGGATGATAGAAACTACCATTGCATTCTCCCGTTATTTTACCGTATTGCTGTTCGGTACAGCAATAGCCCTTAATTTTGCCGGAATGTCACGTACACGCAAAAACTATTTGACAGCCGGATGCTTGACCTTGGTACTGTTTGTTCTGCAGGTCATTTCTTTGCAAACATGGGGTATGGATGTAACAATTAAAATATATCCGTTGCTTTCGCATTTACCCATTGCTGTTTTTATCATAGTATATTTGAAGCGTCCATGGCTGATTTCCCTAACTGCTGTGTTTGCATCCTTTCTATGCTGCCAGCCTCCCCGCTGGATCGGTACCGCTTTAGGTGAAGTCTTTGACAGTGCTTCCATGGACCATTTGGGTTATATTGTGTCTGCTCTTTTGACATACTGTTTCCTACGAAAATATACGGTGGAGTCAGTTCGCCACCTTATGGAACGCTCTGTGAGTTCCTGCGTGCTTTTTGGCGCAATGCCGGCTTTTTATTATATCTTCGAATATACTGCCAATGTGTACACCGATTTTATGTATAGTGGGGCACGGGTGGCTGTGCAGTTTATGCCCTTCATCACATCGACCTTCTATTTTGTGTTCATCCTCCTGTATTATGCCGAAACACAAAAACAGGCAGCCGTCCAAAGAGAAAGGGACATGCTGGATACGCAGTTTCGCCAGGCACAAACGGAGTTTGAAACACTACGTCAGATGCAGCAGAATGCTGCAACTTACCGGCACGATATGCGCCATCATTTCTCTTTATTGCAGAGAATGGCATCCAAGGGAAATTTAGAAGGTATCAAAGAATATTTAGAAAATGTACAGGCTGACATTGACACCATAACGCCTGTACGCTATTGCGAAAACGAAACCGTCAACCTGATTCTGTCCTCTTTTGCCGCCAAAGCAAAGCAATCCAAAATCCGGTTGACCATAGATGCAAGTTTGCCTGATTCATATCCCTTCAGTGACACGGAGCTTTGCTCCCTCCTATCCAACGCGTTGGAAAATGCCATACAAGCCTCTGAGCAAATTACCGACAGCAGTATGCGCATTATACGGCTGAGGGTGTTTTCCAAGAATAACAAGCTATGCATTGACATTCGCAACCGATATCAGACAGAACCGGTTTTCCATCAAGGACTTCCCGTATCAAATAAACAAGAACAAGGACACGGCTTTGGAACAAAAAGCATGGCTCATATCGTCGAAAAGAATGGCGGTGTATTCCGGTTTTCGGTCAAGGATGGGTGGTTTATATTTCAAGCCACTACATGACTTATTAATGAAAGAAAACAGGATCTGTACTTATCTATATTTTCCGGAATACTTTTCTTTCCGAAAATATTATATATTTTTACCGTTACTGTGGATAAATAAATGAGTATAATGATATAAAAGAAACCCATAAAGGGAATAAATCGTACGATTTAATAATTAACCATGACTTTTTGAAAAGCATCTTCTGTTTTAAAAAATAAGGTATTCGGAATGGGATTTGTGAGACAGGATTTATGAACGTAGCAATTAGCTTTTTGAGGAGAATAGCATATGATTGGTGTGTTGACTATGAACAAAGAACGAGACAATATGCTGGTTGAAAGTACTTTAAAAGGTAATATCAATTCCTTTGAGGAGTTGATGACCTTGTATCAGGACAAACTATTTAATTTTCTTGCAAAAATGACTTACTCTCGAGAGGACGCGGAGGAGATAACCCAGGAGGTGTTTATAAAGGTATATAAAAACCTTTATAAATACAACAACAAATGGAGTTTCTCCACCTGGCTTTACCGGATAGCTATTAATACGCTTAGAACTGAGTACAGAAAAGTGAAGAACTTAAAAAAAATCGACTATTACACGAATGTACCGGACCTGCCTGCAAGCTTAAGCGATTATCCCGAGATAGCCTATGAAATTAAGGAGCAGCGCGGGCAAATAATGAAGCTTATTGACGAGCTCAAAGAAGACCAGAAAACAGCATTGCTTCTGCGATGTATGCAGGATTTTTCCTTTAAGGAAATCGGCGATATACTGGGAATCTCGCCCGAAGCTGCTAAGATGAAAATACAAAGGGCTAAGCAAACTATTTGCAGGAAGTATGAAAAACTGGAAAAGGGGGGGCGATAAAATGAACTGCAATTTTGATTTTGAAGACATAATTAAATATTGTGAAAATCAGATGTCGGATGAAGAGAAGAAGAGAGTTAAAGATCATTTGGATGCGTGTGAAAAATGCAGAAGATATTATGGCGTTCTTAAATATACCGAATCCTATGCAAAAGACAGTTCTTTGAAAAGTGAAAGCATAAGTAAAAATGTAATGGAGGCAATTGATATGAATAGATATAGTAAGAATAAAAAGGTTTGGGCCGGCAAGGCATTTTACAAGGCAATGCCTGTTATAAAACCGATTTTGGCAACTGCGGCGGTATTTGCTGTAGTTATAGCATGTGTTGCAAATTTTGACAACTTTAAAAGGTTAATTGAAAGTCCCGGTAGCATAGGAGCTAATCCAACCGCTTCGAACTCCAGCCCGCAAAACACTAGTGCAGCCGTTATACCGGGAAGTACAAAACCGGAAGATCTAGACCCTGTGGAAAAGAGAACAATTACCCTTTATTTTGCAAATTCCAACGCAGATAAAGTTATTGCCGAGAAACGGGAAGTAGAAATAAGCCAGGACACACAAATAGAAAGACTGGTATTTGAAGAATTGCAAAAGGGGCCAAAAAGTGAAGATTTATACTCAGCCATACCCGAGGGAACAAGACTTTTATCGGCGTCAACGGCAAACGGTATCTGCACCCTTAATCTTTCCAAAGAGTTTGTAGATAATCATCCCGGAGGCTCGGCAGGAGAGTTAATGACACTATACTCAATAATCAATACCATGACAGAACTGTCCGGTATCGATAAAGTGCAGTTTCTTATTGAAGGACAAAAGCTTGAAGCATATATTCACGCTGTGTTTAATGAACCCTTTGGAAGAAATCAGGATATCATCGGTAAGAGTGCAAGCGAGATAAAAGCTGAAGTTGAAGCCAGGTCCCAAGCAGCAATACTGGCTATTAAGGAAAAGGATATGGAAAAGCTGGCCTCATTGGTGCATCCTGAAAAAGGAGTACTGTTCTCCCCCTATTCCCACATTGAGCCGGGAAAACACAAAGTGTTTAGCAAGGATCAATTAAAAGGCCTGTTGAAGTCGGAAGAAGTGTATAATTGGGGAGAATATGACGGATCCGGTGATCCGATTGAATTAACCTTTGCACAGTATTACGATAAATTCGTATACAATCATGATTTTGCAAATGTAGAAAAAGTAGCATACAATCAAATACAGCCGTACGGAAACACTATTGTCAATATTTCGGATGTTTATCCTGACGGCAATTTTATAGAGTACTACTTCCCCGGCACCGAACCTCATGATGGTATGGATTGGGCAAGCCTGAGGCTGGTTTTTGAAGAGTATAACGGCCAGTGGTATCTTGTATGTATCGCCCACGGTCAATGGACTATTTAGCAAATTCCCTTACATTCATGCCGTTATTGGTATAATACCAATAACGGTATTTTTTTGTTCTTGAATTCATAGCAAAATAAGCAACAGGTTTGCCTCGCTTTGTAAAAGCAAAAAAGTGCTATTCCTCAATAATGCCCAAATCAATAAATGCTATTGAGAGTAAACTAACCAAATTATATGCTTTTTGCTTATTATACTCTGTCTCTTGTCTTTTAAATACTTCCTCATTCATTTGACCAATATTGTCTATGCAAAAATCAATTTCTTCCGACTTAAAATATTTCATCATCTCATTTGCTGCCTTTTCAATGGTTTCAGCAGTAATTTTGTTTAATTGTATTATCTTATTCTGAGTTGTAATATATTCTTTCACTTTATCACCAATTTCAAATTTCATAAGATAGGTATCGTCAATAAAATTAGATACAATATACGCTTCTATGCTAGGATAACTTAGTAAGAGAACTCCCCCTCTTTCTCCGTTATCATTCTCATACGCATTTTTAAGCTGACCGATTAGCTTCTCTATCAGTTGTTTATTTAAATTAGATTTTGCATCACGATCGAAAATATAATAAATTGCTGCGTTATCAACAGGAAAATTATACTCCGAAATTAGTATTTCGAATATTCTATCGAGGTAATCGTTATTATCACAAATACTTGAAATATTAGATCCTTCAGTATTAATAACAGCTACCTTTGATGTACTCTTATTTTTATTTTTGAAAAACTTAGCGTTATTCCTTCTCTTTTCGATATACTCATAGCCTAATACATCACAAAAAATTCGTCTGAAAAGAGAAAATTCCGTTCTTGCACCCTCAACAATAAAAAGAACTCTACCAATGCTTTTATCTTTATTTATCTTCATAGTTCGGCAGGCCTCCAAATACCCCACTAAGGTACATCTTTTCTAAGTTTTGGGCTAGTCTGGGCTGCTCATCTGATACTCTCTTTACTTGACTTCCCTGTTCTCCATTGAATTCGACAGTGTAAATCTGGTCAGGTCTTAATATTGAAGTTGACAATAAGTTCGTAGAATGGGATACAAAAAATATTTGAGAATTTGTTGCGTTTTTAAAGAAATAATTTACAAGCAAACGCTCCAGCTCGTTGTGAAACCCACTGGAAAATTCATCTATCAAAAGCATACCTCCATTGCGAACAATGTAAAGAAATGATGGAAGCAAATTAAGTAAATTTTTATTTCCCAATGATTCGAAGAAATACGGAATCGGTACATATATACCCTTACGTTTAAAAAGAATTGATCCAACATCGTCCGAATCTATTATTTTAGCAGTTTCTTTTACTTTTATATCACTAATATAATCCAAAGTATATTCAAAATTAAAATCCCTAAAAAATTGGTTAATTTCTTCTACTCCATTATCTTTGAGATATTTATTTATACGCATATCTTGTTTGCTGTATGATATAACGCCTTGTATAAAAGGATTTATATATATTAAATTTTGCATGTATTCAAACCACTTACGCAAAACACTGTTATTTGAAAATCCTGTGTTGAAATAAACGGTTCTTAAAAAAAGTATTTCATTGTCTAAATCCGTATAAGATTTTTTCTCTGTAATATACGACTTTGCTGTCGAACCCATTCTCTCAAGCAATAATTCTTCATCAACATACAACTTTTCACTAGTAATTCCCTTACTTATATCATGTTCAAACAAATAACGTATCTCCTTATTTTCGATAACAAAAAAGTACTGTAATGAAAACTCCGGTTCGTCAGAAAAAAGGCATTTCATTAACGCTGCAGGATTTTCTGTTTCTCTAAAAAGCTTATCCAGCAAAAAACGAATAGCATATAAAACATTTGACTTTCCGGAAGCATTTGCACCGTAAAAAGCAATTCCCTTCAAAATTCCTTCATCTGAAACATTATTCTCCAAAAACTTATAATTTGTTTTGGTAAAGTCAATAACTGTTTCATTTTTAAAAGACATAAAATTTTTTATAATTATTTTTGCCAACATATTATCACCCTCTGAAATAATTATATCACCTCCTAGCATTATATGCAATGAATTTACGTTTCATACTCATACAATCGTAATTTTTTTACGATTGTAACTCAGGCACTGTATTTAATTTACGAATTAACACATAGCAAATATAAAATAGACAAATATTATTTGATATAATCAGCCGTCCGTCCAAAAGATATCGCAATAGATATTTACACTCAGGGTTTTATAATGTAATATTTTAAATTCTTTTTGAATAAAACAAGCCTTTTTGTTATAATTGAGTTTAATATAAATTTTGAGCAAGGGTGAAATGCTGATGAAGAATAAAAAAAACATACTGATTATTTCTTTAGTTATACTTGCAGCCATTATCGGTATAACTCTTTATTTTGACAGCGACAAGTCTATATATATGCCGTATTCCGATTTTTACAACCATGTAGAAAACGGTAATGTGGTTTCCGCCACAATAGGAGATGACAAGGTACGGTTTTATTTAGACGGTGAGCAAACAGAGTACCATACCGATAATCCGGAATTGGATTCCTTTAAGGAATTTTTACTTCTCAACGGAGTTAATGTCAGCTCGGAAAAAGGTATGGATGAGATTTTAGTTACAGTTACGGATATGATTTTTAATATCATCTTTTTCGGAGCCATAATATTCGGTCTATACAAATTTTTGAATTTTAGAAAAAACACCTTCAAAGTTATACGTACCAACAATACGAAATTTTCAGATGTTGCAGGCATGGAGGATTTAAAAAGAGAAATGCTTCAGGCCGTGGACATTTTAAAACACCCAAAGGAATATGCTGCAAAAGGAATTCGCCCGATAAACGGTATTTTGCTCGAAGGAAATCCCGGAAACGGAAAAACACTGTTTGCAAGGGCTTTAGCAGGGGAAGCCAATGTCAATTTCATTGCAACCAAGGCAACGGATTTTCAAAGTGCAATTATGTCCATAGGACCTGCCAAAATTAAAGCTTTGTTTAGAAAAGCCCGCGCTCACAAGCCTTGCATCATATTCATAGATGAATTTGACGGAATAGGCGAAAAACGTAATTATTCCGGTACAGGAATCGATAAAGAAAACAATAGAATTATAACCGCAATGTTAAATGAGATGGACGGCTTTACCCGTGAGAGCGGTGTTATGGTCATTGCCGCAACCAATAACTATAAGGCACTTGATGAAGCATTGGTTCGGGCAGGAAGGTTTGATAAAAAATACACTGTTCCCTATCCCGACCAAAAAACCAGAATTGAGTTGATAAACTTATATACTAAGAACAAGAAGCTGGCGCAAAGTATTTCGATTGATCAAATAGCCGCAAAATTCGACGGCTTAAGCTGTTCCCAGATTGAAACAATACTTAATGAAGCTGCAATGGTTGCCACCGGTGAAGGGCATGAAGATATTACGGAAAAGGATCTCATCGAAGCAATTAAAAGGATATGCAATGTTGCACCGGCACACCGTTCCGGTGTTCTCCGCAAATAGCTACAGCACTTTCGACAAAAATTCCTTGGTTCTGGGATTTTGAGGATTTGAAAAGATCTCCTCTGGAGTATTATCCTCCAAAATCCTTCCCTCATCCATAAACAATACTCTGGTAGCTATTTCTCTTGCAAAACCCATTTCATGAGTTACGATAACCAAGGTCATTCCCTCTTTTGCAAGCTGCTTAATAAGGTCAAGAACCTCCCCGACCATCTCGGGGTCTAAAGCTGAAGTAGGCTCGTCAAACAGTATGACTTTGGGATTCATTGCAAGGGCACGAATTATTGCTATTCTTTGCTTCTGTCCCCCGGAAAGAGTCGATGGGTAAACATTAGCCTTGTCTTCAAGTCCAATCCTCTTAAGCAAGCGCATAGCGTTTTCCCTTGCCTCCGCCTTTATCTTTTCACGAGTAGTATTGATTTCATACAAAGGCTTTTTTTCTTTGGAAAAAGTATTTCTAAGCTTTATAAAGAAATTTTTAAACTTCTTTTCCCTAAGATCATGTATTCCTATATACACCGGAGCCAGCATAATATTTTCAATTACCGTTTTATTATTGAACAGGTTGAATTGCTGAAAAACCATCCCCATATGACGCCGGTGAATATTAATATCAACTCTCATATCAGCAATATCTACACCTTCAAATATAATGGAACCACTGGTAGGATCCTCCATACAATTGAGGCAACGAAGAAAGGTGCTTTTACCGCTTCCCGACGGACCTATGATGGCAACCTTTTCTCCTTCTTTAATGCTTATTGTAATACCTTTTAAAACTTCAAGGTTACCGTATCTTTTTTTAAGGTTAATTACGTCTATCACTCTTTCTCAGCCTCCTTTCCATCGCTTTTATGAGGATTGCTATTATCAAAACCAATATAATATAAATAATTGCCATAACAAGGTATGGAACCATAAATTCGTAACTGTTTGTGCCAATATAATTAAATGCGACATACAAGTCGGCAGCACCAACAAAACTTACAACGGAAGTCTCCTTAATCAGGGCTATAAACTCATTTCCCAGTGTAGGAAGTATATTTTTTACAGCCTGGGGAACAACTATTTTCAGCATTGTAACGCGAAAACTGAGCCCAAGAGCCCGGCCAGCCTCCATCTGACCGGGATCTACAGACATTATTCCGCTTCTCATTATTTCAGAAACATAGGCACCGCTATTGAGACCGAATACCAAGACACAGACAGAAAGTGCAGACATATTGATGCCCAGCAGGGGAAGAATTACGTAGTATGCCACCAATAGCTGTACAACTACCGGTGTACCTCTGAATAATCCAACATAAATATCACATAAGACCCCTAATATCTTGGGTAATGTTTTATATTTGGGAACTACTTTAATAATAGCAATTATAGTACCTATAATAATTCCCAATAATAATCCGAAAACCGCAATATAAACGGTATTCCTAAGCCCCAAAAGGACCTTTTTATACCCGTTATAATAGTAAAAGATTTCCCAAAACCTTATTAATTTCTTATCAAAATTCCCCATAAGTAATCCCTTATATAATACAATACCCGAAGAATATTCTTCAGAGTATTGTATATTTAATAATTAAATTATTTTAATTCCTTGATTAATTTAATTCGTTGATTGCTTTTACTATACTTTGTGCAGGAGCTTCATCGATAATAACAAAGTTAATGTTGCCGTTTAGCATATCCTGAACAGCAAGAGAGCCTGATTTGTAACCTACACATTTAACATTGTAACCTTCAAAGCCCCAATCTTCATCGCCTTCAACATAAAACTGAGCAGTTGTGCCTGTCTGCACGCCTATTTTTGTATCACTACTAAGTTCCGACAGAATGGCTTCCACATCAGCTGCAGTCTTACAATTGTCAAAGGTATTGTCGTTTGCTTTAACGATGAGTTTTTGGGAAGCATCATAATACTTGTCAGTGAAAGTAACATACTCTTTTCTGTCTTCTTTTATTGTAAGACCGGACATTGCAATATCGGCTTTACCCTGACCCACCGACAAGCAAACAGCATCAAAATCCATGTTTTTGATTACAAGCTCTTTACCGAGATAATCTGCAAGAAGTGCAGCAATTTCCATATCAATACCGTAATACATATCGCCTTTGGTATATTCAAAAGGCTCAAATGCCGCATTCGTAGCTACAACAAGTTGGTCTTTGCTGCTGTCCTCCACAGCCGAACTAACAGCTTGAGGTTCTCCGTTACTAAAATACTTATTGCTTATTTGTTCAAGAGTTCCATCGGATTTAATTTTAGCAATAAATTCATTTACCTTCGCAAGCAATTCCGGTTGGTTTTTATCTACTCCAAAAGCATATTCTTCTTCAGTCAATGGGATATCAATAACTTTAGCTCCTGTAGCTTTTTGTCCCGAACTATTTTGACCTGAATTATTATTGCCTGTACTTATCTTTTCTGAATTACAACCTGAGAATACAAAACTGCAAAGCATCAGCATTGAAATAGTTAGAATAAGAACTTTTCTCATAAAAAACAATCTCCTTAAATCTTAATAAACTTATATTTTACGCATTAACTGCTATAATTGTAAATTATCGTATCTCAGGGTATTTGTCAATAAAAAGCATATATTGGGTGTATTGAATAAAATACATCACAAGGACTCTGCTCTATAAATCCAAATTTGCTATCTTCGTTGCAAATTCTGACCATAAAGGCTTTGGTAGCTCATGCCCCATTCCTTCAAATGTTAAAAGCTCGGCACCCGGAATAGCAGCCGCAACAGCACGTCCTCCGCTTATATCAATCATTTTATCATTTTCACCGTGTATAACCAAAGTTGGTATCTTAATAGAACGAAGTCGCTCTGTTCTATCACCGGACTTAATAACTGCAACAGCTTGTCGCATCATCCCCAGTGGATCATGATCCCTATCCCAGGCAAGACCTGCGATTTGGGCAGTAGCTTTTTCATCTAAAGGATATTTGGGAGAACCGAGAGCTTTTCGTGATTTAATCTGCCAATCGATATAGGCTTGACGGTCATCATAATTAGGTGAACCTAAGCTTGCCAACACTGAATAGTCAGGTTGTCCTACCAAACTGTTTCCGGTAGTTGACATCATAGAGGTCAGAGACCGAACCCTATTAGGATACTCTATAGCTATTGTTTGAGCTATCATTCCACCCATTGATGCGCCAATCAAGTGCACACTATCATACCCAAGGGCATCCATGAGGCCTACCGTGTCTGCTGCCATATCGGAAAGGGAATATGTTACTGTAGAGAAATCACCGGATTGTATTGCAGGAAAATCCGGAACAGGAGCATTTGAAAAATGAGTTGAAAGTCCGGCATCCCTATTATCGAACCGAATTGGATGCAGATCGTGACTAGCCAGTTCCAAGCAAAACCCTTCAGGCCAGTTAATCATTTGTGCACCCGCACCCATAATCAGAAAAACAGGCGGAAATTTAGGATTGCCAAAGCGCTGATAAACCATCTTTATTTTCGATGGCCCAACATTTTGAACACTTTCTTCACCATGAATTTGAACTTTATTTGTATCCAAAAACATATCCTCCTTATACTGGAATTATTTAATCAGTAGTCCGTAGGTATATTATATGTGTATGGCAAAAAAATAAATAGTCTATAATATGTTTTTTTACTATGTTATAATTAAAGTGGCAGAGATTATTTTATCTAAATAACCAACAAATGAGATGAGTTTGACCATTGTCATTTTCTAAATACAATATATCTTCCTATCTTTTAGCTTAATCACCAAATATAATGTATTATTAGTATCGTGAATATAGGTACGGCAAACCTATTTGGATTAAGGCCCTTAACGGGTACATTAAATAGATCTTTCTACAGGATGTCTCAGTACGGTTTTCATGCTTTCAGGTTTGGACTTTCTAGGGTCAGAAAGATATATCTCATGATGCTTTCCCCCACTTGTCAACCTATCCTTCAAACCATGCTCCAAAAGAAAAGCCTCAACCTTCTTCATAGTTTCAGGCTCGGTGCTGTAAGGTCCAATATGCATAATTTGTACACATAAGCCTTCTTCAAAGGATTCAAAACGAGCCTTTTCAATTGCCAGCTCCGGCTTCTTCCTAGCCAATTCGTTAGCTGCCCATCGGACAACTTCTTCATTCGCAAATTCCGGTTGGCGTATCATCAAAGTCCACTTCCAATTATCCCTTTCTTCAAAGGAAAAGGCACCCTCATCAATCCACCATAAACCTTCCAAAGGAGGAACCACATAATCAAAATAACCTTCAGGCTGCTTCCCTTTCTTCTTGCTCATTTTGATGGCATATGACAGTCCATATAAAAGTTCGGTAGCATGCTGAAACTCAGGATTGTTATTGGGATCGCCGCTTCCGTCCACCATAAGGAAATTCATTGGCGGTACTTCAATTAAAACCGGCTTGTCCTTAGGCATATATAAATCCTTGTATTCTTTTTTGTAATCAAACGCTTTTTCACTCATTTAAAATCCTCCAATATTTTAATATAAAATCGTCAACGGGTTTGAAAGATTAATCCGTTGCTTGATGACAAAATACAATTATCAATACTGTAGAATATATCATTGATTATATATTTATACAATAGTGTGTTTACATAAGTTGTCATTAGTGTTTATTTAATAGATTGACTTTATTTAAACCGTAAACTATAATATTGTCTATCAATTTTTCCGAAGTTCTAAGTAAAGGTAAATAACCTCAAAAATCGGTTATGGGCTGGCTTTAGAACTTTATGTTGAATGGAATTTATTAACTATGGCAAAAGGGGGCAAAATAACATGATGATTTATTTGGCAGCAGGAGCATTTTTTATTTCATTGGCATCTTTGCTATATGTAATTTTCTCGGATATTAAATTCAAAAGCGGGCCTTCCGGTGAAAATGGCGGAATTATTGACAAAGAAACAAGGGACCGTTATGTAAGAAACATTACCAACGTTATGAAAACATTTAACATGAAAACGGTAGAAAGCACTGTTACCGAATTTATGTATTGTTTTATCGACCAGACATTGGCTGTTTTAAAGAAAGTCGGTATTCGCAAAGAAGTAGATATTATTGAATCCGATACTTCTCAAGCCAATACTGCTTCATTAAACCTTGTTGTAAGTGACGGAAAAAACAACATGGCTACTGCATTGGTACGAGGTAAAATCGTGGAAAAATACATAGACAACGTGACAGATAAAGTATTATATGAAAAAGTTACGGAAGACGGACATTATATTTTGGAAATGCTCCGAAGTGATTATCTTGAAGAACGCCAAAATGCAAATTTTTGTTCCAACTGTGGGGCCCCCATGAGTATTGAAGGGGATTTTTATGTATGTCCCAATTGCGGCACCAAGTACACAACCGAATCGGCAAAATGGGTTGTGGCCAATAGCTACATTTATGACAGTAAAGCCGGAAATATTCAGGGATTTATGTTTTTACTGCCCGCAATTATAATGTTTGTCGTAGCATTTATAGCAAATTTTTCTTCATGGAAAATCAAGGTTTTGTCTATTCTAATTGACCTGATAGTACTGGGAGCGGCACTTTGCTACAGTTCATGGATTTCAAAACAATTAAGCGGTATTAAGAAAATTTCCCAATATGACAAAGAGTTTTCCAGAAAGAGTTTTGAAAGAAGAGTGGGGTACTTGGTTCGTGCATATGAAAGAGCTAAAGATTTAGATATTTCAAAGGTAAGACCTTTTATGGAACCGTCACTTTATGCAAGATTAAAAGATCAAAACAAATATGATGAGTTTTATATGTTGGACTTTCAAATACTTAAACTGGTGGTCAAAGATTTTGTAATTAAAGATGACAAACAGCTTGCATATGTTACCTTGGATGTTAATAAAGTTACAATTAACGAGAAGAAAAAAATAAAGAAGAAAAAAGGTAAATATGATGTTACATTGTACAGGCACAAAGACACAATGACAGACGTGAAACTGAATCCTGAGGTAATCACCTGCGAATGCTGCGGACGCAATATGAACTTAACGGTTGACGGAAAATGTAAATCTTGCGGCAACACCTATGATTTGTCCAAATATGATTGGATTATCTACGATGTCAGCGATATTAAATAGTATTGACAAGATTGTTTTAAAGTACATGGGAGCAAGTAAATTCAATATTCGGTTTATAGGAGGTAAAAGATATGGGATTAATAAAACAGGCAATTGCCGGAACAAAGGAACAATTTAACGAACTTTTAAAAGCAGGAACCGGAAGCTTAAAAAGCGTACTTAGCGATAAGTTTAAGGCAGTTATTGAATGTCCGGACATGGGTAATAATATTTTGATGATGAAAAAGACATCTCAAACCGGGCGTATTCCAAGAGAGAGTGCTATCGTGGTACAACCGACTCAAATGGCAGTTATTGTGGATTCCGGACGAGTTGTAGATGCTACGGCGGAACAGGGTGTATATATATTTGATCAATCCTCAACTCCATGCTTTCTTGCAGGAGATTTCGGGGGCTCCATTAAAGAATTGTGGGAGCGCTTTACCTTTGCAGGAGCAACACCAAATAGCCAGCAAGTATATTATTTCAATATAAAAGAGATAATGGATAACGGCTTTGGAACAGCAACTCCTATTCCCTACAGAGACTGGGAACACCCCCTTGCAAACCCGAGAGTTCCCGGCGGTTTGATGCCAATGAATGTAAATATAAAGTGTTACGGTAAATATACTTTCAAGATTATAGACCCGGCAGTTTTTATGCAGGAAGTTTGCGGTACGGCCAATATTTATGAAAAAGATGATTTGGTTGAACAGATGAGAAGTGAAATCAATGCTGCGTTCAGGTCAGTTGTAAACCGTCTCGGTTCCGATGATTATAAAGTCTATGCGACCCAGTTGTCTTCCCAGGATCAGCAAATCCGCGAAATCATGGAACAAGAGGTTTTAGATGCACCGATACGTAGACGCGGTATTAAAATCGTATCCTTTGCTATTGAGAGTATGCAGTTTGATGAAGCTTCCAAAGCTAAGATAGATCAATATGAAATCGGTTCTGATGCACTCACGCAGCAAGGCATCATGACCAGTTCCTATGCAAAAGCAATGGAAAATGCAGCCGGAAATGCAAACGGTGCTGCAACAGGTTTTGTCGGACTTGGAATGATGAACATGGCATCAGGCGGAGTTTTCGGAAACGTTCCTCAGAATGTTCATAATCAGGTGGCGCAACAGCAGCAAAACTTTGGTAATTCAAATACTCCGACAGCTTCAGGTACAACTTGTGGCAAATGCGGTATGACAGTTAACGGGAAATTCTGTTCCAACTGCGGAACACCGATTCCTCAGAAGAAGATTTGTCCGGCATGTAAACAAGAAGCTTCAGGAAAGTTTTGCTCCAACTGCGGTGCCAATTTAGAGGCTCCGGCTAAAAAGTTCTGTCCCGATTGCGGTACGGAAGTTCCTCAAAAGTTCTGTCCTAACTGCGGCAAATCAGTTGAATAGTACATAAAATATTATTGATGGTGGTTCTTATTCGGAACCACCATTTTTATATGCTCCACCGGTATTTTCAGCATTGAGAGTTCCCTCCAGCTCTATCAATAGGCATTTGACCAAACTCTTGCAAACAGGGCGGTGCTTAGTTCCTTTTGGGACAATCAACAAGTCTCCCTCAGATAAATGCACAAGTCCTTCTTCGAATTCAATGTCAAACTCGCCCTCAATGCAATAAAACACTTCATCGGAATTATCGTGGACATGAAAGTCCAAGGTTCTATTCTCTGCTTGCAAAACATTCATCATATGGTTGTTAAATGAACCGATTTTCTTATATTCAAACAGACGATTTAAGCTATTAGCCTGCTCTTTAAGATTTACCTTTTTCAGCATTATTTTATCACCTTATCAACACCTATAATTATTTATCTAAGCAATACATAAAACATAATTGATATCACTATAGCTATATACGAAACTCCAAAAGCAAGCAATATTTTCTGATAAGGACGCTTCCCTTCTTCTCTGGCTTTAGCAATCTCATCCAGCTTTTTGCCTTCAGTAAAGGCAAGAATTTCCCGATATGTTTGGATGTCAAACCTTTTTTTCTGTTTCTCTACCAAAAAAGCCACATACAAAGTCACAGCCATAAGAATAATCCATATGGCGGTACCTATATATCCCAGAAAATGAGCAAGGGGTATGGGTGTAATGATACTTAAAAAAAGCAATAATCCATATATATTGCTCATTCTCTTAAATTGCATTCTGTCCTCATTGCTAATTTGCTCTTTCATGACTTCAACATCTCCTTTTATTAAATTATCAATGGAAATATTAAAAACTTCGCTTCGTAAAACAAGACTGTTTACATCCGGATAACTCTTGTCATTTTCCCAGTTTGATATTGTCTGCCTGGTCACATATATTTTTTCAGCTAAATCATCCTGGGATAATGATAATTCATTACGATATTTTTTAATCTGTTTTCCAAGCTCCGTTTTGTGCACCACCTTTCATGTTCACACTAATCGATTGAGATGTTTTCGTCTATCAAAAGGCTTTTACATTTTTATATCACTTTCTTCTTTCTATTGTCAAAACATTTTTACATCCTCAAAAAACCATAAAAAAACACGTTTCCATGCAAAACAAAAAAGCGATAACAAGATGCTCATCACTTGAAAGGCTAACCTTTACCCGCCACTGATAAAAAGTAATGAACCTTTATCGCCTCGTTATATTACAATTCATAATATTTCTAAAAAGAATTATATAAATTAAACAAGCTTTTATAGTCGGGATTTGTAGAAGAGTCAAGCAGGTATGCCGATACATTCGAGCCCGGCTTTCGGTGATTGTTTAACGCATAGATTATTCTATCGCCGGTTGTTATACCAACCCCATGTCCATAGTAATACCCGTTTCCCAAATCAATAGCATTTTCGCCTTGCCACTCAGGGGTCAACGGATCTACGTCGGGATTTTTAAAATATCTGCAATCTGCAGGAAAAGTATCGGGTGGCTTTCTGTCAGTAGTAACTTTAAGCTTTCCGTTTAGATTTTGCCAATCCATTAAATAGATATCCGTAAATAAGCGGTTGAAAAGCTCTTCACCGAAAGTATCCAGCACAGCTTTATAATATACTATAACAATTGCAGTTGCACACTCAGTACCATATAACTGTCCGTTGGCATAAATATCGTTAACAGCCCTCGACGGCATAACATCCCTTTTTAACAAAAAACCGCCCTCGAAAGTTCTTCTCCAATAATGCTCATTACATACCGAATCTTTAAAGGTTCTGAAACGCATTCGGCTTCTATATAGCATTTTAGAGGCATTTATGATATTTTTTCTCATATCGAGAATAAATAAAAGTTCTTTAGTGGTGGAAAACCTGTAAATATAACTACTTTTTTGCATTATATTTATAATTTTCAATTTTATTTCGTCATTATTGACGCCAGGTATGGCAGTATTAGTATCAACAGTATTGCCGGATATTATCAGCATAGTGTCCCCCCCAACATGTCAACTGAAATTCTGAGCTGCTCATTAATGGGATAATTAATCCAGTTACTCCACCAATAAATATTCTTATTGTGTAATATAAAGGAATAACTGGAAAGCAGAATTTGACTGTTGACATCCAAAGTGTTAAATATATTTAACTGCTGTTTTTCAGCTTCGGATAAAGGATTTTCAAACTTTCCGTCATTGGTAACTTTCTTATGAAGATACTTGGCACCTAAGGACACCTCGAAAGGAGACGGATCGGGCATCTGTTGGAAACTCTCCCCGGTATAATAAATAAACGGATAGTTGTCTTTAAGCCAATAACATATATTTCTATACAGTAAATCATTGGGTATGTCATTATATTTCACTACAGGGATAAATTTAAGAAGTTTTTTTGTCAGCTCGATATCTCTTTCATCATTAGAATTTAAACTTTCCGCCAACATCAATATACAGTTGGGATCCCGGCATTCAAAAAACGCCCAAACCATGTCATGGATAAACAGGCCCTGCTTATAACGGTTATAAATAATCTCTTTAATAACAGGAAGCATTGAATAATCCCTGTATTCCCGAACCAGTATTATTGCACAGGAATCCAAAATATCAATGTATTCTCCTCTTGAAAGACTGTCATTCTTGCCGGTTTGAAGAATCCATTTCAGTATTTCGGGGGCTTCAATATTTACAGCAACTTGTCTAAACCGGGAAAAGTTCTTTGAACGAATAGCTTTTGTTACCGTTATGGCATCTCTATTTCGTGAGCTTAAGTATCTTGAGAAAGGCGGTTTGCCAATCTGAGGTAAGAGTATATATAGTGACGGAAAGCTAAGGTTGTCTTCATTTATCAGTTCTATGGCTTTTGAAGGATTTCTGACAAGCATTTTACGGAAGTATTCGGGTAATTCATCGCTTCCCTTTTCGCTTCGTATCATGTCTAAAGTACTTAACTTAAATAAATCGGACATAAATAACCCCAAAACTTGTGCATTTTACTATTAATATTAATATGCATCCGAGTGCTCAAAAGGAACTTTTATTCTTATATCTACGGATATTTCTGCAGCTACATGAAAAGAATAAATATTGCTTGAGTTTGATAATTTTCAAGATTACCGGAGGGAATTATTATGAGCAAAGAAAAGCAAAAGATATTTTCGAAAACGCCCCAGTCATATTGGATGGCTTCCACACCCAAAACCGATTATCCTCCCATAAAAGAGGATATAAAAGTTGATGTAGCAATTATCGGAGGTGGTATCACCGGTATATCCACTGCCTATTTACTCGGTAAATCCGGGGTAAAAGTAGCCGTTATTGAAGCCGACCGCATTTTGCAGGGCACAACCGGACATACCACGGCAAAAATCACCTCCCAGCATGAACTGATATACAGTAAAATAAGCAGTCAAATGGGAAGGGAATTGGCACAGCAATATGCAGATGCTAACGAATCCGCCATTCGTATGATTGAAAAAATAGCAGTTGAAATCAATATCGAGTGCGATCTAGTTCCCCAATCTGCATACGTATATACACTGGAAGATAAATATATTGATAAGATAAAAGATGAGGTGCAAATTGCCGGTTCTCTTGGTATAAAAGCCTCTTATCTCGAGGAAATACCTCTACCCTTCCCAATTAAAGCCGCTGTGCGTTTTGACAATCAGGCTCAATTCCATCCCCTGAAATTTCTGTTGCCTCTTGCAAAAGAAATTACCGCAAGCGGAAACCAAATATTTGAACAAAGCAGGATTGTGGACATTGAAGACGGCAGTAACTATGTTTTAATAACCAATCAAGGTAAGAAGGTAACTGCAGAAAAGATTATAGTCGCTTCCCATTATCCTTTTTACAACAAGGCAGGACTATACTTTACAAGGTTATATACGGAACGGTCATATGTTGTTGCAGTTAAGGCAAAAGAAAGTTATCCCGGGGGAATGTATATAAACATAGAAGAACCCAAGCGCTCAATTCGCAGCCAGCGTTCAGACGACGGCGAGCTGATACTGGTCGGCGGTGAAAGCCATAAAACCGGTCAAGGCGAGGATACAATCAAGCATTATGAGGCACTGATAGACTATGCCAACCAAACCTTTGCAGTTGAGGATATTCCTTACCGGTGGTCCACTCAGGATTGTATGACTATGGACGGACTGCCTTTAACGGGGCATTTCACATCCAACACTCCCAATATGTACATTGCAACCGGTTATGGCAAATGGGGAATGACCAATAGCATGGCTTCAGCGATGATACTTAGAGACTTGATAGTTGACGGAAAAAGCCCCTGGCAGGATGTTTACAACCCTTCGCGCAAAACCATCGCGGCTTCCGCAAAGAACTTTGTTGTTGAGAATATTAATGTTGCAGAAAAACTTATTGAGGGAAAAATCGCACCCTTACCGGACGACATCGACGTTAAGACCGGAGAGGGAAAGAATATTAAGATTGATGGGCAAAGAGTCGGAGTATATAGAGATGAACAAGGCACATTACACGTAGTAGACACAACATGTACACATATGGGCTGTGAATTAAAATGGAATTCCGCCGAAAAATCCTGGGACTGTCCCTGCCATGGCTCAAGATTCAGCTATAAAGGCGATATAATTGAAGGTCCGGCAGTCAGACCTCTAAATACTAACAGCGATGTAAACACAATAGAAAAACTTGTTAAAGATAAATTTTAATTGACCAACATAAAACAGGGGACGGTTCTCTGNNGGAAATTGAACATTGCCCGGAACTATATAAGCTTCTTCAGCAATCTCTCCCGGACCGGGAAGGCTATCGATTACATCGGTCAAAACATATCCTCTTATATCCGTAATTCTTATTTTAGGTGTGGTTGTGTCTACATTTTCATATATAAAATGATTCCAGAACATTTTTTTCATGTTATGCCATTCCCCCTTTTGATATATTTCCATTTTCAAAACCGGATATTTGTGGTCTCTGACTTGAATGGCTATCCAAGAGGGAGAAGTACCCTCTTTAATTCTGTATGAAACATTTTTATCAATAGGTGCGGCAACAATCCGCCATTTAATATCAATTCTTCCGTCTTCCATATTCCCGATTTTGGCAAAGGATGTCGGGCAAAGATCTAATGCACCTTCCCCTCCTTCCGGATATAAATCGGTTACATATACAACAGTGCTTCCCTTTTCCCCGGTTACTTCAAGGTATGCCCCGGCCAATGCCGCATCAACACCATAGCTATTATAGTCATAAGGATTTAGAGCCGTAATTTCCATATCTAACGAAATAGGATCAAGCAGGCAAGCTCCTCCTGTGTATCCTGAACCGGTGTATGTTGCGTAACTTGAGTGTACTTTATCCCAGTCCGGATAAGCTCCTATATCGGTAGGTTCCGGATTAGGCGTTTCAGGAACTGTATTTTTGGGGAATTCGTCTATTTTTCTGAGAACATATCGTTTTAAAATTGTTAAGTCAATACTGTCTATCATTCCGTCTCCATTTGTATCTGCACTCCAAAGAGGGTCTTCAACAGGTAAGCTGTCAATAACCCTTAATAAGAATCTTTTCATTAATGTTATATCAATGCTGTCAACAAAACCGTCTCCATTTAGATCTCCAACCGGGCTTTGTCCATTACATACGGAAGTAAAACTGAATATTTGAATAAGAATGACACTCAACATTAGACATATAAACTTTTTCATAATAACTCCCCCTTGCTTATATATTATTTCGAAATTGACAATAAGTTTGCTGCCCCATATAAAATAAAACAGGGGGTAGTTCTCTGTTTCGGAAAGGAAAACCATCCCCTGCTTAAGTCTGTTGAAAGGTAGATTGATTTTTATTATAATGGTTATATCAATTTTATATCTGGAGGGTTTAAAATGGGTTGCAACAATAATATCAATTGCACTTGCACATACTCTTCATGTTCACGCCACGGCAAATGTTGTGAATGTGTTGCATATCACCGCAGAAGTGGAGAAGTGCCGGGATGCTTCTTTTCAAAATCCGGTGAGAAGACTTACGATAGATCAATAGAAAATCTGTACAAAGATTATAATAATAACAGATAATCCTCAAAGCTTTATTTATTTGCGGATTAAAGTTCTTATCGAGATGTATTTGAAACAGGTTAACCGTCCATCAATGGGATAAAACCTGTTTTTTTGTTAGCAAAACCTAGTATTTTCTATCCTCAAAAATAAGAAAGTAGAATTTTCTGTAGTTTTGTTTTGAAATTACTTATAATAGTATTGTATAATTATTATTGTTGCTTTTCAGGACTACATTCTTTTTGGGGTGGGGGGAAATCAAGATGAAAAACGGAGAATTATATAAAGTTAGACCCATTAAGGATTTAAAGGATATGCTGAATTCCAGCGTAGAAATATATGGCGATAAAGCGGCGTTTTTATCGAAACCCAAGGGTGGCGGTGCCTATGTTCCTATATCATATAAGCAGTTTAAATCTGATGTAGACGCTATGGGAACAGCTTTAATCGACCTTGGCCTTAAAAACGGTAAAATTGCTATAATAGGCGAAAACCGCTATGAATGGTCGATATCCTATCTTTCGGTTGTAAACGGAACAGGCGTCGTTGTACCTCTTGATAAAGAACTTCCTGCAAACGAAATAGCGTTGCTTCTGAATCGATCACAGGCAGATGCCATCATTTATTCGGAAAGTGTTAAGGACAAAATCGAGCCTCTTTATGAAAAGTCTACTTCTTTACGATATTTTATCAGTATGGACAATGAAGAAGATGAGGGAAATATCTTATCCTTCCATTCTCTTTTACAAAAGGGACATGAACTGCTGAAAGAAGGAAGGCGCGAGTTTGTTGATGCAAAAATAGATACCACAGCAATGAGTATACTTCTCTTTACTTCCGGAACAACCGAAACTGCCAAGGCTGTTATGCTGTCTCACAAAAATATAGCAGAAAATTTAATGGGTATGTGTTCAATGTTATATATTGATGAAAAGGATACATTCTTATCAGTCCTTCCCATTCATCATACCTATGAATGTACCTGCGGTTTTTTGTGCCAAATATACCGAGGCTGTACCGTCGCATATTGTGAAGGGCTGCGCCATATAGTTAAGAATCTTAAAGAGTCTAAGGCTACAATGATGCTGGGAGTACCCTTGATTTTCGAATCCATGTACCGTCAAATAATGAATCAGGCCATAAAATCAAAGGGAGAGAAAAAAATCAAGTTTGCAATTAAGCTTTGTAACATTTTGAGCAAAATCGGAATTGATATTCGAAAAAAAATATTCAAGCAAATTCACGAGGCTCTGGGAGGACATATAAGGTTATTTATCAGCGGTGCTGCAGGTATTGACCCCCAAATAGCGAAGGGATTTAGGGAGCTGGGTATATCCTTAGTGCAAGGCTATGGTCTTACTGAATGTGCTCCGATAGTTGCCTTAAACCGTGATATTTACTATAAGGATGAGGCTGCCGGGTTACCATTGCCGGATCTTCAGGTTGAAATCGATAATCCTGATGAAGACGGTATAGGGGAAATTAAATGCAAGGGCAGCAGTGTTATGCTTGGATATTACGAAAATCCGGAAGCTACTGCAGAGGCTATTAGGGATGGATGGTTTTACACCGGTGACAGTGGATTTTTCGATGAGGATGGATTCCTCCATATTACCGGACGCAAAAAGAATGTAATTATCACCGGGAACGGCAAAAATGTTTTCCCTGAAGAAATTGAAACCTTATTAAACAGGAGCCCCTATATCAAGGAGTCATTGGTTTACGGAAAAGGCCAATCTGACGGTGATACAGTAATATGTGCAAAAATAGTTCCCGATATTGATAAGATCAAAGATGATAAAGAAAATAATTTGATTCCGGACGAATCAGTGGAGAAAATTATTGAAAAAGAAGTCAAGGATGTAAATAAAACCTTGATAAGCTATAAGCATATTAAAGAGTTTACTGTTCAGGAAGAGGAGTTCATTAAGACAACAACTAAAAAGATTAAGCGCCATGAGGTATTAAAACAATAGCATATTTTAAAGAATTCATCTAAAAACTCTTAAATCAAATGCTATAGCCACTCGATCCGGCTTAGAACCACATAAAAGACAAAAAGACCACCATAGCGATCTTTTTGGAATACCTGGATGTATAGCATGTGGAATTTATTTCTAAGTATTTCTTTTATGACCGGGAACGCAGCTTTTTTAACTGCCGCTTTATCTTCTTAATTGCCCAGTCATAATGGCTGCACGTTGCGCTTACACAGTAACTGCCGATACTGGTTGAACCGCTCCATTTAAAATGCTGCTTCTCAAACAGCTCTTCATTGGAAAAACTTTCAATGAGCTCAAGCACTTCCTTGTGGCTTTGCATAAGCATTTTCTTTGCATCTTCATAGGATGTGGATTGATGCTTCTCCCAAAACTTCATGTTCAAATCGCCGTATGTTTTCCAATTGTACGGTTCGGGAAGAAAAGGCGCATTATTACCCTGGAGGTTGGAGTTTACCCAATTTAACAAGAGTTGATGCCACTCGTATAGGTGAACAAGAATATCTCGAAGGTTCTTATCCCTCTTCCAGTGAGCCTCTTTATCCTTCGGATCGTCGCCGAAATCAAAAGGTATGCCGAGTTCCTCTTCCGTCATGCTGTCGATGAGAGCCCACATTTTATCGAATTGTTCATTGGCAGCAGCAATTAAATCCGTTTTTGTTGCCGGTCTTGGCATATTATTTCACACTCCTCTATTTAAGTTGCTGTTCTATCGTCCTTTGTGCCGGGCTTTTTTCTTTTCCTGCCGAAGAGCAAATTTGCGTTCCTTTTCAGCCTCCTTTTGCTCACGGCTTTTAGTCTTTCTCTCTATTTTAATTTGCTCATGCTGAAGCTTTAAGGCTTGCTGTGCTTTTGTACCAACTCCTCTATTCTCCAATTGCCTGTTGATTTTTCTTTGTCAAATACAATCTTCCACCATCTTGAAAATACAAGCTTTCATTTTTTTCAAGCTCATATCTTTTTTCTTCCGGCCATATAAATTCTACTGCATCGTTTTGAATATCGTGTTTAACTAATGCAAACGGCGAGACTATCAGCCGAATATTTACCAAGTCTCCTGCTTTTGAAAAAGGTATCTCCGTAATGGTCTTCACACCGGGCCACTCAGGTTTATAGGCAAGGACTTGTATTACTTCTTTATTAAAATCATAGCGGATAATTCCAAATAAATTGTCTTTATTATCATAAACAGGTCTTTCTAAAAACACATTCATTTCCTGCTTTATCGGTTCATAAACTTTTCCTGACGGAAATTCGATAAGATAGAGTTTCGTTCCGGGATACTTGTTTTTATAACAGGGAACCTCATATGCTTCTGAACAAGGCGTCCATTGACCGTAATACCATGAATCGGTTCCTTCTATCTTTTCCGGATAAATCTCTTCAAATCCCTTAAATATTTTAATATCCATTTATTTTACTCCCTTATGTTTTTTTGAGTTGAAAATGGTGCTCCTCTCTCAATTTATTCATGCCCATATCAATTATTAACTTGATGAAAAAGCTTTACCTGCCTAATAATTCATCACCATGACCATCAATCATAGATGCATATTCACTTCTATTTTTTATTTATCAATTTGTACAATTCATCCATCACAAGCTCGCTTTTGCATTCAATATCCGGATATACAAGATCATCGGTACATTCCCTATCTGCCCGATAAAACCGTTTTGTGGATATTTGCATGAATAATTGAGAGTTTGGCAATTTAAAATATGCAATTTCACCATATCCGTTGGGATCGTTTCCCGGAGCTTCCCCTATAATGGTACCCAGGTTATTGTCCTTCACAAGCTGTGCAAACATCATAGCCGAACTAAACGTACCCGCCGATGTTAGAAGGTACAGGTTACCGTTAAACAGCAAATCTTCATATTTATCATTTTTAGCAATTCCGTTTCCTAATCTTATATATATAAAGCCAAATCTCCAACCCAACGTTCCAATTTTGTAGCTATCGATATCTAAATACCTGAAAAATTCATTTGCTACCTGACTGTTTCCTCCGCCGTTATACCTCAAGTCAACTGCAACATTGCCAATTCCCTTATCCTTTACTTCTTGAAACATTGCCCGCACACAATTGATATACTCGCTATTGTATGTACACTGGTCAAGACGCAGTATTGCAATGTTTTTTTCTTCATCAATCTCATAACTTACAAAGCTCTTTTCCGTTGTTTTTGTATTATCAATGCCATTGAATTCGGCATATTCCTTCCATGAAAGAAAGTCATCGGCATTACAAGTCTCAACACGTGTCCTTCTGTCTGAGGAGGTCAGTGTATACTCTATTCCATCCTCCATGTCAAAGCCCAGATAATCCAATCCTGCTTCAGTAACAATATCATCGGATAACCATTCCAATTCCCATGATGTTGCCTCAAAGCTGTAGTAATTGCTCATTCTGTCAAGAAGCTCTTCTATTGAAATGCCGTTTACGGCTGTTATTTCATACCCATCACTAATCCATCTGCGGTAATATTTCATTATTTTTCTGTCAGCATAATTGCCGCGAACATATGTATGACCGTCTCTGAGGATTGAAAATACGGATTCTATCTCTCTTGCCAAATCATTAACTCTGATTTCACCGGATTGTTGAATCCTTGTCTTTACTTTCTCATACTGCTGACGGATATCTTCCGGAATTTCTCTATATAGCGCCGGATGAAGTTTTTTTAGATATTTCATGGCATAATCCAAATCTTCCACTGCCTTGCCGGAACTTATCCGATAATCATAGGGCTTTGAATAATAATCGGCATTTAAGCGAAATTGAATGCTGTTCCAATACGGATTGCAATAGCTTCCCAAAATAGATATAACCACCGTAATGAAAGCCAGAATTCCGACAAATGCTTTTGATATTTTCCCCTTGGGGATTTTTATAAAAAATATAGCCGCAGATGCAATTACCGTCAATGAGGCAAGTATACTCAAAAACTCAGGCATATTGAAATTTATCAATAATGCATTTACAGGAATCAGGCTAATAGCCAAAATATCAATTAAAATACATAATAAAAGGTATTTCCTTCTCATTTCAAACTACCCCTTTAGTTTATCATATTCAAGGTCAGATGGCGGATTTTTCAGCCATTCTAAGAAAATAATTACATGACTTAAAATATTAATTTCCATTATATGCGAAGGAATTTATAATATCAATAGATTTAAAAACCTTTTATAGACGATTATGCTTGTTTTCGTAAGCTTATTGTATAGTTGAAATACCAAGATATCATTCAATTCTATAGTTATCCACCGATTGTACAAAACTCAAATTTAAAGCAATTCGGTTTATGGCACTAATTATCTCTAAATCATTTTCGTTTGCTTAAGCGTTTCCAATCCATCATACTTTTTTCAGCACAAGGCATAATGTATCTGCCTTACCGGTATACTTACTGCCGCAAACATCATCATAAATGCTGTGCATTTTAAGCCCGTAAGGTGTAACCTCATTAAGCAATGTATCTTTTGTGAATACGCTATCCCAGATAAGGTATTCGCGAACATCATTCCCCGTAACCACCACAGTCTTATTGACTTTAACAGTATTGTTTTCGTAATAATACTCAGCTTCCAGACATAAATGCGGTTTATCGCTCCAAAAGCCACCGTTTTCATTATAGGACCAATATGTGCGGTCACACCTGTCCTTAAGTGTTTGCTCGGTGAAGACGTCAAATATGAACAAGCCGTTGGGTTTGAGGGCACGGTATACTTTTGACAGCAGTGTTTTTCTTTCATCGGGAATCAGGGCTGCGTAATCGCAGTAAATCAATGTTATTGCATCAAATTCCTCATTGTAATTCATCTCCAAATAATTTTGGTATATATATTTGGATTTTGTGTCGTGCTCTTTTGCATAAGCTATCGAGCGTCCGGAATAATCTATACCGGTAACGTCATAACCTGCATTTGAAAGTCTCATGGCGTAAAGTCCCGGACCACAACCCAGGTCAAGTATTTTGCTACCTTTGGGAATTATACTTTCAAGCCACTTAACCGAGCGGTCGATATAGCTGTGGTTTCGGCTTGCCGCATCCCAATCCGGGTTTAAGTGTGCTTCCAGCATCCCCTTTGAAATATGCTCATCGTCCCAAAACAGTTCACCGCTGCGCTGCCAAAGAGCAGGTTTTTGTAAAAGTGAAAACAGCTTGTCTATCATTTTTGTCTTTCTCCTCTCCACTTATTATACATTTTCAATCCATTTCAAACGTCTGCATCTGACCGCACTTCAATCCTCCTTTAAATGCAAAGGTGCAATACATTTATTTATTTTATAGTTCTCCTATTCCTTTTCCACAATAATCAACGGAATAATCATCTCGTCTTTTGTAAGTCCTCCATGAACACTAATAAACCTCTCTGCCTTTTCTGCTATGTTGAAGATAGACAAGTCACCTATTGCAACGGCAAGATAATCTCCCAGCATGTCACGAAAGTCTTTATGTTCCTTTCCGAATCCGAACAATTTCATTTCAATCACTTCTTCTTTTGGCAATAGAAGAAACTTATCACCAAATTCTTTAGTGAATTCTTTTTTGAACTCATCTATTCTTTCTTCTTTCACAAACAAATTCAAAGCTCTAGGTTCAATTGTGGGATTTCTTTTTAGGCAATTCATAATCTTTGGATAATCCTTAATGCAAACACATTTTGAATCTATAAGACCGTGGTCGGCAGTTATTATTACAAGAGTATCCTTAAGTTCAGCTGTGAGACTTTCAATCCTTTTTTCAAGCAATGAAATCATTTGCTTTGATTCGTCACTATAGCATCCTGTCATGTGCATAATATAGTCAGGTTCATAGCTATAACAGTAGATATGCTTTTGCCCGGGTTCGTCGCAATATCTTTTTATTAGTTCGCATTCTTCCTCAAATGTTTTCGGATTAGGCGGCATAAACGGTGTAACATAATATGCTTTTCCTCCCGCAGAATTAATCCTGTTTATCACACTTGAATATCCGCAGTACTTCCATGCAACACTCTCCTCACCCACCTTCTCCCCGGTCTCAGTATCCATATTAAGAAATACTGCCACATTCCTGTCTATCTGCGGAAAGTAGCAGTCCCATCCAAGCCAACCATGTTCGCAGGGAGTAAGACCATTATCAATTGATGTTGTGGCTGCCGCTGTTGTCGGTGGAAAGGTCGAGCTGTATGCTCCTGCAATGTGGGTGTTGAAAAAGCCGGTTTTTTCAAGATTACGCTCAATAATACACTTGCCCATTCCGTCAAGAAGTATAACCACCACACTCTTATAATCTTTCGCAAGATACCGGTCGAGAAGCTCAAGAGTTCCACCATTGCTTGGAAGTCCCCATTTCTTCAAAATTGAATTTGCAAGATTCGCTATTGAATTGTTGTAATCCGGATAAATAATATTCATATTCAAGCGATCCCCCATTTACTCTCTTCTTTCCATGAACTTTCTCCAGTTTCCATTGGGCACATAAATTCCATTTTCCTTTGCATATCTCTCATCCGCGAAAATATATATCCAGCAATTCACCTCTTGCCCATCCTCAGTGGTTATTGTCCTCATCTCTCTAACGTATAAATTATTGCTGCTCGATTCATCATAATCCTCTAACATGTCCAGAGCTTTCAAAAGGTCCTCATCAACAGGCTCCATGACTTCACCTTCAATTATTTCATTTCCCGGCAATAAAGCCGGATATCCCTCGGGAAGATGGTAAAGCAGTCCATAAGTTCTGCCCGGTGTGATGTGTTTTATCCTGCCTTCAAGATATATCTTATAATACTGAAAATCTTTCATCAGCGTTCCATATACAAATACCTTGTCTATACGAGCTTCGCAATTCATTAATTCATTATTATTTGATGCCACTTATACCACCCCCATGCAGAGAATTGGCGCCGGTAAAGATAAAGCCTTTTAAGGTCAGTTATTTGATACCAAGCGCAGCTTTCCAATCAGCTTCCTTAAAGCCCACCAAAACAAAGCCGTCACCGATAAGAATCGGACGCTTCACAATCATTCCGTCTGAAGCCAGCAGGTTATACTTTTCATCCTCGCTCATGTCGGGAAGCTTGTCCTTGAGCTTCAGTTCCTTATACAAAAGCCCGCTGGTGTTGAAAAACTTATTCAACGGCAGACCGCTCATTTTATGCCATTCTTTTATTTCCTCCATTGTAGGATTATTTTCTTTGATGTTCCTTTCTTCAAAGGCTATGCCGTTTTCTGTCAGCCATTTCTTAGTCTTCTGGCAGGTTGTGCATTTAGGATAGCATACAAATATCATAATTTTCCTCCATTCTCTATTATTTTATATTATAATACCACAACATAAAAAATCATAAATCAACTGTGAATTTAATTCGATACTTTATGAAACTCCTTAAAACATTGTCTATTCCGATTTAGTCATAGATGTCCAATTATAAATACTAAGCCCTCCAAAAATCAAAAAGGGAATTATAAAAGCAAATCCCCACCCATGGCTTTTGCCAATTGTTATCAGCATAAACAGCTGAAAAAATAAAACGGTTAGACAGCAGAACAAAGCAAAAGCTTTAGCTTTTTTTCTCGACATACTATTATTCAAAAAAACCGTATATTTCGGTATAAACAATAATACGGACAGTACGAAAAACACAGCAGCAGGAAGGACTAATACATCACCCCATATAGAATCAAATTGAAGCTGCAATATTTTAGAGCAGATTGAAAGAACTATTGCTGCCAGTAGATAGACATTTCTCAATTTCATTAATAGTGCTCCTCCTGAAAACTGTCTTCTATACCTCTATCATTTTCTATCTCTATTTTCTCATGTTGTGGTGACTGACTGTCACACAAGCTATCATATTAGAATTTGAACTCTAAATACCAGGCTCATTGGGCGCTGTCCAACTTAAGCAAGGCCTCTTCCAGGCTGGTTACAAAATAAATACTGTTTCCTTTGTTGCTTTCATATATAAAGTCCTTAAGAGGTTTGCTTGTGTATCTCGAATAATCTCCCACAATGGCAATTTTCTTGCGATAGTTGATAAACTTCTGAAGTATTTCACCTGCAATTCCGGTGCTTAAAATGAAGAAATCCTCGGTCACGCAGGACTTGTATATTATGATTTTATCACAATCGGTTTCATATTGAACAGTTGCAATCAGATCCAGTGCAGATTGGGCATCTTTAATAATAATCTCATCAGTAATAATCAGAGCAATATCATTTTCCTTTCCTAATATTTTGAATTCCATGTTATTCTCCCTTTTTATAAATAATTCCTAGCATAATATTATTAGATAAATTCAAATTTGACAAACTGCTTAATCTCACCGTAAAAAGTTGAGTTCGTCTTTACACTATAAGATAACGACATACCCCTCTGTTCCATTTACGCGAATTCGTTGCCCATCTTTTATCAGTTTTGTAGCATTTTCTATTCCGACAACTGCCGGCAAGCCATATTCGCGTGCGATAACCGCTCCATGGGTCATCAATCCGCCAACTTCAGTAACCAAACCTTTTATAGATACAAACAACGGTGTCCAGCTAGGGTCGGCAAAAGATGTCACCAATATATCTCCATCCTCCAAATCAGCATCTTCCCCCGGCTTTTCGCATAGGGGCATTAGTTGTTAACAGAAAAAAGACAATCCTAATGGTTTCATAGGGTCGGTCATCATTTGTTGATGTTCCACAGACACATAAAACATGATTTTCTTCATCGTTTGCTTCAGGTATAGGATATAGAGTTGTAATCGGCCGACTCTGAACAACATATTTTGTCAATGTCCTGAAAGCCAAGCACATAGGAACCCATATTTTCCTCCTTAAAAATCCCTTCTTTGATTTTTTTGATGAAAATTTTTGATTTTCAAAAGTGTCTTCTATCGAACCAAATTCGTCATAGTCATAATGGATCGTAATCCCTTAAAAATTCGACACATTATTCTCCCCGTTTGATATTAAACCAATGAACTATTCTCAGAATAAAATAGGCCATCCAGGCCAAAGGCTAATAAAGTCAAAACTTTTATTGCTATAGATTGATTATCCATATTCCAACGATAAACTGACATCGCAATCCAAATAAGAGCGATAACCAGAGCAATTATAACTTTTATTGTTTCACTCTTCAATTCTTTTTTCATATATGCCTCCCCTTTTAAAATATTGTTCTGTTAAACAAATCTTTGTGAATAAATTGATACTATTTGGGTATACTCGCTCTCAGAATCATATCCATTGCGTTTTGGAAGCTACCATAGGCAGGAACATATCAATCAATTTTAGGCTGTTTCTTCTCAAAGAGCAGGTGTAAAGGAACATATTATTAGCTTAATAACCCAGTATTAGTCAAAGTAAAATAAATCTTCAAATTTCTTGTCTAATGCAATACATAATATTAAAGCTAATTTAGCTGATGGATTAAATTGCCCTGTCTCGATGGAGCTAATTGTTTGCCTTGAAACGCCAACTAAATTTGCCAATTCATCCTGGGTCATATTCTTTTCGGCACGTGCAATTTTTAAACGATTTTTAAGCACAAGTTGTTCTGTTTTATCTTTCATTTAGTACACCCCATACTGGCTAAGTAAAGCTGCTAAAGAAAGAAAAACAGCAATTGTACTTATGATTCCGGCAACTAAATAGATTTTCTTATCTCTCATATTAAAATATTGATAAAAAGAGACTGCGGCTATCTGTGTCATTAGTATCATAAGAATATCACTAGAAGATTCGCTGTATATACTACGAAAAATAGTAAGAAATAAAATAACTGCAGAAACACTCAGCCAACCAATATGAAATGCCTTAATTCTGATATGTGCCTCACGTTCATCGATTTTTTCTTGCCGAGCTCTTTTTAAAATGTCTTTGTTATTCATTATATCCCTCCTAGGATTCATGCTTTAATTATATAATATGAATAGTATCATGTCAAGTTTACTTGTCATAATGTAAAGTTAAGTTGTCATTACTCTGTTATACTTTTACAATAGGTTTTTCAAATTTTGCCCAAAAATATACCCTCGATATGTTCCCACATAAACATATCAAAGGATATTTTTATGGCTCAGATCAGGATAGGATTTCATATTTATACTCGGGTAGAAAGTAGTATTTCAGTACTTCTTTTGATTCATCTCGATTAAGATATCTAGCAGATGGGGTAGCAATTAAGTCCCAACGGGAAGCAGCAAGCTTTTCTAATATCATTCTTAATTCATCATTCATCTGAGAAATTCACGGATAACACTGTTCACCAGTTCAGGCTTGTCAGTATTGGAATTGTGTCCGGCCCCGGGAATCCATCGAATTGGCAGTCCTGATTGATTTGCCCATGCTGCGTTGTAGCGTTTTGTAAATCCGGCTTTATCTTTCTCACCGCATATCAACAATGCAGGGCAGGAGATTTCATATGCCAGATCAGCTTCAATTGCTTCTGCAAGAATTCTAAATCCATGAGATGCCAGCTCACAATACTCTCTTTTTGTATAGGTATCCAGCATGGCATACATAAGCTGACGTCCGTATTCGGTTTCGGCACATCCCTTTGCACCATATTTCTTTAAAAGGGACCATGGATATATGCCATATATGAATTTTGTGTTTTTGAGCATATATATCTCCCACTTTTTCATGTATTTTCTTTTTAGCGGCGCAGAATCGATAGAAACGAAGCCCTTAAGGCAATCCGGATATCTCTCCATCAATGCCTGAGCAACATAACCTCCCATAGACTGTCCTATAATTACGGGCTTTAATATTCCCTCTTGAATCATGATACTGTAGAGCCATTCTGCTTTATCTGCAAGGGAAAAATTAAGTTCGAAAGGTCTTGAAGAACCATGCCCCGGTGCATCCCATACAAACAAATTGTAATCATCTTTGAATTCTTCAATCTGTTTTTCAAACAATCGATGATCTGCTGTCAGTCCGGGAAGAAATACAAGCCACGTCCTTTCACCGGAAACAATACCGGTCCGATAGTGAATTGCCCCCTTTTGGGTATTAAACACTTTCTCTATCATCCTCTATCCTCCCTGTAAAGATAAACAACGCCGTTTCTGCATTGCAACAAAAGACTTGATGCGTTAACGATTATTATTCATTGCTTTCTTTTATCCGTATAGCTAATTGAGCAAATTTTTCAGGCTCTTCAAAATGAGGGAAATGCGCCGATTCTTCAAACCATATGATTTCTTTTTTGGGGGCAATTATATGATTATAATAGTTTTCAACTAAAACAGAAGGAGTATTATAATCATATCTACCTACGCAAAAGTAAATGGGCACTTTCACTTCGGGCAAATCCCTTATGAAATCCAAATCATTATTATGTCCCCACATGGTATCTGCGGTAAATTTACTGCCCAGAGCAAATTTTATTCCGTCAATTCCCGTATATTCCGGAGAAAAAATGCTTGAGAGAATAATATCTTTTAATGTATTGACTTTTCTTTCCACGCCCCCATATCTATCAAGCCATTTTCTTTGAATCACCGTATCACTAACCACGTTTTTGTATGGAGGGCGTCCGATTTTCTCCAAATCCTTTAATGCTTTTTTATTATTCTCTTTTTTAGCCATTTCTAAAACATAGTCATATGAAACCGTTTCATTATCCACCCCATTAACAACTTGCCCAATGCTTATAAATGCTGCGATTTTTTCCGGATATAGGTCTATGATATATAAGCCTAATTCACTACCCCATGAATGACCGGCTAAATAAATTTTTTCCTTGCTATATTTTTTACATAGATAGTCAATCAGATCTTTACCGTCTTCTATAAACCGTTCTCTGTTCATCGTTTCCTTAGGGATATTTAATGAAAAGGACTTTCCGGATCCTCTTTGATCCCAATTGACAACAATAAAGCCATCCTCAAGTTCTTCCTGATATTTTCTTGCATATGAGATTTGCGAATATCCCGGACCTCCGTGTAAAAAAAGAAGTATGGGATTATTTATATTTCTTCCCCTTATCATTATATACTGGTCTATTCCGCCTATCTCCACCTTTTCAATCAATGCAACGCTATTATTTCCTTCAATTTTCGGTGTTCTGGAGGGTATAAATAATACAAGCAATAAAAATATAATTAAAACAATTAAAGTTATTTTAAAAATTATATTTATCCTTTTCATATATAATCTCCCGGTATAATAGCATTTGTTAAAGCCTGTTCTCCCGGTCTTAAGTTTTCTTTTAACCCCTGAACTGTTTAATTACCGTTTTCAATAGTCTATTTATTATCCAAAATATTTTACTCCAGTTCAAATGCACCGGTATACAGTTGATAATACTGACCCTTTTTAGCTATCAGTTCCTCATGATTGCCGCGTTCAATGATACGTCCATGATCCAATACTATTATAACATCAGAGTTTTTAACTGTGGACAGGCGGTGAGCTATCACGAACACTGTCCTGCCTTTCATGAGGGCATCCATTCCCCGCTGAACAATGGCTTCGGTTCTTGTATCGATGGAAGAGGTCGCTTCATCCAGAATCATAACCGGAGGATCCGCAACCGCTGCTCTGGCAATGGAAATTAACTGGCGTTGTCCCTGAGATAGATTCGCACCGTTTTCAGTAATCAGCGTATGATAACCATTGGGCAAACGGCGAATGAAATCATCGGCACCCACAAGCTTTGCGGCCGCAATACACTCCTCATCGGTAGCATCCAGTTTTCCGTAACGTATATTGTCCATTACAGTGCCGGTAAAAAGATTGGTATCCTGCAAAACCATACCAATGGCACGGCGAAGGTCCGGTTTTTTAATTTTGTTGATATTAATGCCGTCGTAACGGATTTTCCCGTCGGCAATATCATAAAATCGGTTCAGCAAATTTGTTATAGTTGTCTTTCCGGCACCGGTGGCACCAACGAAGGCCACTTTCTGTCCCGGCTTTGCATAAAGGGTTATATCGTGTAAAACGGTTTTCCCCGGTTCATATTCAAAATCAACATCGAACAATCTCACGTCACCGGCCAATTTCGTATATGTCACAGAACCGTCACTGCTGTGAGGATGCTTCCAAGCCCAAATTTCCGTTCTCTCTTCACATTCTATTAACTGGCCGTTTTCCTCGCGGACATTTACCAAGGTAACATATCCGTTGTCCTGCTCCGGTTCTTCATCAATCAAATCATAGATTCTCTGTGCTCCGGCAATTCCCATAACAACGGCATTTATCTGCTGAGATACCTGATTAATATTTCCAACAAACTGCTTTGTCATGTTCAGGAACGGAACAACAATACTGATTCCCATAGAAAGCCCGGAAATACTTAAGTTTGGAGCATTGGTAATCAATAAGGTACCTCCGGTAATCGCAACAATAACATACAAAATATTGCCGATATTATTTAAAATCGGTGCCAGGATATTGGCATATCGATTGGCCGCCCTTGCATCGTTAAACAATGATTCATTGATCTTATCAAAATCCGCTTTGCTTTCATCTTCATGACAGAATACTTTGATTACTTTTTGTCCATGCATCATTTCTTCAATAAAGCCTTCCAGACGGCCCAGAGCTTTTTGCTGCTTAATAAAGTATTTGGCAGAACCGCCGCCGACTTTTTTTGTTACAAAAAACATGATAGCCACACCAACTACTACAACGAGGGTCAGCCATATGCAAAAGTACATCATGATCCCAAAAACCGTCATTACCGCTATACCTGATACCAGAAGCTGCGGAAAACTCTGAGATATCATTTGCCGCAGGGTATCTATGTCATTGGTATAATAGCTCATGATATCGCCATGATTATTTGTGTCTACATATTTAATTGGCAGTGTTTGCATCCTGTTAAACATTTTTACACGGAATTTTTTCAAGGTACCTTGGGTAATAACCGCCATCATCTGGTTATATATAATACCGCTTGTAAGAGATAATACATATAATACCACCAATATAGAAACAAAATACAATATTTTATCTTCTACCGCATTCCAGTTACCTTCTCGCCAGCTCTTTTCCACAATAGCAATAATGTTCTGCATAAATATTGCGGGAATTGAGCTTATAGTCGCATTAAAGACAATACATATAATGACAACCGGAAGCATTACCGGATAAAACTCAAATATGGTCTTGAATAAGCGAATCATTATCGATTTTTTATTCTTCGTATTTTTAATATGGTTAGCCTTCACTTTGATCACCTGCCTTGTTTTGGGAATAGTATATTTCCTGGTAAATGGCATTTTCCGCTAATAATTGCTTATGGGTTCCGATGCCGTTAATGTATCCTCCGTCCATGACTATTATTCTGTCCGCATCCTCAACAGAAGCCGTTCTCTGGGCAATAATTATCTTGGTTGTCTGAGGAATATACTCCCGAAAAGCCTTACGAATTTTGGCATCTGTCTTGGTGTCCACAGCACTGGTGGAATCGTCCAAAATTAATATTTTGGGCTTTTTAAGCAATGCTCTGGCAATACAAAGCCTTTGCTTCTGACCGCCCGACAAATTGGCTCCCCCTTGCTCAACATAAGTGTCGTAGCCCTTGGGAAACTGATTGATAAATTCATCGGCACAAGCAAGCTTGCAAGCCTCGATCAATTCTTCATCGGTTGCATCTTTATTTCCCCAACGGAGATTTTCCTTGATGGTTCCGGAGAATAGAATATTTTTCTGTAACACAACAGCAACCTGATTTCTCAGGGCAGTTAAATCATAATTTCTTACATCAATACCGCCAACTTTAACAACTCCTTCAGTGGCATCATAAAGACGCGGAATTAACTGAATCAGGGATGATTTTGAAGCACCCGTTCCTCCTATAATTCCAATGGTTTCCCCGGATCTTATATTTAAATTTATATTGGACAAAACCATTCTCTCCGCTTTCTCGGAATACTTGAAGCTGACGTTCTCAAAGGAAATGGAACCGTCCGCAACTTCATATACGGGATTTTCAGGATTCGTCAGTGTACTTTTCTCATTCAACACTTCAACAATACGTTTGGCAGATTCGGCAGCCAAAGTAATCATAACAAACACCATGGAAAGCATCATCAGGCTCATAAGAATCATAAAATTATATGTCAATATTGCGGAGAACTGCCCAATATCAAAATCCAATCCCCTACTGGTGATAATGGTATAGGAACCGAAGGACAAAACAAAAACCATTACTACATACATGCAAAATTGCATTAACGGTCCATTAAAGGCTAGAATCCGTTCTGCCCTTGTAAAGTCCGCACACACATCCTCAGCCGCTTCCTCAAATTTTCTCTGCTCATAATCTTCCCGTACAAAAGATTTTACCACGCGCATTCCTTTTATATTTTCCTGAATTGACTTATTCAAGGCATCGTATTTCTTGAATACTTTTTTAAACAACGGAAATGCTTTGAATATAATTATGCCCAGACCGGTTGCAAGAATAGGCACAACCACAAGGAAAATCCATGCCATACGTCCACCCATTACAAAAGCCATCACAAAAGCAAAGATTAACATCAAAGGCGATCGAACGGCAACCCTTATCAGCATCATATAGGCATTTTGAACATTGGTAACATCGGTTGTCATACGGGTAATCAACGACGAGGTCATAAACCTATCGATGTTTTCAAAGGAATAATCCTGAATGCTATAAAACATATCCTTCCGCAGATTTTTTGCAAAACCACAGGCCGCAGTGGCACTGGTAGTCCCTGCAATTCCGCCGAAAGCCAAGGACAAAAATGCCATGATAACGAGAATAATTCCATATTTAATTATTGTGTTTAAATCGCATCCGCCTTTAATTTGATTAACCAAGGTTGCAGTAATAAACGGAATGATACATTCAATAACTACCTCCAAGCTAATAAGTATTGGAGTAATGATTGAAAGCTTCTTATATTCGCGTATACTTTTTGCCAATTCTCTAATAATATGAACCAGTCCTTTCATAAAAAAACGAGTACTAAAAACGAGTACTGTTCATCAGCCGTATTTATACGATAAACATTACTCGTTTTGTGCTTTTTTATAAATATTTAAATTTAAATATATTAATATCAAGTTAACAGAATAATTATATATGATATCAAATTTCGTCAAAATCGTCAAATAAAACTTTTGCGTACCAATATATTTCCCTTCTCCACCAAATTTACCATTCCATTATTGAAACAAAATTAATCATATTATATACTTATATAGTGGATATATTATTGCAGTTTATTGTTTAAGCAATTAAACTTCCATTAAATCACAACAATATTTAATAATTAAAATATTATAGGAGGATTTTGAGATGAAAAAGCTTGCTTTGATTGTAGTATTGGTTTGTACTTTTGTAACATTATTTTCTATAGCACCTTCTGCCGTGGAATTGCCGCTTCGTGTAGTGATAAACGGCACAAAGTTGGAATTCCCCGATGCCCAGCCTTTTATAGATTCTAATGGTAGAACTCAGACACCTGCAAGATTTATAGGTGAAGCATTGGGTGCAAACGTAACATGGGATGGAGTACAGAAAAAAGCTGTATTTACATCAGCAGGAAATACATTGGTGCTGTATATCGGAAAGAAAGAATACGATGTTAACGGCACGAAGAAGCAGATGGATACTGAAGCTTTGCTAATTGACGGCAGGACTTTTGTTCCGGCTAGATATGTTGCGGAAGCATTAGGAGCAACGGTATTGTGGGATGCATCTGTCAGAACGGTATATATCAGCACAAAGGTTAAACCGACACCTTCACCGACACCGGCTCAGGGAGGAAC
>LFSC01000065.1 GCA_001512505.1 Clostridiaceae bacterium DTU079 | reverse complement strand
GGTCTGTAGTCGGGGAAACAGAGATATGTTATTTCCAAAAGAATTTCTTACTGATACAGGGAATGTTACAGTTGATTTTAGAATTAACGTTATTAAGCCGGGACAGGGTGTACTTTTAAGCGTCAATGTTCCGGGACCTATACATAATGTAAAATTGTATTTAGAAAATATTGAAACAAAAGGGAAAATATATCCCAATGCACTTTCTGAAGAACTTAACAAAGGATGGTTTACTCCTTATTTTAGTACCAATAAAGACATAAAGCCGGGAATATACCGGGCTGTATTAGAATGGTCCGATAATAACAGCAGGAGAAAAAAACAGTCTCATCCAGGTCATTTTTAAAGGTTATATCAGACACGGGTATAAGACTGGGAAGCTACTTTTTATCAGAGCAAACAGGAAATATTGACATATACACGGTAAAAACTTTGAAAGAAGAACCGTATCATGATGAAAAAAGCAAGGAAGAAGCATTTAAAAAGCTTGTTCTGTTTATAATGGACAATTATAAGAGGGAAAAATCCTATGCGGTAATTGATACATCAGCCCCGGGCACGGAAAAAAGGAATGTACTGAAGCTTATGACAATGAATCACAATATCGGTATTAAGGATATACAAAGGGACGGTTCCGTAAAGCTTCAAGCTCTGCCGCCATGGGAGTTTCAGGATTTAGACAGGGCAAACATAAAAATAGACAGTATAATAATCGAAAATTGCATTCAATTGTGTTTAAAATACGATCAACAAAAGGGAACCTTTTACGAATGTGCCGACCTTATTTCCGCAAACCATAACCTGGATGATGAAGTCTTTAAAAAATATATATCGTCCAATAAAATAAAAAAGCATTCCTTTTCCGTGGGAGAAATAAAAGGGGCACATATAAACCGATATATCCTTCCGGTTGAGTTTTCACAATATATACAGATTAAACTGTTATTAAAACTGAACGGTTATACCGTAACCGAGGGAGTTTACAAGGGCAGAACGGCAATAAGGGTTTATCCTAAAAATTCAAGACAGAGGGTATCGTGGATAGAGTTTGATGAGGTTTGTGTCGGCAATTCAGCACAGATGGTATTTTATGATATTGAAAATTACGGGAAAGACCGGTTGAGAATAATGGCACCGCTTCTTACTTCATCAGCGGTTATAAAGCAAGGGGACAAATTTGAAATATATGTTGATATTCCGAATATAATGCTTTTCGGAGAACAACCTGATATTGGCCAAATCATTCAGAATAATATAAAAATATACTTTCCGAAGGATAATAAAAAACCCTTTATGAACAAGGTAGGGTCTGAGGTTGACAATGTTTACCTTATTGTTGAAGACTACAAGAAGCTTGAAAGAGGGGATAAGACTGAGGAGAAGGAAATCGGGCGTTTTTATCAAGGAACCATTCCCGGGAAGGGGGGTTTTTCTGAGGAGGCAGAATATGTTCATTCTTCGGGCAGAGAGGAGTGGGAGGAATATTCTCCAATGTATTACAGGAGGTATCCCGGTCTTATAGATGATTGTGAAAATCTTTTCAGAGTAAGTGTAAGGTTGAGCCGTGATATAAACCCTGGTGTTTATCAACTGAAAGTTCAAGGTACAGATAATGACAAGGTACATCCTCTGACGGTATTTGATAAAAATAAATCGAAATACAGTTTTATGCAGCTTACTGATGTTCATATAGCAAGAAGATATGACAGGCTTAAGGCAAAACTTAGTCCAAAGGCGAAAAAGAAGTATGTAAATCCCAATGAAAACTTTGTGAAATATGCCAAAGAGGCAAGTAACCATGATTTTGTTGTGATAACGGGGGATCTTATAGAGTTTGTCAATGATCACAGACCCTTCGAGAGCGATTTTGTTATGGATTCAAACTGGATGTTTGCAGAGGAGCTGATTATGGAGAATTTCTCCGTGCCGGTGTTTATTGTATTAGGTAACCATGACTACAGGCATAATCCTGTATCTGCCGGATCCGTCAGCAAGGATATAAATCTGAGTGAGGAGGAAGCAAAAGCATATCCCAGGGATATGGATGAGAATTACTTGAAATGGACTACAGGAAAGTATCTGGAGGATGTTCTTTTTTCCGATACAAATGCCCTGCAATATTATTTTTATTACTTTTGCCCCTTCCACGACTATTCATTTACTTTGGACAAACTTAATTTTATATTTCTTGATTCAAAATTTGATATGCTGGTTTTCTTTAACGATTATGCGGTAAAAGACCGTGAAACGGGTATAAAATACGCAGTTGCTGCAAAAATAATACGTGATAATCCTGCACCTATGACAAAGGGATTTGAGAAGAAACAGATAGATTACCTTGACAGTGTTTTAAAGGACTTTGGCATAGTGTTTATGCACTCTGCACTCATAAATATGCCGTATTCAATTCCCCAACCCCTTGTTTATCCCGAGGTCATATCAAAAATTCCGGGATGGGAGAGGGAATATATACCGGAAAGAAATAAGGATGCTGAAATAATAAATATGATTCTTAAAAATGAAAAGAAGGTTTTTGGTGAAATTACAGAGAGAAAAATTCTTCTTATTTTTTCTTTAATGAATCCTGAACTTTATTTGTCGCCAATTGAATATAAACTTTTAGAAGAATTAAAATTACTTTTGGAAGCAGAGACTAAGCATAGAAATATATATAATTTCTTCAATCTGATCAAAAACGGAAGTATCTATATTTTTGGCACTACAGTATTTGGAAAGGAAAAGAATACATATTTTGACGAAAGTTCTGTACTTTATTTCAGGGATGAGTTGGTTAAGAGAATGGCAACCGATGGCAATAAAAGAATTAAAATGGTTGTATCGGGGCATGTTCATAAAAACATGGAATTTATTTTAAAGGCCACGGATAAGACCAAGGGAGAGAAACGGTGGTTTATTGGCGATTTTGCCGGTCATAATAAACCCGGGGCAAAGGTGGAAGATGCCACTTATGCTGTGGCAACTGTCTCCAGCGGTTATCTGGGCTACCGATGGGTTAAAAAGGACGGTATTAATGATGAGTTTAACCTTGATGCCTATGAAAAAAAGTTCTACGGAACAGGTTATAGAACTATTTGCATTACAAAAGACGGTGTAGTAGAGTCTATGAATGTAGTTGAAAATACTATATAAAATATGAAAGTAAAATAACTGTATTCATACACCAAAAAATTGTATGGTTTCGTATATGTATAATACATGGCTTTATTATCAATATAAAACATCAACGGGGAAAGATTAAAAGGAAGTTGATGTCTGGAATGTTTGTAATAATGCGGTGAGATGGCAACAGAGTGATTGTATTTTGGGAGGTTATTTTGTATGAGGAAGGTTGTTATTTGGAAAAGTACGGGTACAATAATCATAATTTTTATGCTGTTGCTGGGTGTTGTTTTTTCTGCTGCAGTATTCGACGCTGATGCGGCTTTTGTCAGCACGTTGAGCGAAAGTATGGGAGTAAACGATTTTAAATATGGGGATGTGGATGGAGACGGTTCGGTTAATTCATTGGACATAACTTATGTAAAACGTTATTTGCTGAGGCGTATTAACGATTTTCCCTATGAAAAAGGTTTAGCGGCAGGAGATGTGGATGGAGACGGTACGATTAATTCATTGGACTTATCTTATATGAAAAGATACATACTAAGGATTATATCTGTATTTCCGGCAGAGGAAAATAAGACTCCAAGTCCAACTCCAACAAAAACACCAACGGCTACACCAATGCCGACACCAACGCAACCGTTGTTTACACCGAGCTTCAGAGATGCATCGGTGCATGACCCTTCAATAATAAAAACCAATGGAACTTACTATGTTATTGGTTCGCACCTCGCCTTTGCTAAAAGTAATGACCTTATTCAATGGGATCAAATAAACACCAGTGTTCGTACAGGTAATCCGTTAATACCGAATGTGTTTGATGAGCTGAAAGAAGCTTTTAGCTGGGCGCAAGCGGATACAATGTGGGCTGGAGATATAACTCAACTTCAGGACGGTAAATATTACATGTACTATTGTATGTGCAAAGGAGATTCTCCGTTATCTGCCCTTGGTGTTGCAAGAGCTGATAAAGTAGACGGTCCTTACAAGAATTTGGGTATATTACTGAAATCCGGATCAGGAAAAGGTGAGGACGGAACAAATTATAATGCTACTGTACATCCTAATGCAGTTGATCCCCATACTTTCTTCGATAAAAACGGTAATTTGTGGATGGTTTATGGATCTTATTCCGGTGGAATTTATATTTTGAGGATGGATCCTACAACAGGAAAACAATATTCCGGGCAGGGATACGGAAAGAAGTTACTGGGGGCAAACCATAGCAGAATTGAAGGTCCGTATATTCAATACAGTCCCGATTCCGATTATTATTACCTGTTCCTGAGTTTTGGAGGCTTAACTGCCGATGGCGGTTATAATATAAGGGTTGCCAGATCTAAAAATCCCGATGGGCCTTATTATGATGCTGAAGGGAAAAATATGATTGATTGCCGCGGTCCGGCAGGGTCTTTCTTTGACGATAAAGCTATTGAACCCTATGGTGTTAAGCTAATGGGCAACTTCCGGTTTGTTGACAGCGGCATCGGTTATGTTTCACCGGGGCATAATTCAACATATTATGATGAAGAGTCGGGGAAATATTTCATTATTTTCCACACCCGTTTTCCCGGTCAGGGAGAGTTTCATCAGGTGAGGGTACACCAAATGTTTATAAACGAAGACGGCTGGCCTGTAATAGCTCCCCATCGTTATGCAGGAGAAACCAAAAGAAAATATTCCGTGCAGGAAGTCAGTGGCAGTTATGCTTATGTAAATCATGGTAGGGACATATCTGCCAATATAAAAAATTCAGTAAGAATATTCCTAAACAATGACGGCACCATTAGCGGAAACGTAAACGGAAGATGGGAGTTAAGCGGTGAAAACTATATCAGGTTAACTGTTAACGGTGTAGATTATTCGGGTGTGGTACTGCAACAGTGGGATGCAGGTCTTAAAAAATATGTAATGACCTTTAGTGCAATATCTAAGAACGGAAATGTTTCAATTTGGGGTAGCAAACTATAGATGGCAAAGAAAAAACTCTTTAAATCCTCTTATATTAATAAATAAGCTTTGGTAGGATTGGACTTACTACCGAAGCTTATTTATATTTTGCTTTAGAAATGTTTCCGAACTACAAATGAGTCGGATCAAAATTCACCGGCTATGCCGATGGGATTACAAGCTTTAGCTTTAATAAAATTGAAATGGTCAATAATATTCAATAATATTTACATTCTATATAGGTTTTAATTAAGCGAATATGCTTTTTTAATTGATTCTACAACGGTATCGGTATCCCTTTCGTGAACAATGAAGGACATACCGCTTTCAGAAGCAGAAACAAGCTTGATTTCTATTCTTTGATCTGCAAACAATCTAAAAAGCTTTGCCGCTATACCGGGTGTATTTTGCATATCTTTTCCCAATACGGAAACTTTAGAATTATAGGCATCTACTTCAACCAGGAAATTTTTATCGTTGTTGCTGAACCTGTTTAAGGACATAATGGTATCAATCAGATCCGCTGAAGAAAGGGTGAAGGAGATGTTGATATTTCCTTTGTAAGAGGTGCTTTTGCTTATCATGTCTATATTGATGTTATCCTTTGCAATGGAAGAAAACATATCGGAAATAAGCCGAATATCATTGGGAAAATTATCGAGGGTAATAAGGGCAATGTTGTGAGCTACATCAATGCCCGTTACAGGATTTTGAATCATATAAACACCTCCAGAAATACATAGTGAATGCTTATATCTACATTCCAAAACTCTATGTTCTGAACGGTGGAGCAGTTGCTCCTGTTTTCAGTGGGACTCTTCCCACTGAAAACCCGGAGAACATTTTATCTGAAAGGTTTATTTACTTTGAATCAGATCATTCATGTTATACATGCCCGGCTTTTTGTCGTGCAAGAACATGGCGGCATTTAATGAGCCTTCCGCAAATATCTCCTTGGACATTGCAATATGGTTAATTTCGATTATTTCATCATTTCCGGCAAAAATGACAGAATGTTCGCCGACAATTGTACCGCCTCTAACTGCATGTATACCTATTTCGTTTTTACCTCTCTTTTTTCTTCTGGAGTGTCTGTCATAGGTGTATTCCTTTTCACTTTCACAAACAGAATTTATTGCGTCTGCTATAGCTAAAGCAGTTCCGCTTGGGGCATCGATTTTCTGATTATGGTGCTTTTCTACGATTTCTATATCGAAATCCCTCTCAAGTACTCTAGCGGCTTTTTTAACCAAATCAATCAGAAGGTTAACACCTAAGGACATATTGGCTGAGAAGAAAATCGGAATGATTTCGGATACATCCTTCAGCTTTTTTACCTGAGAACTGCTAAGTCCGGTGGTTGCAATAACTGCAGGTATTTTTTTCGATACTGCAAATTCAAGTAAACCCTCCAAAACTGATGGATGAGAAAAATCAATAATAACATCGATTTTCTTATCGCATTTTTTTAGATCCGAGTATACAGGATAATTGCTTTGGATTGAAGTATTCATATCAAAGCCTGCAGCAATAACCAAACCTTCTTTTTCCGTGGCAAGTCTTGAGATTACCTGCCCCATTTTTCCGTTACAGCCGCTTAACAATATGTTTATCATTAATTTGCACTTCCTTTTTACATTAGTATGTAATTAAAGCTCCGGGACATCGAGTCCCATTGCTTTTGCCTCTTTCATTTCATTCCAAGAGGCCAAATAAAAGCTCGGGACATCGAGTCCCATTGCTTTTGCCTCTTTCATTTCATTCCAAGAGGCCAAATAAAAACTTAGGGGCATCAAGCCCCCACGTTTTTTAAAGGCTTTAAATTCATTAAAACCTTATAGTGAACACCGTATGAATATTGTGTTGATTAAATTAAGCCATAGTTTTGAAGGGTTTGCTTCAAAACATTATAATTCTTTTCACTCATGTCCACAAGGGGCATACGGCATTTTCCGACTTCCATACCCATGAGGTTCATTGCAGCCTTAACCGGTATGGGACTTACTTCAATAAACAATGCCTTGATCAAGTCAAGAAGGCTGAGCTGAATTTTTCTACTTTCCTCAATATTCCCGGCAAGGAAGGTAGCAACCAGTTCGTGGGTTTTTCTGGGCAGTATGTTTGCCACCACAGATATTACACCTTTACCTCCTAATGCAAGTAAGGGGAGAACCTGGTCGTCATTCCCCGAATAAACTGTGAAATCCTCCGGACATAAATTAATTACTTCTCCGACCTGATTTAAATTGCATTCCTTAATTGCAACAATATTTTCTATTTCAGACAATTGCTTTATTGTCTGAGGATCTATATTCAGGTTAGTTCTCCCGGGTACATTGTATAAAATCACGGGTATTTTTATACTGTTGGCAATCAGTTTAAAATGCTCGTAGAGACCTTTTTGAGTTGTCTTGTTATAGTAGGGGGTTACGCTTAATATGGCATCCGCACCTACTTCTTCGGCATACTTGCTTAAACTTATAGCGTGTTTGGTATCGTTGCTTCCGGTTCCCGCAATTACAGGTACCCTCTTGTTTACCTTATCCACAGCAAACTTTATAACAGCCTTGTGCTCATCATCAGGCATCGTGGAGGCTTCTCCGGTGGTACCGCAAATAATGATGGAATCTATGCCTTCGTTTATTTGGAATTCGATAAGCTCTTCCAGTTTTTCAAAATTAACGCCGTCTTCGGTAAAGGGTGTGATAATAGCTACTCCGGCACCGGTGAATATTGGTTTTCTCATATTAACCATCCTTTCACTTTTTATTTCCAAGCCTTAAATCTCAATAATGTGGATTTACTCTTTTTGCTTTATTAAAAGTGTTTATTGATTGTTCCACATCTTTATGAGCTCTTGAGCGATTTGAACGGTGTTTGTAGCAGCACCTTTTCTTATGTTGTCAGCAACTACCCATAAGTTTACGCCGCTTTCAACGCTTTCATCCCGTCTTATTCTTCCCACAAAGGTTTCATCTTTTCCGGCAGCATTTATTGGCATCGGGTAGACGTTGTTGGCAACATCATCTTGAACTACGACACCTGGAGCATTTTTCAGTACTTCTATCAATTCATTCAAATCAAATTGCTTTTCAAACTCAACGTTTATCGATTCGCTGTGACCGTGGAAAACAGGTACTCTAACAGTAGTAGCGGTAATTCTTAAGCTTTGGTCTCCCAGTATTTTTCTTGTCTCGTTTACCATTTTCATTTCTTCCTTAGTATATCCATTGGGAAGAAAAACATCAATGTGAGGTAAACAATTGCCGGCTATCGGGTGAGGGAATTTTTTGGGAGCTTCTCCCTTAAGACCGTTTTCAAGGTCGGCATATCCCTTCATACCGGCACCGGATACAGCTTGGTATGTTGAATATACTATTCTTTTGATTTTATACTTGTCATGAAGCGGCTTTAATGCCACAACAGCCTGTATTGTAGAGCAGTTGGGGTTTGCGATGATTCCCTTGTTCCATGAAATATCCTGAGGATTAACCTCGGGTACTACAAGGGGAACCGTTTCATCCATTCTCCATTGACTGCTGTTATCTATAACAACACAACCCTTTGAGGCAGCTATAGGTGCAAATTTTTCACTTGTTCCTGCTCCGGCAGAGAACAGAGCAATATCAATGCCGCGGTCAAAGGATGTTTCTGTAAGCTCTTCCACAGTATATTCCTTGCCATTGAAAGTTATTGTTGTACCGGCAGAGCGGCTTGAAGAAAAAAAGTATATGTTTTCAATAGGAAGATTTCTTTCTTCCAATACTTTTAGCATTGTTCTACCAACCATTCCTGTAGCACCGACAACAGCTAAATTAATCTTTTTCATTTTAAAAACCTCCTTGATAAAATAACGTATATAATATTTTATTAGTTTGATAGTGGGGATTGTCATCATAACATTGTTGTGAACTGTTGTAAATACTAAAAAAGCTGGTATGGATACCAGCAGTTCATTTGCATATAGTAATATAGTTAATTTGAGTTTATGAACTGATAGCGCTCCATCAAATACTTGATGACAGTTATACAGTTATTAGCCGTATAACCAGATTGCACCTTTATGAGCAGATACAATCTTCGGCGATAGACCCTTTCAACCTTCATCATTAAAGCTCATACTTTTCAGAAGGCCTACTCTTGAATACCGCACCTCTATCAAACAAATTAATATTTAGTTTATTTTAAATCATTTTAACATCTTACATAGTATATGTCAAACAATATTTTTTTGTTACTGAAAACGGTAATGGGAAAATATGTTTTAAAGTAATAGTAAAGAAAATTATACGAAATTTAACAGTTTGTTCCAAGTCATCCCCTCGTGTCATTTTACAATTGTGTTACAGTTGAAGGAAAATGGAAGCTTTTGTCGAAATAAAATAAGCAGGGGAAAATTTCGAATTACACAAAAGATAAGTTGGAGGAAAAGCATGAAAAGAGGATTTATAACGAAGCCGGCAATTAAATTGACGGGTTTTGGGGTATTTGTGTTTGTCTTGTTAAATCTATTCTTTGGTTCTGAGGTTCTTGCCTATCCGGGTGTTCCCGAGAAAGTCAGAATCGGTCTGCTTTTTAATGATTCGCAGACAAATCAATATTCAGCGGTATCAAGCTTTAACGTTGATGCACCGAAAGGTCTTCAAATCGGTTACTGTACCGATAAGGGATTTGTAAATCTTTTGGAGCATTCTTTTGCTGAGCCTGTGACGGTAAGAAAAGACTCCTTTTTTGTCAAGACAGGTAACGGAGTTACTGAATTCAAGCCCGATTCCGGAAGTATTCCCAATGGGGAACGGATTGGGGCATATCACATAAAGATCGGCGGTGACTATCCGGATTACAAGACATTAAATGCTGAGCTTGCAAATATAGAGCAGCAGGGAATTGACGCTTATCCGGCATACGTCGATACGTGGCAGATATGGACGGGCTTTTATTC
>LFSC01000054.1 GCA_001512505.1 Clostridiaceae bacterium DTU079 | reverse complement strand
GCGGATTTCTTTATTATGTCACCAGCTACTACACTCGTTACCTCGAGTATGGATGGATTATACTCCAAGAAGAAGTCAATGTTTGCTATACCTTTTGACGGTACTCCGGTAAGATAAATAGGTATTTGCACTGTGGAATTTGCCGCAGCTTCAACTTTTGCTACTTCTATTGTCACTTGTCCCGGAACAGTTGTCGGCTTTGTTGTTGTTGTCGGTGCTTTTGTCGGTGTGTTTACCGGGCCACCAACATTAACACCACCGGCTACAAATGATGTCGTTAACCTTTTCAGACTACTGTCTGCACATGCACCCATAGATTCCAATGTAATCGGTGCAGGTGAGGTTGATTTTACAGTTGCTATTATTTTTGCAAATACTCCATCATTATAAATTGAGTCTGTTCCTTCTCCGGAACCTTCGAAGAACAAGAGCGATATTACGCCTTTGTCAACTCCAAAATCAAAGTCAGCAGATTTCTTTATTATGCTGCCTGCCTCTACCTTTGATACTTCGAGTATGGATGGATCATACTCTAAAAAGAAGTCAATATTCGCTATACCATTGGATGGTACACCGGTAAAGTAAATAGGTATTTCCACTGCCGAATTAGCATTACCCGTTACTTTACCTACTTCGATTTGCACATTACTTGCTGCCAGTGTAATCAAGTTGTTTTGATCGTAGGCATTTTCTGCTGCAAACATCGATCCCGGTACCATCACCGAGAAAATCGTTGTCAGCATCGCAATAGCTACGAAAATACTGATGACTTTCTTCATCTACCATTCCTCCCATAAATTAATATTTTATATGATCTTTAAAAAAGATCTTTAAGGCATTTGTAAACAAACACCTTATATACACAGTAGTACACTCAAAAAGCCAATAATAACGGTCAATAGTAAAATATTAATATTTTTTCTTTAGTTTTAAATACCAGAGAATTTAACGAAAAAAGCTAATTGATTTTTGAAAGATACTTTGGTATGAACAGTAGCACATAAACAACTTGATACTTATCGTAAATACGAATAAAACAACATAGATGAATTATTACAATGAAATGCTGAAAATCCTTCGGTACTTCTCCAGTATACTCCTCTTATTAAATAAGAACTCAATCAACAATTCAGATATGATTATATTTTCGTACAAACTCCTCCTTAATAAAACTTGTCTATATATATAATAAATATATATCAATAACTATGTATTATGCAGGAATACGCCAGAGGCCTGTCAAATAGGAAATTAGAATTAAAGTCAAACCATTGAGAAATGAACCGGCTCAGAGACATAATATTCCAAAATAAGGATTCGCCTCTCGACTCCCCCAATACATCGTTATTCATAATCAAAATCATCATGTTTAACTCCATTATATATTAATTTTCATTTTGTTTCAACAAGTTTTCAAAATAAAGCACTATTGTTTTTCAAACTGTCTCCTCCCACGGTGTTTGCCATACTTCATCCCTTCAAAGTTATTTTTAGCTCTCAATTTCTAAAAAAGTTCTAATTACCTAAAAGCATTGCAAAATCAACACTCTAATGTCCTTTCAAAGATTGAGTTGCTCTGTATTGGGCAATATTTCTCCTTACGTAATATTTATTCGGTAATAATATAGATTTTTGGTGGTATTTTTTTTAAAAAACTTTTTTCGTAATTTAAGACATAAAAACTTTAATTTATTGCATATATATTTCCTTTTTATAGTCATTGTTATTATCTGGTCACTTTGTTGTTAATTTGTCTTGCCTGATAATTAAATTCAGAAGTAATTTATTAACAATTGTTTAGTACAACCATATCATGTACTATTTATCAACTAATATTTGTATTGTCTTATATTGGTACTAATATTATAATTTTAATATATTTCTTTTTATAAGGGATGGTATGTAATGCCCGACTTTTTAACTCATACTGTTTTTTCAAAAGAAGTGCTAAACTATATTAATAATAAAAATTTAAAAGAAGAAATTCAGAAAAGAATGAAACTTTTTATTCTCGGAGCTCAAGGACCTGACATCTTCTACTATTACTTTACTGTCTTTCCGAAAAAAAGAGAACGACTACGAAAAATCGGTAACATTATGCACAATACCAAAACAGGGGATTTTTTTAAATTAGGAGTTGAATATGCTTTAAAATCGGGAGATGAAAAACATAAATATGATCTTTTAACATATATGATTGGGTTTATATGCCATTTTTATCTTGACAGCACCATTCATCCTTTCGTGTGTTTCTGCTGTGAAAACGGTATTTACAAAAAAGACGGAACTTTGTCAAAAGCATCACATCAAGATATCGAAACAAGTATCGATATTATTTATTCAAGAGAAAAAGAGGGAAAATCTGCGCAAAAAACAAAGTTATATAGATTTTATGATGCAGGCAGTATCCCTTCAATAGTCCTTGCTTTTTTGAACTATGCATTAGATAAGCTTTTTGCTTTGAATATCCCTCCGAAAGCAATAAAAAAATGTATGGTCGATATGCGAAGAGCATTTTTATTTTTATACGATCCTCTCGGTCTTAAGAAGACATTATTTACGTCTCTTTGCATAAATATTCCAAAACCTTTTTATTCAGCTTCGGAAAACTCAGACATTGACTGGCTGAACAGGAAGAGAAACAGATGGTACCACCCGGAAGACAAAAACGAAAGCTTTTCTCAAAGTGTTGATGAACTCTATGGTACTGCATTAATAAACTGCTCCGATACTATAGCTATTCTTTATCAGAGAATTGAAACAAAGCAAAACTTTGATGATTTATTTCCTAACATCAGTTATATAACCAATAAACACTGTTAATTCCATCCAAGATATTAGCTTAATTCCCGTTATCATTCCTGTGTATTTATTAAATACGAAGAATATACAATAGATTTTTTATATTGTACTTAAGCCCAATTAATCACTTTATCCGGCGAGATATATTTTTCTTAAGCCAATTAACAACATAAGCCGCAGCATGATTGTCATGATGCACACTGCAATAATCAGCAACCTTTAATAAATCGGGCTGTGCATTTTCAACTGCAAACCCTGTTCCCGATATCTCAACCATCTCAATATCGTTTTGGTTGTCGCCGATTGAAATAATATTTCTCATAGGTATTCCCATTATTTGTGAAAGTTCACGCAGGGCTCTTCCTTTTGAAACTTCCGTGCTTAATATCTCAAGAAATTGCTTTTCAGAATAGACCATGCGGAATTTTTTGTCTTTTCCCTTTAAATAGTTTTCAACCTCCAAAAGACTTTTGGGATTTGCAGTAAGAATAACCTTGTATACGCGGTCCGGTATCTCATCCATTGTAATAACTTTGGGATCAAATCCCTCTTTTTTCCTATGCTTTTCGGTTTCTTCATTTTCCCGCAATAAATAGACTTTGTCCCCACCTTCAAAGATTTCAATACCCAGATATGTAAATCTATTAAAAAGATCCTTCAGTATACCACTTATATCTACTTCAAGATATATGTCCCATAGTCTTTCTTCTTTGCCGAAGTCGTATATTAATGCTCCATTATATAAAATTACGGGAGCGTTTACCGGTAAAATGCCTAAATACCTTCTTACGCCAAGCTCCATACGTCCGGTCGCTATAGTAAATATCCCACCGTTATCCACAAAGAATTCAATTGCCTTAGCATTTTCATCGCTTACCTCCAACTTGCTGTTTAAGAGAGTTCCGTCCATATCACAAACCAGCATAAAACCGCTAAATTGTTTTCCCATTATATGCTTACTCCTTCTAATTCTATCATGCTAATATTATAAATTCATGAGAAAGTCTATGTGCTCAGCAGCATCATATAAATCCCTGGCTATATAATCTACAAAGCTGAAATCCTGCTTGCATGTATACTCCGAGGGAACAGCAATTGTATAGCAGCCTGCTCTCTTCCCGGCTAGCGCCCCGTTACACGAATCTTCAAGTACAATACATTCAGAAGGTAAAACTTTGAGCTTTTCCGCTGCCTTTAAATAAATCTCCGGATTGGGTTTTCCTTCCTTTATCTCATCCGAAGGCTGCAAAACGTCAAAATACTTCTCTATTTTAAGCTTATCTATCACTATTCTCAAAAATTCTTCGGGTGAACCTGTTGCTATGGCCATTTTCAATTTACCTTCAAAACGGTTTAACATCTCATAAAGTCCCTTCATTGCACTGACTTCGTTTCTTAGCCTATCAACAAACATATCGTTCCTAAGCCTAAGAAGCTCTTCACTTGAAATGTCAAAACCCAAATCCATTGCATAAATACTCATAGCCTCCAATGGACTTCTTCCCATCATCTTCATCAATGTTTCATCGCTTACTTCTTTCCCGTAGTTTCGGGCTAATGCCCTTTCCACATCAAAATACAGACGTTCCGAATCGATCATTAATCCGTCCATATCGAATATTATTGCTTTTATGCTATCCAAACCAATACACCCACTTTTCAAAGCGTTTTTCGTTGAAAGCAAATATTTTTCAAATTATCACATGCCTTTTCTTATCCAAAAACTTTGCTTTTTTAAAGCACGTATATATAATAATAGTAAGACAAAAATAAATCAAGGGAATGGTACATATGGACAACAAAAGATTTTCAAAGGAATATGAAATTCACTATTATGAAACAAATAGTTTTCAGGAAGCAACACCAATAACACTACTGAATTTTCTTGAGGATTCGGCAATATCCAACTCTGCCTCGGTGGGTTACGGAGTAAAGGATTTATTGGACATCGGAGCATGTTGGGTTTTGTACCGCTGGTTTATCAAAATTTACAGATATCCCATGCTGGGGGAAAAGATTTTAGTACAAACATGGCCATCATCCTTTGAGCGCTTCTATGGTTACAGGCAATTTCTCGCAAATGATAGTGAAGGAAAGGTCATCTTAAAAGCTGACTCTATATGGATATTTTTCAATATTCACAAAAGAAAGCCCATGAGAATTCCTGATGAATTGGCTAAGGCTTATCATATTAACGGGACCAAAGTATTCGACGAGCCTTTTCCTGACATGGACTTTGATTTTAAACCCAATGTAACTAAGGATTTTTTAGTTAGGAGAAGTGATATTGACTCAAACAATCATGTCAACAATAAAAGGTATGTGGATTGGATAATAGAAACACTGCCTCAGCATATATATGAGAATTTCAGGATGACATCTCTTGACATCATTTATAAAAAAGAAGCAGTTATAGATTCAATTATTCAATCCGGATGCATGGTTGAATCCGAGGACACACAGAACTTATGTCTTGCCCATAAGGTGTCGGATATAAATAACGGTTCGGAGCTGGTAGCAGCCAAAACCGTTTGGCAAAAGAAATAGACATACATCTGTCTTTAGTATAACAATCTACGAAGATCAAAGGTGAAGAAAATTAATATAAATTCTTATGCCATGCAATAGTTAAAAACTTTTATGCAAAAAAGCTTCAGAAGCATAAACCTCTGAAGCTTTATACTTATATTCACCTAAAAGAATCTTTGGAATTGAATTCTAAGTCTATGCCTGAGCCTCCGGTATAAAAGTTGCACAGCCGGTTTCGTTTGTATCATGGGCATTTCTCGGTTCAACTTGAATCATTTTAGCTGCACAGTGGTCACCATTCATATAATAATGGCATGTATTTACAACACATTTTATTCCTTCATTTGGACGACTCATCTTTTCAACCTTCATCATATTACCTCCTGTTTTTGATTGTTGACCTTCAATATTATTTTTTTATAAAACAATCTTTTTAATACATCCACAAATTTCTTTTAAAAAGCTTTGTTGAGTCGAGCCTCATTGCTTTTTCCTCTTTGGTTTTGCTTAAAAAAGTATAACTAAACAGCAAAAAGTCGGAAGCCGATTTTAAGCTCCCGGCGTCTTTAGTATTGTTAAGCTTAAAGCAACTACTCAAAAACATTTTACGCCTGTTTTCCTTCAATCGCACACAATAGAAGACCGGCCGCAATACCCAGTCGTCTGTCAAGAACATTACCCGTATTTTTTGAAAAGTCAATGTTTATTTTGGAAACAAAGGGATTCATATTCTGTTTATAGGTACAAACAGAGGTACCGTTAATATAGCACTCAAAAGTCTGAGGTATAAGATTGGTTACAAATCTCCTTATTAACGCAAGTGCAGTGCTATCCTCCTTTATTATTCCGATTTCATTGTCCTGCGCATCCAATACTATCCACTCGTCTTGAATTATGGACTTCATTCCTTTTCTCCTAAGAGCACCAACCTTTTCATTTTCTACAACGTCATACACATCGTAAGTAGCAGAAAAATCTACAATCTGTCTAGCTTTTATTGCCAGAAGCTCCTCTTTCTTATCTTCACCGCTGTAAATTCTGATATCCTCCTTTAACTTAAAGGCTTTCAAATTAGCAAAAAGTATCACCTGACCGTTCGGATCATAAAAGTGAAAGTCAGCCCCAACAAGTTTCATAATTTTCCTTCGGATCAAATAAGAGTTATATGTATACCTCTGATGCATAAAATCCCCTCCGTTTCGTTGTTTTATTTAATTATTTTTTGCCGGCGCTATATACAGCCTTTGGAGGCTACATATACTTTTATCCTCTATCTTATTCCAAGCCAGCTCACTAATTTTATATAGCTTTCGTCAACCACCAAGCCTGAAATTGCAGGATAGAACAATATAAACAGCAATACGTTAATCAAAAGATAAACATAAACAAAGGTTTGGGATACTTTTTTGGCATTGATTGCCGCCATTTTGTTTTTTGAGAACTTGCCGATATCTTCGGGCATATGTTCACAAAGATAATATAATACATATACTATGCACAAGATTAAAAACGGTACCGATGTGAAGAAATGGTAAATAAAAACACATCGTGATACCATAAACCACGGCAAGTATTGGAATGCAAAAGCTACAACAATCGGTACAAGCCTCTTATCTTTCTTCGATATAGCCATGGCAATAGCAAAGAATACACATATTATACCGAACCAAAAAACTGCAGGATTCCCCAACACATACATCTTTGATACCTTTCCCGCCGGAAGATTGCTTCCGAAATACTCAGCCAAAGGCTTAAGGATTAAAGGCCATGAATAAGCCGGTGATGCGTAAGGATGGTCATCTTCAAGACCTGAATGATAATCGAACATTCCTTTTGTATTTTCCCACACATAACCTATATCGTAATTATCGCCCGGAAGAGTTATTATAGGTAAATAAGATGCAACATAAATTAATACAGGTATCACTACAAAGAAAACAATACAGCATAAGCAAGTATAAATTACATTTTTCTTAATAAATCCGTCCAACCATGCAGGTTTCTTTTTCTTATTTTTAGATTTCAGTGCCTTTTGGTAATCTATAATTTCCATGACCAGCGATGTGAAAAACAGTACTGCCAATCCTCCCCCTGCATACACCGCGGTCCATTTGCTGGCACAGCCCAGACCCCAGCATAATCCTGAAAGCAAAAGAGAAATCAAAGATTTTTTCAGTCCTACCTGATACGACTTGCTCATAAAATAATCGAACATAAAGTAATAAGCCAGAATAACAAACAAAGTAGGGTATGAATCTATAGTACCTATTCTGGTCTGAGCAAAATGCATAAATTCAAACGTAATTAAAAATGCGGATATAATGCCGTACAATCTCTTTTTAAATATTTTCTTTCCCATCAGGTACATGGCAGGTACCATGGCAATTCCGAACAACGTACCCATGATACGCCAACCGAAAGGATTCATTCCGAAAATAGCTATTCCGATAGCCATTATTACCTTTCCAAGAGGAGGATGGGTTGTTTCATACGGAATCATTCCGTTCAAATGTTCAAAGGCTGTTCTTGGATGATAAATCTCATCGAAATATGAAGAGTTCAAATAATTATATGTATAATCTCCGACATCCTGCTCATCAAATAAATTTTCAACCTTTCCCCTGCCTCCGTCGCTTATATTTTCCAAGTTAACAGAAGAAATCTGTATAGGTGTTTTTAGATCTCCTTTTTCAAAGAAAACCATCTCGTTAATCGTTCCACCGCTGGCCTGATCCACTATTACCCTGATTGCATCGGTTTTGACCTGAAGGTCAAAGTCCCTCCATCTTAATACATCATCATAATTCTGTCCTACGGTAACCCCCGGAGTAAAAGACCCATTTTCCGAACGATAATATACCTGGAGCTTTAGATCCCCTATACCACTGTAAACCGCAATTTTTGACAAATCATATTCCCTATCGAAATTTACAATAAAGCTGTCCTTTGTTTTAACTGGCTGCCAGTAAGTTTCCGGCACATTGGTTGTGCCTAAATTTACCAAAGAAATAACCGAATATACAAGAGTCAGTACAGCCATAATTATTAAATCTATTCTATCTATTTTAGAGGAGCTGTATTCTTTCACATCATCCTCGGAATTCTCTTTATAGCCGGATTTATCGTTTGAATCATTATTTTGGCTGCCTGTCTTTTTAAGTACAAAGAATATCACCACTGCAAGTGCCAGCGCAATCAATACAATTCCGGCAATAATCCACGTCTTTTGAGAAGAATCTTCTTCATTTACCCCTTGATTGTTGGATTGGTTGTTGTCAAGACTTATTATGGTAGCACCATCCGGCACGGTAACAACTTTTTCTATTTTAATGTCATCAAAATATGCAGTCCCGGTATTCAGACTACCGTGCCCTCCGACACCTATAGTAAAATTCAATACATTCTGTTCTGCTCCGGTCCTTCCGTACATCTCAACATATGTCCAATCACATGTACCTTTGATATCCGTGGACGTCTCGGTTAACAGCCATACGGAAAAATTCGCACCTTTTGCGTCCATTCCCACATCTTCCGTCTTAATCCAACCGGAGATCTTGTACAAGGTTCCCGGCTCAACAGGCACATCTTGTTGCAATCTTGCATCATTCTCCACTATACAAGAGACCTTTACACAATTATTACCTGATTTTGCCTGTCCCGTCACTACTTGTATATCATATTCTCCCGCATCACTTTCCCAGACATTTTCCTTCCAAAAGAAGACATCCTCTATGCCTTCTTCAAATCCACCGTTCAAAACAATATTGTCCTCATCTGCATAAGTAATAATACTAAGGGAAAATATCAGAATTACACATGCAAATAAGGATAATATACCTCTCTTCATTTGCTTACCCCCTTAAAGATTTCATTTAAAACTCTATGCTTTTATTTTTTCAACAAAGTCAACCTTCTCAACTACTTCCTCTTTTCCGTCCTCCGATATTTTAATGATATACTTGCCGTTTGAGTATATTATCTCGTTGTTTTTACTTATGTCAAAACCTAAAACTCCTTTTTTAATGGTCTTTTGTCTGCCATCTTCACCCAGTCTTACCAGTTCCCATTCTTTAGGAGCTATCCCGGCGTACTTTTCCCCCCTTGCAAGATTCTCCTTAAGTATCTTTTCGGCATTAATTATGTTTCCGTTAATAATCAAATCCTTAGAATCCATCTGCTTGGATTTTGCAGGATTTGACCCTCTTGATGTCAGCGGTTCTCCGGTATGCATGATGGTGAAAAGCTCAATCCATTTAAATATAGCCCGGATTATCTTGAAGGGTATAAACAAGTATTCCAATATTGAAACCTTTCTGTTTTGAGATGACTCATACGGGCGTTTTATAAAATATAGATTGTCTTTACTGTCAACCTTCGGATAAATACAATCAAATCCCTGGTATGAAGCTACCTCCGTCAGTTCTCCCGTTGAAAAATCAAGCTTGTTGATTACTCTTGGAGCAAATCCGATCACATTTCCCTGGTTGTCTCTTCCAACACCTGCTGACTCATAATACAGTATTTTGGGGTTTATTCTGCCCCATACGGGATTATCGTCAATTGAATCCCCCTCTGTAATAATGCTGTAACTTGAATCATTTATATCCATTACTGCAATATTTCTTTCCCATGCGGTGTTCTGAACTGCAACAGCCAGTTGATTGGTTTTCTCATTATAGCCTATATTATAAAAAACTGCCTTATTATCATGGATAACATGCTTTTCAGGTTCACTTCTGTCCTTAAGGTTTTTTATAAATATACCGGAATTATCATCAACAGAAACGGAATAGATTACGTTCTCATTATCCTGAACAAAATCAACTCCGTTTATTGATGCCTTTTTATTATCCTCAAGATTTAATCCGCTATATTGAATGTCTCCCCTGAAAGCAGAATTAACACCTTTTGTTTTCCATTCATACTTTTTTGAAATCTCAAGTTTGTTTTTTTGATATTTGCATATATATTCACTCTCGAAATAGTCTAAACCATTATCCTTACATAATCCAAGCTTGTCTCTCGAAGCAAAAACTATATTACCGCTCACCTGTCACACCCCCTTATTTTGAAAAAATCAAAACCAGAAGTCAGCTTTTCTTACTTTCATACACATTGAAAATTATATCATGAATATTGCATATTTAATATACATTTTTTCTGATTTCTGCTATTTCTATGTTTACAATTAAAAAGCCTGAAAATACTCCTCAGGAATAAGCAAAGCTCTCTGTGTGAAAACAGATGCTTTCCCTTTCCTCGTCGCATTAACAGGCTCTTATATTTGCTTCACAGTTTTTCTTTCGTATCTCCTCTAATTTTTCACTTGTCAACAGTAAATAAATGAAAAACAGAGTAATTTTATATATTCTTTTTTCACACAGGCTTTACATTCTGAACCTATATCCTGCTCCCCAAACTGTTTCAATATATTGGGGATCGGAAGGATCTGACTCAATCTTTTCACGTATCCTTCCTATATGAACAGTAACCGTTGCAACATCACCTATTGCATCCAGTCCCCATACTTTGTCAAATAATTCGTCTTTTGAAAAAACCCTGTTGGGATTTTGGGCTAAAAACAGCAGTACATCAAACTCCTTCTGCGCCAGGTTTACTTCCCTTCCGTTTACAAACACTCTTCTGGAATCCTTTTGAATTTCAAGCCCTCTGATAGTCAAAGAAGCTACTTTATTGGAATATTTGTTTTTAAGCCTTTCATATTTTGCAATATGGGCATTTACCCTTGCCACCAGCTCTCCCGGGCTGAAGGGCTTAGTAATATAGTCATCGGCACCGAGCCTTAGACCGTGAATTTTATCAAGCTCTTCTTTTTTTGCAGATACAATAAGAACCGGAACATCCTTCTCATCCCGGATTTTTTTTAATATCTCAAATCCATCCATCCCCGGAAGCATTACATCAAGTATTAAAAGATCAAATTCTTCGTCATTTATTTTCTTAAAGCCTTCATTTCCATTGGTACATATGTGAACTGAAAATCCGTTAATCTCCAGATAATCTCGTAAAAGCTCGCCTATGCTTTCATCATCTTCAACTATGAGAATTTTCTTCATGACCTCAACTCCTTTAGTCTTTATGCTTTAACCAGCGATATCATAACGCTGGTTCCTTTGCCGTCACGGCTTATTGCCCAAATCCTGCCTCCATGGCCCTCGATTATTTGCTTGGCAATGGCAAGACCCAATCCACTCCCTTTACTTGTACCCCTGGATGAATCCGCACGGTAAAATCTATCAAAAATGTACGGGAGATCCTTTTGACTTATACCTGAACCATTATCTTTAAGCTCTATTATAACATTTGCCGATGTCTCCCTCAAAAAGATGTCTATTTTCCCCTGTTCCTTATCCATATATTTTCTTGAATTATCGATAATATTTATTACCACTCGTCTAATCTTGTCCCGGTCCAGCAAAACATACCGGCATTCAGTTAATTCATTATGGAGCTCTATATCAATATTATCTTTCTCAAGCTCGGTTTCCACTTCATTTATACAATCCTCAAAATACGTAACTATATCTGTTTTCTCAAAGTTTAGGGGTACCTTTCCCATATCGAATTTTGAGTGCAGCAGAAGATCATCAATCATCCTATCCATATGAACAGTTTTTGAATATATGGTATTCAAATACTTTTCAATCTTTTGCGGGGTATTTGCCACTCCGTCCAAAATACCCTCAACATACCCTTTTACCGCTGTAATTGGGGTCTTAAGATCATGGGATATGCTAGAAAAAAGCATTTTCCTGTTTTCATCATATTTTTGCTGAATATACACCGCCTCTACAAGCTTCAGCCTCATTTTTTCAAAAGACCGGCACAAATCTCTTATTTGAGCATCTCCATCCTCAACCACCTCAAAATCCAAATTTCCTTCACTTATATTCACAGCAACCTTCTGCAGGTTTGCAAGAGGCTTTATTATCTTCTTTGAAAAAATTACAATAGTAATTATATTGACTATTATAAACGAAACAATAAAAAATGATGTTGAAAACAATAACAGCGTTTCCGTCGTAGCCCATTCGTTTCCTGTGGGAGCAAGTAAAACCACATTACCTTTTTCTCCGTCTTTAAAGTTCACATTTATTACCTTCACCATATACTTATCATTATTAATCTCAACTGTATTGCTAAATAGATTTCCACTGCCAGCCTTTAGGCACTTTTCCAACTCAATTGTGCCTATCGGTATTGTTTCAAATATTCTCTCATGTTCTTTGACCACCACAATATCAGCTTCAACGTTTTCAAGCCTGGTAACTATGTATTGCTGAAATTCTTTATCCAAAAGAACCTCCGGCGTGTTTCTGAGGACACTCCCATCCGCTTTAAAAAACTCATATTGCACTTGGGTCAATTTATTTACGGTATTATAGCTGATATCAACATCATGGATTCTTGCAAAAATAAAGGTGAAAATAAAAGATGCTACAAGCGTTGCCAAAATAGGCAAAACAATAATTGCAGCATTTGATAATATCAAGCGTTTTTTAATATCCATGTCAACCCTTCACCTTTTACAAGTCTCTTTTATCGAATAAATAATAACCTGCCGTATAGAACATTATAGCACAACCCAAGATAATAAAAAACTCTCTTAAAATTTTGGATATTTGAAATGTATTTACATTCCATAGAGAATGCCAATCAAACATCGATGTAATAAACAAGCTGGAGTATCTCGGGAAAGCAATTGTAATTGCATTAAAGGCAATAAATATTATTACCGAAATAAAGAAAACCGTTGTTCCGCTTTTAAAAATATTTGCCAAAAACACTATAATAAGAGCAAAGGCAACCACAGGTATCAGGGTTACAATATAAGCAAGCAAAACCCTAAATACTCCCATTTCTGTTATAGAATCTGAATTAAACAAAATTCCTGCAAGCATAGAAAGCAGCATAACAATTATCAGATTCACCAAAACAAAAAAAGCAACAGCACTGACCTTGGCTGTAAACAGCTTTATTCTCGTAATCGGCCTTGTCATTGTGATTTTCATCGTATTATGGGAAAACTCCCCGGAAAACACGTCTATGACAACAAGGGTCGTAAAAAAAGGCAGAATGGTTCTTGAAAACAAAGACAACACCAATATGGGAAATTGTGTACCGCTAACCGCTCTCAATCCAAATCCGGTATTAACCACTGTTACCATAAGCTGTCCCATGACTATGGCAAAAAGTGAAATTATTACGGCAACAATTACTTTTTTCTTCTTGTATATTTTTATAATTTCATTAATAACTGCAGCTTTAAATGTTCCCATTTTTGCCCACCTCACTTACATAATAGTTTTCCAGGGAAGCATAATTTTTTAGGATGTTTTCTTTGCTGTCCACATTTACCAGCCTTCCGTTGTATAGTATCCCAATCCTGTCACAGGTAAGCTCCACATCATGAATAAGGTGACTGGATATAAAAAACGTGGTTTTCTCGGTCTCTGCCAGCAACTTAATCAGCTTTCGAATTTCTATCATTCCCTGAACATCAAGTCCGTTTAACGGTTCATCCAGTATTACCAGCTCGGGTCTTGACAGAATTGCGGCAGCAATTCCAAGCCTTTGCTTCATGCCCAGTGAAAAATTCTTTACCTTTTCTTTTTTATATTTTAAAATACCTGTCAGTTCAAGAACCTCATCAATTCTATTATTGTCCACATCATCATAAAACCTTGAAAAAAGCTTTAAATTCTCATAGGCGGAAAGATATGTATAGGACTCGGCGGTCTCAATTATGCAGCCAACTTTGCGCATAGCTTTTTCAAATTCTTTGGTAATACTATGTCCAAAGATTTCCACATCTCCGCTGTCGGCTGACATAAGCCCGGTCATTATCTTCATAGCTGTGGTCTTACCGGCACCGTTTGGACCAAGGAAGCCAAAAATATCTCCCCTCTGTACATCCAGGTTTATATCAAAAATTCCCCTGCCGTTATTGTATTTTTTAGTAACTCCAACTACTTTAAGTACCGTTTCCATTATTGATCCTCCAAAATATGATAAAAGCTAACTAGAGTTAAGCCGGCAGCAGCAAATTCCGCTACCGGCTCCAAAGTAATTACTTTTCTTTCCGTATTTTTGCTATATTCATGATATCTGGCTTTATAATTGGCCATTTATTAATACAAGTAAGTTAAACTCTCCATTGAGCTTCTCTTTTCGTTAAAGCCTAGCAAATTTATTCCTCAAAAACCTTGTTGAACTGATTATTATAAACCTCTTCCTCAGAACGTATATCTCCGTTTATATACATATTAATATATCCTCTCTCAAACCATATAAATCCGTCTATTGGATTGCCTGATGCATCAACACCCTCAAATCTTGTCCAATCTTCTTCGGTGTCCAATTTAAATTCAAAGTCTCTCTTACCCTCAGCATACTCAGCATACTCTTCCTTATATACCTCATAATATTTACCGTAAACATATCGATCGTCTATGGCTGTAATTTCAACAAACTTTTCTCCGATCTTAATGAAACTGTCGTGTTTCTCAATCACAATGTCACTCTTCCATTTACCCAGGTATTTACCTGATATATAGGCATCCGGATCACTCTTTACAACATCTTTTTCTACTTCTTTGCCTGTAAGATCAGGTTTTGTTACAAAAGTAGAGTTAATGCTATAAATTTTCATTACTGCCTCGAATGTTAATTTATGCTCGACTCCGTTCTCGTCTTTCCCGGACAAAACAAAGGAAGCAAAAAGGTTATCGATTATTCCGTCGTTGTTCACACCGGCATTTCCGCTTACCGTATTAATAAATACATCATCCTTAAGATTGGGTATAAATTCATCATCACCTAAATTTGACCCCGATACAGCCTGCTTAAAGAAAAACGACGTTACAGCATTAATCAATGCAGGGATTTGAGCATCGCTTATTGTTCCCGAAAATTCCTTGGTACCGTCATTATTTTCTTTGACTATGACATGATGTTTCAGATTTCCTATCAAAGCATCGAATATCTTCTCAATATCTTCAGCCTCTTCTTCCTCAAAAGGATTATTAAAGTCGCTAATATCTTTGACATCTCTTTCATTTTCATATTCATACAGGTAATAGGTATCTTTGTCCGAGTCTTTACGGATACTGCATTTAGTATCTTCATAATAATAATAGCTTTCCTTCTTCCCGTTTCCATACTCATCGGTGCTGATATTTTCCCTTTTGCCGTTGACCATATCAACCTTTGCTATTACTGCATTTGACATGATCAATGTATCATTGTCTTTGATCGATAAAGCCACCTCAGAGGTATAACTGTCATAATCTCCACTAAGCTTCTCACATGTATACTTTATTGCATCCTTAAACTGGTCATACCCCTCTTTTGAAAATACATCCGCAAAAGCCGTACTCATAAACAAGGCTGCTCCCAAACAGAAGCTCAAAAGTATAGTCAATCTCTTCTTCGTTTTCATCCAATCCTCTCCTCTCTTTCTTTTTGTTAACATCTAAAATCAAAAAGTAACATTTCCTTACTTTCTATTTTACACAACACCTGTAAAATCCAAATAAATAATATATAAACAATTTATAAATCTTTATAAATATTATCTAACTCCCTCTAAAACTTTTCGCGGAATAATTTGTTTAATCCTTTCCGGTAGCATAGCCAAATCATCCTTAGTAATTCCCCGCACCTGTATCATTACAAAGAAATATATTATCATCCCGCCAAAAACAGATACTAATGCTGCTGCGGCATTAACAACATAGCTGCTGCCTATAAAGCCGAGCATCAAGTATACTCCTTTATACAGAATCCATACCGCTATTCCCATAACTACCGATGAAACAATGGGTTTTAGCGATTGACTTGCAAGAGAGGTTTTTACCTTTACATGCTTTGCGATAAGTATGGTGTTAAGAAGAATTGATAAGCCATAACCTGCGATACCGCTGATCACCACACCCATTATGTTTATATTGGGATTGCTTATAAGCAAATAGTTTAAAACCAGTTTTACAATAATGCCAATTATTATATTTATAGTTGCCCTGTACATTTTTCCTGCTCCCTGCAGAATTGATGACTGTATTTGCACAATTGACATCAGGATTAAAACCACAGAGCCGTAACGCATAAGATAAGCTCCTTCGCCGTACTCCAGCAAAAAGTATACCGGCTGACTCAACACCGACAGACCTACTGCTGACGGAATTACTATAAACAAGCAAAGTCTGAAAGCATATTTGGTTTTCTCTTCCAACAGTCTCAAATTTCCTTCTGCTACCGCTGCTGAAACAGACGGAAGCACTGCTGCCGCCAAAGCCGCAACTATGGAAATCGGTGCGTTCATTATTTGCTGATATTTCCACAAATAGCTGTGCATCACTGAAACCATTTCAGCCGTATAACCTGCCGCTGCCAGTCTTCCCCTTATATTCGCAACATCAATCAGGTTACCTGCGTACTGGGCTGCTACGCAAACGGTTAACGGTATGCTATAATACACTACTTTTCTTGCAAGCTGCTTGTACGTACACCTTCTCGAAGCTTTATTATGGTGAAGTAAAATATTTTTATTTCCTTTCTTATTGTAAATAAAAATCAGGACAATTGCAGAAAACAATGCTCCCACGCTAGTGCCAACCGTTGCTCCGGCACAGGAAGCCTCCAAGCTTACTTTAATAAGAATCGCTGCAAAACTGATAGTAAAAATTACATTAGCAATCTGTTCAACCACTTGAGACAAGGCCGTTGGTGTCATGTTGCTCATGCCTTGAAAATAACCCTTGTATGCCGACGCCAAAGCTGTAAAAAATAACGTCGGAGACAATGCAGCAATTGCAAGGGCTGATTTATCGGAATTAATCATATAGGCTAACGGCTTTGCCAATGCAAGCATTAAAATAGATAAAACCAAACCGATCACGATCAGGAGAAACCGTGCTATTTTAAACGATCTTACTGCATCTTTGTAGTTTCCGACAGCCGTAAACTCGGATACGGTCTTTGAAATAGCCACCGGAATACCCGAATTCGCGATAACATAAATAAACACATAAACCTGATATGCAGCAGCATAAATTCCATTTCCTTCATCACCGATAATGGCTAACAGGAAAGGAACATATAATACCGATAATACCTTTGATATTATACCCGCTGCCGACAATACCGCAAAGCCTTTAGTCAACGATTGCTTTTTCATAAATACTCCTTGCTTATAAAGGTGCTGTAATACCCTGTTTCAAGGTTTCCATGCCACCATACTTTAATCTCTATTCTAATATAAATGATATATGTTATTCAATACCTTTATATATCTCACTATCATCCAATTCAACCAAATACTCTAACGATATTTATTATACGTTATAGCACGATAATATAACCTAGTAATTTAATATTCTATATAAACACAAAGCCCTACGGAACAACCATGATAGTCTTTCTATATTCTTGGTCTGTTTCGCCAAGGTATTACTGTAAGTCAAATATTAAAACAGTTCGAAACGAGCCGAGATTAAACAATAGTTGCCCCGTCCCCATTTAGATAGAAACGAGCCGAAATTAAACAGTAATTGCCCCGTCCCACAAACAAAGCCTTATGGTTTAGACCATAAGGCTTTGATATAAATCT
>LFSC01000017.1:1088-28591 GCA_001512505.1 Clostridiaceae bacterium DTU079 | reverse complement strand
CTGGCGAAGCTTCGGAATCATTACCCTTGGGTCACAGCCTTCCGGAAGTATAATTTGATAAAGCAGTACAGGCTCCAATATCGGTGGCTTTGAATCCTTCTCCGAACCCAAGCCTTCCCCCGGTCTGGTCTTGCTAAGTCCGGTTACCGCAACAACAGACCCCGCATCAACCTCACTTACCGCTTCATATTTCTCCCCTGAATATATACGGATTTGATTGACCTTCTCTTTCCATTCTCCATTGGTCAAAATATCCCTTACTCTGAGTTTTCCGCCCGTCAGCTTCATATGCGTGAGACGGTTGCCCTGTTCGTCCCTGGATATTTTGAAGATTTTTGCTCCGAACTCATCAGAATAACGGGGAGTTTTTGCATATTTTGCGATAGCCTCCATAAATTTTTCAATACCGTCCAATTTTAAAGCAGATCCGAAAAAGCAAGGAAATACCTTTCGCTCCTTGATAGCTTCACCAATATACGATGTACTGATTTGCCCTTTTTCCAGATATTCTTCCATCATTATCTCATCACACATGGCCAGTTGGTCGTAAAAGCTTTCCGACTCAGCCGCTCCGAATTCTACACATCCATCCCCCAGTTGCTCTTTTAATTCCATCATCAACTTGTCCTTATCCGTCTGCTTTTGATCCATTTTATTGACAAATAAAAACACCGGTAACTTATGAATGGTGAGAAGATGCCACAGGGTTTTTGTATGCGCCTGAACTCCGTCGGCACCGCTTATAACTAAAATGGCATAATCCAGTACCTGAAGGGTTCTCTCCATTTCAGCCGAAAAATCCACGTGCCCTGGGGTATCCAGCAGTGTAATTTGGATATCGTCTATATCAAAAACGGCTTGCTTGGAAAAGATGGTAATACCCCTGGCTCTTTCCAGCTCATTGGTATCCAAATAGGCATCCTTATTGTCCACCCTTCCCAATTTTCTAATTCGACCGCTCAAATAAAGCATACTCTCCGATAATGTTGTCTTACCGGCATCCACATGTGCCAATATTCCAATAACCAGTTTTTTTATATACTTCTTCTCGTTTCTAGCATATTTCTCATCGATAAGTATTGAATCAAATCGATGCAATGCAAGCTTATTATACTATAGCAAAGTCAATTTTGTAAATTAAGCGGCAACCGGGCATTGATATAATATCCAATCTACACATAGTTTTATGTATTGGTTTGATATTACATTTCGAATGTGATAAAATTTTATTAGTAGACAAGTTGTGCGATTGTGCCATAACAGTAAAGAAATATGCTTTCCAGTGCCACTTCGCCTTTTTCCCAAACAGCACAGTTTCTTGTCTTGGATCAGAGATAGAGATAAATTTTTTAATATATATTTAAGGGGTGTATTAATTTATGAAGAAGGTCTTTTGTCGAGCAGTGTCTCTTCTGACAACAATTGCAATGGCATTTTCCGTTCTAATGTCCTTACCTGTTTCGGTTCAAGCGGAAAACTCCTTCCCTGTACATGTTGAAGCTGAAGAATGTACTCTCGGAAACGGTGCCACTATTGCCACCAATGTTTACGGGACTGAATATCCCGGTTATTCCGGTGACGGTTTTGTATGGGTAACCAATGCCGGTACCATTACATTGGAAGTCACAGTTCCCGAAAGCGCCATGTATGAGCTTAAAACAAAATGTTGGATGTATCTTGGTGCTGAAGGCGAAACGAGACTTCAGGTTGTCAGCATCAACGGTGAATCTAAAGGAGAATATTTTATTCCGAACAAAGGCAAATGGATTGATTTCAGCTTTGGATACTTCTACCTCGAAGCGGGTAAAGCAACTATTCAGATTGGCTCCTCAGGCAGTTGGGGCTTTATATTGTATGACACAATATCCTTCGATTATGCCGATATGCCTGATCACAACATCGATCCTACCCTATGCGATCCGAAAGCAACTGCGGAAGCAAAAGCTCTTATGAAGTATCTTACACAAGTATATGGAAAATACGTTATTTCCGGCCAGCAGGAGATTTACGGCAGCGGAAATGACGGAAATTATGAACTGGAATTTGATTATATTTACGATAAAACCGGTAAATATCCTGCAATCAGAGGCTTTGATTTTATGAATTACAATCCTCTGTACGGATGGGAAGACGGTACCACAGACCGTATTATAGAATGGGTAAAAGAGCGGGGCGGTATTGCAACAGCATGCTGGCATATAAACATACCCTCCGATTTTACAAGCTATACTCCCGGTGAAGCCGTGGATTGGACAAAATGTACATATAAACCGGTAAAAAGCTTTAACACCGCCAATTGTCTTGACAAATCCTCAAAGGAACATGCGTACCTGATGATGGCAATTGAAGATCTTGCCGAACAGCTACTTATCCTTCAGGAGAATAATATTCCGATAATTTTCCGTCCGTTCCATGAAGCCGAAGGCTACAACAACACTGACGGTTCCGGTGCGTGGTTCTGGTGGGGCTCCGGCGGTGCAGAGGTTTTCAAGGAACTCTGGAAGCTTCTGTACACAACCCTGACCGAAGAATATGGCCTTCATAATTTAATATGGGAAGTGAATCTCTATACCTATGCAAATTCCTTTGAATGGTATCCCGGTGATGAATATGTGGATATCGTTGCATACGATAAATACGAAGGTTCCCCTTATAGATGGGGTACAAGTGCTGCAACCTCAATATTTTTAACCCTCGTAAATTATACAAATGACACCAAAATGGTTGCAATGTCTGAAAATGACACTATACCCGACATTCAAAATATAGTCAATGAAGGAGCTTGGTGGCTGTATTTCTGCCCTTGGTACGGTGATTTCATTCTCAGTCCTAGTAAAAATGATCCAAAGCTTTTAAATACAATCTATAACAGCGAATATGTTATCACTCTGGATGAACTTCCTGACGACCTTTACGAATACGATGCTTCTCCGGACTTCACTTATGGTGATTTGGACGCAGACGGTTTAATCACTTCTCTCGATGTATCCATATTAAAAAGATACATCCTCAGAAAAATGCTTAAGCTTGGAGTTCCGGAAGAAGCAGCGGATTTGGACGGAGACGGTCAAATCACTTCCCTCGATCTTACCATACTTAAGAGATATATCCTTAGAAAAATAAATAAAATTCCCATTAATCAATAGTAACGGATATAATAAATAAAACGTGCAAAAAGCGGAAGAGACTTAAGTTTCTTCCGCTTTTCGCAAAATCTATTTCGCTAAATATATTATTGTTAAACATCTTTTTGGGCTCCGTTATATATATTAAAATAGTAGTCCAAATCACCCATAGATCCACCAAGAATCAATATCGATTCTCTGAATTGAGAATATTCCCACAAACTTAACTTATTAATATTTTTCTCCACATACCCTCTAATTGCAGGTATTGCCCTTCCATCTCCATAAACGGACAGTGCCGTCGCTTCGGCAAGTTTCGATTCGCTTTTCCTAAAGCAATCCTTCAACAAGTTGAATACCTGTTCACTCTTTTTGTTTGATGCAATTTTAGCCGTTGTAATAAGCAAATATCTGTACTTATTGTCGTTTACATCCGCATCTTCAATCATTTTAACAAGGGTGTCAAGGGCAGGTTCTCCAATATTTCTTATTATATCCATTAGCATTATAAAGGTGCTTTGATTACAAGCGTTAATATCCAAATGAGATATTATTCCCACCAGTATATCTATATATTGGGGAAGAAGCAATATTCCCGCTACATGGACAGCTGCCGCTTGCTCCGGACTCAAGCTCTTATTTTTCTTCTCGTTGATGCTGCTCAAAACAGCTAACAAATCATCCTGCAATGATTTGTCAAGCCCCATTATTCTTATACATAAACCGGTTGGAAGCAAGCCTCCGCATTTACTATCTATAAGTGAAACCATTTCTATTATTTCATCAATTGAATTCAAACTGTCAAAAAACTGCTTCGGTGTCATTCCGTCAAGTTGCGGAAAGCTTATGTTTTCCCATTCATTCAAAGCACTCATCGATAAAGAAGCCGAAGCCCTTAAAACATTCGCAATCCCGTTAGGGTCCAAATTAGATTCTATCATATCTTTGTTGGTTTCTCTAAATAGATTTACACTATCATTGATGAGTTCTTCCATGCTGGCTGAAATAAATTGTGATTTTTCTTTAAAACCCATTAAATAATTCCTCCGTCTCGTAAATAATACTATTATACATTAGTTAATTGACATTTTGCAAATCAATTTCAGCTAAAAAAAGAACCGGTTATTTTTAAGATCACTAAAGACTTCAAAGTTAAATAACCTGTAATAGCATCGTAACGCCTGTTATTTCATTCTCCAATTCATCGCATTCAGCCTGCTGGCTTTCTACGTAGCTATCAAACAGATATGCCTTATCCGGATGCTTTATTTTCAACTCATTTGCTCGCTTTATTATAAAGGACTGCTGTTCGTCGTTAACACTCTTTACTTCATCTTCTTGTACAATCCTTTCGTCAAGAAGCTTGACTCCCAAACCATCAAAAATCTTAAGCCATTTTTCCCTTGTAGGATATTTTTCGTCAAAATCGTCCGTTCCGTAAGCATCATCAATAAATATGTAACCGCCTTTTTTAACTGTTCCCGTTAACTTTTCCACTGTCTCCTTCGGATTTCCCAGCACATCCCCGACAGCACCAAGGATGACAATGTCATAATCCTTTTCTTCTTTAACCGCTTCATTTATGTCTCCAACCTCAAATCGGCACAAGTCAAAAACCCCATATTCTTTAGCTTTGAGATCCGCATATTCAATAAACTCAGGAATAAGGTCAATACCCTTTACCGAACAGCCTAATGCCTTGGCCAAATTAACACTTACAGCTCCTTTGCCGCAAGCCAAATCCAGCACCTTCGTTTTCTCGGTTACCTTTATATTTTTCGAAGTCATTTCAATAATATCCATTGGTGATGAACCCAATTCCCACAAATCCTGCAACAAATAAGGCAAATAGGGTATTAATTCCGTAGTTTCCGCAGTCAATGACTTTGCAAGTTTTTCTTCAACCTTTGACATAATGCATTCTCCTTTTCTTTAATCTAATAAGTCTTATTCTATTTTTCCGCGATAACAAGCATTTCAAAATCCTCAGTCGTGAGCTTGTCCTCTATCGAAAAAGCTCCCAGCTTGGCCCCGAATATTTCAGTCTTCTTAAAACCCAATGATTTAAGAAGCCATGTAATTTCGCAGGATACATAATATCTTTCAGTACATTCAATCTGATGCTCTCTACCGTCATCATCCGTAAAAGTTGTTATGTTATGATCTCTGAAGGTCATTAAATCAAAACCTTTGCTTTTGTATTGTGCACCCTCTTTATCATTATCCCCATTATCATCCGATTCATAAAAATCATTAAGGGAATGGAACAGCGGAAATAAAAGGTTATTTGCCTTTGCTTTCTCCCGGGCTCTTTTTAACTGTGATTCAGACAAATCAATTCCTGTTACCGAATATCCTCTTTTGGTAAGTTCAATGGTATGCCTTCCGGTTCCGCATCCCACATCAATTATTTTCAATGATTTATCAAAGTTCAATTCTTTCTCAATAAAATCGCATTCACCGATAGTCCCTTGAACAAACCCCTCCTTGTCGTAGGTTTTTGCATAGTTTTCGAATAATTTTTCATACCACTGTGCCATACTGTTATTTCCTCACTTTCTACTTAAATTCAGAATTCATAAAGAGGAAAATTTTAGCTTGTAAAATTATCTTAGCATTTTGTAGTTAAATATACAATGTAAATCCAATTTAAAGTGAACTTCAATCTTTTATTGGGAAATGTTTTTTTCCACTATTTACATTGGTACATGCTTCTGTTATAATATCCGTAGATCAATTCTTGTAATACCCAATTTACTCTCCTAATATTTTCCATGAAAGGAGTTAAAAAGAGATGGATGAAAGATCAATAATACTTATAGGTAAGAGTCTTCTTCTTCTTTTACTTGCTCTTGCTCTATTATAATTACAGTATCAAATTATTATTTTCAGTATTAATCTTTGATTTACCGGAAGTTACTCTTCCGCACCTGCTATGCAGGTTGTTTTTTTCGATTTTTACTGTTTTAATTCTCGTTTTTACCGAAAATTTCCCTCTTAATTTTGCAATTAAGTACATGTTCAATATGTTTCAAGCACTTTGAACAGTTTACAGACAGCAGAATGTTCTTACAATCGTCAATCCTTTTATAAGGCCTATGATCCGATAAGCAGGAGAAGTTTTATTCCAGAGCAGGTATGATTATATAATATTCACTATCGTCAATAACTGATGAAAAAGAGTACACCGGTTGATAGAAACCCTTTGCTCAAGAAACAGCCTCATCTTTTGAGTATGTCGGAGCCTTGTATATCGGAACCAAATCTTTGTTATCCTTAAGTGAAATATTTAATTCTATTCTTGTGTTTTTTAAGTCTAATTTATAGTTATAAGCATAAGAATTATTCCCGAATTCTTTATTGGAGTAACAAACAAATATACCTGTAAAGGCAGCTACAGTAACAATTAACGGTGATAAAAAGCCCACCGTTTTCAATACTTTGCCCTTAACCGGTTTAATAATTGATAATACAGCCATTACTGCGCCATATCCTATTAAAGCACCTAAAGCATTATTGAAAATATCATCGATGTCAAAAATACCTGTTCTCGTCAGCAATTGAAACAACCCTATAAATATGGTAAGAGTGTTTAGCGCTTTTTATTCATATATACCGTTATATACAGCTATTGCATCGGTAACATTATACTGTTCCGAATGCTGATTCCCTTTTGCACCGGCTGTAATCAGAATATACTCATGCTTACCGACTTTGGCGAGACTGGCAAGGCATAGGCCGGCGTTATCGGTATATCCGGTTTTACCTCCTAAAATTTCCCCGTTTATAATATTCTGATTTTTGAACTTGAGTTTTTCAAACAGGGTACTGTAATAGGTTATACCGTCAGGGTGTATATTCGTAGGTCGTGTTGAATGACGGGATGAAGTAAAGATCTCCCTGAATAATTCATTTTGTAAAGCATAGCTCAGAAGAACAGACAGATCCTTGACTGTTGTGTAATGGTTTTCGTCGTGAAGTCCAGTCGAATTTTCAAAATGGGTATTATTCATGCCAAGTTTTTTTGCCTTTTGATTCATCATCTCTGCAAAATTCCGTTCCGAACCCGCAATTCGCTCAGCAAGCCCGACACAGCATTCTGCACCGCTTGGAAGTATTGCCCCATACAAAAGGTCAATCGCCCTTACCCTCTCACCCGGTTGGAAGCCTGCCATTGATGCGTCTGCTTCATATAGCCCCTGAAACGTAGAATCGGTAAGTTTTATTTCTTCCTTTAGATCCGGTAAATTTTCTATCGCAACAATAGCTGTCATGATCTTGGTTAAAGAAGCAGGGTAAATTCTATCTTCGCTATTTTTTTGCATCAGGATGGCATAATCATCTAAACGGATAAGAATCGCACTAGAACTTCTGAGCTTATCGGAAGATATTGAAACAGAGGGTTTGGGTATTGTCTTAGATGATAAATTAGGCAAATTATTATTACCATACTCTTCCTTGAGTATATTACTATTTTCAGGAATAACAACATATTTGCAAACAAAAAAAGTTATTGCAACTATCAACAAGAAAGTTATAAATATACTTTTCTTTGACTTTTTCTTTTTTGATTTTTGCAGCATATCAAACATCTCCTTACTCTGTGATAACATTATTTAACCACAGAGTGGGGAGCTATATTGGAATTTTATCTTATGAATTTCTTAAGATTTTCTAACTTATGAATAAAAAAGTTATTTCTTTATAACGGAAGCTTTACTGTAAATGTAGTTTTTTCCGGGTTGCTTTCCACAGAAATTTCCCCGCCATGTGCCGTAACAATTTCACGGGCAATTGCCAATCCCAGCCCTGCTCCGCCGGTGTTTGATGAACGTGCCGAATCCAACCGGTAAAACTTTTCAAAAATGGTTTCAAGCTTTTGAGAAGGGATGGGATCCCCCTGATTTGTGAAAGTAATAATGACTTTATCCTCCTGCCTGTCCGCCGTAATATCAATAATGCTGTTTTCATAACTATAGGAAATTGCATTCTTCAATATATTATTGAAGACTCGGGCAAGCTTGTCTCCATCTCCTACGATAACCAGATCTTCCGGAGCATTGATGGTAATCTGTTTTCTAAAAGGTGCAAGCATGGGATAAAACTCGTCAGCCAGCTGCTGAAGCATAAATGCGAGCTTTATTTTGCTTTTATTCAATACAATGGATTGCAGGTTAAATCGTGTAATTTCGAAAAACTCATTAATCAGCTCTTCCAGCCTGTATGCTTTCTCTAATGCTATAACGGTATATTTCGATCTTTGCTCTTTCGGCATATCCGATGCTTCATCCAGAAGACTCAAATATCCGATTACTGAAGCAAGCGGTGTTTTCAGGTCATGTGCCAGATAAGTAATCAGATCGTTTTTTCGCTGCATTTCCATTTGCATAAGCTGCTGATGCTTTTGTGCAACCGATTTTATTTTTAGAAGCTGTTTTTCAACTTCGGAATATTCCTTAGGTAATGTTAAGTCATCAGTACTTGACATCATAAAAGAATCCATCACACCCGAAATAAAAGACATCTGCTTTTTACTTTTATAACGTGAATATAAATAAGTTGAGAGGCTCATACATAGTGCCAGAAATACAATAAATGCGACAAATGCATAAATGATAAATTGTTTTATTTCATACCAGCTTTTAAAAATTATAGCTATTTTTCCTTTACCTAGATGCTCCGGTTCAATAATAAACTTATTATATATCCATTCTTTTATTATTCCGTTGAAGCCATTATCCACCAACCGTACTGTACCCAGACAAAACAGAATAACTGCGGATATAATAAAAAAAACCTTTAGTAAGCTCTTAACATTATTTTTCAATTTTATATCCGACCCCCCATACCGTTTTAATATATTTGGGATGTTCTTTGCTGTCATTCATTTTCTCTCTTAAATGGCGAATATGAACCATCACAGTATTGTTGCTATTGGTATAATATTTGTCCCCCCAGACTTCATGAAATAATTCTTCAGAACTCACTACACGCCCCCGATTGGAACACAGTACCCATAAAATAGCAAACTCCGTAGGAGTAAGTGCAAGCTTTCTTTCATTTAATGTACATTCATGAGTATCCTTATTGATAACTAAACCGGCGAATTGAATTATATTATCCTCCTGAAACGATTCGGCAGAATTGTATTTAGTAAACCTTCGAAGCTGTGCCTTGACACGGGCGACAAGCTCCAAAGGCCTAAACGGTTTCGTCACATAATCATCTGCACCCAGGGTCAAACCGGTAATTTTATCGATTTCTTCTTCTTTTGCAGTCAGCATAATAACAGGAAAATTGTGCTTTTCCCTAATCTTTCGGCAGAGAGTAAAGCCATCAATATCCGGCAGCATAACATCAAGTATTGCAAGATCTAACTGCTTTGACTCAACATTTCGTAACGCATCTTGACCGTTATAACATTTGTATACTGTAAAACCTTCATTATTTAAATAAACTTCAATCAGATCCGCTATGGACTGCTCATCATCTACCACTAAAATATTGATACACATAAATTCCACCCTCTTTTCGATTGGAAATAAAAGCACCAATTATCATAGTATCATAAAACAAAAATATATATTAATATTTTTCTTATGAAAATCTTAAGATTTTATTAAAAATTTTTTTCAATTTTCAGTCAAGTTAATTTATCCTAATATCCATGAACAAATAAAGAACAAACAACAATATAATAACCGATAATAGCGTAAATAAAGCACCTTTCAGCAATGATTTGAACATTCCCTTTTTCCATTTCTTTGACAGATTCTTTATTGCATTTGCCTCTTTTAAGTTTTGTTCTGCATTGTTGATAGGCAAAAATTCGTCCATTGCCTGTAACTCCGCTTTACAACCCTCACAATGAGTCAGATGTTCTTCAACTAACCTTTTACTCTCATTGCTGCATACTCCATCATGATACAACGGTAGCAAGTCTTTTATAATTTCACAAGATATACTCATTTCATTTCCTCCTGTAATTGTTTTTTTGCCCGATAAAAAATCAACCTTGCCCAACTATAGGTTTTCCCAAACAATTCTCCAATTTGTGAGAAGGGCAATTCTCCGAAAACCCGCAAAGTAAAAACCTCCTTGTATGGTTCATTTAGATTGTGTAATGAAATATGCAAACGTTTAGCTGTGTCTTTATCGAAATAATCGTTCTCCAAATTGATTACCGAATCAGCTTGTTCTGTATCCCTGCTCCATACAATGCGCTTCTGCTTTTTACACATTGAAAAGTATGTATTTTTAGCTATTTGGCAGAGCCATACGTAAAGTTTGCACGAGCCATTGAACTTGTCAATGTGTTGCATAGCCTTGAAGAAGGTTTCCTGTGTGACTTCTTCCGCCATGTTTTCATTCCTGCAAAGAGATAACACATATTTATGTACGTCGGAAAAATATTCCTTATATATTTCTTCGAAATCAGACACTTTTCCACCTCCTCATTGATAAGACTATCATAGCCAGAAAGCGTTTCAAATTAATTTCAATTTTTCACAAAGTTATTTTCGTGATTTTGGGTTAAATGCTGAGCTTATCGGAAGATATAGAAACAGAGGGTTTGGGCATTGTCTTCGATGAAAATCCGGCAATGTTTTTTGCCCATCTACCCCTCACTCCTATTGTACTGTCTTATTAGGAAATTCTCTTAGATTTTATTCTGTAATTTATCACAGCGTTTTGCTTTAGCAATATCATATAAATATTCTGTGGCAAATTGAATTTTTGTGGCATTAAAGCCCTCGCCCCTCGGAAACAAAAAATAAGTGTTGTCTAAGGTTGACAAAGTTACGCATTGTCCCTTGCCACGATAGTTGTATTCGGTATGTATTGAAGTCATTGATATTGGTGAAAAATGCAGGGTCTTCTCTTTATCCTCCCCATAGTCTTTAAAAGTTAAGTCAAACCCATTCTTATCATGTTTTAGAATTCCTTCTCCCAAATCTATAAAATTTATGGCATTAGGCAATGACTCAATATGTACTTTTACATTTAAAGAATAAATACCCTTCTCGATCTCATTAATAACCTGTTGCCTTTCCCATTCATACCAATTGGGTATATGTGAAAAATCCAGATCATTATCCTGTATATCATTATGCAAGCTACTGGATTGGCTATATTGAAACAAGGGTTCCATTCTTCCATACTCTGTCATATACCATCGTTGACCGCATTGCTTGCAAAACAATTCTGCACCCTCAGACGCCATCTTGAATTCACATTTACAAGCAGGGCATTGATATAATACCAATTCAAGTCCTTCAGCACGTTTTTCATAGGTAATAGCCTGTTTAGTTATATACTGCCATTGATATTCATCATATGTTAAAAACTCCTGAAGCTTTTCATTTACTTCGGATACCGTTGTTTTAGCTAACTCTTCCCTTGTAAATACTTGAGTAATGGTAGCATCCAATCTTGCTTCCTTTCTTTTTGTTAAATTCCATATAGGGGACTGAAGATAGTTTCCCCGCATATTAATCACTACAACCGGAACCTTTAACATTTTAGCCAGTTTACCAACGGATTCAGGTAGCTTAGAATTCGTTCCGACATTCGCATATCGTGCTTCCGGATATAATACCAAAATTCCTTTACGATCAATTACTCTTTGAATGTTTTTTATCAAAGCCAGATCATTTACAAATTTCCGGGTCCCGAGGCAACCGGCCTGTCGATATAACCATTCACCAAAAGCCTCAAACCCTTCCAATTCCGACACATAATTCGCCCTATGAGGGAATAAAGCTAGGGGTGTAACATAGAAATCCATAAAAGCATGATGAGTTCCAAGCACCAAATATGGCGGCTTTAATCCTTTCATTCGAACCTTATTTATCCTAAGCTTCCCTTTTCTTGTTACCCACCAACAAGCAAGCCAAATAAACGGCATAAAAAAGAGATTTTGCTTGGGAGGTATCCTATTACGATCAAAAGGTGTAGTTATAATCTTTTTTTTCATATCGATCCCATCCTGCCTTTTCTACAACTTTCTCTAAACCGTAAGCTCTTTTCTATCCCGAAGGAGATATCTTCGTATAAAGGGTATCCTACTTAGTCCATAATACAGAATTCCGGTTCCTAAAAAAGAAAAGCCGGTAGGTGTAAAATAAAATAGAAAAATATTATGTACTTCTGCTGTAATGGGGTTATAGATAAGAAGTGACATGAAAATACCTGCAGCTACACACAAAAAACCTATCCAGTTAATTCCCCGAGTGTAATCATATGCATTATACCCCGACATACCGAATGCCGATCTAAGTGATATTTTCTGTTTTCGGACAAAAAAGAAATCCACAAATAAAAGTGCCGCAACAGGAGCATAGATACATGCACTAACAGTAAGAAACGAACCGAAGAATTCCACAATCTTCCCCCAAACACAAAGGATACTTACATACAAAGCCAGTATCATAATAAGAACCCGGTAATCCATTTTTTTAAAAGAAGATTTCAACATAACTCCATACAGATAAGAACCGACTGCCTGTGTTCCTATATTTGCAAAAGCAACAAGCAATAGCAATAATGAAGCCAGTGCAAATGCCGGAACCGTAAGAGTTGCAAGCATAACCGTCGGATCATCTACCATCTTTCCGGTAACATATTGCATGGCAATTGCCATGACTGCACCCATAACAACAAATAACGACCCGGATAGTCCCTGTCCCAGTACTCCTGCCCAAAACCCTGAGTTCTCTTTTTTGGTTAACCGTGGCACTCCCGACATACCGCCTATCAATGTAATAACAAAGGCAAAATTGGCTTCTATTGAAATAATATAAGGAATAATATTATTTGAATATCCCGTATTCTCCGGCTTGTAATTCCATATCACATCAAAGGGAACTGAAGTAAATCCTACGATAACCACCATTACTCCCAAACTCAAAAGCAACGGAACCAAAACCCGCGTAGTCCATGTGATTGCACCAATACCTTTATATGCTATAAAAGTCCCGATCAATACACATAAAATGCCCAGGAAAGCATGTAGTGAATCGGGAAATACGATTCCAAACAAAGCTGCCAAATTTGTCATCGATGAGGAAAACAATTCAGCACAAACCGCATACCAAGGAAAATTAATGATAATAATAACAACTGTCATAACTTTAACTCCACGCTTTCCAAACACAGAACGCAGCCATATCCAGATATCAATACCGTACCTGACGGACAATATGACCGGCAGCTGGTAGATTGCCAGCATAAGAATGGCTCCTAGAAAAGCCCCTATCAATAATTGCTTAAAGCCCACCAGAGTTGCCAGATAAGACCCCTGAGTGTAACTCCAGGTGGCGATACAGTATCCTGACAATATTAAAAATGCGTCAAGAAAGCCATATAACTTTTCATTCTGCAATATCGGAATAATTCCGAATATTGCCTCTTTTTCTACTTCCCTATTCACATTATTCTTCACTTTATTCTCTCTCTTTCTTATTTATATCAGACTACAAATATGCACCGATAATTAAGAATATAAAGCAAAAAATCACTACTAAAAGCACAATTATATAGTCCATCTTGCTAAAACGTTTTGCAAATACATAATCCTTGCTTTCCATCTCTCTAAGCCGGGCTTCAATTTTTTTATTTAAATCGTCTTCATATTGCAAATTATCCTTTTGTTTCATTTATACTCTCCTTCGAAACAGTATTATGTCAAATACAGGATTCCTTTATTTTTATTTTATAAAAAAATAAATATAAGTACAACAATTAAATAGCTTTCACCACCTCGGTAACCTAATCGGTAAACTATTTTATAGTAATAAATTTTAGCAATTTGATTCAGGATTCTACCATTATTTTTTTGAAAAAAGCAATTGATTTTTTCCTTCAACTGAGTATAATTTTTATTTGTGAAAATTAACGGGAAAGAAAGAGGAATTTATGAAAAGCAATATATATGCAGATATAAACAAAACTTCCATTCCATACTTAACGGAGAATAGACATAGATGGTTTTTTCCAACTAAATATACTTCTCATATAATACAGTTTTTAAAAAAACAGATTGTACTTGTAATAGCTGTAATTGCCATGCTTGTTACTTGCATCTTTGTACCGTTTGACGCAGAATATCTAAACTATTTCAATTGGACCACTTTGGCAACCTTATTCTGTACTTTGGCAGTAGTTGCGGCTTTATCCCACATTCATGTATTTGAAATTATCAGCAAGGCTATTGTCCTAAAGCTTCATAATTTGCGAAACGCAACCTTGGGACTGGTCTTTATTACTTTTGTCGGTTCCATGCTGTTGGCAAACGATATGGCACTATTGACGTTTTTACCTCTAGGCTACTTTGTATTGAGCAGCACCGATAACAAGCAAGCCATGGCGTTTACTTTTATTATGCAAAATATTGCTGCAAACTTGGGAGGAATGGTTACTCCCTTCGGTAATCCGCAAAACTTGTTCTTATATGCTTATTACAACATTGATACATTGGAATTTATGAAAATCATGTTTCCCAGCTTTGCGACATCAATTATTTTAATAGTTGCCATATGTTTTTTAGTAAAGCCTGTACCGCTCACTTTGAAAAATGATAACAATTATACTCTGGATAAAAAGCGGACAGTAATATATTCAATACTGTTTATATTAAGTATTTTACTGGTTTTTCGCGTAATTCCTTATTTGCAGGGAACCATACTTATTACCCTTGCACTGCTTATTCTTGATAAAGAGTCTATTAAAGAAGTTAATTATCCGTTGCTTGCTACCTTCTGTGCCTTCTTTGTTTTTAGCGGCAATATGGCAAGAATACCTGCTGTAAGTGCATTTTTCTCGTATGTTCTTCAAATTAATGAATTGCTTTTCGGTATTCTATCTTGTCAGATTATCAGCAATGTGCCCAGCGCCGTATTATTATCGCACTTTACCGATAATTATCAGTCTCTTTTGCCGGCCGTTAATATCGGAGGCTGCGGGACTCTCATTGCATCCTTGGCCAGCTTGATTACGTTTAGTGAATACAAAAAGCATAATCCGGAGGGCGTTAAATTATATATAACTAAATTTTCAATTATTAACTTTTCACTGGTTGCTATTCTTTATGGAGTTCAAACATTAGTTCAATACCTGCATCATTAATAATTATATTCATTATCCGACGGTTTTCCTCATATTCAAGAGAATTCATTTTTTTGCTCAATTCCAAAAGATACTCCGATCTGTATTTTATATAATATTCCAAATTTCCGTCATCCTTTTCAAACCTATCAACAATTGTATTGACTTTTTCAGACTACTGTGATAGTATATAGACGATAGCAATAGTCTGGAGGGATTTGATTTGCAAAAGAAGCTATTTGACAGTGAGTTGAAATTGATGGAAATGGTTTGGGAAAATGAACCGGTAAGTGCTAAAGAATTGAGCATAATTGCTTCCGAACGCATCGGGTGGAATAAAAATACCACCTACACCGTCATAAAAAAACTGGTTGAAAAGAAAATGATACATAGAAGCGAACCGGGTTTTATTTGTACATCGCTTATATCAAAGGATGACGTTCGAAAAGCGGAAACAGAAGGGTTGATTAAAAGACTGTATAACGGGTCAAAAAAAGCATTGTTTTCTGCACTTATTGAAGATGAGACACTTTCCGAGGCTGAACTTGACGAACTGCGAAAAATGCTCGAAAAGAGATGAGCGCTTTGCCGGCTGATATTTTCTATTGGGTTTTGAATATGAGTATTACAGCCACTCTTGTCGGTGCAGTTGTTCTAATCCTGAGGCGAATAAAGCACATTCCACGAACAGCCATATATGCTCTTTGGATATTGCCGCTTATACGGTTGATAATTCCGTTCAGCTTTGGATCTAAATATAGTATTATGAATCTTCTTGACGGTATCGCTATAAAAACCGTGCCACTGCCAAAGGAAAGCCTGGCTCCCTATCTGTTATATTCTAACAGTATCAGAGCTGCCGACAGCTATTTTCCCATTACATATAAAACCAATGTGCTAGAAGGCGTATTCAAAATAGCATCTGTCGTTTGGATAATTATTGCAGTATCCGCAATTCTTACATCAATTACATTGTATGCCGTTACAAAATCAGAAATCAAAGACGCCCAACATTTGAAAGACAATGTTTATGTCTCAGGCAAACTACTCTCCCCTGCGGTATTCGGTATCTTTCGTCCTAAAATAATACTCCCCGATTATTTAAAGGATGAGAACATGGAGTACATATTAATGCACGAAAGTATCCATATCCGGCGGGCTGACAACCTCTGGAGAGTTGTTGCAGTTCTCACCTGTTGTATTCATTGGTTTAATCCGTTTTCTGGCTGTTTTTGAAGAAATTTTTCGAAGATATGGAGCTATCCTGCGATGAAAAGGTATTGAAAAAATGCTGTGGTGACCGGAAAACCGATTACGCAAGGGCACTTATTGAATGTGAATCAAAAAAAACCGTTTTTGCATCGGCCTTTGGAGGTGCCAGGACACGGGTGCGTATCGAAAATATTCTCTCATATAAGAAACTTTCGGTTTTTTCAACGATTTGCTTAACTGCTTTGATTGTGGCCATAGCAGTTACATTGTTAACAAACGCAAGTATTTAGGGGGTGTACCATGAAAAAAATTGTTCTGTTATCGTTAGTATTTTTTATCTTGTTTTCCTTTTGTGCTTGTTCTAAGACCCAGCAAACAAAAAAGTCTTTCTATGAAGCAAATACGCAAAACTCAGGCTTTATTCCTCAAAATGATCCTTCTCCAAGCTTTATCCCTCAAAATGCACCCTCAATGTTCGCAAAAATACCCGGCGAAGCAAATGTAGATTATTCAGGATTTTCCGACATCCCGGAAAATTACACACCACAGGAAGCGATAGAAGATGGTTGCCTGGTATTTGCATCCGAAAGTGAAGAGGACAAAGGATTACAAATTTATGGCGAAAATCAATGGTACTCGTTTATTGAAAACTCAAATAAAGGAAATCCCGTTTGTTTGGATTGTTTACGGAACTCTTATAGACGATAAAATCAGCAATTCTTCTATATCAAAGGATGAAATTAATTGAAAAAAATACGGATTCAGGTGAACAGCCTGCTATTTTAAAAAGTATTGGAGGAGGAAAAAATGAAAAGCAAAGTCTTCTATAGGCTCTCCCTTATTATTCTGATTTTACTGTCGGTATATCCGATATATATGGGCATAAAGGTTTTCATACAGTACCTGCAAAACGGATCTGTGTTGGCAGAAGAATATCCCAAATACATCATCCCATACACTCCCATGTGTATTTCCATTATAGTTTCTGCGGCATTACTTCCGTCATTATACAAACTGTCAAAACGCTTTTCCCTTATCATTGGTTCAGGTATCGGAATTGTCCTGTTCTTTTCCGGTGAGCTGTTTTTTGAACAGATAAAGGTAGTTGAGGGATATACGGAAATGCCGCTTTCTTCCTGGCAATTTGCTTTCTGCTATGCCACACCGGAAGTGCTGCGGGCTATAGGCGAACCGATTTATGCCGAAAACAATCCCGCTTTTAAGGTACACTTTTACCTGATTGCGATAGTAATCATCCTAAGTGTTATAGGAGTTTTATATGGATTTATGAGAATGTTCCAAGAAGGCTTGTATCAAAAAATGAAACCCCTTATTGTCCAGACCGTATGTGTCACTGTTTTCATTAGCTTGTGTATTCTTGCATGTTTTACGGCCTTCTATAGAAACGGAACATTGTACATCTCACCGCTTTCCGCTTTCTTAACCGGATTGTTTTTCGTTGTGTTCGGCGTGACCTTCGGTATGTATTTTGCCGGCCATTTTTACGGAAAAAGAAAGCTTCTTAGCATTTGGATACCGTCAATAATTGCAATTCTCACAACAATAGCCATGTACATAGGTGAGCTTGTGCTCATGGGCGGATATCTGTTCGTTTTCGGAAAGGGTGGATTTTTCATGCCTTTAGGTATAGTTCCCTTTTCCTTATGTGACCTTTCGATTATCTTGATTTCAGGAATTATAACCGCATCTTTGTCATTATTAATAAACCGCCGGGAAAAGGCTTAAAAAAGAAACAGTGATCTATTTAGGGTTTATAAAACATATAGCTATTCGAAAATATAGTCAAAAATAACCAACTACATTTCTTGCATAAAAGGTTGGTATAATTATAAAAAGTGGGACGAGGTACCTGTCTCTTCGTCCCCGTCCCACTTTAATTGGTGACCACCAAAACACACGCCTGCACTGTTTCCAAACCAAGGTTCCTGGCCAATTCCAGCACTTCACTGTCATGAGTACCCGGCTGAAACCAGATGTATTTAATACCGAGCTTTGCTGCCTCTTCAATGACAGGCTTCGCCCGTTTTGGAGAAACTACCATATTTATAACATCAGGTACTCGGGGCAGTGATGACAAATCCTTGTAGCAAGGGTCCCCTTCTATCGTGTCATATAAAGGATTTACTGCATATACCTCATATCCGTTGCTTTTTAGCTTTTTATAAATTATGTTTCCATACTTTTCAGGATTCTGATTGGCACCGACAACAGCCCACACCTTTTTCTCCAGCATTAATTCCTCGAGCATAGCAATACCTCCCGTACGTATATATAATAGTATTTACCGCTTTTATATAATTTACCACATAAAAATTCATGTAAAACCAAAATCTCTTAATACTCGTAGGAGCCGAATATTTTCATCAATTCACCGTTTTGTGCATTTACATGTGCCCTAAAATCAATTCCCAATCTATTAAAAACAATCTCGTAATAAGGTTCATAACTGTTTACAAGTACAACAGATTTGACACCATGCTGGCTGTAGATATCCAATGCTATTATCGCTTCTTGAGGTGATATAACCGGTGTAATCTTTTGATAAGTGCCGTCCAGCAAGGCAAAATTTCCAATATCAAGCTCTCTTACAGTTCCGTCTTTATAAATACTAAGATAGATTTCTGTACTCTCATCATAATAGCTTTCATCCTTTATGGAATATAAATAGCTTATAGCATCCACATCCTCCAACCCCATTATATTCTCCGATTTCCTCTCCAGCTTCAAGAGCTCACAGTCAAGTCTATTTATAATTTCTTCTGCTCTTTTATCTATTTCTGCTTCCGGTATTTCTTTTTTTGGCGAATAATCATAATTAGTATAACTTACTTGATTATAATGATCTCTCACATGAACTGTTATACAACCCTCAGTATTTTCGGCTGAATATTCAATAGAATCAAGATACTTACCGGATTTATCTTCCAAATACTGCATATCATATGTACCGGCATTATAGTTTATGGACGTATACCCCGATACTTCTAATTTAGCAGCTTTATTATCAAATATAACCGAATACATTTTATTTGCCAAAGATAATGCCTTGTCATCCGAAATTATTCTTTGCAGTTGATTTATCATTTCATCGGAAGCATCTTCCCTTTCACTGGAGCTGTCTTCCCTTGGTCGTGAATCTTTTTTCTCAATATAGGTCTTTACTCCATCGGAACTGGCATGAATTGTATTAACCAGGTGATATAACATCTCTCCTTCGTAATATAAACTGTATCTTATTTCTTCGCTGTTTTCACTGGTTTCTATCCTTTCTTCATGCTTCCGGTAGGTGTTTATTATATCCTGATTTACCTTGTATATTCCTGCCAAAAATTCTTTTTCTTCCTCCGAAATTGAATCTTGCTGTAGTATTCCGCATATGGTATTAATGCTGTTGGTAAAAAAAAGAGTAGTGTTCAATGCATTTATATTATATTTTTCATGATCATATCTGAAAGAAGTGTACTTTCTGATGTGGGAACTTTTTTCTATAATCATCCCCCTTACCAAATCCCTTTCAATTTCCCGTTCAAAAATCAAATCAATTATAGTATCATTAACAAACTGTAGGCCGTCGGTAAATTCCCAAATAATCCTCTTGTTACTAGACATTATTTGCATTTTATCATCGTATACCTTTTCTTTATAACGCTCATAAGCTTTATTCACATTAATGAAAATAATAAATAACACAATCAGCACCAGGATTGCTTTTACAATGTTTTTATTTCTAATTGCCCGAAGTTCTTTCCTTTCAATATGCTCTCTTATATATAATTCTCTATCTTTCATACTCAATATCCCCATCCTCAACGTTAATGTCAAATCTCCAGGATATTTTATCCGGTTCATAGCTATGCATTAACCGGTTCATACCAAGATAAACCGAATAAGCTTCAATCTGCATTATAACTGCATCTACATCCTCAGTATTTGCATTAAAATATAATGTCATCTCCCACTGTTCATCGTTTAAAACACCCGATATATTGGCCGGTCCTGAAAGTGTGACTGTGCCTTTCCCTGTTGCAGCGCTGTTTTCCCGATCTTCGGATGCTTTCAAAAAAGGCTCTTTGCTTTCTATGAAGTATTGATCCCACAAAGATACTTTTATACCCAACGGCGATTTTACTTTGTACTTAATGTCAAGGCTGTTTATTTCTTTTACCGAAGTTAATTGGGTATATTCAATACTAAACAGGTCGTCAATCTTTTCTGTTACAGGAAGCCTGTTTTTATCAATTCTAATCTCTTGTATTTGGGGAAATTTTCTATTGATTTGTGCCCCTTCAAACACAAGCTTTGCTTTTCCGAATTGGTTTTTATCGAATTTACCGATTTCAAATACGCAAGAAATTTCTCCTCTATTGGTGTCCTTAACCGTAGATTGAACTGCTGCAGAATAATCCTTATTTCTTATCTGAGGTTCAATACTTCCGGGAAACTGCAACGCAAAGTATAAAGAAATTTCGGAGTTCTTTATTAATTTTTCATGCAAATCCCTGTTTATTTCATAATCTAAAAAAACCGAAAGCTTCCCCGTCTTGGTATTATACTCATATCTTTTCGGGGTAAAAGTAATATTATCCGACGACAATACCGGCGCATTAACATCTTCTGCTATTACTTTTTCAATAATTTCCGGCTTGTATATCGCATAAGAAGTAAAAAATACAGGAAGCATTATTAAAATCAGAACCGCCGATATGTATTGTACTGCCTTTGACCGGTTAATTTTTTTAGTTAGCCTTACTATTCTGCTTTTAAGCTCGGATTTCTTATTCAAAAGACCTGATGCATTGACCGTATAATTGGTTTTACCGACATTCTCAGCAAGGTCAATCAATAAGTTACCGTATTCTCTTTTATTGTCCTCACCGATAATTTTAACAACCTCTTCATCGCAGGCAAGTTCAGCCTCATGCTTCATCATGTTGTGTGCCAACCAGACCAAAGGATTGAACCAGTATACTGCTTTAACAATCCAAAAAATCCATTGAAACAATAAATGCCTTTTTTTATAATGAATAAGCTCATGGAGCAGAATATAGTAAACAGTACCGTAATCGGCACCCTTTTGACTCATGGGCAAGACAACTATCGGATTTATAACTCCGATTAGTGCTGGAGCATCCAAATAATAGCTATATACAACCCTGAATCTCTTAATAATACCAAGGTCACCGGCAGCATCCGAAAGTGCCTTTTCTACTATATCATTTACCGCATTTTCATCTTTAAAGAGCTCTCTTTTCAATGTAAAATAGCTTATAATCGGAAAAAACACTACAACAAAAATACCAAAGAGCCATACATATGTAAAAAATCTATATAATTTTTCTTCATTATTCCTACTTGAAACAGGCGTATATATTTGCTTTCGAATAGCGAAATAATCGACCTGTATCTCTTTATCACTATAGGTCTCATCAAACTGAGTTACCTCTTCCCTGTGATAGAGGTTTTCTATGCTGACCTTGCTGTGTATGGAGAAAGGAAAAATCAGCCTTACTAGAAGTATCAAAAACAAAAAATAGAATATATTTGCAGATATCTTGTTCTTAAACACTTTTTTTACCAGGATTATCAGAAGAAGCATAACGGAAGATACAATGCATGTATTCAATAAGTTCTTGAAAATTAAAGTTAAGCTATCCATCACTCTCCCCCTTTTTTATCCAATAATTCTCTCAGCTCCTTTATTTCATCCTTGGTCAGATTTTCATTCTTAATTAAAGAAGCCATAAATTCTTTCACTGACCCGTTGAATATTTTATTTATAAAATCCCTGTTTTCTTTTTTAATACATTCATCCTTTGAAATTACCGCAAAATATATATAGGATTTGCCTTCTGCACGATAGTCCGCCACACCCTTTTTAACCAGCCTGGAAAGCAGGGTTCTTATGGTTCTGTCACTCCAACCGGCATCTTTTAATTCCTCCACAACTCTAGCAGCCGGCATCTCTTTTCCTCGCCACAACACCTCCATGACTTTCCACTCGGTTGTTGATATCTTTTGCTTCAAAATAACCACCCCATAACCTATTACAGTTGTAGTACTTAAGATAATACTACAACTGTAATAGATAAAAGTCAAGAGGCTTTTTTTATCATTCTCTTTATCATATACACTATAAAAAGCAGAGTAGGCAGTAAAAATCCATGAATTGAGGCATAGGGCATCCAAACACTATTAACCCAATTTCTCTGATATATGTCGTCCGGAAAAACAATCTCCGAAAATGCCAATATAATAAGCCCCATCGGGATGGCAATTTTCTTATGGTCCTTCAATCCGAGAAGGTCCGACAGCCCCTTTATGGCTGCAAAGGAAACCAAGGTACCCATCATAAATTGTGTAACAATCCAAGTACCGGCAACAATAAATTCAAGCCTTGTAAATATGATACCGAGGCTAATTTCTTTGGCCAGCAGGTATGTAGGATACTTCGAAATTGCAGTAATTCGACTCCCCAAAACCAGTATCGACATGAGAATTATTATGAAAGTGATAAAACCCACTAATAAGAAACCTCCAAATATGGATTTTTTTGCTTCCGAAGTATTGTCTATGTGTGCCGGGTAAATCATCATCAACAGAATAATAGGAAATATAATAAAGTTTGATAAAGCATATGAGCCTTTTAATACCGGAACTATACCATTTTCCAAAACCGGCTGGAGATTATCCAAATTGGCATTCGGTGAAACAAGAATTACCGTCAAGACCGACAGAATCAGAACAAAAATAAAATATATTTCCGAAGCCCGTGCTATTGTTTCTATCCCATATAATATGGCTATTACAACCGCTATCATAAACAACATGTTTATAACATACTCCGGTGTTTCATACATAACCTGCGTTGTCACAAAATCACCCACGTACCAAGGCACGTGATAAGAAAGGGTCAAACATATGGATACATAGCTGGCCGCAACAATTGTGCCGACCCATTTTCCCAAAATCTTTCTAATTATCTCGACAAAGCTCAATCCGGGATACTTGCTTCCCAAATACCAGCATATCCATATCACAGGCATACCGAATATAGGAGTCAGCAATGCCGAAATCCATGCATCTTGCTTTGCTATAGCCGCTACTACGGCAGCAATAACGATAACCGAGCCTCCGAAGGCTGCATTGGACGTTATTGAGAAAAGCTGATGATTTGTAATTTTTATTCTTTCCATATTCCAAACCTCTCATTTTGTTAGACTTTTCATGATTCCTTCAAGGGGCGAAAAAATCCATGCAATAAAGTCCGAGGGATTGGGTATTTTCACATCAAGGCTTTTTAATATCGTCAATATCGTTCCTATCCCAAGCAATAAGCAAAAAACCCAAAGTTCCCTGTAAAGCTTTTGCTTCAGCATTTTAGGTATTTCTGCAAAGCACACCAAAGTACTGAACACCAACACTGCCAAAATAGACACTACAGCCACGTTATTCTTCCTCCTTCATAAAAAGCGGTTTGCCTATTCCTCCCAGTTGTTTGGTATCCACTTCTACTGTAATATTAACCGGAAGATTAGGAAATATATCGTCCCAGTTGTCTTTCATTTTTTTCCACATTTTCGGATACTTTCTGTGTATTGTTTCACCAAATCCGAAAATATCGGTTTTTAGCTCTTTTTGTGCTTTGTTCAAGGCTTTTTCGCACAATGATTTAATTTCGACCGCAAACATTTCATCCAATAGCCGTTTTTGCTCCTTTGAGGAAATTTCAAATTTACCTTCGATGCTTGCGATATTTTGCTCGATTTTAATTTTCACCTCAATAGAAGGCTCATTTTCCGATAAATGCACTTTAGTATCGGACTTAGCCTTCATAATCGTGGATGTAATTTTCGCTTCATCAATTTGTGCATCCTCCAATGTCCTCTTAACATTACCGGTGATATAATTGTATCCTTTGCTCTCGTTCTCATCCAACCAACCTATAAGTTTGTCCTTATTAAAAGCACCTGAATCGGATAATTTCAGCAAACTATATCCATCAGTGCGTTCCAATACTGCTGTAGTATTGGAATCAATTTTATTATTTTTTTCAATTTCTATCCCTGTAAGCACAGGATTTTTCCCGTCTGCCATAATAGAGTTAATCAGTTCTATGATTCTCATAGATTTTAAGGACGCCCATTCTTCTTCAGATATTTTAATCGAATTATACATATCGACTCCGGGTACCGTTTCTATAGGAGTCAATATGCCCAAAATTTCTTTAGCAGTTGAATTTTTGGCCACCGCAAAATAATAATCGGTACGAAATTCATGGTTGCGTGCAAGGTAATCCAGTATATTCTCAATACCCTCTTTTGCTACATCCTCACCAAATACCACAAGCCTCAGATGTGCGTTGTTTATCTTCCTTGACAATTGCAACATAATCTTACCTGTTACCTCAGCCATGTTGCTTACCTCAACCGAATAAATAACAATCGGGGACTCCCTAGCAGATTTATCGGAGGCTATAGTTGCAGGATTTAAAATCTGCATTGAAACCAAATATCCGTTTTCAGTTTTATCAATACCGATACATACGGTAATTCCAAGGGTATTTACCTCATGGCTGCTCCAACATCCTGAAAGCAATAGTATTTGACAAACTAATATAATAAGCAAAAGCCTATTCAGTTTCATATGCTACCTCAATTCCTGTTTTTCTTTTTGACCTGAACTAACTGTGTTGTTATCGCCGGTTCTTGGCTCGTCAGTTCCACTGATACCGATGGGTCTTAATTTCATTTTCCATAATGGGAACCTGAAAAGGGTATCCGTGATTGTACCCTTGACCTTAGGTGCCACCGGTGTCAGATACGGAACCGTTACGGATTTCAATTTACATAGATGAAGAACCAAGACAATAAGCCCCATCAATACTCCATACAGACCGAACATACCGCCTAACAGCATTAAAACAAACCTTATCAGCCTTATGGTGTTGGACATTTCATAATTGGGTATGGCAAAGCTCGATATGGCAGTAATTGAAACAACAATAACCATAAACGCCGATATAATGCCGGCATCCACCGCCGCCTGTCCCAGCACCAAAGCTCCTACTATAGAAACTGCAGATCCTATAGCCCTGGGCATTCTTATTCCGGCTTCTCTTAATATTTCAAAGGTTATTTCCATGATCAAAGCCTCCAATAAAACCGGAAAAGGAACTCCTTCCCGCTGTGCCGCTAAGCTGATGAGCAGCGGTGTGGGAATAATTTCTTGGTGGAACAAGGTTACTGCTATATAGGTTCCCGGCACCAAAAGCGTGAGAAAAAAAGACAGTAACCTTAATAAACGCATCATGGAAGATATAATAAAGTGATGGTAATAATCCTCACTGGATTGAAGAAATTCAATCATAAGGGCAGGGGCAGTCAATACATAAGGTGTGCCGTCCACCAGAATTGCCACCTTTCCCTCAAGTAAAGCCGCCGAAACCGAATCAGGTTTTTCAGAGCTTAAAAAAGTCGGAAAAATGGAATACCGGTCATCCTTAATCAGCTCTTCAATATATCCGCTTTCCAATACACCGTCAATCTCTATTTTATTGAGTCTTGTCCTTAATTCCTGAACAATTTCATCCTTGGCTATTCGTTGAATGTACATCAAACCGACTTTTGTTTTGGTTATACTGCCCACATTCAAATATTCCACTTTTAAATCTTTGGATTTTATTCTTTTTCTAATAAGCAAAATGTTACTGTTTATTTTCTCCGTGAACCCGTCTTTAGGGCCTCTGATTACAGTTTGAGCAGAAGACTCGTCCACCGACCTGCCTTCATTGGAACTTGCATCTACAGAAAGATACTTTTCGCAACCGTCAATTAAAAACACGGTATTCCCCGACAACAAATCTATACATAGAGTTTCATAATCCAAACCTTCTTTGGCCTCGCTTATTCCAGAAAAATATTCCATTAAAGCATCAATATTCATGTCATATTGCCTATTGATACATTCACACTTCAATTTTTTCAGCTCTGCTGACAAGCCGTTTATAGTATTTCTGTCCACCAAACTTTTAATATAAATATTGGCACAAGCCAAGCCTCCGACATTGACGAGATTAAAATAATGTATTACAAGGTCATTGTCATAAGCAAAATCATTCTTCAATCTGTCAATATTGTCATTTATATCTTTACTTATCTCTTTTCTTATATCAGAACAGGCTTGTCTTGTTTTTTTATCTTTTAAAGTCAATTTTTTATAAAACCTCATTTTTATCTCTCAATCTCCCCGCTGCTTCCCTATTTATTATTATTGTATTTTTACCAATACCGTAAAATATATTCTATAAGACTTTCGATAAAACTCACTTTGTGAAATTCCACTAAAAACTATCAGGCTCCATCTTTTTTACAGGAATATTAGTATAAGCATAACGAAAGATACAGAAGAAAAAAACCTTCCAGCTAAACACCGGAAGGTTTTTGACAAAAGCCCTATTTATTCATTTCAACAAATTGCTTTATTTTTGAATTGTGCAGATATTACTGAAGTATGATATTCTATATCCGTTACTGTCTACCATAGCAACACTATAATCATAGCTTCCACTGAGGGTTGTAACTGTCACGACATTATTAGTTCCCGCTTCAGCTATTTTAGTAGGTTGTTCAGTTGAACCAGTCGGTTTTCTGTAAATTGCATAGCTTCTGCCTGCTTCTTTATCCCATGTAAATTCAACCGACATACCATTAATATTGCTTACTCTGAAATTTGCAGGTCCATTCAAAAATCTTTCAACTGTACGGATATTACTGTAATGTGATACTCTGTTTCCGTTACTGTCCAATAATGCAACACAATAATCGTAACTTCCAAAATATGCTGTTACTGACACTACATTATTAGTTGTTTCAATTTCTTTAGTATACGCCTCAGTTGAACCGGTCGGTTTACTAAAAATTGCATATTTTGCACCCGGAACTCTGTCGTCCATAAACCCACTCCATGTAAACTGTATTGTATCACAACTTGAGTTGCTCATTCTGAAATCCGAAGTTGAATTCAGAAACCTTTCAACTGTAC
>LFSC01000017.1:0-1062 GCA_001512505.1 Clostridiaceae bacterium DTU079 | reverse complement strand
AATGTTGTAACTGAAACTACATTTTGAGTTGTTTCAAGTATTTTAGTATACTCCTCAGTTGAACCGGTCGGCCTCCTGTAAACAGCGTATCTTTTGTTAGGTACACTATTCCATGTAAATTCAATTGACAGGCCACTGCTATTAGTCATTCTGAAATTACCGGGTGCTACAGGGAAAGAATAAGGAACGACATTAAGATATTCAATAAGACCATAACTAATCCATCCAAAACCATTTATTCCCCAATCTGTTCCCCAAGAATTGATAAATTTAAAAGCCTGTTTTTCATCATCATAACCAACTAAACACAGTGCATGGTTTCCTCTGGAATATCCGTATATAGAGTCATATACATCATTACTCGGAGAAAGATTATCAAAATCCGGATATACAGGTATTCCAATAACTACAGGGTTGTATTGTGCTAAAGTAGCCCTTATTTGATCAACATTTCCTGCCGGTAAATATTCCCAACTGAAAATCCTGTTTTTAGCTGCAGACTGAAGTTGAGCTGAATTAGGCATAGTATTATAATCATAAGGCAAACCGGAATACGGCATCTCTGCCAGTGAAACACATCCCTGCTCTCTCAGAAGGTTAAAGGCATCTTCAAAAAATGCACCTCCACCGTCTGAAGTATTTAATACGTGAATTTGATTGTAAATAAATGAAGGGCTGAAAACATTGTTATCATCTTCAAAATAATAGAGGCTCCCGTTTCTGTTCACTTCAAAAGCCTTTTTATATGTAAGAGCTGCATAACCTGTCGCAAAGGCTACACATGATCCTTGACTTCCCTGGTTGCCAACGTTGGGAAAATAATATGATAAATCAAAATACGAGGGTAAATTACTGGTATCCAAAGCCGGCGCAGCAGTAACACCAAAAGGTATCTCGTCTTCCATTAAAAGACCGGTTGGATGTAGAGTTGATGCAGAGATTTGAGTAGGATTGAATATTACAGAAAAACTCAATGTAATTACCAATAATGCTAATAAACTTGCTAATACTTTTCTCTCTGAACCATTAGTAATAAATCTGAACATACATATCCTCTCCTTT
>LFSC01000034.1 GCA_001512505.1 Clostridiaceae bacterium DTU079 | reverse complement strand
AGTCCCCTTACATTAACACCCTCACGTATGATGGTCCCCGCGCCCAAAAAACCGATACCGCTCACAACCTGTGCGCCAAGTCTGGTAGGATCTACATTTGTAAGACCTGCGTATCTTCGGGAAACATATTCTGCAGTTATCATAATAAGAGCCGCTCCAACGCAAACGAGAATATGCGTCCTAAATCCCGCCGGGCGGTTGGTACTTTCTCTTTCATATCCTATTATTCCGCCCAATAAGCACGCCAAAAGCAGCCTTGCAACAACAATTCCATAGAAGTATCCGTTTTCAATAATTGCATCCAGCATACGCCTCACCCCTGATTTGGATTTTGGTTAGATTGAAAAACTCCGCTTTACCATGTCTAAGACAAATTTGCATAAGATAAGTTCTATTAAACTAAAGTATATATCAAATACAAGCATATCTTCAATAATCAAATTTCTTTGTGGAAATTCCACCAACAAAAAATCCCACACCCTCGGAAGGTGTGAGACCTTATTTTTAAAACAATGACTTAAACAACCTGTTCATTGCTCCGGCTATTTTTATCTTGGAATTTTGAAACACCTCTACAATTTTAAATTTTATTTCAATCGGAATCTCTTCCTCATTATCTATCGATGTCACCAAGCAGTACTCTTCTTCCGTCAGAACCTCTTTCAAATTATCCTTAACAGTATCCGGAACAGTTCCATGGGTAGCATCCACAAAGCAAAGAGGCGGAAAAAGAACACACCACCAATTTTGTCCCTCTCCCTTTCCTATCACAATCTTAAGCGCCTGATAGTTGCCAGCCGGAAGGCTGATATCACCGTAAACCTTTGTGGGAAAAGGATAAGTTCCCAGCATTACATCCACATTATAGTCCTTGTTCTGTCCGAAAATTTCATCTTCGGCAATTTTCTTTATTTCTCCGGCATTTTCAATAATTATTTCCTTTGCAGCCTCAATATCCTTTACGTCCTCTAGCTTATGCTTCATGTATTCTATTACTACATCCCTAACATCCCTCTTAAGCTGCTGATCCTCAGGAGAATCACTGTTGGCAACAACATGCAGCCTTACAAGATTGTCTGCCAGCCCGTTGCTCACATTCTCCGAATAGGACACCATAGCTATTCCCGAAATAAATATCGTCAAAAGAATAACCGTTGCCGCTGCTTTGAATAAAAGTTTTACCGGTTTGCTTTTTCTTATTGCACTTCTTTTTAAAAATCCAAACATAGTATAAATCCCCCCAAATTCCGGTAAGCAAACCATTTCAAAATTTTCATTGCGAAATGGTTCCATACCCAAGCTTATTTTACATTAAAGACTTAAATTACTTAGTATAATTGTTTACAAATTCAAAAGGATTTATACTATACATAAAATTATTTTCATCAAAATCTATATTATGGTTTTATATCACATACTTTTTCCTATTTGCCGTTTGATTCTTTGTTTTCAACCGCTGCACGGATAAAATCTTTAAACAGCGGATGAGGTCTGTTGGGTCTCGATTTAAACTCAGGATGAAATTGAACTCCGATAAACCACGGATGGTCTTTCAATTCGATGATTTCCACAAGCTTTTCACTGGGAGACACTCCTGAAATAACAAGACCTTTGGAAGTTAAAATATCCCTGTATTCATTATTAAATTCATACCTGTGCCTGTGTCTTTCATATATGAGCTTGTCCTGATATATATCAAAAATCTTTGAACCTTCCATGACTTTGCAAGGATAAATACCAAGCCTCATGGTACCGCCCTTGTCATCAAGATCCTTTTGATCCGGCATGATATCGATAACAGGGTATTTTGTTTCCGTATCAAACTCCGAGCTGTTTGCATTTTCCATCTCTGCAACGTTGCGGGCAAATTCCACAACTGCCATTTGCATACCCAGACATATGCCAAAATACGGTATATTATTTTCACGGGCATATTTTGCAGCAAGTATTTTTCCTTCTATACCCCTGTCACCAAATCCTCCGGGTACAAGAATACCGTTCACACCTTTTAAAATACCTTCGATATTTTCCTCGGTCACATTTTCCGAGTTTATCCATTTTACATCAACATCGGCGTCATTCGCAATTCCACCGTGATTGAGGGACTCCACAACACTTAAGTATGCATCATGCAATTCCACATACTTTCCGACCAGGGCTATGGTTACCGACTTGCTCAGGTTCTTTTGCTTATTTACTATTTGACACCATTCGGACATGTCCGGTTCCTGGCACTGCAGGTTCAACCGTTTGCAAACAATATTCGCCAAGCCTTCTTCCTCAAGCATCAAAGGTACCTCATAAAGGACCTCCGCATCCAGATTCTGAATTACCGATTCGCCGGGTATGTTGCAGAACAAACCGATTTTGTCCTTCATTTCCTTGGACAGTCTCTTTTCCGTACGGCAAACAATTACATCCGGTTGTATACCTATACTCCTCAGCTCTTTAACACTGTGCTGGGTAGGTTTGGTCTTGAGCTCACCGGATTTTCCCAGATATGGCACGAGTGTGACGTGTATGTACATCACATTTTCTCTTCCCACGTCCGTTGCTACTTGACGTATCGCCTCTAGGAACGGCAAGCTTTCAATATCTCCCACCGTACCCCCGATTTCTGTTATTACAACATCTGTACTGTCCGACTTGCCGACCCTGTAAATCCTTTCTTTAATTTCATTGGTTACATGGGGTATAACCTGAACGGTGCCGCCTAAAAAATCACCTTTTCTTTCCTTGCTCAGAATTGACCAATAGATCTTTCCGGCTGTTACGTTACTGTTTTTGCTCAGGTTTTCGTCTATAAACCTTTCATAATGGCCCAGGTCCAGATCAGTCTCCGCCCCGTCGTCGGTTACAAAAACCTCACCATGCTGATATGGACTCATAGTACCGGGATCGACATTTATATAAGGGTCAAATTTCTGAATAGTCACATGAAGACCTCTGGCTTTTAATAACCTCCCCAGTGAAGCGGCAGTTATCCCTTTACCAAGCCCGGAAACAACGCCACCGGTTACAAAAATGTACTTAACAGACATGATTCCAATCCTCCACTAAAAACAACTACAGCCGGGAAAAGCACTTCACGGCTGAATTATTAATACTATTGACATATTATTGATTATTAGTTTTATCAAAAAACACACGATTATATTTTATATATGACATAATACAGTGTCAATAGGTATTTCACAATTCAGGACATATTTTTCATAATATAAAAAAAGAAATGATCGTTCAAAGATTCATTTCACGAATGTAAATCCGATATATGATAAAAAAGGCTGTTAAATTTAGTAGTCCAAAGTTCCGTAAGTATTCAAATTAATATCTATACGTGCCTCCCCTAAAAACCTCCAAGAACTCTCCCGGTCAATAATAAAGCTTTAAAATATCTACTCTCCCCTAAACCTTTACCAAACTTTTATTTAAAATATACAAGCTAGTTAAAGTACAAATTCAAAAGAGTATAAAATTGTTCTCCCATAAAATAATTCCATATAATAGAAGGTAAATCAAATAAAAACTTATCATTATGTTAGAACTTTGGACTACTAAGTTAACAGCCTTTTTTCCTCCCCTCAAACATATTCTGAAATCATAAGTAATTAAATTATTGCAATAATATCTGTGCAAAAAAAGATTTGAGCATTAAGAATAAATATATAAGTCGCTAAAATTGCATATAATGGTAATACCCCAAAAGTATAAGTATAGCGTCTTCTAGTGTAAATAGACTTATCCTTACAATAATTATACAATTTATGAAAAACTATGTCAATACACTCTCAAAATTATTTATGTTGATTTTTTTATAAAATAAAAATCCGCCTGAATTTAATTAAAAATACATTAATAATAAAGAGAAATGAACTTATATTTATGCAAGAATAAAGAGGTGTCTTTCTCCTTAGCCAAGCCAATTTTACAGAAAGCTTGTAGTATTCAAAATAAAACCTCCGAACACTCATGTGCTTCGGTTTTAAAATACAATGAAACAAATCCTGCTTTTTAGGATCGTCAGTTAAAAGATTGTCCTTAAACCTCGAATAATCCGCTGCTCCCTGCATTGGAGTAAAAATAGATATGGTCGGGATTATAGCACGTTGGGCAATCCAAGTATACAATTCCCTAAAGTCTTTTACAGTCATATCCTGATGAACTATAAACAAACCGGCACAAATGATACCGAGTTCTTCAAGGATTTTAACGCATTCCTCATTGTGCTTCAATGTTGCCTTTTTGTTATAAGAGTCCAGCTCATCATCGGAACGAGCCTCAAGACCTACCATGACCAGTGAAAGTCCAATGTCTTTCAGTTCCCTCATAATATCCTTGTTCTCCGCTATGAAATCCGCTCTTCCGTAAATCAAATACTTTTTATTTATTTTTTTCTCGCGTATGAGCTCTATAAACTCCTTTAAATACTCCCTGTCGATTAAAAAATTGTCATCGGTAATATGGATGTTGGGTGCGTCGGTTTCCATAATCTCATTTACCAGGTCTTCCACCTTGCGGCAGGCATATTTCCCGCTGTTTCTGTTGGTACAGTAACAGAAGGTACAGGAGTTGTTACAGCTGTACGAATTCTTGACCAGGGCAAGGGGATGAAAAGTTAAGTACCGGTAACGGTTTTTATTTTTATTAAAATATGTCCTGTCTATAGGAGGCAAATCCTCGGGAGACTCCACAACCTTTTTGTTTGCCCTCCACTCTCCTTTTTCTCTGTAGCAAATTCCGGGAATCTCATCTAAAGGAGTCGTGCCGGTATTTGAGATATAGTCTATCAGTTTTACAAAAGAGTTCAATCCGCTCAAATGGTATATGTAGTCCGCAGACGAATTAAAGAAATTTTCGTAATTGATTTCTGCGTGACTTCCGCCAATTATCACGGTAATGCTTTTATTAAACCTCTTTATAAGGCGCGCTAATTTTATCATCAGCTTTTCCTGAGTTATATAGCCGGTTATGCACACAACATCGGGAGCAAAATGCTTAAGCTTGCTCTTAAGAGGAGTCAGCTCATGCCTTCTGTCATAAATATATGCCTCATGTCCGCGATTTTTCAGCACCGTATATAGGTATTCCATCTCAAGGGGCTCATGGTCCACAAGATAAGTATAAGCGAAAATCCCAACGGTTTCAGGTTTAATAAGCAATACCCTCATTTATCGAGCCCTCCTATTGATTTGGACCTTTATTCAAGTACTTTTTGTCATAAGTCTTTAAAAAGTAAGCCAGGTATATCCTCGGAAAATTAATATAATACAGCAAGGCAAAATGAACTTTAAACAAAACGGCGGATATGTTCTGCGGCCTCATCAAAAGTTTAGTGCCGTCGGTTCTTCCATATCTGTATTTGTAAAGTTTGTGCTTGTTTTCTTCATGGATACGGGTTCCTTTAAAGGGTATCAATATGCTGAACAAAACCCAGATCAATTTTTGATTTTTGATAAAGCGGTGAATGTCTATAAAGTTTTTATGCTTAAAATCATAGTTGATTACAAACAGCCCATTGCATACCATGTTGTTATCCCGGAGGATTTTTACCGCTTTTTCGTTTATTTCGATGCTGGAGTTTTTATTATAGGAATCCAGTATTTTATCCTCCACAGCCTCCAGTCCCACAAGCATATCCCTAAAACCTGCTTTATACAGTAAGGGCATGATATCTTCACATTTAACTATGCTGTCAGCTCTCGCAAATATCATATATGTCTTATAACAGTTTCTTTCTATGAGCTTGTTGCAAATTTCAATTACCCGCTCCTTGTTCACAAGGAAATCGTCGTCGCACAGCCAAATTCGGTCGTTATCTATTTCCATTATTTCCTTTACAACGTTTTCTGTATCCCTTTCAGCGTAGAAACAACCGTTAAACTGCCGGGAAATGCAAAAATTACACTCTTGAGGGCAGGAAAAGGATGATTTCATTAAAGAAAAACAACCTTTGGCTATAACACGGTATTTTTTGCGGTTTTCATAAAACAGGCTTCTGTCAGGCTTGACATCATAATCGGTAATAGGCTTTCCGCAAGGATTGTGAACCCATTTCCCGTCCTTTACATAGGCAATTCCACTGGCCTCCTCCAAAGCGTCTATATTAAGGTCGTTTTCCACGGCAATTCTAAAGGAATCCAAGCCGTAATCATAGTATACAAAATCAATATTATCCAAAAAGAAATCCTTATAATTGATATTTACTTCCGGTCCGCCCACTAATATTTTTAAATCGGGCTTTATCTTTTTGAGTTTGTTAATCATTTTCAATATATAATCGGCATTGTTGGACATAACGGAAAAGCAAACAGCCGTTATGTTGTTTTTCTCTATTTTCTTAACCATTTGGCGAAAACGGAAAAAGGGACTGTAGAAAATTTCATCATGGAAAACATATTCCCTGCCCTTTTCTTTCATCACTCCCGCCAAATACTCGAGACCTAAAGGCTCAATACTGGCTACCCTTTTATCATAACGCACCCTTACCAAAAGATATTTTTGCTTAGCCATCTACATATACCTCCGTATTTTAAATCCACCCGGTTCTTTTGGTGTCATATGCCGTTTTAAATACAGTCCGGCAGAAAATTTTTGGATAAGTCAATACATACAGTATATAAACCCTTACCATAAACATAAAAGAAGACATTTTTTCGGGCTTTATTGTAATATGTATGCCGTCAAGCCTTTTGGATTTGAACTTTACCAGACGGTCCTTGTATTCATCATATGCGTCCGTACCCTTGTAAGGTGTGAAGATTCCGAAAACCACCCAAAGAAGGTTGTTTTTCTTTATAAATCGGTACAACTCTTTGAAATCCTGACGTGTTGATTTATGACTTACAACAAACAGGCCGTTACATACAATATTGTTGTCCTGCAGATTTTTAATGGCCCGTGTATTTACGTCTCTTGAGGTTTGCTTATTATAATCGTCCAAGAAATCGTCACTTACGGCTTCAAGTCCCACCAAAATATCCTTAAAGCCTGCTTTATACATTAACGGGAGTATGTCGGGGTTCTCTGCCAAAAAGTCGGCTCTGGAATAAGCCATAAAATGTTTTTTAATTTTTCGTTCTATAATCATTTCGCAAAATTTTCTAACCCGTTCTTTATCCACAAGAAAGGTATCGTCTACAAACCATATTCTGGGATGATCAATGGCTTCTATCTCCTCAACAACCTCCGTTATAGGACGCTCGGTATATACACCGCCGTTCATCTTTGTGCAATAACAAAAAGTACATTCAAAGGGGCAAGAAAAGGATGCTTTGGTAATAGCAAAGCTTCCCTTCAGGAAAATAAAGTTTTTCTTCAGGCCTTTATAAAAGGCAGTTCTGTCGGGCCGTGTGATAAAGTTGTTTACAGGCTCGCCCTTTTCTTTAACAACCCACTTATTATTTACTTTAAAACACACACCATTTTGCTTTTTTAAAACCTCAGGGGAAAAGCCTTCCAAAAGGATGTTTTTCAATGAGTTAAGGCCGTTATCATGATATACAAAATCAATGCTGTCGGTGAAAAAATCTCTATAATTGAGTTCGGCTTCGGGACCTCCCACCATAATGTAAAGATGGGGATACTTTTTCTTGAGCCTGTCCGATGTGTTTCTGATATAATCGGAAGTGTTGGCATTGGAGTGAAAGCCGACAATATTAAATCCACCCTCTTCTATTTTTCTCGACAACCTGCCGAATCTGAAATGCCAGGAATATTGAAACTCGTCAAATATCTCGCATTCGATATTCAGATCCCTGCAAAGTCCGGCAACATATTCAAGGCCTAACGGTTCTAAATTTGCAACAATGGATGAAAATTTTGGACGAACAAGTAAGACTTTAATCTTCTTTGAAGCCTCCATCACTTACCCCCTGTGGAATTTATATAGCGCTTACGGTTCATTTTGAATTCTCCAATCTAAAATCTAATTGTATCACAAAATATCGCATAATGAAAAGTGGCACATGTAATAAAGGAGTATTTACAGGCTCTAGACTTGCGTAACTTTAGTTTCTGAAATATTTTTCACATGGCCTCATGCCCCCTATGGCAGGTTTTTTTTGTTGAATTTTGAGTTATTATGGATTAAACTAGTGAAAAGGTATAAGATTTTTTATTTATAAGGGAAAAGATATGAATGTTTTGCTTATAAGGCCAAAACCCCACAAAGAAACCATCGGGCTTCAAAGTGTAATGATTTGTGAGCCGTTAGAGCTTATGTGTCTTACTTCCGTGTTGAAGCAAAATGGTCATACGGTTGATATTTTAGATATGATAATTGAAAAAAGGCCTCTCGGGCATTTCATAAAAAAATTCAATCCCGATGTAGTAGGAATTACCGGATATATCAGTCATGTGGGAATTATAAAAAAATATGCAAAAATAATCAAATCATATTCAAAGGATATAAAGGTCTCGGTTGGCGGAGTTCATGCCAAAGTATGTCCGGAGGATTTTAGAGACGATAACATTGATCTTGTTTGCAGAACCGAAGACGATTTATATGATTTTTTAGACTGCAAAATTAGAGAAAAAACCTTCCCGGACCGAAAGATAACCGAAAGATACCAGGATAAGTATTATTATCTTTTTCAAAATAAATGCGCACTGATTAAAACATCCTTCGGATGCCCTTACAACTGCAATTTTTGCTTTTGTAAAGAAATATCGCCCTATTCGGCAAGGGATATAGATGATGTGATTGCCGAGTTAAAAACCATCCCTCAAAAAGAGGTTTATATCGTTGACGATGATTTTTTGTTCAACCGGCAAAGGCTTTTGGAATTTTACCAAAAGCTAAAAGAAAATAATATCCGTAAAAATTATTTGGTTTACGGCAGAGCGGATTTTATTTCAAGAAATGAAGATATTATCATAAAGCTCAAAGAAGTGGGTTTATCCGCTGTAATTGTGGGAGTTGAAGCCTCCAGTCAGGAAGAGCTTGATTCCTATAACAAAAAAACAAAAATTGACGATAATGTCAAAGCCATAAGTATTTTGAAAAAGCACGATATAGAGTGCTATGCGACGGTAATATTAGGCATAGATTGGGATAAGCATGACTTTAAACGGCTGTATAAATTTATAAAAGCGAACAGGATAATTTTCGTTAATCTTCAGCCCTTTACCCCTATGCCCCACACCCAATATTTTGATATGTATAAGGATAAACTGATAATTCCTTACAAAGAGCATGAAAAGTGGGATATGGCGCACCTGGTGGTAAGGCCTGAGAAAATAAGTACCCGGGAGTATTATTACCGGATCATAAGCACCTATTACAAAGTAACGGTATCACCGCAAAACGTAATTTACATGATAAAAAAATATGGCTTGGGCACCGTGATAAAGCTATCTTTCGGGGCATTGAAAATAACCTGGCAGTATACAAAGAAAATAATAAGGGGTTAAATTACATCAAAATCTTTTATTGAAATTTTGCTTTTGATATGAGTGAGGGGGATTAAATGAAAATATATTTTATTCAGTCTACCCCGTATTATGGGGACAATAAACTTATTAAAAAAGGTAGGCTGTATTTTGTGGGATTGGCTCCGGCAATTCTTGCGTCTTTAGTTCCCGATTGCGATTTTGAAGTCTGTCTTGAAACCATTGAAGATGTAAACTTTGACAGCGACTGTGATATTGTTGCCATTTCCGGTATGGGGCATGCTATTCTTCGAAGCATCGATATTGCCAAGGAATTTAAAAAAAGAGGCAAGACCGTTGTTATGGGCGGATATATGGTAAGTCTCATGCCCGAGGAAGCAAAAAAGTACTGCGACAGTGTTATAATAGGCGATGCGGAGCTGAGCTTTCCTCAAATGGTTAAAGACTACAAAATGGGCTGTCTGAAGGAATTTTACAATATGCCCCTGGAGAAATTGACTTATCCCCTTCCCAAATATGAGCTTTTGGCTCAAAAGAAAATCGGCAATTTCCTCCCGGTTCAGGCCGGAAGAGGCTGCCCCAATTCCTGCAGCTTCTGCTCGGTGTACTGTCTTTATAAAAACAGATACTTAAAACGGGATATAGAAGAAGTGGTTCGCGATATAAAGAGGATAAAAGAACTGGGATATAATAGATTCTTGCTTCTGGACGACAATATTTTTTCGGATATTCCGTATTTGATGGAGCTTCTGGCTGAAATTAAGAAGCTTAAAATGAAATGGATGTCTCAGTGCTCTATTTCCATTGCTGACAACAGTGAGGTTTTGAAGGCTGCCTATGAAAGCGGGTGTGAAGCCCTTTCCTTCGGTATCGAAAGCATTTCTCAGGAAAGCCTTAATTCAATGAACAAGTCATGGGCAAATGTAAAGCGTTACAAGGAACAGATACAAAAAATTACCCAGGCCGGTATTGACGTTTCAACAGAAATGGTTGTAGGTGCTGACGGGGATACCCTTGAAAGCATTTCAAAAACAGCGGATTTTATTATTGAAAGCAAGGTAGTTGTTCCAAGATTTTATATTTTGACACCTATACCCGGAACTATCTTTTTTGAGCAGATGAAAAGTCAAAACCGGATTGTAAACAACGATATATACAGCTATAGCGGTACTACTGCAGTTCATAAGCCTTTGAACATGACACCTCAGGAATTAACCGATGCTTACTGGAATTTATATAAAAAAGTATTTTCAAGATTTGCCATACTAAAAAGGACGGTTTTTAGAAAGGACTTTTTTAAAAATCCTTTTAAATTTATATTCTACATGTATGTAAACTTTTATTACCGCTACCAGATTAATAAAGGCATTATTCCAAATATAATATAGGAGTAACTATGGAGATTAGGGTAATCGAATCATTAAGGGAGTACAAAAAGTTTTTTAAACGGGTTTATGCAAATGACCGTAATTTTATAGACAACAAATCAAACCTTCTTCCGATAGTGTGCGGAAAAAATTCCGCCTTTTACAAAAAATCAATTCAACAAATGGTAGGGGTTTTCGATAACGGCATGGCTATATGCCAGTGTATTTTAATAATTCACCGTGAATATAAAGAAGCGGTCTTTATGTCCTTTTTTGAGGCTCTTCCCCAAAAACACGAGGGAGTAAAGACGCTAATCGATTATGCTGTAGAATTTGGAAGGAAAAACGGCTGTACAAAGGTTATTGCCGGAATTGAAGGTCATCCCAATAACTCTATCGGATTTTCAGTCTCCAATTCTGCACCGCCGTCCTTTGGCGAGTGTTATTCTCCCGGTTATTATGCCGATTATTTCAAGGATTTTAATAAAATAAACATGGTAAGTTTAATTGGAGATTTTGCTGAGGTAAAGGATGCCGTCGATCAGGACTACAATAAATTTATTGATGTTTTCAGTGAGTTTGACATTGAGTATGGGGATTTTTCTTTAAAGGGATTTAGAAAAACAATGAAGATATACACCGATTTGAGCAATGAAATCTTTATTGACCATAGAGATGTTTATTACCGAAGCTATGAAGAGGACTACGAGTTATTTTCCTCCATGCGGCCCATACTCAAAAATGAAAACCTGATTTTTGTTAAAAAAGAAGGAAGATATGTGGGATTGTCTTTTTGGTACCCTGATTTTAATGAACTTACGGATATTCATAAAAGCTTCGGTGTAAAAGAGTTTATAAAGTACAGGTTTTTGGGACGGATTCCCCGTAAGATGAAAATGGTTGAGATCGGTGTTTTGCCGGAGTACCAAAATAAAGGACTTATGCTTTTATTATTTAAAAATGCTATTGAGCTTGCTGCAAAGAAATATCCCAATTCCCAAAAGGTAATAAGCAGCTGGATTTTAGCGGAGAATAAAAAATCCGTGCTTTTATCCAGAAGGTATACGAAGGATTTATACAAGGAGTATGTATATTATGAAAGAAGTATTTGAAGGAAAAATATTCGAAGAATGCCCTGCGGGCTGGGATCAAAGGCTTGACAAGCACAGTTGGCTAAGGGAGAATGTTTTGAGGGCTTCAAAATACAGAGATATTCCCTTTAGGCTTGTTGTTCACAAAAATTATGTGTGCTGTGAATACACAAAAAACATTAATTTATTTACCTTCGGAAAGCTGAATTTGACAATTCCGGTGACCTTTATAGCCATGCCCTTTTCCATTGACGAGCCGGGGTTTTCCGGAGATTTAAATGCATTGATAGATGATTACAGAAGACGTAAAGGGTTCTATTTGCTGCTGAATTTAAAAAGCATTGATTCTATAGATAAAAGATATCCAAAGGGCAATACCCTTATGACATGCATATTTGAAAACAGCTTTAAAAGCTTTGAAGATTATATTTTGAGATTGAGGAGCAATTACCGCAGGAGAATTAACATTGCTCTAAAGAGGGGAAAGTCCCTTATAATAAGAAAGATTAACAGCAGAGATTTTGATGATGAATTGCACAGGCTTTATTTGAATGTATTGGGAAATTCCAAATATCCTCTGGAAACACTGGATAAAGGTTTTTTTCAAACAATCGAGAGCGATATACACGTTTTTTACAAGGATGAAAAGCCCGTTGCATTCATATCCACCAAAAGGGTTGACAACACACTGCATTTCCTTTTGGGGGGAATGGATTATACGGTGCTGAAGGAATTAGACTTGTATTATAACATGCTTTTGCATATAGTCAGGCTTGGAATTGAGCAAAAATGTAAAAAAATCAATTTCGGGCAAACCGGTGAAATATCAAAATTGCGAATTGGCTGCACCTTGGAAAAGCGGTATATGGCAGCAATCATCAGCAATGCTTTTTTAAGCCGATAATAAAACCACACAATAATTTTTTCAAGCTGAGCCCTCCTTTTTTGGCAACGTATTGAAAAAAATACGCCAAAGAATAATATTATATAATTTTATTTTAATATATTACATAATAGAAATAAAGTAATAATGTAAACTTTGGACTATTTATTGAAAAGCCCGGTTATCTATGGTAACATGTAAAATAATGCTTTTAGACTGTAGTAATTAGAAAAAGCTGAGTCTATTATATATTTGGGGAGACTTAAAATGGATTTTGCCGAATTTATTTTATTAGTGTTTTCAATTTTCTATACAGGGGTCAGCATATCAAGCTGGTATAAAAAACTGCAGGAGGTTGAACCTGTCAGACGGGATAAAGTCATAAAGTATGTAATGACTTTTTTACCTATTGCATCATTCTTCATAATTTTGTTTACTCTTAAGGTTCTGGCATCCTTTGATGTCGTAAATGACTTTATTTATATAATATTTTACATTTTACTGGGATATAGTTGGACTTTTTTAGGGTTACTATTTGTCTTTAGATTTTTTGATATCTCCTGGGTTGATGATGTCTTAAATTTAAACAACAAGGCAGCTTTATATACGGTCAGCGGAGCTTTCCTCGGAATAGTGTTGATATATTCGGGAGCCAATATAGGAGACGGTCCCGGCTGGTGGTGCGTTATATTTGCAGGAGGATTAGGCATCATCACGTGGTTCCTTCTCGGCAGGCTTGTACATTCAGTTACGGATGTCTTTGAACGTATTACGGTAGATCGGGATATCAACTGTGGATTTCGAACCGGTGCCTATCTTCTGGCCAGCGGAATTATTCTGGCAAGGGCATCTGCCGGAGACTGGACCTCTTTTAGCAGTACGGTAGTGGAATTCCTCGTGGGTTGGCCGGTTTTACTGTTGACCGCATTGGCAATAGTTGTTGAACGTCACTATATAAATAAAGCTACACTGGAAGGAAGCATAAACAATACATTTTCGATTAGCTCGGTTAATTGGGGGCTAATATACTTTTTTATTGCTATCATAAGCGTAGCGATGTTTCCTTTGGTGGAAAACCCCATATACGACAATTTATCTGCAGCTGTTTTTGGGGTGGTATTATGAAAGAATCAGTTGAACTGGCATCAATCCCCAATGATCGGTATTCCGAATATCGTTACAATGTAATATTTAAGGCATATAAATGGGATCCACAGGTAGGAGACCATAACACTATAGCAAAGCATGCGGTTTTGATGGATCAGGGTACTGTCCGGCAGTTGGAAGAATGGGCTGAGCAATTATCGGAAGAGACCATGCTGATGGAAGAGGCTTTAATCCATAAACCGGAATTGGCTAAGAAATTGGGATTACCCCGAAAGATTATAAAAACAACGGACCGCTTTTCAAGTTATAACAGAAACCAAAATATCAGGCTTATGCGCTTTGATTTTCATCCGACCACGGAAGGTTGGGCAGTATCCGAAGTTAACAGCGACGTGCCCGGGGGACTTGCCGAAGCATCGGTATTGCCTAAAATTGCATGCGAATATTTCGATGGGTATGAACCCCACAAACACGTTGGAGAAAGTATTTTGCAGGCATTCTCAAAAAGAGTTAAAAAAGGCGGATCTATAGCATTGGTTCATGCAACATCCTATTCCGACGACCGGCAGGTCATGGAATTTTTGAGTGACTATTTTCAAGACCATGGTTATAGCACTGTCTTTGCCGCCCCGGATCATATAGCATGGGAAGGTAATAAAGCGGTATGCATTATTGAGGGTAAGGAAGGCCCAATAGACGGTATTGTGCGTTTTTTCCCTCTGGAATGGCTTCCAAACCTGCCCCGCCGTTCAAATTGGCAGGGGTATTTTGACTGCCTGACTGCATCCTGCAACCATCCTGTTGCAATATTTACCCAATCAAAGCGGCTGCCTTTAGTTTGGGATGAATTAGGCGTGGATGTTTCCACATGGAAAAAACTATTGCCCGAGACAAGGGATCCCAAATCCGTCAAACGCGGGGATAGCGATTGGATATATAAGCCTGCTCTGGGAAGGGTGGGAGAAGGCATTTCCATAAAAGAAGCAATAACCGAAAAAGAACGTCTATATATTGAAAAGATTGCACGCAGGGATCACAGCAACTGGGTGGCCCAGCGCAAGTTTACCAGCAGGCCGTTGACAGATTCAAACGGCGAAGTTTACCATCTTTGTGTAGGCGTGTTTACGGTGAACGGAAAAAGTGCCGGCTTTTACGGAAGGATAAGTCCGTACCCGAGAATTGACGACAGAGCAAAGGACATACCGTTACTGGTTCCGAAAGGAGGAAATAATGAGTGAAAAGCAATATGGAAGTATATAAGATTTGGGCACCCGATGATGCCTTGTGGTCGCAGTGGGCTAAGCCTGTTTTATTTATGAAAACACCCGCAAAAAGCTTTAAAGAGCTGCAAATACCCAAAGTTAATTGGATTCATAGTTTGGAAAGCCAAACCATGCTTATTGTTGATCTTCCGGCCGAAAGCGGAGTAATGGAAAGTCTGGCATTAGCACGCTTGGGTTATCGTCCGGTTCCCCTTTATAATGGGGTGAATGGGTATATCTCTTCAATGGTTGTTAAGGTTGGTGAAATCGCTACGGCCCTTTTTGAGGGTGCTGACATACTTGAAGGATTATACATCAGTCCGGACGCTCCTCCTGTATTCATGTTGGATTCCAATAGAATGAACGGAATAGGAAAACAGCCCGGAACTTTTGACAACCGTTGGTGTGTTTTCCCTCAGGATATGCCGTCGGCTACGTTTCTTATTAATGCGGGAATTCAAAGGGTGATTGTACATTCCGACACAATACGGAACGATTTGGCACATGTTTTAGTTCGTTATCAGCAGCAAGGGATTGAAATCTTTATATGCATGAACGGAGAAGCATTTGAAAAAATTACGGTAGTAAAGCCATCAAAATTTAGAAGTCTCTCTTACCGTTTCAAAGTGATCATGGGCTTAATCAGAAACAATGCCGGGGGATTCGGCGGCAAAATATCCGAGCCGACACAAAGCTCCGGCGTGCGGTACTACGGTTACGGTTGATATATCGTTTGAGATGTTTATTGATATTATGAATGCGCATAGACAAAGGAATTGGGCTATTTCCCGATTCCTTTGTCCTGTCATGTAATAAAGTATAGTATATCATCATCTTCAATGATTTTTATTTACCATTTTATATCAAACCACATCTCATTCCGGAATTTATAATATTGAAATCTGTTTTTAAGCAATTATTCTTTTTACAGAACATTTAAATCTATTCTAGAATTCTGCATGCACAAGATTGTCCCCGATAGGAATATCAGAAACAATTCTTTTTTAAGACTTATAGATTCATCATATATAACATCAAAACAATTTATAAGAAAAGCTTCGTTATTCTCCATGCTGTTTGATTTCTCCAATCAAACAAAAATATTCTTGATATATTCATTACGGAGGTTTCTATAAATATAAAAATCAGAATCAATTGATATTATTTCTTTAATATTCTCTAATTCAGAAACTAAAATTAAACTTGCATCAGCAAAATCCATTGGTACATCAGAATACTTCTTAGACAACTCAATTATTCTGGGTATATCTTCTACAGTAATTTCTTTAATAGTCAAAGCTCCTCTTTTAACCCACTCTAAGAAATTTATTTGTACCTTTACACTGAAATCCAGCATGTGTAATACTTCAGTTATTACTGGCCATGTCGTATATAAATGTCCCTCATATTTCTTTAAAAACTCTTTAATAGCTTCATGAAATTCATCATCTTTATCAAATAAAGCAACAAGCGGACCGGTATCAATGAGACTTCTTTTCATATATCTTTTCTCTCACTTTCTTTTTATACGATTTAGACAAATCACCTTTTCCACTACCATATTGGTCAAACAGTTCTTCGCCAAGTTCGTATGGTTTGCGTTTTTTTTCATAATCAACTATATATTTACTTAAAGCCTCTTTTACTATATCAGATTTAGTCATACTTTCCTGTTTGGATAATAATTCAAGCTTTTCTTCCAACTCTTTCGATAACCTAATACTAATCATATTAACACCTCCGTAATACATATTGTATTACATTATGAAGTCATTGTCAATACACAATTATTTAATCTATTTACCTGAGTTATATATTGATAATCTAATAATTGTCTAACCGATAAAATGGTACTAGAAAAATGTGAAGCAAACCTATTTAATACAACAAACTAAAATTTACGATAAGAGTAGAGCTTAGCTACCTCCGAAATCATTTTATATTATTTGTACAGTTAAACTGGAACATTAAAAATAAGTTATCAGTATCAAAATTTACTTGAGTTTAATGAGTACCAGGAAGAATTATTAAGCCTAATAAAGAGCTTTTTAAGTATGGTCTTTATATCCTACATATTCCCGTAATGATTCCAGGGTAGCAAGCAAAAAGTTTTTAAAAGTATAAGAATATAGGAAATACAATAAAGTGTTTTTGCAAAAAATACCTGGTTCCTATTGCTAAGTTTTCATATATTCGTGTAGTAAAGATGTATAAGTAAATACTGTTATTAGCATATTAGATGTAATTATATAAACATTTATATTTTATTTAATTCTACTAATTCTTCAGTTAAATATAAAATTTACTATCTCTTTTAATGCTCTCTCACTATAAATTGTCTCTTTACCACTTATATATCCCTTTATTTTTTCCATGCTCTAAATGGCTTATCTTTACTTGAAAATTCATGATCTTTTCTATCCCATAGAATATCTTCAAAAGTATCATCAACCTCATATATTGGTGCACCATTACATGCTTCTTTTATTTTTGCATTTGCATTGTATGGATCAAATGGAGAAATAGATTTAAGTTGCTCATCTGTTCTACCTTTTCTATCTATATCATGAACAACTTTGAAATCTATATGAAATTTTGAAAGTAAACGTGCAATAGCTGGTATTGTCCATTTTCCGCCACATGATACAATAGTAGCATTTTCATATTTCTTATCAGGAATTCCTAAAAATTTATGTAAATTATCCTCATGCTTAAAAACCGCTATTTCTGTATCACCTTCAACAAGAACAACTCTTTCTGCAAAAAAGGCTTCATTCACTGTTGGATGAAAATCAATTGAAGCTCTAAGAGCAGTTCTCTCATAATCTAAATCAGGGTCACTAAATGGATCTTCTTCAAGTTGATAGCAACTAGGTGGTGCAACAGGAGAACATCTTTTTAATATAATAAGTGATTTTGGATTATCTACAACATCAATCAAAAATGGTGAATGCGTTGAGATAACTACTTGCCAATTTGTATTATTTGCAATTGATTTCAAAGCATTCTTAAGCCTTCTCATTAAATGTGGATGTAAAAATAATTCCGGCTCTTCAAATAGTAAAATGGTATTCCTTACTTTAGCATCTTTCCCTTCTCCCTCTACCTTCGAGGTTTTCTTAGCTAATACCTCAATCAGTGAAAAAATTAACGCTCTTTGAAGACCATTACCTTGAAAATTTATTGAAGTCTCTGTACCATCATTAATTTTTATTGTAGTATTAGAACCAAGAAATTTTTCAGTATCTGGTGGAGTCAATGTAATAAGAGCCTTACTTTCAATTAATGATGAAAGCCTATCTGATAAATCTTTCGTCAACTCTTCAATAGTTTTTAACTGCTCTCCTGATTTTCCAGTTAGTTTATTACTCAATTTCTCAACAGCTTCCAATAATTCTTTATATTCATCTGTGGCTTGTACTGCAGGTAAAACAATTGTATTTAATAATATTCCAAAAGTTGTCTTATTGGTAACTTTTGTTTCGTCTAATGCATCTTTTACAGCTGGAACTATAACAGCCCTTGGAATCGCTTGTTTTAAGGCTGGAGCTATACTAATGCTTTCAGATGTCCATTTTTCTTCTCCATAAGAAACTAAATCAGGATAAAGAGAAATTACTTTTTCTTTTACTCTCTCTCTATTTGCTTTAGTTCTCCAATCAGTACCATTATTTATGCCTAAACTTTGAGCAATTTCTTTAACTTTATCTGAAACTTGTCCCCAAGTATCCGAAAATCCATCAATATTTATTTCTTTAACATAGCATTCATAATTCGTTGTTACACTACCATCTACTTGAGTTGCTATATATCTTAGCTTTATCATCCCATTATTAACTAACCCAGAAACTCCTGGCATATCTCTTTCCCAGTCTTGTATATTATCAAAAGTACCGATTATCTCAATTTTTTCATTTTCAAAACCTCTTCTCCACTCTTCTTTGTCAGGCTTTTCCTGATTTAAAAAATATGTATAGCTCTTAAAATAGTTGATTTTCCACAGTTATTTGGTCCAATCAAAGATGTAAAATCATATAAATTCAGTTTTAAATATTTAATTGAATGAAAATTTTTAATTTCAATTTGTGATAGATTCATTTATTACATCCTTCCTCCACCAGTTTACTTTTTTCAATAAAATCATATCACTTAAAACCATAACTTTCAATATATTACATCAATAATCGACAAAAAAAGAACGGCTTGCACCGTCCTTTTTATCATACTGTCCTATTAAAACTCCAAAACTTCCCCGTTCCAGAAAAGATATATATACTTCTCCTTGACCTTCTCTCCTGTGAGCATCTCCAGTGCCCTGGCATAATATAAAATCTGCACCTTGTACCTCTCCCGAATCGTCTCGACATTCCCCGGAGACACATAATCGGTCTTGTAATCTATAAGCACAATACCGTCCGGCTCTTCAAAATAGCAGTCGATAACACCCTGCAAAAGAAGGGTCTCACCACGGCAGGCCTCGTCTCCCATATCCATATAAATCTCATGACAGGGTATCTCGATATTAAACGGCACTTCCCGGTTTATACTTTTTGAGGCCAGCATTCTCTTTCCAAGAGGAGAATTCAGAAAACGCCGTATTCTGGCCACATCCACGCTCTGGGCCTGTTGCGGTGTCAGCAAATCCTCTGCCACCATTTCTTCAATCTGGGCTTCAATATCCTCCCTACCATAATCCAAGTGCTGCATGACAAAGTGCAGTATCGTTCCTTTCTCGGTATAGCTTAGGCCTTTCTTCTCCTGCAAAAACATAGGCTTCTTTTCCAAAACCGGGATAAAGTCCGGAAATTGCATTGTATCTTCCGAAACTATCTCGTTATAACGCTTTTTTAGCTCCGTCACAGAAACCTTTGCAGGAACCTTGGAAGCATTAGCGTAAGGATAATTCCAGCTTAGCCTTCTGGCTATCTCTTCTGCCAATTTCGAAGGCTCTTCCTCCGTTTCCAAGCTGTCCAGCCATCTTTCAAATTCACTTTCTTCCTGTTCCTCTGAAATCTTGCCGCTTTGCACATCACTTTTATTCCATAGCTTTATACTCCACACCGAAGGGTCATCAATAAGCATTCCGCCAAAATTTACGTTTTCCAGACATTCCCTAAGTCCGCTGCAGTTTTTGTGCCTCAAAACTGCTGGTCCTATCCAATCAAGATAATTGGCTCCATTTAGAATATCATAGGCCGAAAGCCTGTTTTCTTGAACGTTTGCGCAATCCAACCACTTTTCCACCGCTTTGCGTGCATCTTTTACAGCACCGGTAATAATAAGCTTCTCACGGGCTCTGGTCAGGGCAACATACAGTATTCTCATTTCCTCCGATAGGGTTTCGGCTTTTATTTTTTCCCTTATTGCCTGTTTAGCCACCGACGGCCATGACAATCGCAGCTTGTGGTCCACCACGTCCGGACCGAAACCCAGGTCGTGATGAAGCAAAATGCTTTTGTTCATATCCTGAAGGTTGAATTTCTTTCCGCAGCCTGCGACAATCACCACCGGAAACTCCAACCCTTTGCTTTTGTGAATGCTCATGATACGCACAACATTCTCGTTCTCACTTAAAATCTTTGCACTTCCCATATCGCCTCTGCTGCTTTTCAATTTGTCTATAAAGTTTATAAAATTAAACAGTCCTTTATAGCTGGTTTCTTCAAATTGCCGGGCCCTTTCAAACAACATCCTCAAGTTTGCCTGACGCTGCTCCCCTGCCGGCATGGCTCCCACCATGCTGTAATATCCCGTGTCGTTATAAAGCTGCCACAGCAGCCGGTCTGTGGACATGTACAGCGACATTTCCCTCCACCCTTGAAGCTTTACAAGAAAGGCAGAGGCCTTTTGCGCCGTTTCACCCTGTCCGCTTTCCGCCAGCTTCTTTAACGCATCAAACAAGAGTGCTTTTCTGTCAGCAAGCCTCAATTCCGCCAGTTCATCGGTGGTAAAGCCGACAATCGGTGATCGCAGCACCGAAAGCAAAGGGATATCCTGCAATGGATTGTCAATAATCTGCAAAAGGGATAGCACCACCTGGACTTCCACTGTTTTGAAAAACCCCGTCCCGGTATCGGCAAAAACCGGTATTCCCATCATGGACAGTTCATCCGAAAAAACCTCCGCCCAGTTCCTCGTGGTTCTTAAAAGTATTACAATATCCCGGTATTCAACCCTGCGGTATTCCTCCTTTGCCTTGTCAAAAACACAAAAATACCGTCCCTTTTCATCCGGCTCCATCAGTTCAAGGATCCTTCGGCCTACCAGCCTTGCTTCACACTGGACATTGTCCAGCATTTCCTCATCCTCTTCTCTTTCGCCCTCATCCTGCTGCCCATCATCACCTTCGCTTTCACGAGCAGAAGTATCATCTTCGTGATCTGTCTGGATCAGATGAAGCTCCGCCTCCCCTCCCACTGTTATATCTTCTTTGTCGATCTCATCAAAAACCGCTCCATAATTTAAGGCTTCGATATCGGTGTAGTCCAGTTCCCCCACACCTACCGACATAATCTGCTTAAACAGAAAATTGACAGCATCAATTATTTCCCTGCGGCTTCTGAAATTTTTAAATAGCAGTATTTTTCGGCAGGGTTGACCCATATCCGGCGAATAGGTGTTGTACTTTTCAAGGAACAACTCGGGCCTTGCCTGGCGGAAACGGTAAATGCTCTGTTTGACATCACCCACCATAAACACACCGGGGCATTGGGCATCCCCCTGGGATATCATATTTATGATGGTCTCCTGTACCAGATTGCTGTCCTGGTATTCATCCACCAATATCTCCGCAAACCTCTCCCTATACGAAATAGCCGTTTTGGAAGGCAGTATGCTTCCGTCTTCCTTATTCTCTGTCAGAATTTCCAGGCAAAAATGCTCCAGATCGTTAAAATCCACTACAGATTTACGGCTTTTCTTCTTCGCATATTTTTCCGTAAGCTGCTCCACCAGATTTGCAAAACATTTCATCTTCGGGTACAAGGCTTTCAAGTCATCGATAAGCTCACCGGAAGCGGATGTAACCACCTTTTCCCGAAGCTTTTTTATTCTTTGCTTTACATCGTCCCGTATTCCCTTAACAATTTCCTGCTTATCCTTGTCAACCCCTTTGCCGCAGCTTGGCAATCTTGCAAACTCGATGCCTTGAAGGGCCTTAAAAATCCTGTCCCATTGTGCCTCGCTGTCTTCATTTAAAAGCTTTAACAGCGCCTCAATATTTGCAAGATCCTCCATATATATAGCCCGGTATTTATCCAAACCTGAAGCATTGTTCAATATCTCCAGCGCACGGGATACCATCTCCTTCAACCCTTCAAGTTCAATCTTTACCGAAGTCAGAAGAACACTTCCCCAAAAAGTTTTTCCAAAATCCGCTCCGTCCGGGATATTCATGCTCTCCGTCATCTTTTCCAGCCACTTCTCCGGCCAAGGACTGCTCTGAATAAAGTCGTACAGATTCAACACCATATCCTGAAGGGTTTTATCGTCCCTGTTGTCTCCGTAGCATTCCAAAAGCTCATAAAAATCGGCATTTTCATTTTCATACTGCTCCTCAAACACTTCGTTCAAGGCTTCCAGCTTCATAAGCCGGCTTTCGGTTTCATCGGCAATGCGAAAACCCGGATCTATGTTAATTTGCTGAAAATTGCTGCGTATTACCTCCAGGCAAAAGGAATGGATTGTGGTAATGCATGCTTTCCCCAGCAATGCAAGCTGTCTTTGAATATTGGCCGAACCGGGATTCTTCTCCAATCTTTCGGTTATGGCCTGTGAAATCCTTTCCCTCATTTCGGTGGCAGCGGCATTGGTAAAGGTAACCACTAAAAGCCTGTCAATATCCACAGGATTTTCTTCATCGGTGATTTTTCGTATAATCCTCTCAACCAGCACCGCAGTTTTGCCCGCACCGGCCGCAGCAGCAACCAAAAGGTTCTTCTCTTCCCCGTTAATGGCCTCTAGTTGTTCGTTGGTCCATTTATTGCTTTCATTCATCTTAATAATCCACCTTTACTCCAGAAGAATTAGTTAAAAACCGTTAGATGCCGAAATCAGAAGAAGTCTTTCTCCGAGCTTTCTTCCGCTTGTGCCATGAGGCTCCATACCTCATCATCCTTTTTGTCGTAAAGCAGTTTGAAAGAGTTCTCCTTCATTGCAGTGTCAAACTGGCACACCGAAAGGAAGCTGCAATATTTGCAGGAAGTAGTTCCCTTCTTTTTGTACGGCCTAATGGATACATTTCCCTTCATAATCTCCTCACACAAATTCTTCAAAAGCCTTCTTACATACTTTCTAAGCAGCTTAAACTGCTCCATCGTGGCTGCGGAAGTGTTCTTTCCAAGGCTGCCGTCTTTATTTACAGCGGCCGGAATAATCATGGAAGTACCTTCGATACTGTTGTCCATTTCCCTTATCAGTTTCACATCCGCCAAAATAAGGCCTCTCATTTTGAGCTGTTTCATAATGGCTTTTTCAATCTCTTCCTCAGTCATTTTGCCGTTTCCTTTGACTATCGGATCATCAATCTTAAAATACAGCATACCTCCGGGAAGTATAGGCTTGTCCGGATCCATTCCGCCGTTTTCCCAAATGGCATCCAGATAGGTGATTAGCTGAATCTGCAGGCCGTAGAATACATCTGCCAGCTTAAAATCCTTGCTTCCCGATTTATAGTCAACTATCCTCAAATAGGTGCCGTCCTCGGTTTTCAACGCATCCACCCTGTCAATTCTTCCTGTGAGGTGAATTTTTTTACCGGAATCAAGCTCAATTACAATGGGCGGATACTTTCCTTTTTCTTTGAAATCGGCTTCGTATGACACGGGCTCAAAGCTGCTTCTGCGAATATGCTCGGCAATAAGCCAGACAGCTCTTGTCAATACACGCTTAAGCCTTACTGTAAGAGCTGTATATCTTCTGGAAGCGGCAATTCCAGAACCCTGCATTTTCTCCAGCATCTCATCCACAATTTCCGAAACCTTTTCACTGCACCATTCACGGTCAAAATCTCTCCAGGAAATATCCCCTTTTGAAACCATCCTTGAAAATTTTTCAATAACGGCATGCATGAAAGTGCCCACATCCGGCGGACGCAAAGAGTATACCTGCCTTTCCTTTGCGCCAAGCCCGTACTGCACATAAAAAGCAAAGGGACATGCAGTGTATTTTTCCAGCCGGGAGACGCTGGAAACCGCGGGTTCTCCGTAAAGTGCGGAAATTTTATCACTGCTTACCGGCTGGGCCAGATTTTTATATTGGAAGGCTAATCGTACTGCCTGACACTTCTCTTTCCATTCATCCTGAGAGGAAAACCAGCGGTATGCTTCCTTCCAGAAGAGATTTATTTCTTTTCCGTCAGCTTTTTGGCGCAAAGCCGATACCATGGACTTAAAGGCAAGGCTATTTCCGGATAAAAGCTCCATTTCTTCCGCTACAGAATTGAATGGAAGAATATAGCTCGTTTCCGTAATTTTCGGAAACAGTTTTCTAAGCCGGGATATAACCAAGGAAGGCCGCAAAGTTCTCCCTTCATGGTCTGCGATGGACCAACTGATTCTTAGATAATTTCCGGCAGTGGTCAATGCCCTGTATACCAAGTACTGCCCGTCAAAGGCCTGGGTTCTGGTATCATTGGCAAGTTCAATCCCCGCATTTCTAAGCACGGCTCTGTCCTGATCCAAAAGAATGCCTTCTTCTATTACCGCAGGCGGAAATACCCCGTCATTGGCTCCCAATATGTAAAGGGCCTTGACTTCATGGCTTCTGGAACGTTCCAAGCTTGCTACAAGCACCTGGTCTAAAGATGCAGGAATTAATCCTATTTTGCATTCTCCGAATCCTATTTCAAGTATATTGGCAAACCGTTCGATTCCGAAGGTTTCATCTCCCATGACCTCCACTGTATGGTCAAAGACATTCATGACTGCATTCCAAACCTGGGAATATTCATTGGCAAGGTTCAGATTACCGCTTTTTCTAAACTTTTCAACAGCATCCTCCATTTTTTCGGGTATTCCAAGAGTGCAAAGAAAATCATAAAGGCTTGCACAGAAGTCGGAGGCTTTCTTTCTGCCTTTGGTTTTCTTCCTGAATTCCATCAGCGGTGTCAAAACCCTTGCTCTGATTTGGTTTACGTCTTCCAAAAGCTCCTTTACTTCTTCAAGGCTATTTTCATTAGGAATCAGCTCGGGAATCATTCTCCATTCCTGCTCTTCGGTCCATGAGCTTCCCCGGATACCGCAGGCCAAGACATAATTCTCCAAGCGGTCGATGCTCTCCCGGTCAATGCCGGTCAGCCCGGTTTTGAGATAGCGGAACACCGCTTCATACGACCAGTTTTCAATGAAAATATCCAGCATGGACATAATCAATCGCACCAAAGGGTGGTTAACTATATCCACCTTTCTGTCAATAAAGCATGGAATACCATATTCAGAAAAAACAGCCTCAATCAGCTTCTCATAGCCGTCAAGATTTCCGGCAACCACGGCAATTTCCCTAAAGCGCATTCCCCTGTCACGGCAAAGACCGATAATGTCTCTTGCGCAGGCTTCAACTTCAGCAAAAATATTGACCGAAGAAAAGAGGAATATATCCTTGGTTTTTTCATTATATGTCTTATACGGGTATGCATAAAGATACTCTTCAAGATGGGAAAGCTCAGGGCTTTTGCCAAAACGGAACAACGGTTTATTGTTCAAAACAACTACGGGCTCCACAGGAATACCGTTTTCCTTTGCCATTTTTACAAGCTTTCTGTATGCAGTTTTAATTGATGAAAAGATATCGGTATCATTTAAGTCGCCGTCCAGGCAATCGGTACAAAAGCTGATATTAACCCTTTGCGCTTTTCTCATAAGTTGTCCGATTATTTCATATTCCTGAGGGGTAAACCCGGTAAAACCGTCAATCCAGATTTCAGCTCCGTCAAAGAGACCGGTTGTGCCAAGTTTTTTTGCTGCAATAGCCAAATCATCATCCGGGTCCCTGTATCTTTCCGCAAGAGTCTCTTCAAACAAGGCATATATTTGAGTAAGCTCCGAAAGCTTTTCGCTTACAGGATTATCCTTTTCAAGCTCTTTGCTCACATTTTCCAAATCTTTAGGTGTAACATTATATTTTTTGAATTCAGTAATCAGATTGGACAACGTATTGACAAACCCATGCCTTTCAGCAGTTTTTGAAAACACTCTAAAGCTACCCTTCATTTTGTCCAAAATCCTGTAAAGAATCATGCATTTACCTGCAGGGTGGATATGGGGATAGGTAATGCCGCCCGCTTCATTGAATATTCTGTAAGCAATACGCTGAAAACTCAGAACCTCGGTTTTGAGGATACCCCCTGTCCCAAGTACGCCGATAAGATCTTTCTCCGTCTGAAAGGTAAACTGCTCGGGAACAAGCAAAACCAACGGATGCGTGACTTTAGCGTTAATCTTTGATTTTATTTCCTCAAGGCAAAAACGCGTTTTCCCACTGCCTGCCCTGCCATATATAAACCTCAAACTCATATGCTCCGACTCCAATACTCATGTATTGTGCTTAATATTTATGAGTTTATTTTATCATATATTTTCTTAAAAGTGTTTTATTGGCTTTCAAAATTAGATAGTATTCTCAAGAGAATAATTAAACTGCTTAGCATTTATGATAATTGTATCTTCTCCCATTGTTTCAACATAATCCGATAGATTGCAATACCAACCATTTATATTTATAGGAATTATTATTTTAAGAATATTGTCATAAAAAATCTCCTTCTTAAACATCTTCTACAATTCTTGTCAAGAAGGAGATTTTAAAATTTTTTTATTCAAAAATCTAAACATTCTCTTTGCTTAAAAAAAGAAGCAACTATGTAAGATATGTTGCTATTTTCGCAAGGCACTCCTCAATTATTGCATTTATTTTTTCAATTTGAGCATCATTGGGTTTATATTTTTTAATATTTTTAGATTTCGAACTCTCCAATCCAACGATTTAATTTGATCTGTCAGAATAACCCCTTTTATTGGGTAACCATCATTATCAGGAGTTATTCCCTCGCTTGGAAATTCCACTTCAAAGGGATACCCTTTTTTATGGCTGGTAATCGGGCAAACAGCTACAAATCCTGTTACTTCATTAATCTTTCAGTTGATAAAACAATAGTATTTCTTCTGGCTTGTTCATGTCCGGTTTGTGGAGTAAAATTTAAAACAATTAAATCTCCTCTTCCAGATATATTTCCCATTAAATCAACTCACGTCCTTCAATTCCAAAGTCAATCTCTTCATGCCGATTTTCAGGAGTAACTTGGGACAACAGTTCTTCTAATGTGTATTTTTTTCGTATTCTTTTTGGTTTTAATGTGATTTCGTTTTCATTAGCTTACAATTCTATCTCGGAACCTTGACTAATACCCAGCCTGTCAGCAGCTTCTTTCGGGATACGTATTCCTATGCTGTTCCCCCACTTTTGGGCAATAACTGTAGACATGCAATCGCCCTCCTTCGTTTGATTAATCTCGTTTTTAAAATACTCCTCTGAATTCATTATATCACCTTCAAATAAAAAAGGTACGTTATTTATGTATTCTTCTGATATTATTAGTACATAGCAGGCTTCTTCCCGTAATTTTCGTTGCCAATAAAAAATATGTGTAGCCGGTATTCTTTTACAATCATTTGTATATTCATGCAATCACTCCTATCCGGTTGAAAAGTATATACACTATCTACATTTTGGTGCTTCGCTATTTTGTGTGGGTAAATGATATGTAAAAATACAACTTTTATGGAAGT
>LFSC01000056.1:73784-122387 GCA_001512505.1 Clostridiaceae bacterium DTU079 | reverse complement strand
ATGTCGGGGCTTCTTGCAGGACTTACAGCTGTTATTGCCCTGATTCATGATATTGCAGTTATGGTTTCTGTATATGCCATATTTAATATACCCGTTAACGAATCCTTTATAGCTGCGGTGTTGACCATATTGGGATATTCAATAAACGATACCATAGTAATATATGATAGAATAAGGGAAAACTCAAGATTTTCCAGGAAGGATACTATTGACGGCCTTGTAAATAAAAGTATTACCCAATCAATGTCAAGAACTATAAATACAACGGTAACTACAGTACTGTGTGTTTTAACCATATTCTTGTTTGCAGTGTATAACGGAATCGGTTCAATACAGGAATTTACATTCCCGCTCCTAATCGGAATTGTAGCCGGAACCTATTCATCGATATTCATAGCAAGCCCATTGTGGGTGGCATTAAGACAGAGAGAGGCAAATAAAAAGGCCGGTGCTAAGCCCGCAAAGGCATAAGAGGAGAAATAACTAAAGTTTTATATAACGATAAAATAGGGTTTCTTAAACAAGAAATCCTATTTATTATGCACCCGTTCAATATGTTTCCTTTTTGAAAAATATATTGATTTATGTTTTAGACTGTGCTAATATTTAACTATAGTTCGGTGGTATCAATATGAACCGCACGGCAGATATTAAGTTAAAACGAAGATTCATGCTTTGATCCATTTTTGGACGGAGACAGGATGGCTTGAAAAAATATATCGTTTAATTATTGATTACTATAGTCAATCCTACCGGATTGGCTATTTTTGATATATTTGTCAAGGCATGCTGATTAGTAAAGAATAAAGGGGATGTATAATATGAACAGCAAATTTACAGTTGCAAATTTTAAAGAATCAAAAAAGACGGGCCGAAAGATCAGTATGCTTACAGCTTATGATTATCCTACAGCCAAAATCCTTGACGAAGCAGGAGTGGATTCCATACTTGTAGGAGATTCCTTGGGGATGGTTGTGCTGGGATATGAGGACACTACAAGGGTTACAATGGACGATATGGTGCACCATGTTAAAGCTGTTTCAAGAGGTGCAAAGCGCGCTCTGGTGATTTCAGACATGCCGTTTTTGTCCTATCACACAGGAAAGCATGACAGCGTTAGAAACGCAGGAAGATTAGTCTTGGAAGGAGGCTGCAAAGCCGTTAAGCTTGAGGGCGGAGAGGAAATTGTAGAGGATGTTAAAGCCATAATAAGTGCGGGCATACCTGTAATAGGCCATCTAGGATATACTCCCCAGTCAATAAATGTTTTTGGGGGGCACAAGGCACAGGGAAAAGACCTGGAGACTGCAAGAAAGATTTATAGGGATGCGTTGCTGCTGCAAAAGGCAGGGGTATTTGCAATAGTCCTGGAGTGTGTTCCGTATAAGGTGGCAGAGTTTATCTCGAAAAGATTGGATATTCCGACAATAGGAATAGGCTCCGGCCCGGACTGTGACGGTCAGGTACTGGTTATACAGGATTTAACGGGGATGTTTAGGGATTTTACTCCAAAGCATGTAAAGAAATACCTTGATATGGGAAGTGCTATAGAGGGTGCAGTAAAAAGTTATATAGATGAAGTTCAAAAGGGAGTATTTCCTACGGAAAAAAATTCGTTTATTGTGGATGAAGCAGTGGTAAAAGAGCTGGAGAAAACTAATTTTGATATATAATAAACTTAAAGTTGGGAGCTAATAATATGAGATTGATTGAAAGTATAAATGACATTAAAGCGATAATAAGGTCACAAAAAAGTATGGGGAAGACGATCGGGCTTGTGCCTACCATGGGATATCTTCATGAAGGGCACATGTCGCTGGTGAATATGTCAGTACAACATAATGACTTTACTGTATTGAGTGTATTTGTTAATCCTACGCAATTTGGACCCAATGAAGATTTTGATAGATATCCCAGGGACATTGAAAGGGATATTAAAATGGCTGAAGCTGCAGGAGTGGATGTGGTGTTTTCCCCTTCCGTGGAGGAGATGTATCCGGACGGTTATAAGACCTATGTGGAAGTTGAGGATATTACAAAGATTCTTTGCGGAAGAACAAGGCCGGGACATTTTAAAGGTGTTACTACAGTTGTAAACAAGCTTTTTAATATTGTTCAACCGGACAGGGCATATTTTGGGCAGAAGGATGCACAACAGGTTGTGGTGATAAATAAGATGGTTAAAGATCTCAATATGAATGTCGAAATTGTAACCTGTCCGATAGTGCGTGAAGAGGACGGCCTTGCCATGAGTTCAAGAAATGTGTATTTGAGCACCGAAGAAAGGAAATCTGCATTGATATTGTCCAAGTCGTTGTTTGAGGCTCAAGAGCTTATAAAAAACGGTGAAAATAGAAAAGAAAATATATTGAAGTATATAGTTGACAGAATAAAGTCGGAAAAGGGTGCACAAATCGATTATGTCGAAATAGTGAATGCGGATACGCTCGATTCTATTGGTGAGTTTTTAAAGGGAAGGGTTTTAATAGCGTTGGCGGTCAAGTTTGGAAATACCAGACTGATTGACAATGCCATAGTGGAGGTGTGAAAAATGTTTGTTACTCTTATGAAGTCGAAAATTCATCGTGCGGTTGTTACCGAAGCAAATCTGAATTATGTAGGGAGTATAACAATTGATGAGGATTTGATGGAAGCAGCCGATTTAATGGAAAATGAAAAGGTTCAGATTGTCGATAACAATAACGGCAGTCGTTTTGAAACCTATGTTATAAAAGGTGAAAGAGGAAGCGGAATGATTTGTCTTAATGGTGCGGCAGCAAGGCTTGTGCATCCGGGGGACATAATTATAATAATATCTTATGGAATTTTTGATAGAGAAGAAGCAAAATCCTATAATCCGAAAATAGTTTTTGTTGATGAAAGAAATAAAATTATTGATGTAAAGGATGAGGAAATACATGGTGAAACATAAGTTTATGAAATAAAAAAATTGAAAATCCAAAGACGGATTTTCAATTTTTTAATTATTTGAGGCAAAAAAATCAATAAGTATGCTACCGATAATTGATTCTGCAAAGACGGAAAAGCTCATTTTAATTATCTGGGTTCCCAGATAAAAAGCATAATCATTGGCGGTAAGTATTGTTTTATATAATAAGACGGTCAATGCCCCAAGAAAAAACATTAGCATGAATACTTGAGTACCATACTTTATTATTAATCTGGATAGATGGTTCATTTTATTGAATTTTTCCGTTATTTTCTCTATATTTTTAAAATTGTTGGATTGCATGCCTCACAATCACCCCTTTTATTAATTTTTCAGAGCAAGAAGCTTTTATGCTTGCCTATTGGAATCTTGCCAAATAAAAAAAGTTCGTCTCATGGAAATATTCCGAAGCTGTATTGAACTCTTTTTATGTTAACATAATACACTTCTGCCTTCAATGAAAAAAGTTTACCATCATTGAGAACAGAATAAGGATCCATACTATTAATGTGTGGAAAAAAATAATAATGCACTTAAGTTTCTGGAGTATTTTTCTATTCGATTATTTAATGAACTCTTAATAATATCGAGTAAAGTTGTCAGGAAATTTTTCCGATAAAAAATTAAACAAATATAAATGGGTTGGTAAAATAACTGTGAGCAGGTGAGATACATGCCAAAAATAGCACTATTTTCATATGAACTGGAGCCCGGTATGATGCTGGCCGAAACCATAGTAAATGATTATGGAGCTATAGTGGTTTCGGAGGGCACGGTTCTTGATGAGCATACAATAAGAAAACTCGGCAATTTAAATTTATCCAGAATACAAGTTTTATGTGATAAGAATGATGTGCCGGTACAGGAAACGGAAGATAATTTTAAAACCCAGTAAAATGAAAATATCGATAGTGTAAAATACATACTTCACGACTTGGGGAACGGAAACGGCATTGATATGAAAAAGGTAAATGATATTGCCGATTCGGTAGTTATAAATGCAGGCGAAAAGAAAGATATTGTAAAGTGTTTGAATCAAATAAAGAGTACGGATGACTATTTATATACTCACAGCGTAAATGTTTCGCTTCTGTCCATGCTTTTGGGAAAATGGATCGGTCTTGATTCGAAGGATATTGAGAAGCTGGTTCAGGCGGGGCTGCTTCATGATATAGGAAAAGTGAAAGTATCGCCGGAGATTTTAAACAAACCGGGAAAGCTTACCGAGGAAGAGTATGAGGAAATCAAGAAGCATACTGTTTACGGATATAGAATTTTGGAAAAGGAGAAGGATATAAGCAAGGATATATGTACTGCAGTTCTTATGCATCATGAGAGAGAAGATGGAAGCGGATATCCCGTGGGAATTAAAGGAGATAAGATACATAAATATGCGAAAATATTAGCTGTTGCTGATATATATGATGCAATGACGTCCAACAGGGTATATAAAGGAAGAGAAAGTGCTTTTCAAGTATTTAGAATGATGGAGCAAGAAGCAATCGGGAAACTGGACATAAAGGTGGTTAATGCTTTGCTGAATAACCTGGCTTCGTATTATATAGGTGATTTTGCAAGGCTTAATAACGGACAGGTATGTGAAATTGTGTATATTAACCCGTGGCATGTTTCCAGACCTATTGTTAGGGTTGATGGAAATTATATTGATTTGTTGAATAAGACGGAGTTAATTATTGAAGAAATACTCTAAGTTCACTTAGTGAAATCCCACTAAATAAAAAAGCTCAAGAGCATTGAACTCTTGGGCTTTTTTTGAGAGTAAATGTTAATTTTTTCTGATTGGCAAGTTGAGCAGCAGTTTTGCCTTCTGGTATAATATAATATAAGAGAGACGATGCAATTTACCATTTAACCAGGGAGGTGGACTGGCATGCTAATACGAGAAGAACAGGAAAGGTTTGAAGATAAAATATTGTCGCCCTTTGCCCAAAGAAGTTCGAAATCAAAGGGTCGGGAGCACGAAGAAAAGGAATGTGATATTAGAACCAGGTTCCAAAGAGACAGGGACAGGATATTGTATTCAAAATCCTTCCGACGGTTAAAGCATAAAACTCAGGTTTTTCTTTCTCCCGAAGGGGACCATTACAGGACCAGATTGACTCACACCCTTGAGGTGTCGCAAATTGCAAGAACTATAGCCAGAAGTCTCAGACTTAATGAGGATCTTACAGAAGCAATATCACTGGGTCATGACTTGGGACACACCCCTTTTGGCCATGCCGGTGAGATGGTTTTAAATGAGATATGCCCCTATGGTTTTAGACATAATGAGCAGAGTCTTAGGGTTGTGGATGTGCTGGAAAGAGATAAAGGACTTAATTTAACATGGGAAGTCAGGGACGGTATTCGAAACCATACGGGAAGTATTCTTCCATCGACCTTGGAGGGCCAAGCGGTAAGATTTGCTGATCAAATTGCTTATATAAATCACGATATAGATGATGCCATCAGAGGAGGAGTCCTTAGCGAGGAGGACCTCCCTAAAGAGTGTACTGCGGTGCTCGGTACAAAATCAAGTAAGAGAATAAACAATATGATACTGAATATTATTGAAAATAGTAAAGATAAAGATAAAATATCTATGAGTGATGAGTTTAGGGAAGCCAAAGATGAATTAAGGGAGTTTATGTTTAAAAACGTGTATGTGGGATCGGAAGCAAAAAAAGACGAAATGAAGGCAAAAAACATTATCCGGGAGCTGTATAAATATATTAAATCAAAGCCTGAATTTCTTTCCGATGAGGCAAAGAAGATGCTTCAAACCATGGACTTGGACAGGGTGGTTTGCGATTATATAGCCGGTATGACCGATAGATATGCGATAAGAAAGTTTCATGAGATATTTATTCCTGAACCTTGGCACTAAAGTGACATGAATCCGATAATATGCAAGATGTATAAAAAAGCCTTAGGCCTGGTGAAATTACTGGTCTAAGGCTTTTAATGTATAAATTGGCAGGAAAGATGAAAGAATATCTAAAAATATTTGTTTTATTAAAATATTTGATTTAATTAAAGAAGGAAAATTTGATTTTATGAAGAATAGAAATAAATCATATTGTAAAATTCATACTGGTAATATAACTGATAATATAACTGATAATATAACTGATAATTATATTATAACATTTGACAAAAAAAAGAAGGAATATCAGCAAATATGTCGAAGATTCTTTAATAAAGAATTCTTTGATATGAGTTGCCTCAAACCGTTTGAATAAAGGGTTGAGTAGTTTGTGAATCAATGAGCATTGTTTTGCATTATCCTAAGTATTACTGTATAAGGGATAAAGCTAAATGCAATATAACTATTCGGTAGTAAAAGGAGTTGTTTTGGAAAGAAGAGTATGGAATGCATAAACATTATTCAGAAGAATTAATAGAAGATATTAGAATTAGCAATGATATTTTAGCTGTTGTAGGGGAGTATGTCAGGCTTGAAAGAAAAGGTAAAAACTATTTTGGACTATGTCCGTTTCATAACGAAAAAACCCCTTCATTCTGTGTAGATCCTGGAAAACAGCTGTATTATTGTTTTGGTTGCGGCAAGGGTGGAAGTGTCATCCAGTTTATTATGGAAGCGGAAAACTTCGACTATATTGAGGCTGTTAAATTTCTTGCTGAGAGGGCAAGGATACCGTTGCCAGAAGGAGATAGTGAAGAAGAAAAGACAATCGCCAGGAAAAAGCAGGATTTACTCAAGATTAATATTGAAGCGGCACGCTTTTTCTATGAACAGTTAATGGATCTAAAGAACTCTCAGGCAAGAGAATATTTGAATCGTCGTAAAATCAGCCCAAACATAGCCAGAAAGTTTGGAATAGGCTATTCACCCGAGGAATGGGATATTTTATACAGATATTTAAGAAAAAAGGGATATGATGATGATATACTCCTTGAAAGTGGTCTGGTAATTAAAGGTAAGAACAATGGGAGTTTTTTTGACAGATTCAGAGGGAGGATTATTTTCCCAATATTTGACGTAAGGGGAAATTTAATAGGTTTCGGGGGAAGAATAATAAATGACGGTTCTCCTAAATACATGAATTCTCCTGAAACACTAGTTTACAATAAAAGAAAAAATTTATACGCTCTGAATTTTGCCAAAAATTCTAAAGAAAAACGAATAATTATAGTAGAAGGATATATGGATGTAATATCCTTACACCAGTATGGAATAATAAATACTGTAGCATCCTTGGGTACTGCTTTAACTGAGAGTCAGGGCAAATTGCTGAAAAAATATGCTGAAGAGATAATAATTTCCTATGATGCTGATTCTGCAGGGCAGGCAGCTACCATGAGAGGCCTTGATTTATTAAATGATATAGGCTGTAATGTTAAGGTGCTGATAATACCAAACGGCAAAGACCCGGATGAGTTTATAAAGAAAAACGGACCTGAGGCGTTTAAGAAATTATTGGAAGAATCTCTTTCGTTGGTTGAATATAAAATAAGGATATTAAAAAAGGATATAGATACAAATACTACTGATGGGAAGATCAGTTTTCTAAATAAAGCAGTAGAGTTGTTATCTAAAGTGGATAACAATATGGAAAGAGAAATGTATATAAAAAAGATATCGAAAGAATATGAAATAAGTGAAGAATCAATATATGCAGAAGTATTGAAAAGGGTAAAACCGGCGAAGGGCTTTAGGACAGTTTCAAATATTGAAGCAAACAAGTTAAAGAATGTCAGGAAGAAAGGAAACAGTGAATTTGAAAAGGTTATAGAATGTGAAAGAATATTGCTTAGTGTTTTGAGTATTGACAACTCGGTTTACAGGGTTGTTAAAGACAGGCTGAATCCTGAAGATTTTGAGGATGAGAAGGATAAAGAAATAGCAAAGGAAGTATTTAGCCGTCTTGAAAATAATAGGGGAATTGTTCCTGCAGAACTTATTAATTTGGTTGGCGATGGACTTTCAGACATATTTGCAAGATTAATACAGGGGGAATGCAATTTTGATGATAACAACAAGGCAGTAATGGATATAATTAGAAGGATGGAAATGTACCGACTGGATAAACGCGAAAAAGAGATACTCGAGCTTCTTTCTACATCTCAAAATCATTCTCAGGAGGATGTAGAGAAGCTAAAACTTGAACTTAAATCAATATTGTTAAAAAAGAAGAGCAAATAGAGAGATATATTTTAACGAACGGAGGGGCAGTAAGTGAAACCCAATAATGATGTAAAAGCGATTGTGCTTGATCTATTGGAAAAAGGTAAGCAAAAGGGAATGCTGACATATAAAGAAATTATGGATGCATTTGATGAAATTGATATTGAACCGGATCAAATAGAGAAGGTCTATGAAGCATTGGAGAATGCGGGAATAGATATTGTCGGAGATATTGAAGCTGAAATGCAAGATATTCAGCTTACAGAAGAGGATTTTGATATTACCATACCTGAAGGGATAAGTATAGATGATCCCGTCAGAATGTATTTGAAGGAGATTGGAAAGGTACCTCTTTTGAGTGCTGATGAAGAAATTGAACTTGCCCAGAGAATGGCTGAGGGAGATGAAGAGGCCAAGAGAAGATTGGCAGAGGCTAATTTAAGGTTGGTTGTAAGTATAGCCAAAAGATATGTGGGAAGAGGTATGTTATTTCTTGATTTAATTCAGGAAGGAAATCTTGGGCTTATAAAGGCAGTGGAAAAGTTTGATTATAGAAAAGGGTTTAAATTCAGTACTTATGCCACATGGTGGATAAGGCAGGCTATAACCCGGGCTATTGCAGATCAGGCAAGAACTATAAGGATACCTGTACACATGGTGGAAACCATTAACAAGCTTATAAGGGTATCAAGGCAGCTTTTGCAAGAGTTTGGCAGAGATCCTCACCCTGAAGAGATAGCAAAAGAGATGAATATGCCGGTGGAAAAGGTCCGGGAAATAATGAAGATATCGCAGGAACCGGTTTCTCTTGAAACACCAATCGGTGAAGAGGAAGACAGCCATCTCGGTGATTTTATACCCGATGATGATGCTCCTGCACCGTCAGAAGCTGCAGCCTATACTCTATTGAAGGAACAGCTTATAGATGTACTTGACACTTTGACACCAAGAGAGGAAAAGGTTTTAAGGCTGCGTTTCGGTTTGGATGACGGAAGAGCCAGAACCCTTGAAGAAGTAGGAAAAGAGTTTCAGGTTACCAGGGAAAGAATTCGACAGATTGAGGCTAAGGCGTTGAGAAAGTTGAGACATCCCAGCAGAAGTAAAAAACTTAAAGATTATCTTGAGTAAACTCGATTTTTAGTAATCGAGTTTTTCTTTACCTTTGTTGTTTCAAAGGATAAAAAATATCCCGTAAATTTGTTATATACTAATTTACGGGATCTAGGGGAGTATAATTAATATACTAGTAGTATATTAATAGATTGAACAATAAAAATCAATATGTTTTTGAAAAATATTTAAAAAAATTGTTAAGCATGTTTAAACATAGGAAGAATAAAATTCTATTAATCATGGATATTTATAATTAATATTTGAAATTTCAGAAAGCTGTATAAAATTATGTTGCATGTAGCACTATATGAATATTGAAATAGTTTTTTATACACAGGAGATGATTGTATGGATGAAATGAATAGAAATGAAGTTGAGATTACGACCTATGACCGGCTTTTGAGGGCATGGGAAAACTCGATGGAGATGGTTCGGGATTACGAGATGTATTCAAAACGGATAGAGGATGAGAAGGTTAAAGAGGTATTTAAACAGTTTGCCGAAGATGAAGGAATGCATGCTACAAAGCTGAGAGAATTACTGTTGGAATATCGGAATAAGACCCCATATAACACTAATTAGTTCAGTAGGGGTGAATAAAGCATGTGTTGGGGAAAAGCTGCCGAAGCTTAAGTCTTAAGATACAGAGCGTGTAAATATTCCTTGGAGGAAGGGCAAAACTAACTTTGTATAAGAGGATATTTCCCTTCCTTTGTTATATTAACAGGCTCTAAAACTTGATTTGTAATGGTTCTTCAGTATTTTGCTTATTAAAAATATCAACTTGTCCGTTAGAATAAAAATATATCAACATTAAACATATCCGCGAATTTGGAAGAAATTCATTAAAAATTATAGAAAATTAATAATAATTTGCTGTAATGGAATAAAAACAATTCTTGACCTTGATTAAATTCCTAAGTATAATATTACTTGTTTCTGATGCTTGATGCATCAATAAACGTTCCTCAATAGCTCAGTCGGTAGAGCATGCGGCTGTTAACCGCAGGGTCGTAGGTTCGAGTCCTACTTGAGGAGCCAAACGGGCCTTTAGCTCAGTTGGTTAGAGCAACCGGCTCATAACCGGTTGGTCCGGGGTTCGAGTCCCTGAAGGCCCACCAAAAAAGAGATAAGGAGTCTTAAGACTCCTTATTTCTTTTTTCTATAAAAGTGTCGAAGTTGTCGATGATTTCTTGCTGACTGGATGTATTGGCAGTGATGTTTTTGGTGCTTGCAGCGGTCACGTTTGAAGGCACTATATTGGAGAGTATCGTTTCCGAAGGATTTTCAGTGTCTTTTATATTCAGTACCCGAAAGTTCTGTATCATGAACACCATCTCCTTGTAAACATCACAATTTAAATAATTACAATGTTTATTATGCTCCGAAATTTTAATATAATAATTCATAATGGAACAATGAAATAATGTGAAGAGAAATAAAAATAAATAACTCATGTATAAGAGATGTTAAAGAGAAAGGAAGCAAAGATGGATTTAAAAGGAAGACTCAAGCTAATAGCCGATATGACGCCCCCATGTGACGTGGTATGCGATATTGGAACGGATCATGCTTATATACCTATTTATCTGGTTATGAATAAAAGATGCAAAAGGGCTGTTGCCAGCGATGTTAGAAAAGGGCCTATCAGAGTGGCCGATAAAAACATAGAAAAATACGGACTTGAAAACTATATAGACACCAGGGTTGGTGACGGCTTGGAAACTCTTAAGGATGGAGAAGAGGATATAATTATAATCGCAGGAATGGGCGGCTTAATCATTAGCGGAATAATGGAAAAGGGCTTTGATACCGCAAAAAAAGCAAATTTGCTTTTAATTCAGCCTATGAATTCAATAGAACTGGTACGCAAATGGCTTTATGAAAACGGCTTTGACATATGTGATGAGAGGCTTTGCAGGGAAGAGAGAAGGATATATAATGTTTTGGCTGCAAAATGGACAGGCAGTGTTCAAAAGAAGGAAGAAATATATTATTATATAGGTGAAAAGCTTTTTGAAAATAGGGATGAGCTTCTTGAAAGCTATATTCAGAATAAGCTGAGGCAGTTGAATAAAATTATAGTTGAAATGGAAAAAATGAATGATAAAAACTCTGATTTAAGGCTAAAAAATGAGAGTATTAGGGATGGACTTTCGAGACTGTTGAGGGATTATCAGGAGGAATTGAGGAGGGGTTTTGATGAGCAGAATAAGTGATATAATACGCTACATGGAGGAACTGGCTCCGGCCAATCTTGCCGAGGATTATGATAATGTAGGTCTACTGATTGGAAATAGAGGATCAAAGGTAAATCGTATATTGGTATGCTTAGATGTCTCGTCAAAGGTTGTAGACGAGGCAGTGGAAAAGAATGTTGACCTGATTGTATCTCATCACCCGGTAATATTTAAAGGGATCAAAAGGATAAATGAGGATGATGCCAAGGGAAGCATTATATATAAACTGATAAAGAATAATATTGGGGTCTACAGTGCCCATACCAATCTTGATGTTGCGCATGGAGGAGTAAACAATTATCTCTCATCTTTATTGGGACTTACAGAAATAAGAAATCTTGTTGGTTATAAATCCGAAAAGCTTTTTAAAATTGTTGTGTTTGTTCCGGTTGAGAGTGTTGATTCTGTGAGGGATTCGATGAGCAGAGCCGGTGCCGGATGGATAGGCAATTACAGCGATTGCTCGTTTATGACTAAGGGTGTCGGCACTTTCATGCCTTTAGAAGGGACCAATCCATACATAGGTACGAGGGGCAAGCTTGAAAAGGTGGATGAGTACAGATTGGAAACCGTAGTTTCAAAGGACAACCTTCAGAGGGTGATTGAAGCTATGATTCATGCACATCCTTATGAGGAGGTTGCCTATGATGTTTATCCCCTTGAGATCAATGGCAGGGAGTATGGAATGGGTAATGTCGGGGTGCTGGATAAATCCATTACTCTTGAGAGCTTTATTAATTTGGTAAAAGAACGCCTGAATATAAAAAATGTAAGGTTAATCGGCAGTACAGAAAAGGAAATAAAGAAAGTGGCTGTATTTTGCGGGAGCTTTGACAACAGAGTGGCATGGGCGGCAAAATTACAAGCGGATGTGCTGGTTACCGGTGATGTGAAGTATCATGATGCCATGGATATGACGGAGATGGGCATGTGTGTTATAGATGCCGGCCACTTCAATACGGAAAGGATTATTGTACCAAGGCTTGTACAGCTTTTGTCAGACAGGTTTTCAGACATTGAAGTAATGGGGAATGATGTGGAAGAAGACCCATTTAAATATTGTTGACATAGGTGTCATAAATACATATAATAAAATAAATACATATAATAAAATAAATACATATAATAAAATATGCTGTAAATAATAAGAATGAATAGAGTAAAATGAGTAAGCCAGATAGTCGCGGATACAGTGCCGAAAGGCCGTATACGAGGAAAGTCCGGGCTCCGTAGGGCAGGGTGCCGGGTAACTCCCGGTGAAGGCGACTTCAAGGAAAGTGCAACAGAGATATACCGCCTGTTGGAGGTTGGAAGTGAGAGGTTTGACCCCTTACTTCCAATCTTCAGCAAGGTAAGGGTGGAAAGGTGAGGTAAGAGCTCACCAGCGGCATGGCGACTTGCCGGCTATGTAAACCCCACCTGGAGCAACACCGCAAAGAGGGACGTTAAGGTGGCCCGCCAGTCCCGGGTAGGTGGCTTGAGCTATATAGAAATATATAGCCTAGATAGATGACTATCAAATACAGAACCCGGCTTATAGACTTACTCATTATAATTTTAAAACCACTCGTTTAAGGCGGGTGGTTTTGTGTTTGTAGGCTTTAATGGTTTTGATGTCAAAAAATCAAAATGGTAAATTTATTTACTTTATATATATCTTTCATGTCCTAAAATATGTTATAATCCTTTATGAACTAGTTTTTTAAATGGCTTAATGTATTATGAAAATGCTCTGACAAGAATAAGTGATTGTTCTTGGAAAGGAGAAAATGCTATGGAAAATAAACTTAATAAAAATAGTAAGCTTAATAGGGTTACTTTAAAAGGATATAAATCGATAAAAAATTTAGATTTGGATAAATGTATTGATAGGTGCTAACGGAGCCGGAAAATCAAATTTTGCTTCTTTTATCAGGCTGCTTAATTTTATGACAAGCAATAACCTTCAACTATATGTCGGGAAAAACGGAGGAGCGGACAAACTTCTCTACTGCGGTTCCAAAAGGACAAAAGAAGTAGAAGCGGAACTTTATTTTGAAAATGATGCAGGAAAAAATGTTTACTATATGCGGATAGTAAAAGCTGCCGGGGATACATTTATTTTTGCTGATGAACAAGTAGCTTTTTCAAAAAGGCAACTAAGTACTCAAGCACCGCTAAAGTCTCTGGGAGCAGGACATAAAGAATCCTTGCTTGTAAACTACCATCTTATAAATGATGACGGACTTAGAAAGACAGCGAACGTGATCGGAAATATCATCAACCAGTGGCGTTTTTATCAGTTTCACGACACGTCTGATGAAGCTGCAATTAAACAGAAAGTGTATATTGAAGATAATCAATATTTGAGAGATAATGCAGGAAACCTTGCTTCGTTTCTTTATGCAATGAAGCATAGGGAGCAACATCAGCAATATTATAAAAGGATTGTAAATACAATAAAATTGGTTGCGCCGTTTTTCGATGATTTTATTCTGGAACCGGATGTATATAATGAAAAGCAAATTCTTTTAAGATGGAGGGAAAGGGATTCCGGCATGGTGTTTGACGCTAATCAGCTATCGGACGGGACACTTCGCATGATGGCATTGATTACACTGTTACAACAGCCCAGTCTGCCTTCACTAATTTGCATTGACGAACCGGAGTTGGGGTTGCATCCCTTTGCTATCAATGTTTTGTCTGAGTTGCTTAAAGGTGCATCCGCCAAGTCACAAATCATTGTCTCAACTCAATCGGTTACTCTTGTAGATACTTTAGAGCCTGAGGATTTAATTGTAGTTGATAAAAAAGACGGTGAGTCTGTTTTCAGACGAGTCGATAAAGAAAAACTATCGGAATGGATGGATGAATATACGTTGGGCCAAATCTGGGAGAAGAATGTTATCGGGGGGAGGCCTTCGAGATGATACGGGTTAATATTGTTGTTGAAGGGCAGACGGAAGAAGCCTTTGTTGGTCAAACGCTTACGCCCTATTTTGCTGAAAGGGATTTTATCGTGAATGCTCGATGTGTTGAAACATGAAGAAAAAAAGGTAAAATATATAGGGGAGGAGCAGTCAGTTACGAAAAGATTCGTAATGACATCCTTCGATGGATTAAAGAGGATCGAAGTGCGTGGGTAACTACAATGTTTGATTTGTATCGTTTGCCCCAAGAATTTCCCGGGCTTGATGGTATTTTTCTCAATTCAAATCCATATGATAAAATTGCAAAGGTGGAAAAGGCCTTTAAAGAAGATATAAGGAATTCCTTAGGAGAAGATTTAGGGTACATTAAATTCATACCGTATATTCAGCTTCATGAGTTTGAATCTATTTTACTGGTAGAACCAATGAAAATCATGGAATATTTTATTGATGAAGAACACATAGAAGCTTGTAAGAAGCTCCTGGAAATGGTGAAGGATTTTGAGAGTCCTGAACATATCAATCAAACTCCGGAACAGTCTCCTTCCAAGAGAATTATCAGGGAGATTCCGGAATATGAGAAAGTAAAGGCCACTGCAGGACCGCTGATTGCAGAGGCTATTGGAATGGATGCAATTATGAATATATGCAAGCATTTTTCCGATTGGATTAAAAGAATATCTGAAATAAGAGATTAAGTTTGAGAAACGAAGTTTACGATTTTAAATTGACGAAATAATTAGAAAAAAATATGATGAAAATGTGTTATAATATAATTCAGTTATAAGACAATCAAACTGAAGGATAAGCAAGCTGAGTAAGACAGAGAAAAGTTTGACATGAAAGATAGAAAAATTATATATAATAAGAACAACTCAACACAATGAAGATAAGGGGTGTTTTTTAAATGAATGAAAATTCATTGTTGCCGGGAAGTGAAAACAGTTTAAAGAAGTATCCCAACCATAAGAAGGCTGACGGATACCAGGTGAACAATAAAAATTCGGTGTGGATGTATATAATTGACGGTTTAATTACTTTAATTATTGCAGCTACTCTTTGTTATGTTTATTTAGTAAACGATAATCAAATTATAAAATATATGGGATATGGCGTTTCGGTTGTTTTCGGAGCTTTTGTAACGGTTCGTATACTTACAATTATTCTTGCCGGTGAGAAGGATAAAGCAATATCAAAATTAGTGCTAGTCGGTGAAAACGGTAAGAACATAAAAACATGGAATATAGAAGGAAAAGTGTCCTTATTAATAGGCAGAAACACTAAAAATAATGAGGTGGACATTGACCTTTCAAATGTGGAGTATTCCGAGCTTATAAGCAGACAACATGCGATTTTGAATTATGCTGACGGCAGATGGTATATTGAGGATGTTGGCTCAGCTCACGGAACCGGCCTCAAAAGAATAAATGAAGAGAAATTCAGGCTGGAAGTAGAAAGGTCTTATGAACTGAAGCATGGAGATATAATTTTTATAGCAAATACTAAAATTATGGTAAAATAATTAATATGTCAAGTACGACAGAATATATGAAATAATTTAAGCGGTAGTAATAAATACAAAACAAATTCAAAAGCGGGGGAATTTAAACGATGTCTTTAGGAAGATGCATCAACGGACATATGTATAGAATTGATAAATATGGGGATAAATGTCCTTATTGTGACTCTCCTCTGGAAGACACAGGGAAAATGAAAATTGCTCCTATTTTAGAAGAGTCTGAAAAAACCAAGGAACCGGATAATATAGAGGGTGTTGAACCGGTAGTCGGTTGGCTGGTATGTATTGAAGGAATACAGATGGGGAAGGACTATAAAATCCGGAAGGGATCAAACTTTATCGGAAGATCTGAGGAAATGGATATTTCGATAGCCGGAGACAATACAATATCGAAGACAAACCATGCATCTATTACTTATGACCCAAAGATGAGGAAATTTACTATTGCTCCGGGAGAGTCCGGCGGGCTGATCTATTTAAGCAATCAGGAAAAAAAAGATGAGCCGGTTCTAAATGCGGAAGAGCTTTCGGCCTTTGATGTAATTGAAATTGGAAAGAGCAAGTTCATATTTATTAATCTATGCGGCCCCAATTTTAACTGGAGTTATAAAGAAGAGAAAGCGGAATAGAGAATTTGGAATTTATAAAATATTTGATATTATTATTTGAATAATAATAAAATAAATGGGGGTAAGTTGTGGTAAACAATAATGAATTTGACTTAAGATTTAAGGTTAATCTTCAAGGTATCATTGAACTTTTATCCAACCATCTCTATAGCAGTCCAAAGGTTTATATAAGGGAGCTGCTTCAAAATGCGGTGGATGCAGTCACTGCAAGAAGAAAAAACGATAGTGGTTTTTATGGCAGTATTTCCATAGAATTGTTTGAACCTTCGGAAAAAAATCCGGGAACCCTTGTTGTGGAGGACAACGGTATTGGCCTTACCGAAGAAGAGGTTCATCAATTTCTTGCAGTAATCGGTCAGTCTTCCAAAAGAGAGGAATTTTTTCAAAGAAGAAATGATTTTATCGGACAGTTTGGTATAGGATTATTATCTTGTTTTATTGTATGTGATGAAATAATTGTGATAACCAAATCTGAAAAAAGCCCATATGCAGTTGAATGGGTGGGAAAATATGACGGTACATATAGAGTACGAAAGCTTGATAATGACGTTTCTGTCGGAACCAAGATTTATCTGCGATGCAGACCCGGCAGTGAAGAATATTTTCAAGCTCCGACATTAAAGGATTTATTTATCCATTATGGTTGCTTCCTTCCTTATCCTATATATTTTTCCGATGGAAAAAGCAAAATATTAATTAACAATGAAAAGCCCTTTGATTTTTCAAGGGACGGAATCCTTAAAGGTGACAGGGAAGCTATTTTGGAATACGGAAAAAAAGTATTTGATGAAGATTTCATAGACTACATTCCGTTATTTTCAAAAACAGGGGATGTAAGCGGTATTGCATACATTATATCCTACAAGATGAATCCTTCTTCTAAAAGAAGGCATAGAGTGTATCTGAAAAACATGTTTCTTTCGGACAGTGTGGAAAACTTGCTGCCCGATTGGGCCTTTTTCCTCAAATGTGTTGTTAATTGCAATGACTTGGAGCCTACTGCATCAAGGGAACAATTATGTGACGACAAAAAACTCAGTCAGGTACAAGCAGAATTGGGCGATTGTATTAGAAGCTACCTTGTGGAAAAGGCCAGATTTGATATTTTTAGATTAAGGGAAATTATTAAGATCCACACACTGGCCATTAAGGCTCTTTCTCTTGAATTTGACGAGTTATATAAATTGTTCATTGACTGGCTGCCTTTTGAGACATCCCTCGGAATATTAACCTTTGGTGAGATAAAAAAGAGAACAGATATTATTCAGTATACTCCGAGTATAGATGAGTTCAGGCAAATTCAGAAAATATCAGCTGCCAAATCAATATGCATATTGAACTGCGGTTATATATATGACACCGAGATAATTGAGAAATTGCCCGAGATTTTTCACGATATACGTATTGAACGTATAAGTCCGACGGATATGTCTGCTTCATTTGAAGAGCTTGACTTTGAAGAAAGGGAAAAGGCTTTTGAATTTATAAAAACAGCGGAAGTGGTATTGCAGCCTTTTAATTGCTCGGTGCAGATTAAAAAGTTTGAACCTACCGATATTCCGGCGCTGTTCATGATTGACGAAGAAGCAAATCTAATAAGAAATATTGAGAATACCAAGGAAGTATCCAATTTCCTTTTTTCATCCATATTGGGCCAGATTTCGGACAATATTTCAACATCATCCAAGGCTCAATTGTGCTTTAATTATAACAATCCTTTGATAACCCGGTTAATCGGTACCGATTCAAAAGAGCTGGTATGTATGTCGGTGGAAATAATATATATTCAATCATTGCTGATGGGGCATTATCCGTTAAACCCTAGAGAAATGAAGCTGTTAAACAGCAGTTTGCTGAACTTGATTGATTATAAGTTGTAATCGGAGGATAGGAAAATGGACGGTAAATTGGAAAAGCTTCTTTCAGAGATTGATTTAATGCCAGATGGGAAAGCAAAGCTTTTAATGTTGGAGGAGGCGGCCAGGATTGCCGACAGTCAAAATGACTTAAAAGCCGGTTTTGATATCCGAGAAGAAATTGTTCATCAGGGCGTCTTTTACGGACATCACCTAAATGCAATTATAGCTTTTTCATGGCGGTTGGCTCAGTGTGAGAAGAATCCTCATTTGTTTGATATATCGGATTTGTTGTGGGAGTACAAGTGGATTGTAGAAGAAATATATAAATTCCCGGATGTGCCTTCAGAAAAGATAGAACAACTTTTTGAAGATATGAAGGATAAGTATAACCGGGAAGGTGCAAGCTTAAGGCCGTATTACTGCATAAAATGTAAATATTTATATAGTTCGGGATTTAAAGAAAGGGCTGAGGAGTTATATTTTAAATGGATAAACAGCCCAAGAGACGGTTATAGTGATTGCAGAGCCTGTGATATCGATAATCAGGTGCTTTACTTATTGTATATAAAGGATTATGAAAAAGCCTTTGAGATGGCTCAGCCTATTTTGTCAGGACGGTTAAAATGTGCTGAAATTCCCCATTTGACCTATGCCGAACTGTTGCTGCCATCCCTTGAGACGGGAAGATTAAACGATGCGCAGATTTTTCATGAAAAAGGCTACAAATTAATATATAAAAACAAGGACTTTTTGGAAAGCATGAGTAAGCATTTGTTATATTTGACGGTTGTGGATGTCAACAAGGCCGTTAATATTTTTGAAAAACATTTTCAGTGGGCTTTTGAAACGCATACGATATTCTTTAAATTTGAGTTTTATCTCGCGTCCTGGGTTATGTTCACCAAGATCAAGAAGTTAGGTAAAGAGCAGTTGAAAATTCATCTACAGAAGGATTGCAATATCATTGAAAAGTATAAGCTTAATACAATTGACGATATTATAGCCTGGTTTGAGAAGGAAACCACGGATATGGCAAATAAATTCAACTTGCGAAACGGAAACGATCATTTTAACGGTGTGATTCAAGAAAGGTTAAAGTTGGTTGGTTTTCAACTTTGATATAAAAGATCTCAGTTGAAACAGAAGTATTTATTTAGGGTTATGAGAATAGTGATAAAATATAAGAAAGTGAGAGCGACCATACGGATTCAAAAAAAGAAATGGTTATTTACTATAGTGAACGAAAGTTGCTGCGTTCGCTTATACAATGTATCCCGCTTTTTGTATTTTCATTATTTTTCTCTTTATCCGGATTTGAAACCATCACTGGGATTGATACTCCAGTGGGGAAAACCGGGGTACCTTTGATCATAGGAATATTTTCTTTTATCTTTACTTTGATCTTTGGTTATTGCTCATTTGATATTTCTAAAAAGATATTATCAAAGGATCCTTGTATTGTTATAAATGAAGAAGGTATTATCTATAATGCTTCGCAGGGTGGTATAAGATTTCTTAGATGGAGTGAAATAAAGGATTTTGGAATATATAGTTATAAGAGTAGGCATAGTAGACAGAAGTATATAGGTATTGAACTTGTTGATAATGAAAAAATTTTACAAGGGGTTTCAATACTGGAAAGAACGCTACAAAAATTAGACCCCTATCTTGATGCTCCAATAATAAGCATTTATCAAAATGAAATTGATGTGCCATTGGAGACAGTATATGAGAAGATGGTGGAATTAAGTAATGATGCCAAACACATGTGCGGTTAATTGAATCGGTGATTTTGCAAAAAAAGCTATATGTGATAAAATATACCCGATAGTAGATTGTGAGAGTACAGTCAAAAAGCAGGTGAATTTTATGGATTCGGAGAAAGAGATTATTATTTATCCCAGTGTTATAAGAATGGTGAAGTTGTTATTATTATCAATTCCCTTTGTCTTAGTTGGAGTGTTTTTGATTATTTGGGGGTTTAATATTGACATTGGGACAGATGTGCTAATGAGCAAAGGTGAAGCTCCGGTGATGTTGGGTATAATCGGTATTATTAGTTGTCTATTTTTTAGCTTTTGTAGTATTTATTTAGTTATAAGAATTTTTGTAAGGAAACCTTCTGTTATCATCAATGAAGAGGGCTTTACAGACAATGCTTCGGCGATTGGTGTGGGATTTTTAAAATGGAGTGAAATTAAAGATTTTAAAATATATGATTTTATGGGACAGAAGCTATTAGGTATCGAACTTAACGAAGTTGAAGGATCCTTACAAAGGGTTTCAAAGATAAAGAGAAGACTTCTAAAAATGAACTTAGCTTTTAATTGTAGCATGATAAATATACCGCAAAATACAATTGATGTACCGTTGGAGAAAGTGTATGAACAGATGAAAGATTTTAGCAATAGCGCCGGATAGTTTGAATAAAGCTTTACTTTTATCTTTACAACTTTTTGTTGTTGGAGTATAATGAGGGAAAACAGAATAATTATGTTTAGGCTAGGGGTGCCGTTTAGGCTGAGAGAGAGGAATACCTCTTAACCCTTTGAACCTGATGCAGCTAGTACTGCCGGAGGGAAGCTCGTTTAAGTGGTTTTGTAGATTTTTACGCTTACCTTTCAGGTAGGCGTTTTTTAATATCTTTTTTCGTAATGGGGAGGTGAAGGAAAGTGTTGATTGTTTTAAACGGTAAAGAAACGGAAATAAAGGACGGAATGACTCTTGCAGATTTAATCCGATACAAGGGACTGGAGCCTGACAGAATAGTGGTTGAATACAACATGGAGATTCCAAAGAAGGAAGACTGGGAAAAGGTTGCTTTAAAGGAAAACGACAGGCTTGAGATATTAAGATTTGTTGGAGGGGGATGAAATATGATGGATGACAAGTTAATTATCGGAGGAAGGTACATTACCAGCAGGCTTTTCATTGGAACGGGAAAATTTCCGGCAAACAGGATAATACCTGATGTTATAAAAAATTCTAAAGCCCAAGTGATTACTGTAGCTTTAAGAAGGATTGATTTCGATTCCGATGAGGAGAACATGCTGAACTATATTCCCGAAGAGTGTATTCTTATGCCCAACACCTCCGGAGCAAGAAATGCCGAGGAGGCTGTAAGAATTGCAAGACTTGCAAGAGCGTCAGGCTGCGGTAACTTTGTAAAAATTGAGGTGATATCGGACAACCGGTATCTGCTTCCCGACAACCGGGAAACCGTTAAGGCAACGGAGATACTTGTAAAAGAAGGCTTTGTGGTGCTGCCTTATATGAACCCTGACCTTATGGATGCAAAAAGGCTGAGGGATGCAGGTGCTGCGGCGGTAATGCCGTTGGGCGCTCCTATAGGCACGAATAAAGGGCTTAAGACCAAGGAATTGGTTAAAATTCTCATTGATGAAATTGATATTCCTGTGATTGTCGATGCAGGCATCGGAAAGCCTTCAGAGGCATGTGAGGCTATGGAAATTGGGGCTGCGGCCGTTTTGGTCAATACTGCTATTGCTACTGCAGGTGATCCTATAGCAATGGCTGCAGCTTTTTCTAAGGCGGTTGAGGCCGGAAGAATGGCTTTTCTTTCCGGAACCGGGGCAGTAAAGGAATATGCCGAGGCTTCCTCTCCTCTGACGGGTTTTCTGAGCGCCTGGGAGAGTGAATGATTTTTGGTGTATTTACAGTTAATTATAGAGTTATAGTGAAAGTAAAAATATGTAATAAATTCCACGTGACGGATTCAGCCGGTGAAATTCAGTTTCTGAAATATTTATTTGCTTTATTAAGAAAAGGGGAAGAACTATGAGCTTTTATGAAAGATATCTGGAATATAAAAACTTTGATTTTGAAACTTTTTTTGATAGGGTTTCGGAACAGGACATTATAAACACAATAAGCAAAGATAGAATTACGGAGCTCGAATTTTTAATGCTTTTGTCCCAAAAGGCGTCAAAATACCTGGAGCCAATGGCACAGAAGGCAAGGAAGCTTACAATACAGAATTTCGGAAAAGTCATATTTTTATATACTCCGATGTATTTGGCCAATTACTGTGTAAATCAATGCGTGTATTGCGGATTTAATATAGCAAATAAGATTAATAGAAAAAAGCTTACATTGGAAGAGGTGGAGAAAGAGGCGCAGGCCATCTCGTCTACCGGCCTAAGACATATTTTGATTCTTACGGGTGAGTCCCGGCGTGAAAGTCCGGTGCAATACATAAAACAGTGTGTTGAGGTTTTAAAAAAGTATTTCAGGTCCATATCAATAGAAGTATATCCTTTGGAGGAAAGCGAATACAAAGAGCTCATTGAAACCGGTGTTGACGGCTTTACAATTTACCAAGAGGTATATAACGAAGAGGTGTACGAAAAGCTTCACATTAAGGGCCCGAAGAGAAATTACAGATACAGGCTTGATGCACCGGAAAGGGCGTGCCGAGCATCGATGAGAAGTGTAAACATCGGCGCTCTTTTAGGTCTGGATGACTGGAGAAAGGAAGCTTTTTTTACCGGAATCCATGCTGACTATCTTCAGACCAGGTATCCTGATACGGAGATAAGCATATCCCTTCCGAGGATTAGACCACAATGCGGCGGTTTTACGCCTCCCTATGTCGTCGAAGACAGGGATTTGGTACAGATAATGCTTGCCCAAAGGCTTTTTATGCCCAGGGCGGGAATAACGATTTCCACGAGAGAAAGTCAAAGCTTCAGAGATAATTTAATAGGGCTGGGAGTTACAAAAATGTCTGCCGGGTCAAGTACCGAGGTGGGCGGACATACCCAGGAGAATAAGAGCGAAGGCCAATTTGACATCAATGACCGGCGGGGAGTTGAAGAAATAAAGCAAAGGATTTATGAGAAGGGTTATCAACCGGTATTTAAAGATTGGCAGGCAATATAGTTGATTATAGTGAAAGCATTGGACTCTTCACGGTCACAAAGTAAAGAGATTGCCAGATAATATAGTTTTTTTGTGGAGGCTTATATGAATGAATTTGAAAGGGGACTGGTGTCCTATATCGGTGAAGATAAGCTTGAAAAGTTGAAAAAGGTCAAAGTGGGTATTGCCGGGGCCGGCGGCCTGGGCTCAAACTGTGCCTTTAACCTTGTCAGAAGCGGCTTTTGTAAACTAAAAATAGTTGACTTTGATGTGGTGGAGCCATCAAATTTAAACCGTCAGTTCTACTTTCTTGACCAGTTGGGAATGCCCAAGGTCCTGGCACTAAAGGAAAACCTCGAGAGAATTAACCCGGAAGTCAGAATTGAAACCATACAGCAAAGAGTAGAACAGTACAATGCCAAAAATTTGTTTGATGATTGTGATGCTGTGGTGGAGGCCTTTGACCGGGTGAATTGTAAAACCATGATGGCAGAAAGGTTTTATTCATCGGGAAAGTTCTTTGTCTGTGCATCGGGATTGGCCGGATGGGGAAACAGTGATGATATAAAAGTAAGAAAGGTGCACGATAAGTTTTATATGGTGGGGGATTCTGTCTCCGAGGTAAAAGAAGGGGTGCCTCCCATTTCTCCGAGAGTCAACATCGCAGCGGCAAAGCAGGCGGATTTGATTTTGAACTATTTTTTAAATAAAGATTAGTGTAATGGATTAAACATGGTTAAGGCAATAAAGGATTAAGGCAATGAATAGAACAGGCTTAAGGAAATTAAGGATCTAGACAATGGATTAAATGAAATAATGTCAAAGATGAAAGCGGTGGTTTAATGGATAAGCTATACAGGATATTGGATGCCAATATTAACAGGGCGTCGGAGGGGCTGAGGGTTTTGGAGGACCTTGCGAGGTTTTATTTTGACGATTTACACTTTTCAAAAAGGCTAAAGGAGCTGAGGCATAACATAAGAAAAAACCTTATGGATATGATGCCGATGCTTTTGGAGGGCAGGAACAGTGCCACAGATGTAGGTGTAAGGGTTTCAATGGAGCTTCAAATTGATAAAAAAGCATCGGTTACGGAGCTTTCCGCTGCCAATTTCAAAAGAATTCAGGAGGCATTGAGGACAATAGAAGAAAACCTGAAGGTGATGGGCAAATATGAGCTTTCCAAGCTATATGAGGGTTACAGGTTCATTGCATATGGCATTGAAAAGGAGTATTTCAAGGTCATGAGTAAAAGGGAAAAACTTAAAAAACTTGATACCGGCTTGTATTGCATTACTTCAGAGGAGCATTCAAAAGGACGCAGCAATATTGAAGTGGTGGAAAGGATGATAAAGGCCGGAGTAAAGGTACTTCAGTACAGGGAGAAGGATAAGAAGCTGTCGGAAAAGTATTATGAGTGCCTGAAAATCCGGGAAATGACCGAGAAAGCCGGTGTCACCTTTATAGTAAATGACAATGTGGATATTGCAATGCTGGTTAAGGCCGATGGGGTGCATATAGGGCAGGATGACATACCCGTTGAAAAAGTAAGGAAGTTGGTGGGAGAGGAGATGATTATCGGACTTTCCACCCATTCGCCGGAGCAGGCCGAGGAAGCAGTAAGACGGGGGGCTGACTATATAGGAGTAGGACCCTTGTACAAGACATATACCAAAAAGGATGTATGCGAACCGGTGGGGCTTGGGTACCTGGACTATGTGGTGAAAAACATAAAAATACCCTTTGTTGCTATAGGGGGTATCAAGGAGCACAACATGGGTGAGGTCTTAAGTCATGGTGCCGGGTGCATTGCAATGGTTACGGAGATTGTTGGGGCCGATGACATAGAGGAAAAGATCGCGAGAATAAAATCAAAGTTTCGAGAGGGGTAAGAAAATGTATACAACACAAATGGATGCTGCAAAAAAGGGAATTATAACCGAGGAAATGAAGACGGTTGCGAGAAAAGAGGGATTTCATGCTGAAGAGTTAAGAAAGCTTATTGCCTGCGGAAGGGTGATAATACCCGCAAATAAAAATCATAAAAGCATTGATCCTGAGGGGATCGGTGAAGGCTTGAGGACAAAGATAAACGTTAATTTGGGCATATCAAAGGACTGCTGTAATTTTGACATTGAGCTCCAAAAGGCCAGAAAAGCCATTGAGCTTAATGCAGAGGCAATAATGGACTTAAGCTCCTTCGGAAAAACCCGGGAATTTCGAAAGCAGCTTGTCGGGATGTCGCCTGCAATGATAGGTACCGTACCCGTATATGATGCTGTAGGCTTTTATAACAAGGAGCTAAAGGAAATAACCGCCGAAGAGTTTTTTGAGGTAGTGGAAAGGCATGCCGAGGACGGGGTGGATTTTATGACCGTACATGCCGGCATAAACCGGGAGACAGCCAGGCGTTTCAAGGAGAACGGGAGACTTACCAATATAGTGTCCAGGGGCGGTTCCCTGTTATTTGCATGGATGGAGCTGACGGGAAATGAAAATCCGTTTTATGAGCAATTTGACAGGCTCCTGGATATTTTTGAAAAATATGATGTGACCGTTAGTCTCGGCGATGCGTTAAGACCCGGAAGCATAAACGATTCCACCGATGCACCCCAGATACAGGAGCTTATCGTCTTGGGAGAGCTGACAAAGAGGGCTTGGGATAAAAACGTACAGGTAATGATTGAAGGACCGGGACACATGGCCATAAACGAAATTGCAGCAAACATGGTTTTGGAAAAAAGGCTATGCCACGGGGCACCTTTTTATGTTTTAGGGCCGATTGTAACCGATGTGGCACCGGGATATGACCACATAACCTCTGCCATAGGTGGAGCCATTGCGGCTACCTACGGTGCCGACTTTTTATGCTATGTGACTCCTGCGGAGCACTTAAGGCTTCCCGATATCGACGATATGAAGGAAGGAATTATTGCATCGAAAATAGCTGCTCATGCTGCGGATATTGCAAAGGGAATCAAAGGCGCAAGAGAATGGGACTACAAGATGAGTGAGGCAAGAAGAAACTTAGACTGGAATAGAATGTTCGAGCTTGCCATAGATGGTGAAAAGCCGAGAAAATACAGGGAAAGCTCAAAACCGGAGCATGAAGATACCTGTACCATGTGTGGAAAAATGTGTGCCGTTCGAAACATGAACCGTGTTTTAAAGGGTGAGGATATAAACGTTTTGTAAATTTTTCACTTGAATTTGACGAAAATATAGGCAAAAAGTAAAGGGGGCAAGGGGGAATCACCCCCTTGTTACAAGAAAATCAATACACTTGATATTAATAGGAGCTTGTTTGCTCAAAAGGTTTTAGACAAAAAACTGCAGCCTATAACTTCTTGCTGCAGAGTATACAATAACGTTGTATAGAGGAAAAAATATATTAAAAGTCCTTTCGAACAATTATAGTATACAACATATAATTTTATAAGTTAATCGGTAAACTGTACAATAATTAAATCAAATAGTTGTTGGTTTTTTGTGAAAATTAAGCAAATTCCATAAAATTATTTTCCTGCCAATTGCTTTTCAGCCATTTCAATTAGCTTCTTTGTAATATTTCCGCCTATTTTTCCCGCTTCTGAAGCTTTAAGATCACCGTTATAACCCTGCTTTAAGTTTACTCCTACCTGGGATGCAACTTCATATTTCAACTTGTTAAGGGATTCTTTTGCATTCGGTACGACCTTTTTATCGTTGTTCGGCATAATATTCACCTCCTTGCCCACCTTTAACTAACTGGGCATTTTTATTTTTTGAAATAACACGGCTTTTATAACATGAAAATTTTGAACATAATTAAAGGAATCTGAGACAGTTATGTAGAAATTATAAATATATATCTTTTATATCCAATTATTCCGGGTACATTAAATAAATCTAAAAAATATAAATAGCTTATTTTCCGGCATGTATACCATAGCAAATAGAAAAATGTACCTTTATAAGCTTAGGGGGATCCGATGTATTCTTTGAATATAAAAGGCACCATATTGTACTTAAGGGATCTTGGTGTCAATGATCTTGAACATGTATTAAAATGGTTCAATGATATCGATGATTTTAAATATGCGACAGGTATATTTGAGCCGGTGACAATTAAGGAAGTGAAAAGCTATTTTTTTAAAAATTTTTTTTCACAGAAGGATTTCTGTTTGGGTATTTTCAGTATTGAATCCGGTAAAATGATTGGGTTTTTGAAAGGACAGATTACAAATGGCTTTGAAGATACTGCTTGGATTAATACCATCATGATAGAACCCGGATTACAGCGAAAAGGATATGGCACCGAAGTTGTTAATATGCTTATCGGTTACCTAAAGGAGAATACCAAGGTTACTAAGATTTATCTTTCGGTGTGCGAGGAAAATATTATAGGCAAACTTTTCTGGAAAAAACAAAATTTTAGCGAAATAATGAGGATTAACAAGAGTTTTGCTTCTAATTACGAGCAACAGGGCATATCAATAATGTGTAGGCAAATATGATATTCATAAATTTTATTCTCTGCAGCAAATTGCTTTATTTTACCTTAGAACTATTAGATTTATTAGGTTCATGGACTCATTAAAATAGCCGATAAATACTATATGGTACTTATTTAATTAGTCCGCTTATATTATGCAAACTTATTCTGCGGTGTTGTATAATTAGATTATAGTATCTTAGTCTGTAAGCATTTTTAGACATTATGAAAGAGAAGAAACGGTAATGTTGAAAGTAACCCATATGACAGTTTGACAAATAGCAATTTGAAAGATATAATAATGGGCATAAGAAAAGATAGACAAAAGTAGAAGAGTTTTAGTGTACAATTATATTTGTTTTTAAAGTGGGGTAGAAAAAGAAACAGGAGGATAAATATGTTAAAGTCAAGCAAGTTATTATTGTGCCTAACAGCGTCCGCAATGTCGGTTACCCTTTGGACAAGCACTTGCTTTGCCCAGCAAAATAAAACCGGCGTTATTACGGCAAGTTTGCTCAATATACGACAGTCACCGAGTACTTCAACCCAAATAATCGACCAGATTCCCAGGGGTTCCAAGGTTGATATAATTGAAACGTCAAACGGTTGGTATAAAGTTAATTACAATAACAAGACAGGTTGGATTTACGGCGGATATGTTACAATAACTGAAACACAGCCCACAGAAACACCGACTGCTGATGAAACTCAAAGTTCCGGTACTAAATCTCAAAATCCTAATTCTTCAAATACAACTCCTTCTAATAATAATTCTTCTAACATAGTAGATGAAACAATATTAGCCAGTATAAATAACTTATCAAACAATAACAATCAAAATGCAATTATTAAAACCGGTATTGTTCAAGCTTCAGCCTTAAATGTAAGAAGCGGAGCAGGAACTGAAAACAAAATTATCGGGCAGCTTTCAAGGGGAGAAACGGTTAATATAGTATCCCAAAATAACGGCTGGTATCAAATTAAACTTTCAAACGGTTCTACCGGATGGGTGTCAAGTACATATGTCATTGAAAATACAACTGTGTCAAGGGGAAGTTTGGATGTTCCGACAACTGTTTCTGAGAATACCGCAAACAGCAATGTTGCCGGTATACGCCAGCAGGTGGTGGAATATGCTAAAAAGTTTTTGGGTACAAGGTATACATATGGTGGAAATACACCCGCTCAGGGATTTGATTGCTCTGGATTTGTAAAATATGTATTTACCAATTTTAATATTAATCTAAATAGAGTAGCTGCAGATCAAGCAAAACAGGGAACCTTTATTTCAAAGGACAGTCTTTTGCCGGGAGATATGGTATTCTTCGATACCAATGGAGGTCATAATTATATAAATCATGTGGGGATTTATATTGGAGACGGAAAGTTTATACATAGCTCATCGGGAACTAATAGAGGAGTAGTGATAAGTGACCTCATGTCCGGATTTTATGCCACAAGCTATATGACTGCAAGAAGGATTTTAAATTAACGGTAAAGTAATTTGCTTTCACAAATATGACTACTAAAGGGCTCCTTTGTGTAAAGGAGCCTTTTTTGTGAGGTGCATAATGAAAAGACCGCTGATATTGTTTAGTTTATCTCTTATTTTTGGAATTGTTTGTACAAATATAACCCATTCCTATCTTTTTGCAGTGTTATCCTGCTTTGTTCTTGCTCTCATATTATTTGCATTTTTTAACCGAAAAGAAGGAAGTACTTTCGTTCTTATCGGAATGATATTGTTTTATCTTACCGGGGCGGTGTACTATCTTTATACATATAATCAAAACATGTACAAGTTTAATGAGTATGCCGGAAAATCTGTTGTTATTAAAGGTTATATTGATTCGGCACCCGATATAAAAGAGTCTAGAATTACTTATCTTTTGAAGGTGGAGGAAATTGATGTAAAGGGCGAACCGGAACTGAGAAGAAAAATTAAGGGCAAAATACAGCTTTCCATGAAACCGGAAGACTTGCCGGATCTTTTAGAGTACGGAAGAGAAATTATTGTCTCGGGAAAGCTTAATATTCCCAAGGGAAGAACAAATCCCGGAGGTTTTGATTATAGAAGCTATCTATGCCATTCTGGGGTTTCTGCCACATTATTTGCTACCGAAAGAAGCATTCATCCTCAGGATAATATTAAGGGTAACTTATTGGTTAAGGCCGGCCTTGCCATTAGGGAAAGGATAGTAAGGGTTATAAACCAAAGCCTTCCGCCGCAGCAAGCCGGGCTTCTAAACGGTATGCTGATTGGCTACAGGGAAGGACTTAGCGAAGAGGTGGAGGATGTTTTCAGTAAGTCGGGGCTAACGCATATTATGGCGGTTTCAGGGGCAAATATCGCCTTTATCATGCTTCCTTTAGTCTTTATCTTTAAAAAGCTTAGGTTTAAAAAAACTGCTTCCAATATAATAATCATAGGTATTCTTATTATGTTTACCTTTATCACCGGATTTGAGCCTTCGGTGCTGCGGGCGGTGATTATGGCTATTGTTGTGCTCGTAGGGCAGATTATAATGAGAGAAACGGAGATTTTTACAAGCATAGCTTTTGCTTCCATTGCTTTGCTTTTGTATAATCCCGGGAGCCTTTTTAATATTGGCTTCCAGCTGTCGTTTGCAGCGACAATATCCCTGGTTTTGTTCTACAAAAATATAAAAAGCATGATAAACTTTAGCTTCATTCCCGAGTTTGTTGCGGATGTTTTGGCTTCGACGCTGGCTGCACAGGCCGGAGTGTTACCTATTACGGTTTTTTATTTCAATAAAATATCCCTTGTTTCAATCCTTTCAAATCTAATTGTGGTTCCTGTGGTGGAGTTTATAACCATTTTGGGAGCTTTAATGGCGGTTTTGGGACAGGTGCATATAGGGCTTTCGATAATTTTGGGTTATTGCAATAATGCACTGCTGAGCTTTGTACTTTTTGCTACGAAAGTAACGGCAGAATTGCCCTATTCCGTTGTAACCGTATCCACACCGTCCGTCCTTCTTATCATTTTGTATTATGCTGCCATTGTTTATTTTCTATGGTACAGGCCCAATCATGAAGTGAAGCTGCATTATAAATATTATGTTTTGGCCGGGGCTTTTACAATTACCGTAATAATGCTTAACCTGTTTTTGCCTAAGGGAATGGAGGTGGTTTTTTTGGATGTGGGTCAGGGCGACTGTGCCTTCATAAAAACCCAGGCGGGCAAAACCGTATTAATAGACGGAGGCCCGGAGTATGCCGGGGAAAACACCGTTGTGCCGTTTTTATTGGATTATGGTGTATCAAAGCTTGACCTTGTTATATTGAGCCATGGACATGATGATCATGTGAAAGGAGTTATTCCGGTTTTTGATTATTTTACCGTGGACAATATAGTTATTCCCGATACAGTCATTGAAGAAAGACTCATTGATGTTCAAAAAATTGCCGAGAATAAAAAAATTCCTATTGAGGGCTGTGAAAAGGGAGATGTTATAACCCTTGACTCCAAAACCTATATTGAGGTTTTGCACCCTAAAGAAGGTGCATATATTGTAGAGTCGTCTCAAAACAACAACTCTTTGGTACTGAGGCTTTGCTACGGAGATGTAAAAATATTGTTTACCGGTGACATTGAAAAGGAAGCGGAGGCATTGCTTGTAAAAGATATGGCGGACCTGGACGCGGATGTTTTAAAGACTGCACACCACGGTTCTTCCACGTCCTCTACTGAGGAGTTTATTGACAGAGTGATGCCGGCTGTCGCTGTGATAAGTGTGGGCAACAACAATTTCGGACATCCGTCCGATGCGGTTTTGGAACTCTTTGAAAGTAAGAATGTGGAAGTTTTGAGAACCGACCGATGCGGTGCTGTCGTGCTCAAAACCAGGGGTAAGGATATAATATTAAATACGGAAGTCAAGAAGCCCTAAAAAAGGATGCATATAATTTGTTCGAAGAAAATGTGGAGGAAACATACCGAATTGCAAATTGTTCTTCGTAAAAATTATAAATACAGCCCATGCTGCTTATGATATAATAGATTAAAATGAGCGGTGAAACTATACATTAAGAATAGAGCGGCACAAAGGAAGGTTTTAAAAGATGAGCATCAGCGCATTGAAACAGGATATTAAAAATAAGAAGCTGAATAATTTATATCTTTTTTATGGAGACGAAGATTACCTGATAAAATACTATATTAAAAGCATGGAAGATATTATTTTAGCGGATGATCAGACCGGACTCAATAAAATAGTGATTGAGGAAAATGTTGATATACAAAAAATTATTGAGGCTTGTGAAACAATGCCTATCTTTTGTGAAAAAAAACTGGTATTGGTGAAGAACTCCGGGATGTTTAAATCCCGGGGAGGTGCAAAAAGCAAGCAGAATAAAAAGGATGAGCTTTTGGATTATGTGCAAAATGTCCCGTCGCATGTATGTCTTATTTTTTGGGAGAAAGAAATCGATAAAAGGCTTAAGATTGTTGATGTTATTAAAAAACAAGGACTAATAGTGGAGTTCCCTTATCAGAACCAAAATGAGTTGGTACGGTGGGTAATGAAGGTTGTGCAGTCCAATAATAAGGAAATTGATACCCAAACAGCTTCATTTCTTATCGAAGTATGTGAACCGGGAATGAATGACATACTCAATGAATTAAACAAGGTTTTGCTGTTTTTAGGTGAAAGAACCAAGGTGACAGTTGAAGATATAGAAAAGCTCTGTACCAAGTCAATTAAGAGCAGAGTTTTTGATTTGATTGATGCTATTTCTGAAAGAAATGTGGATACAGCTTTGAAGCTTTTGAATGATATGATTATTCTTAAAGAGCCTTTTCCCAAAATACTTTTTTTAATTGCAAAGCAGCTGAGGCAGATATTGGGGATGAAGCTTTTGAATGAAGAAGGCTTGGATATGAAGGACGCAAGCGCTAAAATGGGATTAACTCCCTATATCGGAAGTAAGATTTTTAAACAGGCCAATTATTTTTCAACGGACAAGCTGAAGGCGGCAATACAGGAAGCTCTTGAGTTTGATATTTCCATAAAAACAGGTAAAATAAACGACAGGACAGCATTAGAACTGTTGATTTGCAATCTGGCAGCCCAGTAAAAGGACATATGCTATAAAACCACCTTTTCGTTATGATAGAGCTAAAACGCTATAATAACAAAAAGGTGGTTTTTTGCTGTAAAACCGTAATGCTTTGATTCCTACATTAAAATAAAAAACGTACCTTGATAGTACGTTCTTTATTTAGCCATAGCATTTAATGCCTTAGCAAGCTTTGATTTTCTTCTCGCAGCGGTGTTTTTATGAATAACATTCTTTGCTGCTGATTTATCGATAATTTTAATAGCATTCTTCAGTGCATTGGCAGCATTAGGATCATTATTTGCAATGGCTTCATTGCATTTTTTTATAGTAGTCTTTAATAATGATTTTCTTGCACTGTTTACGAGAGTCTTATGCTTTGTAATACGAACTCTCTTTTCCGCATTCTTTATATTTGGCAACTCTTTCACCTCCTGCGAGTTATTCGACAAAAAGTATTTTAACATGAACTAAATCAAATTGCAAGGGTCAAATCATATTTTTCCCACAATTAGGGGTACATATTATTTAAACCGGGAAAAGTATTGAAAATTGCCGTAAAGAAGTTACCAAGCCTGTCAATGGGTATGCTAAGGAAGAACATTATTTATGCTAAGAGAGAGCATTATTATTAATAAACTTATCAAAAACAGATAATATGCTCAAGAAAAACAGATAAATGAATAAACCCTATCGATAGGATAGAAAATAATAAAAAACCATTGGTGAAGGAAAGGGGCTAATATGGTGAAGAGAAGTGTAAGAACAGACCTTGTAATGGAGGCACATGAGATACTTAAGGAAAATGAACTAAGGCAAGGGTTAAACGACAGGAAGGATCCCCCAGGAGTAGAAGTTGAAAATGCCGGAACTGACGATATAAGAATTACCAGGGTTAGGGTAACGTCACCTACCGGAGAAGCGGCTATAGGAAAGCCCATGGGTAATTATATTACTCTTGAGGTTCCGAGATTAAAAGAGAATGATCAAGTTTTGTATGAAGAGACCTGTAGAGCTCTGGCAAAGGAATTGGCCGGAATTTTGAATCTCAAAGAAAAGTCAACAATTTTCGTGGTGGGACTGGGAAACTGGAATGTTACACCTGACTCCTTAGGACCCAAGGTGGTATCGGCACTTATGATTACAAGGCATTTGCTTGAATATGTACCGCAGCAGGTTGACAAGGGCGTTCGGCCGGTGTGTGCAATTGCCCCTGGTGTGTTGGGTATAACGGGTATTGAAACCGGTGAAATTGTAAAAGGAATTGTGGACAGGGTCAAGCCTGATTTTGTAATTGCGATTGATGCTCTGGCCTCAAGAAAGATGGAAAGGGTGAATACCACCATTCAGATTGCAGATACAGGTATATCACCGGGCTCGGGAGTGGGAAACAAAAGAATGGAGCTTTCAAAGGAAACTCTGGGGGTTCCGGTAATTGCAATCGGGGTTCCCACGGTTGTAGATGCGGCAACTATGGCAAACGACACCATTGATTTGGTTATAGACAATTTGATAAAGGAAGCTAAAGAAGATGTGCGTTTTTACAATATGCTAAAGAATATTGACAGAAATGAAAAATATCAGTTGATACAGGAAGTGCTTCAGCCGTATGTCGGAGATCTTGTGGTAACACCTAAGGAAATCGATGATGCCGTTGACCGGATTTCCAAGGTAATAGCAAACGGTCTTAATATTGCCCTTCATCAGGGTATAACGTTGAACGACGTCAATAGGTATGTCCAGTGAGAGGTCATATTGCCTAAGTGAAGAAATTAAGGAAGAAATATTATTGAAAAAGCCGTAAAAATTTTTACGAAAAACTGATTTGGGAAATATAAAACCGGCTGTTTTTGTATTATTGTAATAAAATAATACAAAAACAGTTTTTTTTGTAAATTTTCATGAAGTGAAGCAATAAAGGTAATATTTTTAATTTGATTTAGGAATCATTTTTAGTTGAATAAGCAAAGGGTTAGTAGTATTATTTTATTAGCACGGTTTTTAATTTGAAGCTAAAGAAATCAAGATTTACTGTCTTCCGTCTTTTGGAAGTATATTGAAAATAATAGCTTTAAAACAGGAAGGCTTTGTATTTCCAATTCTAAAATTGAGATCAAAATGGAGAAATTATATGAGTTTAAAGAGTTTTATTAAAAAAGTATTAAGGCTTCCATTAAGGACATGGTTAATATTTTTCGTTTTTGTTTTGACTGTGGCGGTTTTAATCGGTATAGGAGTTAAGGGTAACAGAGCGGCAAAAGAGCCCGGTGGCAGCAGTCAATTAACGGATAACAACAATAAAGCCGGTACCGGCGGTGCCGGGAATTTGAATGGGACAGGCCAGAATGAGGAGAAAAAGCCGAAAGAAGTAATTGTCGTAATTGATCCCGGTCATGGAGGAGAGGATTGGGGCACTTATAACGGAAACCTTTTTGAAAAGGATATAAACCTTGATATATCCTTGCAGCTTGGGAAAATCCTTGATGAACTGGGGATCAAAATTGTATATACAAGGGATACGGATGTTTTTGTTGACCTTGTACCGAGGTCAGACCTTGCAAACGAACTGGATGCCACCCTTTTTATCAGTGTCCACAGTAATTCAATGGAGGACAATTCAGAGTATAAAGGGACGGAAACCCTTTATTGTCCTCCTCCGGAGGATCCTAAGTACAGTAAAATGAATGGAAAAAAGCTTGCGGAAATTGTTCAACGGGAGCTGATAAAGGCATTGGGAACTGTGGATAATGGGATAATTGAGCGTCCGAATCTTTCAGTTTTGAGAAGAACAAAAATGCCGGCGGTGATAGCTGAAATTGCATATATATCTAATCCGTCCGACAGGGCAAAGTTAGCTGATGCATCTTTTAGAAAAAAAGCTGCCAAGGCTTTGGCGAATGCTGTAGTAAAGGCTCTTGATGAAATGGGTGCGGTAAAGGACGAAAATGGAGTATATATTATAATGGAGGAATAATCTTAAAATAGGATGGGGATATATAATTTTATTTCGTATTTTCTTTGTAATTTAATTGCTCTTGTCAACAGTGGGACATAAAAAAAGAGGGGAAATCTCTTTTTTTTTTTGCTAGTTAAAGGTATAATTTAATTGTAGGGGATATTTGGCTAATTTTAATTATTGAGTATAGAGGTAAATATGAGAGGATTGTGGAGATATCTGATTATTCTTGCTATTACAGTTTTATTATGGAATCAAGTGGTGCTAAGACCGGTGAGAGTACTTTCAGTATTCTTCCACAAAATGGGGCATGCTTTGACGGCTTTATTTTGCGGTTTTGGAATTGATGCTTTTAAAACTGTGTTTGGCGGATTGGGCGATACAATAATAAATGCAAAAGGCTGGCTTCCGTCGCTTATAATCGCAAATGGCGGTTACATTGCAAGCGCGTTGTTTTTTGTAATTTTAATGGGGCTCAAGAAAACAACGGCTAAAAAGTATATACTGGGATGTCTTTCTATATTATATTTGGTAATTACAATAGCCAATCCCGGCTTAAGGTCAGCTGTGGTATACGCTGCAATTTTTACTTCAATTGTTATTGTTTTGTTTATGGTACAAAGGGAGGCTATAGAAGAGTTGGTAATAGATGTAATAGCTGTATCTGCTGTTGCATATATAATATACGATGCATTTGTTGCGACAATTTTGTTAAAGATAAACCAACAGTTTTCAATTATCAGGGGATGGAATTTAAATGTTCCGGGGGATATAGTCAAAATGGCCGATGTAACAGGTATTCCCCAAGTAGTGTGGGCTATTATTTGGATTATATTATCGGTGCTGGTATTTCAAACGGTAATATTTAAGGGATTAAAGCCCAGAAGAAGATAAAAGGTACAGATTTACAAGACTGCAATAATGAGTGCTCAGATGTTCGACGGAGGGAATAATGCGTGGAAATTGAAAAGAGGATACATGAATTAAGAGAAATTATAAATTACCACAATCACAAATATTATGTTGAAGATGCACCGGAAATAAGTGATTATGAGTATGATGCTCTCTATAGAGAACTTGAGAATCTTGAAAAGGAGAGACCGGACCTTATAACACCGGATTCTCCGACCCAAAGAGTTGGAGATAAACCCCTTGAGGGATTTGAAAAGGTGGTACATGCGGTACAGATGCAAAGTCTTGCCGATGTGTTCAGTGAAGGAGAGCTTTACAGTTTTGATAAAAGAGTGCGGGAAGCCGTGGGAAATGATATAGAATATGTTGTTGAGAAGAAAATTGACGGGCTTTCGGTTTCGCTTTTGTATGAAAACGGAATATTTGTTAGGGGAGCAACTCGGGGCGACGGTTTGATCGGAGAGGATGTTACACAGAATTTGAGAACCGTTAAATCAATTCCTCTCAAATTGAAAAAGAGTGTGCCGCTTCTGGAGGTTAGAGGTGAAGTCTTTATTTCCAAAAAGGATTTTATCAGGATTAATGAAGAGCAGGAGGAAGCAGGGCAACAGCTTTTTGCAAACCCCAGAAATGCTGCCGCAGGCTCGTTAAGACAGCTTGATCCGAAGGTTGCCAATTTAAGAAAGCTTGATATATATATATTTAATATACAGAGAATAGAGGGAGAAAGCTTCGATAAGCATTCTCAGACCCTTGAGTATTTGCGGGAGCTGGGATTCAAGGTTAGTCCCGGTTATAAAGTTTGCAGGGATATTAACGAAGTATGGGATGAAATAAAGCGTATAGGTGAAGAACGCGGAGATATCAGCTTTGAAATCGACGGTGCGGTGGTTAAGGTAAACTCATTAAGACAAAGGGAAATTTTAGGCAGTACATCAAAAGCACCGAGATGGGCTGTAGCTTATAAATATCCTGCAGAAGTAAAGCAAACCGTGGTAAGGGATATACAGATTAATGTGGGAAGAACCGGAGTATTGACCCCGATTGCTGTTTTGGATCCTGTAAGACTGGCCGGCAGTACGGTACAAAGAGCAACACTCCACAATGTGGATTATATAAAGGAAAAGGATATTAGGATTGGTGACACGGTTTTAATCAGAAAAGCCGGAGATATAATACCTGAAGTTGTAGAGGTGGTTTTTGAAAAGCGCGGCGGAAATGAAACGGAGTTTAGAATGCCGGAGAAATGCCCTGTTTGTAATGCAGATGTTGTCAGGGAAATGGGAGAGGCGGCTTACAGGTGCATGGGAATAGATTGTTCTGCCAAGCTTTACAGGAGCATTGTTCACTTTGCATCAAGGGATGCCATGAATATTGAAGGGCTTGGTCCGGCAATTATTGATATGCTTCTGTCTGAGGATATTATTAAAGGAATAGCCGACTTGTACTATTTACATAAAGAAAAAGACAGACTGATTGAGATGGAAAGGATGGGTAAGAAATCTGTTGAGAATTTACTGGCATCCATTGAAAAATCAAAAAGCAATAATATAGACAGGCTCATTTTCGGCTTTGGAATAAGACATATCGGTATTCGGGCTGCACAGCTTTTGAGCGAAAACTTTGAATCCATAGATGCCCTTATGGAGGCTTCACCGGAGGACATCAAGCAAATACCTGAATTCGGAGATAAAATGGCGGAAAGCGTTGTATTGTTTTTTGCTCAAGAGCAGACCAAAGACATTATTGAGAAGTTGAAAGCCGTTGGCGTCAATACAGTGAGCACAGGAAAAAGAAAGATAAATGACAACCGTTTTGAAGGAAAAACTTTTGTACTAACCGGAACCCTTCAAGGCTTTACTAGAAAAGAGGCTGAGGAAATAATTAAGAGCTTTGGGGGCAAAACTTCATCCAGTGTGTCAAAAAAGACCGACTATGTTTTGGCAGGAGAAGAGGCAGGAAGCAAGCTTGACAAGGCCAGGGCTTTTGGGATTCAAATAATTGATGAGGATAGTTTTTTGGAAATGATAAAATAAGATTACCTATATTAAATATGAACTTTTAAGCTAAAATATATTGTCAGAAATTTAGCGAAGGATTTTGCTCTACCGGAAGATAGAAAATAGAAAGAGAAAAAAATTATTTTGATTGAACCTTGGACTTTAGGTAGATATATGAATTTATGTGTTAATTAATAATTTTATTATTAATATATTAAAATTTTATGGGGGGAATTTGAAAAATGATGAAGACTGGTATTAGTGAAAACATTTGTTCAGAAAGGACCAGACAAGGAAAGGGTGAGTATAGAGACTATTATAGCAAATATAATAGGAATGTCTATGCCGTACTGCCTTCCCTTTGCTTTGTTGTTTAGAGAAAAGGGTGGTTGGATATGGGAGATATGATATTGTATTTGATTGTAGGTACTGCAGCTGCGGTTGTGCTCGTTCTTAGCGTTGTTTTGTTAGTCTTGAAAAAGAAAAAAAAGAAGGAAAAGGCATCGGCACCCGGTATTGAATACGGCAGCGTAAGTGTTTTTTTCGATGAGGAAAATAATGTCACAGTTATCCCCTTTGCCAAAGATAAGCATGGCAAAGGAAGAGCAGTGGGAAAACCGACGTTTTTAAAGGCTCCGTATCAGCCCTTGGCCCTTGGTCAGACTGTGAGAAGTTCTATGTCTTTGTGTAAAAAAAGGAAAATCTATCCTGATGACAAGCTTATGAATACCCTTAAATGTAAGGATTGGAGTGAATTTTCCTATAAGAAAAGGAATATTTCCATATACTACAAAGATAAACTTGGGCTGGTATTAAATACGACGAAAAGGACTTCGGACGGTTCTTATTCTTTAAATTTCCGGGGATATGAGAAGGTTTTGAGCAAAGAAGCAGGGGATATTGAACTCGGACTTGTAATTATGAATCTTCTTGAAAGATGCAAATGTTAGAAAGTATATGATTTAATTAATTGGATATATCAATTTATATATGTATTCTCCTAACGGAAATGGGCGGTCTTGTAAAGATCGCTTTTTTGCTGTGTGCGCCCGGAGAAGCCGGACCACACTAGCCGGTGAAAGTCCGGCACGGGTAATTGCCAAGAAGTCCATAAGCTAATCCCAAAGCGTTCCCGCACAGGACGACAACCTCTTTCGAGGTTATCGTCCGTTTATGTTGTCGTCCGTTTATGTTGTCGTCCGTTTATTCAATAAAGGTAACCAGTTCATCCACGGGTTTTCTTCTTTTCGCTGGAGGCTGATCGTTGGGGTATCCCAGCGGTGTCAGCACGACCGGCGTCATGGAATCTTCCAGCCGGAATACACTGCGGGCGGCTTGCGGGTCGAAGGCAGCAATCCAGCATGTTCCCAGCCCCAGAGCCGTAGCGGCCAGAATGATATGATCCATCACAATCGTCGCATCCACATCGGAATAATTCTTGCCGTCTTTTCGGACATAGCATTCCGACGGGATGGAACAGACTGCAAGGACATACGGGGCATCCAGAAACCATTCCCTAGGGTACACGGACTTCAGTTCTTCTCTGTGACCGTCGGTTTTCATGACAACGATCCTGAAGGACTGGAAATTGCAGGCTGTTGGCGCCAGGCAGGCAGCTTCCAGTACTTTTTGCAATTTTTCGGGCTCCACCGGATCCGGCCGGTAGGAGCGGACACTGTATCTTTTTGTGATAGCTTCAAATACTTCCATAAAATCCTCCCCAATCTCACCAAGACAAAGGGCATTTGAACAATTAAGTTTCATTATCAAAACCCTCCGTCAAGGTTTTCTGTTTTGTAAGAAATTAAACTAAACGGCACTGTAAGGAGTTCAATGGTTCTCTCCGGAATACCGTATTGTAATCATTATACCATCAAACCTGATAAAATAACACTATCGCAGTTTTCTTGTCACCAGAGAACTCTTATATTAAGGATGATATTTACCGGTAAATTCATCTGCAATAATTTTAAACACCAAAACATTTTCTGCCGTTTTATCGTCAAATGAAAAATCCTTTCCGGTTTGATGCTTCATCAATGCAGACAGGGCTGTTTTCTTTTCTTCCACTTCATCAATAAAGACAACTTTACCGTTTCCGATAATGCTTTTGAATGAATACGAATATCGGCAGGCTGTATCTCCTGTAATTAGGCGATGTTCGCAATCCATCTCAAAACACACGTTGTTGTTTTCTTTTAATGCTGTAATCTTTCTTCCTTCTTTAGCGCTATGGAAATATAGCACCAGCTTATTGTTTTCATAAGTATAACCAAAATTCATCGGTACAATATAAAGACCGGTATTATCATACATGCCAATCCTGCAGACCTTGCATTGGTCAATAATTTGAATTAATTCTTTTATTTCGGTAACTTCTCTGTCTTTTCTTCTCATTTTTTTGTACTCCTTTTTTTGCTTTGTATTTTTCATATATATCATCGTAGAAAAGCTTAAACTTAAGGTTCTCAAAAGGAAAATTTTATATCGTTTAATATATTATAAATTTATTTTGCTGTAAATGGAAAGGAGATTATTATCTTTTTCAAAATTATTTAAGTACGGTTAATGCGCAAGCGACATTTTGAGGCAAGTTACAGAGCATGTTAATATAACGTGGAAAGGGAGAACATTGTTTGATATAATATTACACTGAGGCATAAATCGGGAAGGAAAGGGTATGAAAATATCAAAGAAAGCCTTGGAGTATGTTGCAGACCTTGCTTAGCTTAATCTTACAGAGAAAGAAAAGAAGAGGCTCATGCTTGATGCTGAAAAGGAGTTTTCCGGAGCTTCCTGAAGCAAGGGGAAAAGGTATGAGGATCAGTTTTCCACACCCGAGTATGCTCCTTCAATAATTACCGGTTCAGATGATATAAAGAATATTGAATGAAAAGCTTAAGGAAATTGAGAATTAGTGATATTATTCGGAGGTTTGATATGAAAAGAAATACATTGATAAAATATTTGATTCCTTTATTAATTGTTATTATTGCTTTTATCTTCAACAGGCTATTGGGATATATACTTTTTTTTGCCTTTGTTCTATATATTCTGTTTATGGAACGAAGTGCTTTTTATATCATTCTTACAAACCGTTATTATAAAAAGGGTGATTTGCAAAAGGCATTAAGGTGGCTTAAGAAGGCTTACGAAACTTCCAACAAGAAACCGGGAACGGCTATTCTTTACGGGTATTTGCTGCTTAAAACAGGTAATGTCAATGAGTCGGAAAAGGTTTTTCTTGATATGCTGAACTCAAATATAGACCAGGACAGCAAAATGAAGGCAAAATCCAATTATGCTTTGGTATTATGGAAAAAGGGCCAATTGGAAGAGGCGGTTAGAATGCTCGAGGAGGTTTTTGCCGATTATAAAAATACAACCATATATGGAAGTCTCGGTTATTTGCTTATTCTGACCGGGGATCTCAACCGGGCTTTAGAGTTCAATAGAGAAGCTTATGATTACAATGATTCGGATCCCGTTATTCTTGATAATTTAGGCTATACCTATTATAAAGTAGGCAATAAAAAACGGGCGGAAGAAATATATGAAAAGCTTATGGGCCTTAATCCGTCCTTTCCGGAGGCTTATTATAACTATAGCTGCATAAAAAAAGACATGGGAGAGTTGAAAAAGGCCCTGGAATTTGCCAATAAGGCTAAAAACTATAGATTATCTTATTTGAGTAATTTAACCGAGGAAGAATTGGACAGCCATCTTAAGGAATTAGAGCATTTAATATCCATGAACCCTTAATTTTTAGAAAAAGCTATATATAATAGTGTATATTTCAGCTATAGGGGATTAGAGGTTTAAAATTGATTTATATAATCTTGTATACAATAAACATTTTGTATATAATTAGAGTTGCTGAAATACAGTGGAATGAATGCATATAGTCACCAGGTATTATTACCTGGTAATAAATTTGATATATTTTTATTGTATTTAAATAATGAAAGGGGAAAAGTCATGGGTTTTTTAGAACAAATTATTGAAAGGGCAAAATCGGATGTAAAAACCATAGTTTTGCCGGAAAGCACAGATTTGAGGGTTGTAAAGGCAGCTTCAATGATTCAGAAGCAGGGTATTGCAAATGTTGTGCTTATAGGAAATAGAGATGAGATTAGGGAATTAGCTGGGGATATTGACCTTTCCGGGGTTAGAATTGAAGACCCACTAAGCTCCGAGAAAGTTGAGGATTATATAAATACATTTTATGAACTGAGAAAATCAAAGGGGATGACTATTGAAGCCGCAAGGGAGACAATGAAGAATCCTCTTTATTATGGTGTTATGATGGTTAAGAAGGGTGAAGCCGACGGAATGGTGGCAGGTGCTGCAAACTCTACAGCCAATACTTTAAGACCTGCACTGCAGATTTTAAAGACAGCACCGGGCACAAAGCTGGTATCGGCATTTTTTGTTATGGTTGTCCCCAACTGTGAATACGGACATAACGGAACCTTTGTTTATGCCGATAGCGGTCTGGTGGAAAATCCCGATGCAGACCAGTTGTCTGAAATTGCAATTTCTGCTGCTAAGTCCTTTAAAATGCTTGTGGGTGCAGAGCCTCAGGTGGCTATGCTTTCTTATTCTTCCTATGGCAGTGCCAAGAGCGAGCTTACTGAAAAGGTTGTGAAGGCTGTGCAGCTTGCTAAGGAAAAGGCACCGGATCTGGCTCTTGACGGAGAGCTTCAGGCGGATGCGGCACTGGTTCCTGAAATAGCAAAATCCAAAGCTCCGGGAAGTAATGTGGCCGGTAAAGCCAATGTACTTGTTTTCCCCAATCTTGATTGCGGAAACATTGCCTACAAGCTTACACAAAGGTTGGCAAAAGCGGAGGCTTACGGTCCGATAACTCAAGGTATTGCAAGACCGGTTAATGATTTGTCCAGGGGCTGCAGTGCTGAAGATATTGTGGGCGTTGCTGCCATAACTGCTGTACAGGCTCAAAGTATATAGTATCTCCCTGTGAAGCTTATTACCGGGTTTTAGGGTTTTGATGATGCCGATATTGCTGCCGCAAGGTATATCGGTGGTTTTGGAGCTCTTAACGGTAATAGGTTTTACAGTTTATATAGTAAAATAAAATAATAGGAACAGGAGTGTAGATATTAAATGAACGTACTGGTTATTAATACGGGTAGTTCGTCCTTGAAATACCAGCTGATTGACATGGCTAACGAGTCAGTGCTTGCAAAAGGGGTATGTGACAGGATCGGTCTTGAACATTCTTTTTTAAAGCACTCAAAGGTTGGTAATGATCCTGTAGTTATTGAAAAGGATCTTTATAATCATAAAGTAGCAATTCAGGAAGTTATTGCAGCACTCACTAATGAAAACTACGGTGTAATAAAGAGCATGTCGGAGATTTCTGCAGTGGGACACCGTATTGTTCACGGTGGAGAAAAGTTTAAAGAATCGATGGTAATAGACGATGATGTTATGAAAGTCATTAATGAATGTGTAGAGCTTGCTCCGCTGCATAACCCGTCAAATATAACAGGAATCGAGGCATGCAAGCATATAATGCCCGATGTACCTATGGTTGCGGTATTTGATACTGCTTTTCATCAAACGATGCCCAGGTATGCATATATTTATGCGCTTCCCTATGAAATATATGAAAAGTATAAGCTTAGAAAGTATGGATTCCACGGTACTTCCCATAAATATGTAGCTGAAAGAGCTGCTAAAATGTTGGGAAAACCTATTGAAAGCTTAAAGCTAATAACCTGTCATCTTGGAAACGGTGCGAGCATTTGTGCGGTTAAATACGGAAAATCTGTGGAGACGTCAATGGGATTTACCCCTCTTCAAGGGCTTTGTATGGGTACGCGAAGCGGAACCATTGATCCGGCGGTTATTACCTTCTTGATGGATAAGGAAAAAATGACCGTTAAGGATGTAAGCGACTTCCTTAACAAAAAGTCCGGAGTTCTCGGTATTTCCGGCGTAAGCAGTGATTTCAGGGATATTGAGGAAGCGGCTAATAACGGAGATGACAGAGCAAAGCTGGCTTTGGATATTTTCTGTTATAGGGTTAAAAGGTTTATAGGTGACTATGCCGCTGTTATGAACGGCGTCGATGCGGTGGTATTTACTGCCGGTATCGGAGAGAATAATCCCTATGTAAGAAGAGAGATTTTAACCGATATGGATTTCTTTGGAATTAAAATAGATGAGGAGAAGAATAAGGTAAGGGGTAAGGAAATGGACATAAGTACTCCGGATGCAACCGTAAGAACCCTTGTGATTCCGACTAATGAGGAGCTTGAAATTGCAAGAGAAACGGTAAAGCTTGTTAAATTAAAATAATCCGGCGGGAAATTTGATAATACTGATAAAGGCTCGTTTTTAATATGAAAATGGGCCTTTTATTTATGCTGCATATTTTTTATAGAGTTTCGGTTTTGGTAATTAATTTGATATAATACTATTGTAACACAGTATAAGGTCAGCTAATTTTTTTAAAGTAAAGGAGCATGAAAATATGGAGAATATGCGAAATTCGGATATGGAGCTAATTAAAACGGAGCTAACCCGGTTTTTGATGTCTTATAAATTTGCTTTGGATGAAATGAATACAAAAATTGATATTTTAAAACAGGAATTTCAGTATATCCATGAGTATAATCCTATTGAACATGTTAAATCCCGTCTCAAGACACCTCAAAATATTTTGAAAAAGGCGTATAGAAAAGGATATGAGTTATCGTTAAAATCCATAAGAGAAAACATCAGAGACATAGCCGGTATTCGAATTACCTGTTCTTTTATTTCGGATATATATAAATTAAGCAACATGATACGAGAGCGTAAAGATATAACCGTCATTGAATGCAAGGATTATATAAAAAATCCTAAACCCAATGGATATAAGAGCTTGCATCTTATAATTCAAATTCCTATTTTTATGTCGGATCGAGTGGAAGATGTTTTTGTTGAAATTCAGATCAGGACGATTGCCATGGATTTTTGGGCAAGCCTGGAACATAAAATCTACTATAAATATAATAAGGAAGTACCGGCGGATTTGTTGAAAGAATTTAAGGAAGCGGCGGATACAGTATCCCAGTTGGATATGAAAATGGAGAGATTAAACAGAGAGGTCAGTAAATATAAAGAAAATGATGATTCTAATATAACACTGCCGGAAATTCTGATTGATGACGTTAAATTGAGTATTCCCCACGAGTTTTTTACACAGTTTTTAAGACTTAATGAATAATTAAGATAAGGAGGATATTTGTTTTAATTGGCTTATTTGATAAAATATAAACGGTGGTGATTTTGAGAGGAAAACTGAGTATCATATATGTTGTGTTCAGAGATATCATAATGCTTGTTACTTTTGTACTGGCCCTAAACTTAGAGCGCGCAGGCAGACCAAGGCTGGTAACGATGGTGATATTGTTTTTTGCCCTTTTTGTGTGGCTTCACATAAGGGAGGCCTTTAAAGAAAGGTTTTCTGCGCAATTGCCTTATTTTTTTGCTGCGGATATATTCCTATTGGTTATGCTGGATGAAACCTCAAAATTTCTTGTAAATTATTATTTCAATGTGTATTATTTTTATGTTCTTATTGCAGCGGGATTTATGCTGAAAAGAAAAAGCAGGCTTGTAGTGAGCTTTGCTATTGTTGCCGCAGCATTTGTTAAATATTTGAAGTTCATACAGGCATTATTTTGGGAGCCTATTCCCGAAAACATTTCCTTTGTCATTTCCTATATTTTCTTTACCTTTATGGTTTTTATAACAATAGCGGTTTTTTTCAATTACTCAAGAATGCTTTCGGAGGAGAAAGCAGAGCTTGACCGTTTGAATAATGAGCTATTGATAGCAAACAAGCTTCTTGAAGAAAAGAACGAAAAAATAAGAGAGCTCACCATTTTTGAAGAAAGAAACAGGATAGCAAGAGAAATACATGACAGTGTGGGCCACCATCTTACCGGGCTTGTCATGAACCTGGATTTTTGTGAAAAGCTTGCCGCTAATAAGCCTTCGATGGCCGCTGAGCAAATATCCAAGTGCAGGATGATAGCAAAGGAATGCCTTTCGGAAATAAGAAGGTCTGTTAAGGCATTAAAGCCGGCTGCGGTTGAAAATCACAGCCTGATGAAATCACTTAATGAACTGGCTGTCAGCTCAAAAGATAAGCTTTCCGTTGATGTTGTCTTGAATATTCAAGGGGATAAATATGTTACAAAGCCGGATTTTGATGCGGCGGTCTACAGGGCATGTCAGGAAGCCATAACAAATTCGGTCAGGCATGGAAAATCGACTGATATACAGATAGATATAGAATATAGCCCGAAGGAATTTTTATTATCGGTTAAGGATAATGGAAAGGGCTGCGAAAAGATTAACATTGGCTCAGGCCTTACGGGCATGAAAGAGAGATTTGAGCATTTTAACGGGATTGTCGCGTTTGACGGTTCCAATGGTTTTGAGATTAGAATAAAAGTTCCGGCGGAGGAAATTAAATATGATTAAAATCAAGGTAATGGTAGTTGATGATCAGCCTATTGTTAGGGATGGGTTAAAGCTTTTATTGTCACTTTCCGACGAGATAGACGTTCTTTGTACGGCTTCAAATGGGGAAGAAGCGGTGAAGCTGTGTGAGTGGCACGAACCGGATATAATACTTATGGATATTAGAATGCCGGGTATGGACGGTGTCAAGGCAACCAAGATAATTAAGGAAAGGTATCCGAAAGTGAAAGTAATTGTTCTTACCACCTTTAATGATGACAGTTTCATTTTCGAAGCATTGAAGAACGGTGCCAGCAGTTATCTATTAAAAGATGTGGAATCCGAGGAGTTGATTAATACAATAAAGATAATCCATCTCGGCGGTACCATGCTTCAAAACAGTGTTGCCACCAAGCTTGTAAACAAGATAAGCAAATTGAATGATAAAAAAAGCGCCATTGAAAATCTAACCCAAAGGGAGCTTGAGATATCAAAGCTTGTTGCAGAAGGTCTTTCCAACAAGGAAATTGCTTCAAAGCTGTTTATAACCGAGGGGACTGTCAAGAATCACATTTCCAATATTCTTTCCAAGCTGGGGCTTAGCCATAGGACGCAGATTGCCCTGTATATAATTGAGAATTACCATGACTAAAGTAATGGATAATTCATGACTTTTTCCGGATGTAAATATAAAAGTTGTGTTCTACAATTTAATTGTGAAGGAAAGGATTTTTTTAAAAAAGAAATTTCAATGAAGGGGATGATGTATATGAAGAGATTTTCTCCTGTGCTTTTTATGTTATTGCCTATTTTAATCGCATCGTCATGTGTTATTGAGTCCACAACACAAAAATATTTAGATTCTTATAAAAACACAATGAATGCGCAATCCCTTCAATCGAGAATTGAAGGACAGATCGGTATAGACCTTTCCAATGCATCCGCGCGTCAAAAAGAACTGTTTGGGGGATTTGAGAATGTAACCTTCAATATAGACGAAGCAGTTGACCGCAGAAATAAATTAGGGGAATCAAACTTTTATATCAGTATCGGTGACAGAATAATAAACACTAAAATTTTTGTACAGGATGATATAGTATACATGAGGTTTCCGGATCTAGATTCCGAAAAGCGTTATATCAAGCTTGATTTAGATAAAGAGAATTTTGCTCAATCACTGGATAAGGATCACATGGATGAATACGCGAAGGTTAAAGATGAAATTAAGCGAATTTGGACCGAGTCGGTTAAAGACGAGATAATCGCAAATGAGGGAAATTCTTTTGAAAGCACGCCCGAAGGGGATATAAAGGTAAACCAGCTTTCCCTTGAGCTTACGGATCAAAAGGCAAAAAATATTTTGGATAATATTTTCAATATTATTTCGCAAAATGAAGCAATAAAGAAGTTTTCAAATGAAATGGCTATAAGATTCTTCGATGGAGA
>LFSC01000056.1:8159-73754 GCA_001512505.1 Clostridiaceae bacterium DTU079 | reverse complement strand
AATGAAGAGATAAACGATAGTTTTACCATAAATAAGTTAAAACTGACCGCCAAAATAGACAAGGATATGTATATAATTGATGAGATGCTGGAAGGAGAATTAATTATAAAGGATGGTACTGAAGGTGAGGCTGTACTGAGCTTTGAGATTAATACCACAAGATGGGATATAGATAGGGATATAAAAATAGATATACCAAAGATTAATGAGAATGAAATAATCAGCGGGGATGAAGCCGATGATTTTCTAAATGATTTTTTTATGAAAATAAAAGGTGACAAAAAATAAGTACTTTGCAGATTTCGAGGAGGCATTTTAATGGCATTTATTGACATAAAAAACCTGTGTAAGAGCTTTGGAAGTAAAAAGGCAGTTGACAATGTAAGCCTTGAGATAGAAGAAGGCGAAGTTTTTGGGCTTTTGGGTCCTAACGGAGCAGGAAAATCCACATTGATATCGATGCTTTCCACCCTTATAAAGCCTGACGCCGGGGAAATTACAGTCGGAGTATATGATTTATCCGAAAAACCGTCGGAAATAAAGAAGTTTTTTGGGCTTGTGCCTCAGGAAATAGCCTTGTATCCTACTCTAACGGCAAAGGAAAACCTTTTCTTTTGGGGAAGAATGTATGGCCTTGGCGGCAGACTTTTAAAAGAGCGGGTTGAGGAAGGTCTGGAGTTAGCCGGTCTCTCCGACAGGGCCAAGGACAGAATTGAGTCCTTTTCCGGAGGTATGAAAAGAAGAATAAATGTTGCCGCAGCTTTACTTCACCACCCTAGAGCAATAATAATGGACGAACCGACAGTGGGAATTGACCCGCAGTCGAGAAACCACATATTGGAGACGGTGCAGAGGCTTAATAAAGAAGGAATGACAGTGATATATACGAGCCACTATATGGAGGAAGTGGAACTGCTGTGTACCAGGATTGCCATAATGGACGGGGGGAAAGTAATAGCAGCGGGAAGCAAGGAAGAGCTTCAAAAATTAGTGGGTGAAACTGAAACTATAAATATACGGATTTCGAATATGTCGGGAAAAGAGAAAAGTTTGATTGAAAAAATTGAGGGCGTTGAAAGCGTAACGGTGGGAGAAGATAAAATCACCATTGCCGTAAAGGATGCAGATTCTGTTTTAGCATCTGTTATTTCACAGTTTGATGCCTTAAAGTGCAAAATTCATTCAATAAATATTGATGAAACGAACCTTGAACGGGTGTTTTTACATCTGACGGGAAAGGCATTGAGGGATTAGGGGTGATGTGATGATTTTCCGAATAGCAATCAAGGACCTGAAAATCGTATTTAGGGACAAAAAAGCCCTGGCCATAATGCTCATAATGCCTGCAGTGATTATGTTTATATTGGGAAGTGCGTTGGGACCTATGTTTGAAGGCTCCAATCCCATAGAGCGGTTTACCGTGGTGGTGGTAAACAAGGATGAGGGTATATTGTCCCAGGTGCTTATTCAAGATGGGTTCAGGAAGCATGGAGCGGATATGTTGAACACGTTTTTGGAGAGTGACGAGGAAAAAGCCAATGAAATGCTGAGAAGCAAAAAGGTTTCTACGATAGTTATAATTCCTGAGGGGTTTACCCGCAAATTTTTTGAAGGTTATGACACAAATATCAGGATAAAAACCCAAGCTGACCGGCAGTACAATGCAAGTGTTATAAAAAGCATAACTGAAGCATTTTGCCGGCAGTTTTACCTCTATTGGGCTGCAGCATCTTCCGGTGTGGAAGTGATAACTGAGATAATTAATGAAGAGAGTCATTCCGATGAAAATACAAAAGCTCTTATACCGGATATAACGACTGTTATGTTTGATATGCAGCAGAAAACCGGAGCCGCTGATATTGAGTTTTACGGGGAAAAAGATGTTGAGTCTGAAGATGGAAATAAAAAGCGTGAAACCGTTTCGGGAATGCAATATTATTCTGTTGCAATGCTCGTGATGTTTGTTTTGTTCGGTGCATCAACAGGAACAAAGCTTATGGTGGAAGAACGGCAGTCCAATACTCTCGGAAGGCTTTTGACCACTGGGGTGGGAAAGGTGAAGATTATCACAGGAAAGTTTTTAGGGCTTCTTTTTATAACCTTTACCCAGGCAATGATTCTCATTGTATTTACCCGGTTTGTATATGGAGTTGACTGGGGAAGGTCAGTTTTGGGAGTGGTAACTATTACCCTATGTATTGCCTTTTCGGGATCCGGACTGGGAATGATGATAGGCTCCATGGCAAAAACCTCATCGGCAGCAGAGGGGTTGTCCCAGCTTTTTATACAGACATTTACGGTTATTGGCGGTGGGATGATGCCGTTATATATGATGCCCGGGTTTTTAAGGGTTCTTTCAAGGGGAACATTGAACTGGTGGGCTGCAAACGGATACTATGATCTTATGCTGGGAAGTAATTATACCGCTATACTTCCCTGCTGCGGAGTGCTTATTCTGATGGGGGTGTTATATCTTGGAGTAGGTGTGGCGCGGTTTAGGACACAGGCATCCTGAACGGCAAGTATATTAAGTTGGATATATAATTACTAAACTAAACGAATATGATAAAAACATTGCATGGCATGTCGTATAGCCTGTCAATACGACGAGGAACCGTAGAGCATTGCTTAGGAGGCGAAACAGGTGAAAATCTTATGTATCGCATGGTATGATCTGATACGGCTTTTAAGGGATAAAACAACCCTTTTGATAATAATCGTTATTCCCATAATTTTGACGGTAGTAATGGGATTTGCTTACGGAAGCGGGAAATCGGACGGAACTTACGAAATACCTGTGGGAATTGCTACCGACGACAATAGTGCTTTTGTAAGGGAGCTTATTGAAAAAATAAAACAAAACAACAGCATAAAGACACTTGAAATGAACAGGCAGGAGATGATTGAAGGAATAAAGGAATCGGAGCTGGAGGCAGGCTTTATTATTCCCGGAGACTTTACAGATAGTATCAGGGAAGGAAAAGCAGGAATATATGTTTTAAAACAGCCTGCTTCGGCGGGATATGCGGTAGCGGAAGGGGTTATCCGTACTGCTTTAACAGAATTGAAAATTAAAGAGGATTCAAAGATATATTTTGATAATTTACTTGAAACATCAAAATTGGAAAACCGGGATTTTATTATTTCCAGGATAGAAGAGAGATTTGAAAAAAAGCTTGAAGGACCTTCGACGGTAATAGTGGAGGATATAAGGGTGTCGGGGGGAGAAGAAAGCTTGGATTTTGACGGAATGGCCCAAAGCTCTATCGGTATAGCCGTTATGTTTGTAATGTTTTCGGTCATGATAGGTGTGGGAGTAATACTTGAGGATAAGAAAAACAGGACGTGGGAAAGACTTTCAGCCACTCCGGTTACCAAAACGGTAATAATACTGGGCAAGGTTCTTGGAATATTTTTTAAAGGCTGGATTCAAGTAGGCATATTAATACTTTTCGGACGCTTTGTCCTGGGAGTTAATTGGGGAAATTCTTTTTTAGCAAGCATACTTCTGATAAGTGTATATCTTATGTGTATTACAACAATGGGAATACTGCTTTCTTCGGTTGTAAAATCAAATGCACAGCTGGCGGCTTATTCTTCGGTATTTATTATATCTACATCCATGCTGGCGGGATGTTATTGGCCTTTGGAAATAGTTCCCGAATTTATGCAGAAGGCTGCAATGATTTTTCCTCAATACTGGGCGGTTAAGGCTTTAACCAATATCGTGGGTGCCAATATGGGTATTGGCTCCATATTGCCGCATATTGCGGTTCTTGCAATTATGACGGGTATATTCCTGATAGCGTCTGTGGCAGTTGAAAGGTATAGGGTTAAAAGCTGTCATTAAATATGGGGATACCGGGATGATAGGTACAGCAATATTCTTAATTGCCGGATACTTATTCTAAGTGTATTATTTTATACAATTGTGTGATAATAAAGAAAAAAGGTTCTCACATAATTCTTGACATGTGAATTATTAGTTAGTATAATATTCACTGTCGGTTTTAAGAGGTGATGAATGTGAAAATAGACATATCAAATATTTTAAAGAGCGATGGAGCATCACTGGATATTGAGCTTAATGAACCGTTGGAGGAAAGTACTATTGCGCTGGGAGATTTTATCGTCGACCGGCCGGTAAGCTTTAAGGGCAGGTTGGTAAATGCCGGAGGTGTTATTAAGCTTGACGGTCATTTGGTGGCCGAATATCGGACAAATTGTTCCCGATGCTTGAAAGATATTGAGTCGATAGTTCGCATAGATATACAAGAGGACTTTATTGAGGAAGACAGCAATAAAACCGATGAGCAATATACATATCAGGGCAAGTATGTTGAGCTGGATAAAGTAATAAAGGACAATATAATACTCAACCTTCCCGTCAGGCAGATATGTGATGACGAGTGCAAGGGTTTTTGCCCGAAGTGCGGGGTAAATCTTAACAAGGGCAAGTGTGAATGCTCCGATGACGAAACAGACCCGCGTATGAGTATACTGAAGGACTTTTTTAAGGGCAGTTTGGATGCTTAAATGTTTATTTAAAATGTATTATGATTATAAAATTGAGTACCCGCGATGAGTACTGGATTTTACTTAGTATACAATGGATTGTTGTATGGGATGAGGAGGTGTAAGTCATGGCAAATCCAAAACGTAAATGGTCTAAAGCGAGAACGGGAAAAAGAAGATCTCAATGGAAGCTGTCAGCACCAAATTTGGTTGAGTGTCCTCGTTGTCACTCCTTAAAGCTGCTTCATAGAGTTTGTAAAGAGTGTGGGCATTATACAGTAGTACGTAAAGGAGAACGTAAAGCAATTGAGGTTCTAAGCGTAGAATAGAGTAAAAGCAGCAGTTAAACCTGCTGCTTTTTGCTTAGAAGGGATTAATAAATTTGAAGTTTCCTGCTTTTTATTAGAAATAGGGAGGACTTGGGTTTTGAAGTATAAACCGATACCGATAACCAATGTTGTTTCGGGCAGCATTGCAGAAGAGGCAGGTCTTGAGAAAGGAGACCTGATACTATCTATAAACGGAGAAAAAATAATTGATATATTTGACTATAGATTTCTAATTGCCAATGAGTCCATCTTGTTGGAGGTTCAGAAAAAGGGCGGAGAAATCTGGGAAGTAGAAATTGAGAAAGATGAGTATGAAGACTTGGGCATTGAATTTGAGAATTTAATGCTTGATGATGCAAAAAGCTGCCGAAATAAGTGTATTTTTTGCTTTATAGATCAATTGCCCAAAGGAATGAGAGAAACTCTTTATTTTAAAGACGATGATTCCAGGCTGTCTTTTTTTATGGGCAATTATGTGACTTTGACAAATATGGGCTCAGCCGATATAGACAGGATTATAAAATACAAAATGTCTCCGATTAATATTTCCGTGCATACAACCAATCCTGAATTGAGAATATTTATGCTAAACAACAAATTTGCCGGGGACATCATGAATAGAATAAAAAGATTGGTAGACGGAGGAATAACGGTTAATACTCAAATAGTATTATGCAGGGATATAAATGATGGGTCTGAGTTGGATAAGTCAATTGAGGATCTTTCATCTCTTTATCCGGTCATGAACAGCATTTCCGTCGTTCCCGTCGGATTGACAAAGTATCGTGAGGGTTTAACATATTTGAAGCCCTATGACAAAGAGTCTTCCCGAAAGGTTATAGAACAGGTGGAAGCCTGGCAGAAAAAGCTTCTTCAAGATAAGGGATCCAGAGTTGTATATCCGGCGGATGAGTTTTATATTATGTCAGAGATTCCGATACCGGAATATTCTGCATATGAGGAATTTCCTCAAATAGAAAACGGTGTGGGACTTATTGCGATGTTAAGGCAGGAATTTTATGAATATTTCGGACAACTGGATTTTACGCTGGAAAAGAAAAGAGAAATTTCAATACCGACCGGAGTTTCATCCTATAAATATATTAAAGAATTGGCGGATATCCTTCAAAATAAATATAAAAATTTGAATGTTAATGTTTATAAAATAAGGAATGAGTTTTTTGGAGAAAATGTAACTGTAACGGGACTTATTACAGGGCAGGATCTGGTAAAACAGCTATTAAACAAAGACTTGGGCGAAGAGCTTTTGATATCGAGAAGCATGTTAAGATCCGGCGAAGAGGTTTTTCTTGATGATTATACCGTAAAGATGATTGAGAAGGAATTGGGTATTAAGGTTACAGTTGTAGATAATTGTGGAAAGGATTTTATTGAAAAAATACTGGGAATTACTTTATAATGTAATTGCTCGATTTGTTATTGCTACAGTTTATGAGTTAAAGAGAAAATGACAAAATTTTATGGAGCAAAGTTTCCTAAATAGCGGATTAAGATTGATTATCATAGAGGAAAATAAATAAAATTATAAATATAAAGAGATATGGAAACGGATTTTTGCATTATTGGATTTGGAGGGAGATAAATTGCCGAAACCTGTAGTTGCAGTGGTAGGAAGACCTAATGTCGGTAAGTCGACTTTTTTTAATTATCTGGCCGGAAAGAGAATTTCCATTGTTGAAGATACACCGGGAGTAACCAGGGACAGGATATACACTGAGGTGGAATGGCGAAACCGAAAATTTACTCTTATAGACACCGGTGGTATTGAGCCTTATGCCGAGGACAAGATAATGCAGCAGATGAAGAGACAGGCTGAAATAGCGATTGAAACTGCTGACGTTATTATTTTTATGGTTGATATGAAGGACGGAATAACCGCTTCCGACAGGGAAGTCAGCAATATGCTTAGAAAAACGAAAAAGCCGGTTATTCTTACAGTCAACAAAGTTGATAAGGTGGGAGAGCCTCCATCGGATGTTTATGAGTTTTATAACCTTGGTCTGGGTGAAATGATGACCATTTCTTCGCTTCACGGTCTGGGAATCGGGGATCTGCTGGATGAAGTTTATAAATATTTTCCTGAAGATGATCAGGACGACTATGACGAGGATGCCATCCGTGTTGCGGTGGTGGGAAAACCTAATGTGGGAAAATCATCCCTTATCAACAGGATAATGGGAGAGGATAGGGTTATTGTCAGTGATATTCCGGGAACCACAAGGGATGCCATTGACACCTTTTTTGAAAACGAGTACGGTAAATTTGTTTTTATCGATACTGCCGGAATAAGAAGGAAGAGCAAGATTAACGAAAGCATAGAAAAGTACAGCACCATTAGGTCATGGACAGCCATTGAAAGGGCGGATGTTTGCCTTATATTGATTGATGCCCAGGAAGGGGTTACCGAGCAGGATACTAAGATTGCCGGATATGCTCATGAACAGGGGAAAGCATCGATAATAGTTGTAAATAAGTGGGATTTAGTCGAAAAAGAGACCGGTACATTGGAAGAATACCGAAAAACGGTTTATGAAAAATTGGGCTTTATGCTGTATGCACCTGTTATTTTCATTTCCGCCCAAACCGGGCAAAGGGTTGATAAAATTTACGAATTGATAAAGAAAGTAGCAGAGCAGGCAGCATTAAGGATTTCCACCGGGGTACTAAACGATATTCTAAACCAGGCTGTGGCAATAGTACAGCCGCCTTCGGACAAAGGAAAGAGGCTCAAGATATACTATATGACACAAGCATCCGTGAAACCGCCTTCATTTATTTTATTTATAAACGATATGGAATTAATGCATTATTCTTATGAAAGGTATCTTGAAAATCAAATAAGAAAGAGTTTTGGATTTGAGGGAACTCCGATAAGGTTTATACTCAGAGAAAAAGAAAAGGAGTGATGTATTTGGTTTGGGTCATAATAAAACTTGTGCTTGCCCTGTTGGCGGGATATCTTCTTGGAAGTGCCAATACATCCCTTATAGTGGGCAAGTTCTATGGTGTTGATGTGAGGAAACATGGAAGCGGCAATGCCGGAATGACAAATACCTTGAGGACATTGGGAAAGCTTCCGGCTTTGCTTGTAATAATCGGGGATTTGCTAAAGGGAATTTTGGCATGTGTCGCCGGTTACTATATCTTTAAAGCAGGTCTTAATGCAGCGGAACCCGATTGGCTGAAGGAACATATGGCAATTGGAGTTTTGACCGGAGGTACGGGGTCGGTATTGGGGCATAACTGGCCGCTTTATTTCGGTTTTAAGGGCGGTAAAGGAGTATTAACTACTTTTGCCGTTATATTGATAGCAGCTCCCATTCAAGGTCTGATTCTTTTGGGTATATTCCTGGTGGTTGTCGCATTGACCAGATATGTATCATTGGGATCGATAATTGCCGCCGCGGTTTTTCCCTTTCTTATTGCGTTTATGGGAAAAGGCTTGGAATACATTGTGTTTGCAGTTTTCGTAGCTGTTCTTGTCATATTGAGACATAGCTCGAATATTAAAAGGCTGTTAAATGGTACCGAGAATAAATTAGGGGACAAAAAGAGAGAAGCTTAGGAGGTTGTATAGGATGAACAAAATATCTGTAATCGGTGCAGGAAGCTGGGGGACGGCTTTGGCCGTTTTGCTGGCAAAGGCCGGGCACAGAGTTTATATGTGGTCTGCCTTTGAAGATGAAATCAAAATGATTAATGAAAAAAGAGAACATTTACATAAACTGCCGGGAACCCTTGTTCCTGAAGGTGTGTTATGTACCGGCGACATGGAAGAGTGTTTAAACGGCGCACAAGTAGCGGTTATGGTAGTGCCGTCGCAGATAACCAGAAAGGTTTCCAAGGATATATCTAAGTATATAAAAGATGATACGATAATTGTAAGCTGTTCAAAAGGACTGGAAGAGGGAACGGGATTAAGAATGTCGGAGGTTTTAAAACAGGAATTGCCGAAGGCAAAAACTGTGGTATTGTCCGGGCCCAGTCACGCTGAAGAGGTGGCAAAGGATATTCCTACTACGGTAGTGGCGGCTTCCGAAGATATTAAAGCAGCGGAATTTGTTCAGGATGTTTTCATGACTCCGAAGTTTAGGGTATATACCAATTCCGATGTTATTGGAGTTGAGCTGGGAGGAGCACTCAAAAATGTTATTGCCTTATGTGCCGGAATTTCCGATGGACTCGGGTTTGGCGACAATACCAAAGCGGCGTTGATGACAAGGGGAATTGCTGAAATTTCAAGACTGGGAGTTACTATGGGGGCAAATCCGCAGACTTTTGCCGGCCTTAGCGGTTTTGGAGACCTTATTGTTACCTGCACCAGTATGCATAGCAGAAACCGCAGGGCAGGAATATTGATAGGACAGGGTAAGTCGTTGAAAGAAGCCGTGGATGAGGTAAAAATGGTTGTTGAGGGAGTTACAACCACTAAAGCTGCATATGAGCTTGCAAATAAAAAAGGTGTGACAATGCCCATAACTTTTGAGGCATATGAGGTATTATTCAACGGGAAGAATGCCAAAGTGGCCGTGTCCGACCTTATGATGAGAAATAAGAAAAATGAGGCCATGGAGCTGTGGGATAAGCAAGTTTAAAGCTATTGATATCAAAGATAATAAAAAAGTGAGCGGATTTAAAATATCTGCCCACTTTTTTTATTTACCGGAAATAAATTGAAACCGGTATTTAAAGTTTCTTGGCTGCCAAACTAAAGTTTTTGGAACATTTTTCTTAGCTTTGTTCTACTTTTTGTAATATTAAAAGAATATAGACAATATATTTATATTGATAAGGGTACTAGTACTTAAAACTTAAGCTTTGATCTTAAAAAAATCAATGTCCCGTAAGCGAAAATAATTTTTTGCATTCGGGAACGAAACAAAGGAAGTGCGTTTTAACATTTCGCAGGATTAAAATCCTTTATGTTAAAAGCACTGGATGATAATATTCAATACAGTTTGAAATAAATGCATCCAAAACGGTATTATCATATGCTGGCTTAAGTTTTGGGTGAAAAATCAATTGAAGACAATAAGCTTCAAATAAAGCAAGGGGGGTTTGCGGGTGGATAAATACGATATATACCAGCAGATATCTGAAAGAACGCAGGGAGATATATATATTGGTGTTGTAGGTCCTGTGAGGACAGGAAAGTCCACTTTTATTAAAAGATTTATGGACTTAATGGTTATACCTAATATAGAAAATGAGTTTTCAAGAGAACGGGCAAAGGATGAGCTTCCTCAAAGTGCTTCCGGACGTACAATCATGACCACGGAACCTAAATTTGTACCCAATGAAGCGGTTAAGATTGAGCTGGACGAAAATGTGCAGTTCAAGGTAAGACTGGTTGACTGTGTAGGTTATATGGTAAAAGGTGCTATAGGGCATATGGAAAATGATGCACCCAGAATGGTATCCACACCATGGTTCGATGAACAGATACCGTTTGTACAGGCCGCTGAAATCGGTACAAAAAAGGTTATTAACGACCACTCCACAATCGGTTTGGTAATTACAACCGACGGAAGTATAACCGATATTGACAGGGAAGACTATGTGGAAGCGGAGGAACGTGTAGTTAAGGAATTAAAGGAAATCAACAAGCCGTTTGTAATAATCTTGAATGCGGTTAATCCTATGGATCCTGATACAGAAAAGCTTAGGCAGGAGCTTGAAGCCAAATATAATGTACCGGTCATCGGAACCAATTGTGCCCAGCTTAGGATCGAGGATCTCAATACTATAATGGAAAAGGTATTGTTTGAGTTCCCGATTAAGGAAATCGGTATAAATATACCGAAATGGATCGAATCTTTGGAAGAAGACCATTGGCTGAGAATTGATATGATAAATGCCATAAAGGAGGCATTTAGAGGAATTACAAAGATTCGTGAAATAAAAGCTGCAATGTCCGGCTTTGATAATTGGGAGTTTATAAAACGGGCTTATATTGATAAAATCAATCTTGGAACCGGAACGGCATATATGGAAATAAACGAACAGGATGGTTTGTTTTACCGCATCTTAAGTGAAAGGACCGGACTTGAGATTAATGGGGAATATGAGCTTGTATCTCTTATGACTGACCTTGCCAAAATTAAGAAAGAATATGACAAGGTTAGGGAAGCATTGTATGATGTCAAGCAAAAAGGCTATGGTATTGTTACACCTCAATTGGAAGAGCTTTCTCTGGAAGAGCCTGAGATAATTAAACAGGGCAACAGGTTTGGCGTTAAGCTCAGGGCAAGTGCACCTTCCATCCATATGATCCGGGCAGATATAGAAACGGAAATTGCTCCTCTGGTGGGAACGGAAAAGCAATCGGAGGAATTGGTGAATTATCTTCTTAAAGAATTTGAGAGTGAACCGGAGAAGCTCTGGCAATCCAATATTTTCGGCAAATCCCTGCATGAGCTTGTGAACGAAGGGCTGCAAAACAAACTTTTCAGGATGCCCGACGGCGCCCAATTGAGATTGCAGGAGACTCTACAGAAAATAATAAATGAGGGAAGCGGAGGACTTATCTGCATCATTCTGTGATTTGATATACTTCGGATTCATTAAGCACTATCATTTGGTTTATGATTAACATATGATAGTGCTTTTACACGTGTTATATTAAATATATTAATATTATTTGACTAAGAAATACATGATATTGAAATATACGGTATTATTATATAATCCGATATAAGCTTCTAAACATTAACTTAATACTATAAAATTTATTTGCCTAAATTTAATTCTTATGATATCATATATTTGGTGTAAAAAGAATAATATATGGTAGAAACCATATATTGTGAAGGATATTGTTTATGCAATAGACAATATGTAAATGATGCTATTTTAAGTGTAGGCTTTTTGAACTTGTTTTCAGACATTTTTTAGGGTAATTAAGACTTAAGAGTAAAATTAATACAGTAGCCTAAAAAAATGACTAAGAGCAAGGAAAAACGCATAATTTGAAGTATAACGTAATATTTTCACTAAAAATAGTAATTATTTCATGTTGTATTTTCTTAGATTTATTTATAGTATAATTTATTGTATAAGCAATATCTAAATTATCATATCATTAAAGGGGGAAACAAAACTATGCTAAAAAAGGTAACTGCATTATTAGTTGGTGCTGCATTGGCATTCAGTCTCGCAGCATGTGGCGGTGGAGATAAGCCATCCAATTCTCCTGCACCAACACAAGGTTCAACAGGTAACCAAGGAGGAGGAGAAAAACAACAGGTAACTCTTGAAATTTGGATTATGCCTAACAGTACTAATCCGGCAGAAGATTTTCTTTCAGTTTGTAAACCGTTCTCAGACGCAAATCCGAACATTACACTTCAACCTACAGTTGTTGACTGGGGTGCTGCTTGGACAAGACTTACAGCAGCTTCCATGACTGGAGAAGCTCCGGATATTTCACAGTTGGGTTCATCTTGGGTTGCTGGTATAGGTTCAATGGGTAGATTGGTTGACCTCAGCGGTAAGATCAATAAGGATGCTTTCGTAGAAGCAACTCAGCAGTACATGGGAATCATGGGCAGAAATGAAATCTATGGTATGCCATGGTTTACAGAAACAAGAGGTCTTTACTACAGAAAAGATGCTTGTGAAAAAGTTGGCGTAGATCCTACAAAGGATTTTGAAACTTGGGATTCCTTTAAAGCAGCTCTTGAAAAGTTAAACAATGTTGAAATCGACGGTCAGAAACTCCCTGCATTGGGTATGCCCGGTAAGAATGACTGGAACGTTATTCACAACTTCTCAATCTGGGTATACGGAGCAGGTGGAGACTTCCTCAGTGAAGACGGTAAGACTGCAGCATTCTCATCAGATGCAGCTCTCGAAGGTATCAGATTCTATTCAGAGCTTGCTGTTGCAGGTTTAATGGATAAAACTTCACTTGAAAAAGATACTAACCATGTTGAGTCTACATTTGAGGCTGGCGGATATGCAACATCCTTCATGGGTCCATGGGTTGCAAAGAGAATGAATGATAAGAAGGATTCCGGAGAAAGTGACTTTGTAGATAAGGTTGGAGTTACTTTGGTTCCGAAAGGACCTAAAGGAAGATTCGCATTTGCAGGTGGTAGTGCACTTTGTATATTCGATACAACTGAGCATCAGGATGAAGCTGTTCAGCTTCTCAACTATCTTGCATCAAAAGATGCACAGATTGGTTACTCCACTGTAACTGGTAACCTTCCTACTACAAAAGAAGCATATGATGATCCGTCAATTACTGAAGACAGTTTCAAGAAGGTATTCAAAGAACAAATGCAGTATGCTAAGCACTATAAAGGAGTTCCTGGTTGGTCACCTTCAGAAACATACTTCACACAAGGTTTGTCCAAAGTTTGGGACAATGCTATGCAGATCGAAGGTACATACAGCTTTGATAAGACAAAGCAAGTTGTTAAGGATATTGAAAATCAGATCAATGCTGTATTGAAAGAAAATGAAGTTGAATTACAGGTCGAAGAAAGTGCGGAATAATTAATCCTAACTTTCTGGAATAGATACTTGATTATAAGTAAAAGTAAATTTAATTTAGTGCAAGGCATTATGTGCCTTGCACTAAATTAATACTCATACTCAAAATAAAGATGTTATATAAATTATTTGGGAGCTTGATTATATGGATATTCAATTGAAAAAGTCTAGTATAGGGGTTAAGAAAAAAAGTACAGGTGATTTATTATATTCAATTAAGCAGAATTTGTTTGCTTATGCTTTATTGTTACCTGCTTTTCTAGGGATGTTGTTTATTCACTTCATTCCTATGATTAACGGTATTAGGATATCGTTTCTTAATTTAAATATGAAGACCATGAAACAGTTTTTGAATGCACCGTTTGTTGGGCTTCAAAACTACTACGAAGTGCTTTTTAATAAAGAAAGTTTGATAAGGACCGGATTCTGGAATGCTCTTAGGAATACCGGTATTTATACTGTTGTTGTAACCCTGTGTACACTAGGATTTGGTCTTATTATGGCCATGCTGGTTAACCGGGAATTTAAAGGAAAAGGTCTTGTAAGAACAGCACTTCTTATGCCATGGGTTGTTCCTTCTTATGTTGTTGGTATAGTTTGGGGATTTTTGTGGTTCCAGGATAGTGGATTGATTAATGTTATATTCCACGATATATTACACATATTTCCGACCAAACCTTTCTGGTTGGTAGGAAGAAATCAAATATGGGCCATAATTATTCCGACTATCTGGAGAGGTTTGCCGATGTCTATGATTTTGATGTTGGCAGGACTTCAAAGTATATCTCCGGATTATTATGAAGCTGCTGAAATAGATGGTGCGAATGGTTGGCAACAGTTCAGGAATATAACTTTACCTTTGCTTAAACCGATTCTTTCTATTAACATTATGTTCTCCCTGATAAATAATATATACTCATACAACATCGTCTCCATGATGTTCGGTAATGGTGCCGGTATACCTGGTGACTGGGGAGACTTGCTGATGACAAATATACACAGGAATTCATTCCAATTATGGCAGTTTGGCCCTGGTGCAGCTGCTATGGTAATTGTAATGTTCTTTGTGTTGATAATTGTCGCATTATGGTATTTATTCTTTAAAGAGGATTTGGTGATAAAATGATGGGAAGAGATGGTTATAATTCACAAAAAAGCAAAGGTAAAAGTGTTGGTTATTTTGCTTCAATTAAAAGAAGAAAAAAGATTAAGGATACTATTGCCAATATAGTTCTCGTTTTTTTGGTAATCTTTGCATTAGGTCCGATTTTATTTATGGTTTATGGTTCATTGGTAAGTCATGATGCAGTTGCGCAAGCGAAGCTTACATGGCCTGTCAGATTTTCAAACTATGTTGAGGTGTTTCAAAAATTACCTTTTGGAACATACTTTAGAAACAGCCTTATTATATGTTTTTCCGTAATGGTGATTGCACTTGTAATTGCCACACTGGCGGGTTATGCTCTTGCAAGGTATAAATTTCCCGGATCAGGTGTTTTCGGAATATTGGTTTTGTCAACACAGATGTTGCCGGGAATGATGTTCCTGCTTCCTCTTTATCTGCAGTTTATCAGGATACAAGAGAGAATCGGAATTCAGATGACTAATACGCTTCATGGTATTATCATCATTTATGCCGCATTCTATGTTCCGTTCAGTATTTGGATAATAAGAGGATTCTTTGCGTCAATACCTGGAGAGCTTGAAGAGGCTGCAAGAATAGACGGATGTAACAAGTTTACTGCTTTCTTGCGTGTAATGTTGCCTCTGGCAGTACCGGGAATCGTTGCAACTGCAATATATATATTCTTAATGGCGTGGGACGAATTGCTTTTTGCACAGGTTCTGTTACAAAAAGGAGATGTCTTCACAATTCCGGTCGGTATAAGAGCGTTTATTGCTCATACGTTAGCAAGATACGATCTTTTGATGGCAGCAGGAACTGTTGTTACCATACCGGTACTTATAATGTTCTTCTCAATGCAGAAGAAGTTTATCAGCGGTATGACAGCCGGAGCCGTTAAGGGATAATTTTGAAATATGCATACTGAAAAAAATATTTTAGAGTAAACTGATTTGTTGAATTAAACTGTTTACTCATATGAATATGATTGTATAATAATAAGCTTATAAATAGCATATAGGCTCTGATAGGAGGTGTATTTCCTATCCGGGCCTATGTTTTTTCTATTCTTTTATCTTAATATATTCCAACAAAGGGAAATAATTTGAATTATTCTTAATGTGCTATTAAAATATAATTATGTAATTGATGATAGGAATGAATTAGAACTACTATAAAAAATCGAAAGACCGGGTGTTGGAATGTGGATTTTAGTATATCATATTCAATTGCAGTATTTACTGTAGTATTATTAGCGGCATCTGTATTGAACCTATTAAAGCAGCACTATATTTTTCAGATTACCGGAATAGCCTTTTTGTTTTTAACGGCTATTATTAAAACCACTTCTATGATTAAAAGCGGCGAAGTTGTTTCGCTGTCTCAGCTATATTTCATGCTTCTTCCAATCTTATCAGGCATTAGTGCATGTCTTGTTTCAATGTCTCTTGGATTCTGGATATTTCCATTTATAAGAAGAAAGTTTAGAAACTAAAACTTGGTTGGGTATTATCAAAAATTAAATAGAGTACTAAGCCCGGATATTTTAGAAATGTCGCTTGGGTAGTTACCTACTAACAAAAATTACATAGAGGATATATTTAATTTTTGTCGAAGGATTTTATGTAAACCATATTATAATGAGAGGGGGGAAGTAATGAAAAAGCTGGCAATGATACTGGCAGTACTTGTAACTGTTTTAATTTTGAGTGTTACAGGTTTTGCATCAGGTTATAATTACTCAGGATATTGGTGCATACCTTCAGACGCAGCAATAGCCGTAGAAGGTTCGGTTATACATCCGGAAAGGCAGCCGATTACCATTGACGGTAGAATACTGGTTCCGGCGAGGTCAACCTTTGAGTTAATAGGTGTCAGGACCAATTGGTATCCTGAGCGTGAAGTTGTAATGATGACAAAGGGTAGCAATTCCATTACAATGAATATTGGAAAAAAAGCCGCTTATGTAAATGAGAACAAGAAGGATATGGAGGCACCGGCGGTACTGGTTAATGGAACGGTAATGGTTCCTATCAGATTTGTAGCAGAAAATTTCGGTTACAATGTGGGATGGAATGATATAAATAGAATGGCGTTTATAGGAATTGCAGCAGAGTTGCCGTCAAGAGGCGGAGGATTGAGTTCTAACAGAACTTACAAGGTAGTTATAGATGCTGGGCATGGCGGTAGCCAATCCGGTGCCGTGTATGGCGGAGTAATGGAGAAAAACTTGAATCTCGATATAGCAAAAAGATTGGATGCTTTACTCAAAAAGGAAGGTATCCAGACATACATGACAAGAACCAATGATTCAACGGTAAGTTTGTATGCAAGATCGGGACTTGCCAATAGTGTTGGTGCTGACCTTTTAATTAGCATCCATAACAATGCCGGTCAAAGTAAAGTATCAGGCAGTATGACGCTATATTATCCCGGCAGTGGAAAGACAAAGGGAAATCTCTCTTCCTATGAATTTGCAAAAATTGTTCAGTCTAACCTGGTTAAACATCTGGGAACAAAAGACATGGGAGTTATTCAAAGGCCCAACCTTGCAGTGCTGCGCACTTCCAATATGCCTGCAGTAATTGCGGAGGTAGGATATATGAGCAATTCTGCCGAATTAGCCAATTTAAAAACAGAATCATTCAGGCAGAGAGCTGCCGAGGCATTAAGAAACGCTGCTCTTCAGAGTCTTAATAAAATGTACCAATAATATGTTTTCAATGAAAGGTCAAAAACTCAGGGTTATACATTCCTGAGTTTTATTTTATTAAGAGACTTTCATAATTTTAACATTGATAGTATTACTGGAGCATATACATAAAGCTTGTGATGTTTTCGTGAAGGTAATCCGGATCCATTTTACCGTTTTGCGCATCTTCGAACAGGTTGTTATACACTTTTAAAGCCCTTCTTATGTGCTTTTTTTTACTGAGAGGCCAGTCCGAATTAAGTTCAAACGCTTTTATGTCATCAATATAGGATTTGATAATTTCAAGTTTTTGCTCATTTGTCACCGTAAAACCTCCCATAGATATAAAGGATACTAACCTTCTTTAATAGAATTTGCGTTTATTTATAATTTAATGTAAGGAAATTGTTACATTTGGAACTAATATAAGGATAAGAATTGCTTATTCAAAAGAGCAAAGCACAGAATAAACAAAGAACCTTCCATATTTTACTTCAAACGCATTTTATGTACTGCTGATTTGAAAACTTATTTTTTTATGCTATAATTGTGAATAAATCTAATAAACGGGATTGGATGCATCTATGAATGAAAAAACCTTCAAAATATTAGAGTTTGATAAAATAATCAATTTGCTTGTAAACCTTACTTCATCGCCTTTGGGAGCCGAAATAGCCTCCAGGCTGTTACCGGAGACTGACTATGACAAGGTTCTAAAGAGCTTGAAGGAAACCAGCGACGGTGTTACATTTATAGTCAAAAGGGGAAGTCCTCCCATGGGAGGAGTCAATGACATAAGAGAAAGCCTTAAAAGGCTGGAGATAGGTGCTGTATTAAACCCCGGCGAGCTTTTAAAGATAGCGGGAGTGCTAAAGGCGGTAAGGAATCTTAAAAATTATGCTAATGATGAAAGTATTAAGTCCGAGGATGAAAATATTGTCGGTGAACTTATAAGATGCCTTGAACCCAATAAGAGAGTTGAAGAAAAAATAAACAGTTCCATTGTTAGTGAAGAGGAAATATCCGATATGGCAAGTCCGACGCTTGCCAATATCAGAAGACAGATACGAAAAGCCCAGGAATCGATAAAGGACAGACTAAATGAGATTTTGAGGTCTCCTGCATATAAGAAATATATGCAGGAACCCATAGTTACCATGAGGGGTGACAGGTATGTGATTCCTGTCAAGCAAGAGTACAGGGCCGAGATACCGGGGCTTATTCATGACTCTTCCGCAAGCGGTGCCACTATTTTTGTTGAGCCTATGGCTGTGGTTGAGGCAAACAATAATATTAGAGAGCTTAAAATTAAAGAACAGCTTGAGATTGAGAGAATTTTATATGAACTGTCCGAAGATGTGAGGAGCATCATAGACACTTTGAAGTCAAATGTCACGCTACTTGCGAGAATTGACTTTATATTTGCCAAGTCAAAGCTGAGCCTTGACTTTAGGTGTGTTTGTCCTGCATTAAATGATGACCGTAAAATTGTAATTAAAAAGGGAAGACATCCTCTTCTTGATCCCAAAACTGTAGTACCCATAGATTTTTGGATTGGGGAGGATTTTAGTACTCTGGTTGTGACGGGACCCAATACGGGAGGAAAAACAGTTACGTTGAAAACTGTGGGACTGTTTACTCTTATGACGCAGGCAGGACTTCATATTCCGGCCAATGAAGGTACTCAGATAGGGGTTTTTAAAAAGATTTTTGCCGATATAGGAGATGAGCAGAGTATTGAGCAGAGTCTCAGTACTTTTTCCTCTCATATGAAAAATATCGTTAACATACTGAATAATATTGACAGCGAGACCCTTGTTTTGTTTGATGAATTGGGTTCCGGTACGGATCCTACAGAGGGAGCTGCTTTGGCGATGGCAATACTGGAATTTTTGAAAGATAGGGGCTGTACAACTGTGGCTACTACCCATTACAGCCAATTGAAGGTGTATGCCGTCACAACAAGGTTTGTGGAAAATGCTTGCTGCGAATTTGATGTTGAGACGCTGAAGCCGACCTACAAGCTTCTAATTGGGGTACCGGGAAAGAGTAATGCTTTTGCCATATCAAAAAGGCTGGGGCTTTTAGATGATGTAATTGAACGTGCAAAGGAATTTTTGACACAAGAGGATATAAAGTTTGAGGATATGCTGTTATCAATAGAAAAGAATCTCAGCAAAACCGAGGAGGAAAAAAAGCGGGCTGAAAGCTATAGACTCGAAGCAGAGAAGCTTAAAAGAGAAATAGAGGAGCAAAAGATAAAGCTTGCTGAAAGTAAAGAAAAATATATTAAACAAGCTAAAGAGGATGCAAGGAAAATTCTTTATGAGGCAAAAAGAGAGGCTGAAGAGATTGTTGCCCAAATGAGAAAGCTTCAAAAGGAAGTGCATATCCAAGAAAGCAGCAAGAAAGCCGAAGAGTTGAGACTGGAGCTTAAAAGAAAGGTCGATTCCGTAGAAGAAGCTTTGACACAGCCGATTGTTCGAAGGGATACACTGGCAAAGCATCCTCAAAGCCTAAAACCTGGGGATAGTGTTTTGATTGTCACTCTAAACCAGAAAGGAACGGTTTTGGCACCTCCCGATAAGGATGGGGAGGTTTTGATACAGGCAGGAATAATGAAAGTTAATATCCATATTTCCAACCTAAAGCTCATAGACGAGCAAAAGATCGAGTTGAAAAAGTCGGGCTTTTCCGATATCGGAGCAGGGAAGGCCCGAAGCATCAGTACCGAGATAGATATTAGGGGCTATAACCTGGAGGAGGCACTGGAGAGTGTCGACAAATATCTTGATGATGCTTCCATTGCCGGACTTGGTACGGTATCCATAATTCACGGAAAAGGAACGGGAACCCTAAGAAGCGGTATCCATAAGTATTTAAAATCAAGTTCCCGTGTAAAGTCGTTTAGGCTTGGAAAGTATGGAGAGGGTGAGTCCGGGGTTACTATAGTTGAGTTGGAATAATTCATTTACCTGTTTACATGAATTAGAAATAAAGCGTCCTGAATAATGGGGACATATGCATAAGATATGTGTTAATTGAAGGGGAAGGATGAATTATTGATGGAAGTTGATATTAATGATATATGTCTTCCAAAAGGGATCATGTTAAGAAACAGATTTGAAATAGAAAGTGTATTGTCGGTAAGTGATTTATCCATTGTCTATAGAGGTTATGATAATGTTAATGGTATTAAATGCATTATAAAAGAGTACTATCCCAAAGGCAAAGTGTTAAGAGCCATGGACGGCAAGACGGTTGTTTTCAAAATGCCTACCTTCAGACACAAGTATGATGAGAGGTTAAGCAACTTTTTGAACGAAGGTGCGGTGCTAAAAAAGCTAAATCATAAGAATATTGCAAAATGCATTGATTACTTTGTTGAAAATGATACGGGTTATATCATATTGGAGTTTTATGAAGGAAAAACCCTGGACCGGTATATAAAAGATGAAAATAATTTTCTTATTTCGGAGCAATTTAAAAAAATATGTATACCTTTTGTTAAAGCCGTTAACTATATTCACAAAAAGGGGATAATCCACAGGGATATTAAACCTAAAAATATAATTGTTAATGGGAGCTTGGGACCTGTAATAATTGACTTTGGCTCTGCATGTATCAATAGAAAAAATGTGAAAAAAAGAATAGCTTATACGCCGGGATACTCTCCCTTGGAGTTTTACTCCGATAAATCAAATCAAGGGAAGTATTCTGACCTATATAGTGTTGCTGCCACGTTATATTTCTATTTATGCGGAAAACCTCCGGAAAAAGTAACAGACAGAGTTATTGAGGATAAGATAGAGGATGTAAGAAAATACAATAATTATATTTCAAGGTTTTTTTCAAAAGCAATAATGAAGAATCTTTCTGTTGATTATAAAAAGAGATTTTCATCCTTGAGGCTATTTATTTTAATTATGTATGTTGAGTATATCCATTTGCGGTTAAATGACCGAAAGAGGAATTCTCCAAACATTGACAATGAATAAGTGTTGTGGTAGAATTTATCGTAAAATTAGACAAATTAAATTATATTAGGGGTTATCGATAAAATGGATAATATAAAAGCAATATTAATGAAAATTCTTTTTGTTTTGAGAATAGCTTGTATTGCGAGTTTTGCTGTTATTTTAGGTTTTATATTGTTTGATTCAGCCGTTGGGATGACCATTATAAAACCGTCCCCTTCTTCATCACCTATCGCTGCGAATACACCGGAGCCTACTTTGAAGCCGACGCCAACTTTTACACCTATACCGACAGAGACTGCTTCACCAACACCCACACCAACACCGACATATACACCGACGCCAACACCGACATTGACACCAACGCCAACACCAACACCAACAAAGATACCTACAGTTGTGACCTCTAAAAAGGTTTCAACTCCAACAAAAATAAAAAAATCGCCGACACCGACACCAACACCAACACCGAAACCTACACCAACACCGACGCCAACACCGGGATGGATTATTGAAACTTAACCTTTTAGTTGAAAGTAATAAAATAAGAGTTTATATTTTACGATAACAGATTATGGGGGAGATAAAGTGAGAGGGATTAGTAAAGTGAAAAGGATTATCGGTATATTTATTGTGATCGCTGCTTTAATTACGCTTTTTCAAGGAATGGCGCTGGCAGAAGACAGACCCATAAAGGTTTATATTGACGGAATCGGATTTGAAACTGATCCGCCTGCAACGATACTTAACGGTACTGCTTACGTACCGTTGGAGGAGTTATGCAATGTTCTTGAGGCGGAACTCCAAACTCTTGAAAACGGTTCTAATACCACATATGTTATTAACAGAGAAAAGACAAATAAAAAACTGGAGCTGACTCGCGGTAATAATAATGTAAAGGTTAATGATAAAATTGTAAAAATAGATGTACCGCCGGTTTTGAATATGGTATGGTCGGAAACAAATGAAAAGGTTGCAGTCGTTCCCATCAAATTTGTTGTGGAGGAACTGGGCGGAGTAGTTTTGTGGGACGAAAAAGGCGGAAGAATAATTGCTGAAAGCTACAAACCCATTATATTTAATGATAAAAATCTCGAGGCAGCTGTTCGGGAAATAATAAGAATTCCTGAGGGTGAGTTTTACAAAAGTGATGTGGCTTCCGTACAGACTCTTATCATACCGGAAAAAGAGATTTCCAGTATTGAGGGATTGCAGTATTTTGCAAACTTGACTTACCTTGATATATCAAAAAATAAAATAACGGATTTATCACCGATAATGAATTTAATGAATTTATCTACTTTATTGGTAAGTGGAAATCCTATAACTGATTATTCTCCGCTTGTAAGGGTGTTTAACACTCTTAAGCAAAGGGATTTTGATATTAGGATCGGTTTTTACGATCAGAGTATCAAAAGTGCAGTTCAGGCTAAGCTTAATAAAAAGGATTCCAATTTTACCGTGGATGATGTATTGAAAATTGAGGAGTTGGATTTAAGCGGAAGGAATTTGACGGATTTACAAGGTTTGCAGTACTTGGTGAATCTTGTGAATTTGGATTTATCAAATAATAATATTAGTGATTTACAGCATATTAAAAACATGGACAGACTTGAAAGGCTGATATTGGATAACAACTCAATCAAAAATTTGGACTACTTGGCCGATTTAAATGCCCTTGAAGAGCTCAGCCTGAAAGGCAATGAAGTAAGTGACATAAGCGTTTTGTCAAAATTAGTTAGCTTAAAGAAGCTTAATTTATCAAATAACAGAATATTGAGTATTGATTCTTTGAGACATCTTAACGGATTAAAAGAATTATATCTTTCGGGTAATTATATAAGTGATTTCAGTCCTGTAGATGAATTCTATCCAACTATTGAGCTTAAAGATTTTGAATCGGATATTGAAATTGTTCAGCGTTTCTATATAGGAAAGAACACATATTATGTAAACGACAGTGAAAAAGAAATGGATATAGCACCGATGATTAAGAACGGAAGGACCTTTCTTCCGATAAGATATGTTTCTCAGCCACTTGGCGGTCTAGTTGAGTGGGACGATATTGAAAAGAAAGTCACTGTCACTCTAAAAGATAAGACGGTTGAGATGTGGATCGGTATAAATATTGCAAGAGTAAACGGAGAAGAAATTTCGATTGATGAAGCGCCCTTTATACATGAGGGAAGAACGGTATTACCCCTGAGATTTGTAGGTGAAAGTCTCAACATGGAGGTAGGATGGAATGATGCAGAAAAGGAAGTAATACTTTATAACTCCACTTACGTTAGAAACCATCCGGAAGAATTCGAGATTTTTTAGGAATAAAGATGTTATTAAACTCAGGGAATTAATAGCCCTGAGTTTAGTTATTTGGCCTCTTGGAATGAAATGAAAGAGGCAAAAGCGAAGGGACTCGATGTCGCGAGCTTTATTTATTAGTAGGATAACACAATTTGAAATGACCAAAAAGCGATGGGGGCTCGACGCCCCCGAATCTTTACTTATCTAAGAAACTGCATTGGTTTCTAAACGTATTTAATTCTTATGAAGGTTTTTATTAATGATATATCGCTTTAGTGCTGGTTGGAGGAAAGCTGATCAATTAGTTTTGTAGCCTTTTTAAGCTCCAGCAATGTATTTCTGTATTTGAGTCCGGATTTGATTTTGTTGGCGATTATCAACTTGTTTATATTGTCTAAAGGTTTTATGATGTAATCAAATATTTCGTATTCCAAAGTCTTTCGGATATTTTCGGGATCGTCGGCATTAGTAGCCACAATCACAGGTATTTCCTTATAATAAAGGGTTTTTGAAAATTCTTTTAAAAACTCATATCCATCCATAACGGGCATGACCAAGTCTAAAACTATCAGGTCAACGTTACGGCTTTCAATAAGGTCGAGGGCTTCACGGCCGTTTACTGCAGAAACAATACTGTACCTTTCGGAGTAAAGGTAATTCCTTATGATGGCATTATCAAGCATATTGTCATCAGTGACTAGAATTGTATTGTTCATATTACTACCCCTTTATTTATTTATTGGTACATTTCACAAGGTGAAATGCATAAAAAGCAAAGAGCTTCAATGCCCAGAGCTTTCATATTGTGTTTATTAAAAATATTCTATAAGTTAATAAAAAAACCTTTGTAATTAATTGTAAATAGTTAATATTAAATTTATTTGAAATATTTCTTTATTGATTCAAATACTCAAAGAAAAAAGGTATAATAAGAGACTGAAAGACAAATATTTTTCGATTTTAGTGTTTAACAGCAATTTTGAACGTCATAATGTGGAGGTGATGCTGTTATTATGAGTGACATTGAAAAGAAACTTGTTGAAAAAGCGAAAGCGGGAGATATAAAAGCTTTTGAAAAGCTGATTGAAGGCTGCCAGAAAAAGGTGTTCAATATTGCATTGAGAATGATCGGTGATTATGATGAAGCAAGTGAACTGGCCCAAGAGGCATTCTTGAGAGCATATAAATCGATAAAGAATTTTAAAGGGGATTCCCTCTTTAGTACTTGGATATATAAGGTCACTACCAATGTTTGTCTTGATGAGCTCCGTAGAAGAAAGAATAAAAATATAATTTCCTTGGATGAAGACGTTGAGCATGACGGAAATGAATTTAAGCGACAGGTCAAGGATGAGTCGCCGGGGCCGGAGTCTTTGGCGGAAAGAAATGAACTCAAAAGGATTGTTACGGAGGCAATAAATCTTTTGCCGGAGGATTATAAAGTTGTGATAGTGTTAAGAGATATTCAAGGCTTTAGTTATGAAGAAATTTCAAATATAATTAAATGTCCTGCCGGGACGGTTAAGTCGAGAATCAACAGGGCACGGCAGGCTTTAAAAAAAATACTAGAGAAAAGTGGGGAACTTATTATCGAAGATTTCGTCAAATAATCTAGAAAGGAGGGTTTGAGATGAAAAGCTGTTATGATGTAAAGAAATTAATGTCATTATATATAGATAATTTACTTGACGACAAAACCAAGGAAAAATTTGAAGAGCACATAAAAAGCTGTGAGGACTGTTGTGCTGAGCTTGAAAAGCTCAAAGAGGTTGTGGGAATTTTGAATTCCTTTGAAGAGGTTGAGCTTCCCTCGGATTTCCAAAAAAGTCTTCATAAGAAGCTTGCTGAAGAAGAAAGAAAGCAGAAGAATTCAAGAAGCTTGTGGGCCGGAAAGAAGAGGTATTTGGGTTTGGCATCATCGGTTGCTGCAATGCTTATATTGGCTTTCATAACAGGTAACCGCTTTTTTACTAAAACCGATTATTTGAATGATAAAAAAGCGGCTCAAACCGGTGCACCAAACGCAAAAGTGGGGTCTACAATGGATACGCGGATGTTTTCCGGGAAGGAAGACGGTAGCGAAAATACCGGTGAGTCGGATATGTTAGTCATAGCCGGCCATATGGAAACATCAACGGATGATGGATATGATAATACCGGAGAAAAGGTTGAAAAATTTGATATAACGTTTTCTGAAGATGTTTCCGGAGGTACTTCTGAAAGTGCCGGTGACGCCGGTTATGTTGTTACAAGCACCTATGAGGATAGAGTCAGCAATGAAGTTTATATTACATTAAAGTCCTCCGATTATGAGAAAGCTATGCAAGACATTAAAAGAATAGCAAGTTTGTGCGGTATTGACACAAATATGGATGAACAAACAGTCTCTGGTGGCGGTTCAACCGGAGGAGCGAACGGAGAAGGTGCCGGAGGATCAGCAAAAGGTGCAGTTGAAGGTTCTGACGGTGATTATCCTGAGGTAAGTAGCATTCATATGAAATCTGGTGAGAATATAGCAAGCGTTTTTAATACCGTTGACAATGTAATCAGCTTTAACGTGGATATACCGAAATATGATGAGTTTATCGACAGACTTGAAGAGGAATACGAAGGGAAAATTTCCATAGTTGATAATTTTCCTGAAATGGTCCGGGAAAAAGAAGAATTGGAGAAAAAACTGAAAAATATTGAAAAGAATTTGGAAAATGTAAAGGAGTCTAAGGTAATAGAGCAATTGGAAAGTGATAAGATTAAAATTCAGGCTGATCTTGACAAAATAAATGAAAAAGGCAAATATAGAAAAATAATTATAAATATAGAATAATAAATTATGTGAATTTTTTCTTAATAAGAGAAGGGTATTTGGTTTTTTTGTCGAATATATCCTCTATTAGGTCTTCTTTATAATTCATCTCTGATGTCATACCGAATAAAGCCGAAGGAGGGAATATCGTGGATATCAAGCTAGCAAACTGGATGCCCGTAGTAGAAAGTGAGGATTATGTTTTAACTACCAAAGACAAGGATGAGATTTTTAAACGGGGTGCTGTTGTGAGTGTAAAGCATCCGAAAATTTTTGAACCCGTTTTGACTGTTATACAAAAGATAGAAGGCGAGGAATTGATTTTTAGGATTCCTGATGATTTTCTTAGAAGTAATGTATTTAAAGGTGACACTGTATCGTGTCATGTTATGCAGGGCGAATATGAATACATTGTTGACGGGAAAATTACCAGGTTTGATATTACATATCCCAGGCTTGTACATTTACTGATTGAAAAAACCAGAAGAGTTAAGAACAATAGAAAGAATAAAAGATATCTTGTCAACTTTCAGTCGTTCTTTACTCCTTATGGAGTGGATAAGAAAATATATGCAATAATAAAAAATGTCAGTCTTTCCGGTATATGTGCAGTTTTTAGGGAAGAGGTTGAAGTTGAGAGCTTGGTTAATGTTTTTGTCAGTGTTTCAATTGAAAAGTCAATGGCTCTCGAGTTTAAGGCAAAAGTAAACAGGGTGATCGAGAGAGAGTTTTATAACGAATATGGTCTGGAGATTGTTGATATAGATGATATTAATAAAGATATGCTTGACAGACTGATTTATCGCCTGGAATGTGATGAATCGGAGTTTGTTTCCAAGTGTTTAAAATAATAATTATATAAATTCAAAAACAGCTGTTTACGGCTGTTTTTTTTTTGTGTACAATATTTAAGGAGACTGGATAAGGAACTTGTTTTACAAGATAGTATTAATAGTATTGTTATTTGGGCTTTGCCCGGTTAGGGGTTAGGTCTTGAAAAACTAGGTAAGGGTGATGGAAGTTATGGTAATAGATGCAGTAGTTGACAGAGTTGAGAAGGGATATGCTGTTTTAATATGTAACGATTGCGGTCTTGAGATTAGTATTCCTGTCAATGAGGGAGAAAAGGAATATGTTAAGGGAGAAAAAATTTCACTGGTGATCGGCAAAGACGGTGTTTTAAGAAATGTCGGATAAATTAATTGCAGGGGAGAAATCATATTAATATTATTGAAAAGTAATCGAGAGGTTTATAATGAGTGATAAAAAATTAATGCTTATAGACGGGAACAGTATACTTAACAGGGCATTTTACGGACTAACACAGCTTTTATCAACATCGGACGGAACATATACCAACGGAATTTACGGTTTTATAAATATTATGCAGCATTATATTGATGAAGAAAATCCCCAGTACATAGGTGTTGCCTTTGATTTGAAAGCTCCGACCTTCAGACATAATATGTATGAAGGATATAAGGCAAACAGGAAAGGTATGCCGGAAGAACTTAAGGTACAGGTTCCGCTTTTAAAAGAAGTTTTGGATGCAATGAATATAAAAAGAATAGAGAAAGAGGGCTTTGAAGCTGACGACATATTGGGGTCTCTTTCTTTGTGTGCTGAAAACAAAGGGATAGAAGTTGTCCTGGTTACCGGGGACAGGGATGCATTTCAACTGGTGGGACCGTCCACGAGGTTGAAGCTTCCCAAGACAAAGGGCGGAAAGACCACGACAGAGGAATATGATTATAAACGGATAGTTGAGGAATACGGAATAGAGCCCCGACAGTTTATTGATGTTAAGGCATTAATGGGGGATGCATCGGATAATATTCCGGGAGTTCCGGGTATTGGTGAAAAAACGGCCTTAGATCTTATTAAACAGTTTGAAAGTCTTGATAATTTATACAACTCTTTGGATATGGTAGCTAAAAAAAGTGTGAGGGAAAAGCTTGAGACCTTTAAGGATCAGGCATACATGAGCAGGGATCTTGCCGCTATTGAAAGAAACATTCCCTCCCTTTGCGATTTTGAAGATCTTGTACGAAAGGAAATCGACAGGGAGAAGACCTGTGAAATATTTAAAAGGCTTGAGTTTAAGAGCTTTATAGACAAGTATGGATTAAATGATGCTCCAAAAAGGAGCAATGTTGAAGCTGATGTTCAAATTGTAAAAAGCAGCGATGAGCTCAAGGAATTAAGGAATGAAATTTCAAAGTCCCAAAAAGCCTATATATATTATTTAATTGACAAGGTGGGAAAGTTTACTCAAAAGCTTACTGCCCTGGCTGTTTCAGTCGGTGAAAACCGCGCGTGGTATATTGATTTTGCTAATCATATTAACGAAGAAGAATTTTTAAACGGTTTTAAAGAGGTTTTTGAGAATCCCAGTATAAAAAAATACGGTCATGATTTTAAAAACTTTATAGTATATTTGAATAATAAAGGGATGGAGCTACAGGGGTTGGCCTTTGATACCATGATAGGTGCATATATAATAGACCCTTCAAAAGACACTTATACTTTATCGGAAATAGCTTCAGAGTATATTGGTCTAAATGTGGAGCCGGTGGAAATGCTTTCGGGGAAGGGTAAAAATTCCACTTTATACAGGGATATGTCCGTTTCCATCCTTTCAAATGTTGTGGGAAAATATCCTTATGTTATAGATAAGCTTGTCCGGAAAATTGACGAAATGCTTCATGAAAACGGACAGAAGGAGCTTTACTACAATATCGAGCTTCCCTTGGTAAAGACATTGGCGGATATGGAATACTATGGATTTAAGGTTAATGTTCAGGAACTGGTGGAGTTTTCACGGGAGCTGGACGGAAAAATTGAGGAAATAAAGAAAAGAATATATTCTCTGGCAGGAGAGGAGTTTAATATTAATTCTCCAAAGCAGCTGGGAGTTATTCTTTTTGAAAAGCTGGGACTTCCGGTTATTAAGAAAACAAAAACCGGGTATTCCACCGATGCGGAAGTTTTAGAAGAGCTTTCCGACCGTCATGAAGTGATTGGAGAGATACTTCAATACCGGCAGCTGGTGAAGTTGAAGACCACTTATGCCGAAGGGCTGTTGTCGGTAATAAATCCTGAGACGGGCAAGATACACTCCAGCTTCAATCAAACGGTGACTGTAACCGGAAGGATTAGCAGTACCGAACCCAACCTTCAGAATATCCCTATTAAGATTGAAATGGGAAGGAAAATCAGGAAGGTATTTATACCTTCAAGTGAGGATTTCCAGCTCCTTGATGCCGATTACTCGCAAATTGAGCTTCGGGTTTTAGCCCACATAACCGGGGATGAAAATATGATTGATGCTTTTTTAAGAAATGAGGATATACATGCATCCACGGCATCGAAGGTTTTCGGAATACCGGTGGAAGAGGTTACGTCAACCATGAGGTCGCGGGCTAAGGCCGTTAATTTCGGTATTATTTATGGAATAGGCGATTTTAGTCTTGCAAAGGATTTGGGTATAACAAGAAAGGAAGCGAGAAAGTATATAGACGGTTATCTTGACAGGTATCCGAAGGTTAAGCAGTATATGCATGACATTATTGAGCAGGGAAAGACTTACGGTTTCGTAACCACTCTGTTCAACAGAAGAAGGTATCTTCCCGAGTTAAAGTCTCGAAACTTCAATATCAGATCCTTTGGTGAGCGAATTGCTTTGAACACACCAATTCAGGGGAGTGCTGCCGATATAATTAAGATTGCAATGGTGAAGGTTCATGAAGAACTTAAAAAAAGACAATTGAAATCCAGATTGATATTGCAGGTACACGATGAACTGATAATTGAGGTGTATAAGGAAGAGAAGGATGAAGTGGTAAAAATTCTAAGAGAGGGTATGGAGAAGGCTGTTGATTTGAGGGTACCGTTAGTTGTAGAAGTTAAAGCGGGCAATAATTGGTACGAAACCAAATAATCAAATTATTGATAAAATATAATCTATAAAGGAAGGTTGCATGTGAAAACAATTGGTGTTACCGGAAAAATCGGGAGCGGTAAAAGTACGGTGTCAAAGATTTTAGCCGATATGGGAGCGGCAGTAATTGATGCTGATGCCATATATCGAAGTATTACTAAAAAAGGGCATGAGGTATATGATGAACTTGTGGACTCCTTTGGTGACGAAATTCTCGATGATAACGGCGAAATTGACAGAAAAAAGCTTGCAGCTATAGCTTTTCAGGATGAAGAAGAGCTTAAGAAGTTAAACGATATTACCCATAAGCATATAGTTCGGGTAATTATTGATAAGCTTAATGAATATAAAAATAAGGAGAAGGTTGTTGTTATAGATGCCGCAATTCCGGTAGAGCACGGTTTTCTTGATGTGGCAGACCAGGTATGGGTTGTGTTGGCGGACAAGGAAACCAGGATTAACAGAGTTATGAAAAGAAGCGGTTTAACCTATGAACAGGTTCTTGAAAGAATGAATTCACAGCCCGGGGATGATTATTATTGCGGCATCGCCGATGTAATAATACAAAATGACGGAAGTTTCGAAGATTTAAAAGCAGAAGTTGAAGAGAATTTCAGAAGATTCGAGTTGGAATGAAAATATTCAAGGTGGTATATTAGTGGCAAAAAGGCATAAAATTAATATTAAACTGATACTGTTTCTTACAGTATTGCTGGTGACAATAATTATTGTTGTTGAAGGTGCAGTAAATAGAATGTTTCCTCTAAAGTATGAGGAATATGTTTATAAATATTCTTACGAGTACGGCTTGGATCCGTATCTGGTTTTTTCGATTATTAAGGCTGAAAGCAGCTTTAACCCTAATGCAACCTCGCATAAAAATGCGCGGGGCTTGATGCAGGTTACCGATGATACGGCATTATGGATTGCTGAAATGATGGGGATAAAGGATTTCGAAATAGAGTCTTTGTATGACCCGGAGACAAACATAAAGTTCGGGTGTTGGCTTTTGAACAACTTGAAAGGGCAGTTTAATGATGACGACCTTGTTATTGCTTCATACAATGCCGGGGGTGGAAAAGTAAATTCCTGGCTCAAGGACAGCAGATACAGCAAAACGGGAGAAACCCTTAACAAGATTCCTTACAAAGAAACAGATATTTATGTAAAGAAAGTTAAAAACTATTATACCATATACAAAATGCTTTATGATAAAGATGAGTAAGGGCTAAAGGGCCATTTTATCAGGAGCACAAGCTATACGGATTTAAAGCTAACAACGGTAGAACGTCTGGTGCGTCTACTTCCGGGATATATGACTGTTAATGTTTTTTGCATGCTCCTATAGCATTCATCGCAGTATTTACCTGTGCGTATGGATTTTCCGCATTTATCGCAGAAAAGAAAGCGATTTTCTTTTTCTATTATTTCAAGTCTGCTTTCCCTAAGGTAGCGTTTAATTTTTCCCACAGAAATATCTAGGGCAGTGGAAACTTCGAAAATCTTAGCCCCAGGATGATTTGACAGATATTCCTTGATCCTGCGAAAATCAAATTCGTCAAATTCCCAGCATGATGGACATAATTTGTAAAAACCATTGGACCTATATAGTTTTCCGCACCTTTCACAGTTCCGAAGTTCTTGCATAACCCTCACCCTATTTTTAAAAAGTTAGGATACTACCCTATAATACCATTATATACCTATATTGCTTTAATGTTAATGATTAGAAGGCCTTAAAATTCGCATTTTAATATAGTACAAAAGTCCTAATACCTTTAGCAAAAATATTAATTGCAATTACCTAAAATATTAACCCAATTAATCCGACAAATATTTATGAGTAAAGGTAAGATTTGAATTAGTTTATGGAAAATTTATCATTTCGAGGTAATTGCCATGAATGATATAATCAATGAATCCATTAAAGTTAAAAGAATGAAAGGAATCCGCATTAATAAAGATTATCTTTATTTTAAGTGGATTAATCTTTTGTTTGTCATTCCTCTGTTTTTAGTGGTTTCCGATTGCCCTCTATTTTCGACAGGCTTCTGGCTTACCTTTATTGCGGCATTGACATATAATATTTTTTTAACTGTGATGGTTTCAATGAAAAGGCCTCGATGTATTAAAAAGATAATAAATTTGATGTTTTATTTGGATATATTTTTTATATGTGCTTTTTCATTATTTCTTGGAGGCATTGATTCGGATATTTACATCATTTTGATTTTTACCATTGCTTATTTTGGCATAAATAAAGATGTTACCGCCATAGTTAACATAAGCATTTTTACTATAGCACTTTACTCTTTTACAATAATAGTTTCGCAAGCTTACGCTCTGGAACAGATAAACTTTTTAAAGCTTACCTTAAGGGATTTGTACATACTTTTGGCATCTTACGGAGTAGCGGTCGTGGTAATGCAGGTTAAGAAATATGACGAGATGCACAAAAGAGAGTTTAAGCTGGCAAGGACGGATAAGCTCACAGGACTTGCCAACAGGCATTGTCTTGATCAAAAGCTGGAAGAAGAAGCACTTTACTCGGAATATTCTAAGATGCCTTTGAATGTTTTGATGTTTGATTTAGATAATTTTAAGAAATTTAATGATACGTACGGACATGTATGGGGGGACAAGCTTCTTTCGATTTTTGGGGAAATAATAATGCAGAGCATTAGAAAAACCGATATTCCTATTCGTTATGGGGGAGAGGAATTTATGATTCTAATTCGGGACCTGGACCTTGAAAAGGCTAAAAGCATAGGGGATAGGATCCGTCGTCAGCTGGAAAACCAAAAGATTCTAACCGGTGAAGGCAAGGAAAAGGTGAAGATCACTGTCAGCTGTGGTGTTGCACAGTTCCCGAGGCATTCCGACGATATTAAAAAGGTTGTTGATTATGCAGATCAAGCCCTTTACTATGCAAAGGAGATCGGAAAGAATATTGTTGTAAGCTATGATGAAATTGGAAAGCTCAGAGAAGCGGTACAGATTGATATTGATTCATATTTGAGAAATTGAATATAGTGATAAAAAAGCGGAGCAAAGTATACCCAAAGTTTATGGTATATTTTTCTCCGCTTAATTTTATAGGCACATAAGATGAAGAAACCATTCCTTAGATACATTTTTGCCTACAGGGTTCTTCCCACTGCTTCTGCCACCGGGGCAAGCTCCTTCATCAGCTGTTCAAACTTGGAAGGCAGCAATGATTGCGGACCGTCACACAGGGCAGCATCCGGTGACGAGTGTACTTCAATAATAAGTCCGTCCGCCCCTGTTGCTATTGCGCCTTTGGATAAGGCATTAACATACTTCCAAGTTCCCGCTGCATGGCTGGGATCAAGAATAATAGGGAGGTGGGACAGTTCTTTTATGACGGGTATGGCACTCATATCAATTGTGTTTCTGGTGGCGGTTTCATAGGTTCGAATACCCCGTTCGCACAGAATAACATTCGGATTTCCCTCTGAAATGATGTATTCTGCCGCCATTAGCCACTCTTCGATGGTAGCTGCAACACCTCTTTTTAAGAGTACCGGTTTTTGGTACATTCCCACTTCTTTAAGAAGCCTGAAGTTTTGCATATTTCTTGCTCCGATTTGAATAATGTCGGTATAGGATGCCACAAGCTCAACATCCCTTGTGTCAACAACTTCGGTGACAAGCTTGAGTCCGGTGGTTTCTCTTGCGGCAGCCATTATTTTCAGGCCGTCTTCCTCCAAGCCTTGGAATGCATAAGGAGATGTACGGGGCTTGAAAGCTCCGCCGCGCAATATTTTTGCTCCGGCCTGTTTTACCTTTTCTGCGGTTTCTAAATAGGTTTCCAAGTTTTCAATTGCACAGGGGCCGGCCATAACCACCACTTCTGTGCCGCCTATTTTAACATCCCCCACTTGTACGATTGTAGGATTTTTTTGAAGTTCCTTGCCCGCGAGCTTATAAGGTTTCATTATTGGGACAATGTTTTCAACTCCCGGCATGGTGGAAATATAATTGGTGTTCAGGTGTCTCTTATCACCGATTGCACCGATTACAGTTTTTACATCACCAACGATGGGATGTGTCTTGAAACCCAAGTCAGTTAAAGCTTTCTCAACGTTTTCAATTTGTTCCTTGGTTGCATTTTGACTCATAACAATAATCATAATAATATCCCCCTTTTAATTAAAATTTAGTAATAGTTAAAATTTAAGCTTTGCAAAATTCCTTTAGTAAAATCATGTAAAATAAAAACCCCTCATCCCTGACTAAGGGACGAGGAGTTGAATCCACGCGTTACCACCCAAATTGGCATAATGCCCACTCATTATTGTACGGGAATACTTAAAAGCATCCGATACAACCTTTCTTTTAACGGTGAAAGCTCCGGTTAAGCCTACTTTAGTAAACACTACTTTTCAGCCAACAGCTCAGAGGTGAACTTCAATTATACTCCCTTTACCGGGCTTACACCCTCCCCGGCTCGCTGAAAAAGCTTGAATAACCTACTTTACCTCATCATTGCTTTTGAAGTAATAAAACCTTTTTTCAAATTTCACAAGAATATTATATTTTTAACTATTTTAACATGCAAAAATATGTGAAGTCAATAATTTTTTTAAAATAAGGTGGATTAAACAAAAAAAGCTTAAATGTAAAGAAAAGCAGATATCTCAAAAAATATTCTTAAATTAGGTTGTAAATTTTGAATTTTTAGTTTAATATATAAGTTATAGTAAACTTCTCTTCTAAAAGCAACTTTCCGACAACTGGAAGAAGCACAAAGAGTTCAGTAAAACCCGATAAAGAGCATTGTCATCGGTGATCCGTTGAGAATAACCACATATATGCAGAAAACTCACTATAAGGAGGTTGTATTAATGGAAGGCATGCAAATAGTAGTATTCAGTCTTAATGACGGAATTTGCGGGGTAGATACCTCCCAGGTTAAAGAGATTGTTAAATACGAGGAAGTTACAAAAATGCCGAAGATGCCTAAGTTTATTGAAGGGGTAATTAACCTTAGAGGCAATGTGGTTCCCATTGTTAACCTTAATAAAAGGTTCAGGCTGGGAGATACCGAAATAACAAAGAAAACCAAGGTAATAATTACTCATATTGATGGTAAATTTATAGGCTTCTTGGTGAATGATGTTTATGAAATAATAAGCTTGTCTTCAGAAGATATAGAAGAAACTCCGGACCTTATCAGGAAGGTATATAACGATTATCTTAAATGTGTGGGGAAAAAGGGCGATAAGCTGATTTCAATACTGGATCTTAGCATTGTACTCACCGATAGTGAGCTGGAAGAGTTGGAAGACAGTGAAGGAATCTGTGGTGAAGGTAGTGAGGATGACAGCACGTCGGACGAAAAAAAAGAAGATTAGGCGAAAAAGCATAGAGATATTTAAAAGAGTATAGCGAAATATTTAAAGCTCCACGACCTAAAGTCATGGAGCTTTACTTAATTTACTTTAAAATCATACATTAAAACGGAACAGGGTAACATCTCCGTCCTTCATAACATAGTCCTTGCCTTCAGAGCGAACGAGGCCTTTCTCTTTTGCAAGATTATATGAACCCAGTTTGATTAGGTCGTCATAGGCAACAACCTCTGCCCGGATAAAGCCTCTTTCAAAGTCGGAGTGGATTTTACCGGCAGCCTGGGGTGCCTTTGTTCCGTTGACTATGGTCCACGCTCTTACCTCCTGGGGTCCGGCAGTAAGGAAGCTTATAAGTCCGAGAAGCTTATAGCTTGCTTTAATTAACCTGTCAAGTCCGGATTCGGTTAATCCCAATTCCGATAAGAACTCGGCTTTTTCATCGTCGTCCAATTGGGCTATTTCCTCTTCAATCTTTGCACAAATAACCATTACTTCGGAGCCTTCCTTTTTTGCATAATCCATAAGCTCCTTTAAGTAAGGATTGGGTTCTTTGGAGCTTAAGTCTTCCTCAGCAACATTGGCAGCATATAAAACAGGCTTTGAAGTCAATAAAAAGAGCTGGTCAAATAGTTTTTTCTCTTCCTCATCGGAGATATTCAAAGTACGTACCGGCTTTCCTTCTTCAAGGGTTTTCATGATTCTTTCATAAAACTCCAATTCCGCCTGAAATTTTTTATCTCCGGACTTGAGCATCTTACGGGTCTTGTCCATTCTTTTCTCCATTACTTCCATATCTGCAAGGATCAATTCCATTTCTATAGTTTCAATGTCTCGAACAGGGCCCACAGAACCTTCCACATGAACAATATTGCTGTCTTCAAAGCAACGGACCACATGTACAATGGCGTCAACCTCTCTTATATGGGACAGAAATTTATTTCCCAGTCCTTCTCCTTTACTTGCTCCCTTCACAAGACCGGCTATATCGACAAATTCAATTGTTGTAGGCGTTATCTTTTCCGGGTTGTACATCTCGGCAAGTTTATTCAATCTTTCATCCGGTACCGCTACGATTCCTACATTGGGTTCAATGGTGCAGAAGGGGTAGTTTGCCGACTCTGCACCGGCTTTTGTTATTGCATTAAAAAGAGTGCTCTTACCAACATTAGGCAGTCCAACTATTCCAAGTTTCATTTAAAACATCGTTCCTTTCGTATTATTTATAAAAGGCTGAAAAGCCTGATTCTTCATTTTAATCTTTTAGTTTTCCGACAATTTATCGGGAAATAAAAGCTTCAAAACGCTAAACATAATAAATGCAACACCCATGGAGTAAATAGGGTGAAGAGGGAATACGTACCGGGAATTCCCTTCAAGCACAAACATCATGGCGTTAAAATATAGGAAAATAAGAAGAATAAAGGTGGTAAAATCTATTTTCCTTTGGCGTATAAACCTTATAATTGCATATAGTATGAAGATAAAAAGAACAATATAGAAAGGTCTATACAGTAACTTTTCGAGCTTAACGGCCTTTGAGGTTATAGGATGCCACTGGTTTATGCCTATGGTTAGAGACCACATTATATCGTCGGTTTTATACCAATAGGAATTGGCAATACGTAAAAAGGCCAATTCTATAAACCTTTTGGGATTTTCTTTTATCCATTGCTTGGCAAGTTCCTTTCCGTGCTTGTTGACGGCCATTTCATCAAAGCCGTCGCCCACTTTATACTTAAGCATTGGGCTGTCGGGATATTTAAAAGGGTCACTCCATGAACCGATGGCATAGTCGTTGTTGTTTACGTAAAATACATAGCCTCCGTTGGTGGAAAAGACAAACTCTCCGAAGGCAAAATAATTTCGAATAATCCACGGTGTTATGACCAAGGCCACTGACACGCCGAAAGATACTATATATTTTATTTTTTGCTTTAAATTCACATCTTTTTTTATGAATTCATAAAGCACGAAAATTACCGGAATGAAAACGCCAATAGGTCTTATCAGGGTTAAATAACCGATTAAAAGACCGATAACAATAGGATTGTTTTTGTTAAAGTACAAATAGATTGAAAGCATTAAGACTGCCGAAAACAATAATTCGGAGCAAATAATGCTGTTATAGGTGATTGCCAGCGGAGATAGAGCATAAATAAACAGAGTAAAATATGCAATTTTCTTTCCGAAAAATTGTTTGGCCAGCTTGAATGTCAAAAACATAATAAGTGTCGATAAAACAATGTTAAAAAGCTTTGCCACCATAAACTCAATACCGAAAAAGCTTGAGCCGAATATAAAATAAAGTACTGCCAGAGTTCCGGGGTAGCCTATCGGTCTGAAAGCGGTAGGCATACCGGGAATTCCCGTATAATAGGGATAATAACCGTATAAAAAGCCTTTGCCCTGCGAAAGCTCTACACCTTTTACATGATACCACATAAAATCGGTTTCGGGGTAAGTGGGCATGGCAAAAATCCAGATAAGCCTCAATATAACGCCTATAGCTATTAAAATCAAGTATTTATTTTTTTTAATGTATTCGATAAATTTGGATATCATAGCTTCTCCTTTAATCATCATTTGTGTATTTTATATTTTATGCATACTTACATTGTACATTTTACTTTTGTAAACAGTCATATGTCAAGGTTTATTGAGTATTTCAAAATTATTCTTTATATAAAGTTTTTCAGTTTTCTAAATCATGTTGAGAGAATTTTTTTACTTTATTTTCGAAAAACGGTAGACGTAAATAGGCAAAATCTGATAAAATAAAGAGCAAATTATCCAATAAAATTGATAATTCTTCATCCTTATTTAATAATGCATAATATTTCTTTGTGCCTATCTATGTAATGGTTTGGATTAAGACATTTTGAGCTGCTTTTTATTGTTTGCTTTTTACAGTATTCAAGGTTGAGAATAAGGGGGAATGTATTGGTGACAGAATTATATCACATTATAGTAAATATAATTCTCGATCATGGTTTTGAAATTGCCGTAATATTAACGCTAATAGGAATTGCTTTTTGCATATATGGGGTAATAAGCAAAAAGAATAACCGGGAAATAAATAATCAAACGATTATTTCTAATACGGATATTACAAGTATTAATTCTCCCAATAATATTAACAATAAAAAGGAAAAAAAACAGAGATTATCATGGGTTTTGGAATAGCTTTTATTGTATTGGGCATTATGCTGATTATTTTTATAATAATAGCATTTGCGATAGGTATTTTCATGTTTATCAAATTGATAGAATTCTTTAGTGAATTGGATTGATAAAAGTACATATTTACCGACAGGTATTTAAAAGATGCAGCCAAAAGATATGTTTAATTCGGAATTGACTTTGTGACAGACAAGGGATAGAAGATGATTGAAGTTTTGAATCTTATTTTTGTTAATAATCGGTTCACTTCCTGCTTATAAATATATAGAAAAATTTTTGGACTATTATGAATTTATTATCGAAAGGACTGGTATGAATATGAAAACACCTATACTTCAAACGGAAAGATTATTGTTGAGACCTTTAAAGCTTGAGGATGCGGAGCATATTTTCAAAAGCTGGAGCAGTGACCCGGAGACGGTAAAATATATGCAATGGGATGTACATACCAGTATAAATGATACAGAGCGGTGGTTGAGCGCTGAAGAAGAAGCAATTGAAAGTGATGAGAATTATACATGGGGATTTGAATTAAAGAATACACGAAGCTTGATTGGCTCGGGAGGTATTTGCTACAATACGCTGTACAATATGTTTGAAATAGGATATATCATTATGCGCCAATACTGGGGACAGGGTATTACATCGGAAGCGGTAAAAAGAATTATAGCTTTTGCAAAAGAGGAGTTAGGGTTGAAGATGTTATATGCAAAACATGCAAAGGATAATCCTGCATCGGGCCGGGTTTTGCAAAAACAGGGTTTTGTATATCAAAAGGAAAACAAATATGCTAAATTCAGTGGAAGCAAGGAATTTGACTGCAAGGAATATTTTTTGGAACTGTGATTATATAAGTAAAATTATATTAAAAATTATATTAAATAATGGTGGAAATTTACGTAATATTTATATATTATTATTTTAGAAGCATTTGATATTCATATTTTTCTTACAAGGTTAAGAACCTTTCCATCATTGCTGTGGACGAGGCAGATAATGATACTGCCCGTTGGTAGGAAAGAATGTTTTTCATTTTGAATACTAATTCATATAAAATGTTGGGGGTAAAAAATGTCATTTAAAACAGAATATGAATTTACATTACCAAAAGGTTATATTGATGAAAACGGAAATTTGCATCGCAATGGGGCTATGAGACTAGCCACAGCAGCTGATGAAATTTTGCCCATGAAAGACCCTAGAGTGCAGCAAAACCCGGTATACCTTTCGGTTATTATTTTAGCAAGGGTTATTACAAAATTGGGGGACTTGCAAGCTATTAATACCAATATTATTGAAGGTCTGTTTTCATCAGATTTCGCTTATCTGCAGGAGTTTTACAATACAATTAACAGTTCGGGTATGACAAAATTAAAAGCAAAATGTCCTAAATGTGGGAATATCTTTGAAGTAGAGATAGGCTGCCCAGGATATATTAAGGACTAGCATTACCAGGAAGCAGCCTTTATAGCATACTGTTTTCATTGGTCTCATGATGACATTATGGATGTAGAACATGAAGAGCGTAGAAAATGGTGTGAAGAAATCTCAAAGAATAAGCAGAAAAATATTATCGGTTAATTATTTATGAATAGTTAGGTGAAGCATATCGGTTTTTTAAGATGGAGGACAAAGAATGCATTAAAATAGCGGATTTACATTGGTGCCGCAGCCGAGTAAATAAAAATACATACTTATTTTTGTAATTATATTGCAATATAAATAGCTTCATGTTACAATTAAATCAATAAAGATGAGATGAGTAGTTTGATGAGAAGAGATGAGATGAGGCGAGGAATATTCATATTTGCGTATTCAGTCGCCGGATTCATCCAATCCGGCGTTTTTTATAGTCTTCTCTCATGTCTTCCTTATAGCTAAGGAGGAGTCAAAATGTTTTATCCGGAATTTGACAGGGTTAAAGAGCTGGCTGAACACTATAATATCATACCTGTTTCAATGGAAGTATACGCTGATATGGAGACGCCCATAAGCCTTTTTAAAAGGTTTGAGGAAAGCAGGTTCTGTTTCCTCCTGGAAAGCGTTGAAGGCGGCGAAAAATGGGCCAGATACTCGATCATTGGCAGAAATCCTTTTCTTATAGTAAAGAGTTATAAGAATAAAACCCTAATCAGCAGCAGAAAAGAAGGACAAAAAGAAGTTGAAGGAAATCCGGTGGAGATTATACGAAACATCATGAAAGGGTTTAAAGGAGCAAATCTTCCATATCTTCCGAGGTTTAACGGAGGAGCGGTGGGATACTTCGGTTATGATTTAATACGCTATTACGAGAATTTGCCGAACATGCCGGAGGATGATTTGGAGCTCCCGGAAAGCTATTTCATGTTCTGTGATGAAGTTCTTGTATATGACCATCTCAAGCAAAAGATTCATGTAATTGTTAATTTGCATGTTGAGGGAAACCTTCAGAGGGCATATAACAGTGCGGTTGACAGAATTAAAGCAATACACCGGGAGTTTATGGAGACAAGGTGGAAAACCACCGAAGATTACAATTTGAAGTCTAATAACAATGAAGAAATCAAATTTACCGGAAACATTTCAAAAGAATTGTTTTGCACTAACGTGCTCAAGGCAAAAGAATATATAAGAAACGGGGATATATTTCAGGTGGTTTTGTCGCAGCGTTTATGTGTTGAGACCGGCGAGCATCCCTTTAATGTTTACAGGGCACTTAGAATAGTTAATCCTTCGCCTTACATGTATTATTTGAAGTTTGATGATCTTAGAATTGTGGGTTCCTCACCGGAAATGCTGGTCAGAGTAGAGAATAATATTGTAGAGACCTGCCCCATTGCAGGAACCAGGAAACGGGGCAGGACAAAGGAAGAAGACGAGGCTTTGGAGGAAGAACTTTTGAAGGATGAGAAGGAGATTGCCGAACACACAATGCTTGTAGACCTTGGCAGAAACGATATAGGAAGGGTATCAAAGTATGGTACTGTTGCGGTCAAAAACCTTATGCACATTGAAAGATACTCCCACGTAATGCATATGGTAACAAATGTTCAAGGAGAAATGAGGGAGGATAAGACAGCCTTTGATGCCGTGATGTCCATTTTGCCTGCCGGGACTCTATCCGGGGCACCGAAGGTTAGAGCAATGGAGATAATTGATGAGCTGGAAACGGTAAAAAGGGGGCCTTATGGAGGGGCTATAGGATATCTAAGCTTTAACGGTAATCTTGACAGCTGTATAACCATAAGGACAATGATATTCAAGGATGGAAAAGCGTATGTTCAGGCCGGTGCCGGCATTGTTGCAGATTCCGATCCGGAAAAAGAGTATGAGGAATGCCTCAACAAGGCAAAGGCACTTCTTAAAGCTTTAGAGGAGGCGGGGAAGATAAGATGAGCGATAAAATTTTGATTATAGATAATTACGATTCCTTTACTTATAATTTATACCAGTATATAGGGGAAATTAATCCGCATATTGAGGTTTACAGAAACGACAGAATAACCGTGGAGGAAATAAAAGAGATGAATCCCAGCCATATAATTATTTCCCCTGGTCCTGGTTTTCCGAAAGATGCAGGTATATGCATAGAACTCGTGAAAAGCGTGGGGAAATATATTCCGGTGCTGGGGGTATGTCTGGGTCATCAGGCAATAGGAGAAGCCTTTGGGGCGAAGATAGTTCATGCCAAAAGGCTTATGCATGGAAAGGCTTCAGAGGTGAGTGTGGACAGGGAATGTGAGATATTTAGCGGCCTTCCCCAAAGGATCCAGGTGGGAAGATATCATTCTTTGATTGTGCACAATGAAGAAGTTCCTTTATGCCTTAAAATTACCGCAGAGACCTCCGAGGGTGAAATAATGGGATTGAAGCATAAAGAGTATCCGGTCTTTGGGATTCAATTTCATCCGGAGTCAATTTTGACACCCGAAGGAAAAACGATATTAAGAAACTTTATAAATTTAACAAGGTGATAAATAATTAATAAATTTTATTTGAACCAACGTGTTATAAAGGGATTAAAAACTAATTCAGGTAAGTAAAAAATCAATAACAATTGGGTTTATTATCAATAGTCGAGTTGAGAAGAGAGGAGAGGTTAAAATGTTGAGAAAAGCAATTTCAAAACTTATTGAAGGCAAAAACTTAAGTGAGGCGGAGATCGTTGAGGCTCTAAGCTGTATTATGGAAGGAAAGGCTACCCAGGCGCAGATAGGAAGTTTTATAACAGCATTAAGAATCAAGGGTGAGACCACGGAAGAAATAACCGGCTGTGCCAAGGTAATGAGGGAAAAGGCGGAGAGGATCAGCCCGAATGTGGAATACTATATTGATACCTGCGGTACAGGAGGGGATGGCACAAATACCTTTAATATTTCCACTGCAGTGGCCTTTGTGGCAGCTGCGGGGGGGGTAGCTGTTGCAAAACACGGAAACAGATCGGTTTCCAGCAGAAGCGGTAGTGCCGATGTATTGGAGGTCTTAGGTGCCAATATTGACCTAAATCCTATGCAGGTAAAGGAGTGTATTGAGCAGGTGGGTATTGGCTTTATGTTTGCTCCGGCTTTCCACAAATCAATGAAATATGCTGCCGGACCGAGAAAGGAACTGGGCATTAGAACGGTATTCAATATATTGGGACCATTGACCAATCCGGCAAACGCCAAAGGCCAGCTTTTGGGAGTTTTTAGTGAAAAACTTACGGAGCCTGTGGCAAATGTGCTGTTGAATTTGGGTATTGAAAGAGCCATGGTGATACATGGAAGAGACGGTATGGACGAAATAACTACTACAACCTCCACAAAAGTTTCGGAGGTTCGAAACAATGAGGTAGTAAATTATGAAATAAATCCTGAGAAATATGGGTTTAAGCTCGCCTCAAAAGAGGATTTGACAGGAAAAGACGCCGAGGAGAATGCCAAAATAATTCTTGGAATCTTTAACGGTGAAAAGGGCCCGAAAAGAGACATTGTTGTTTTGAATTCTGCGGCTGCTTTGTATGTAGGAAAGGTTGCTTCCTGTATTGAAGAGGGAATTGATATTGCACAGGAGATAATCGACAGCAAAAAAGCATTAAAGAAACTCAATGAATTTGTAGATATGACCAATTCCTTTTTAGAGCGTGAAAAGCTTTCGAGCTAATTATAGTATTGGTGGGATTAAGATAAAACATTAGGCTGATTATTTGCATAATTGATACAGTGAAAGTTGTTGAACTGATTGGAGGGTTAAAATGATACTGGATAAAATTGTTGAAAAGAAAAGGATACAGCTTAAAGAAGAGATGAGTAAAATTTCTATAGAGGGTTGGAAGCAAAGAATAAAAAGACCGGGACTGCACAAGCCCTTGGACTTTTATTCGGCACTAAAAAACAAGGATTCTATATCTATTATCGCAGAGGTAAAAAGAGCATCACCGTCAAAGGGACTTATAAAAGTGGATTTTGATCCTGAAGAAATTGCAAAGGAGTATATAGATTCTAGGGTTCAGGCCATTTCCGTCCTCACTGAAAAGAATTTTTTTCAAGGTGATGAAGAGTATCTTGTAAAAATAAGACGGTTTTGCCCGCTGCCGATTTTGAGAAAGGATTTTATAATTGATCTTTGGCAGGTTTACCAATCACGGTGCATAGGAGCTGATGCCATATTACTGATTGTTTCCCTTCTTAATGATGAAGAGTTGAAGAAGTTCCAGATAGTTGCGGGTATACTCGGAATGCAGTGTCTTGTGGAGGTTCATGACGAAACCGAGCTTGAAAGGGCCTTGGAATCCGGTGCTAAAATTATCGGAATTAACAACAGAGACCTCAGAACCTTTGAGGTGGATATTAAAAACACTGAAAAGCTCCTCTCCCGTATACCAAATGACCGGATAGTGGTCAGCGAAAGCGGAATAAGAAGCAATGAGGACATAAAATACCTGTATGGTCTCGGTGTGGATGCTGTACTGATAGGGGAAACCTTTATGAGGGCTCAATCCATAAAGGAAAAAGTTCAAGAGTTAAGAGCGGTGTGATTATGACAGGGGTTAAGATTTGCGGTTTGAGAAGAAAAGAGGATATAGAGTATGTAAACCGGTACATGCCTCAATTTGCAGGCTTTGTATTTGCCGAAAGCAAGCGCAGGGTTACAAAGGAATGGGCAAAAGAATTAAGGGAGGGGCTAATGCCGGGTATTAAGGCAGTGGGAGTGTTTGTGAGCGAGGACATGGAGAAAGTTGCGGACATAGTAAAATATACCGGATTGGACTGTGTTCAGCTTCACGGCGACGAATCCCCGGAATATATTGGGCGGCTAATGGAATCTATAAAAGAAAATGAGGGTAAAAAGATTGAAATTTGGAAGGGAATAAGAGTTAAAAATAAAGATTCTCTTAGGATGATGTCCGAATACAGTGTGGATGCTTTTATTCTTGATACCTATGTTGAAGGTAGCTATGGCGGTTCCGGCAGTGTTTTTGACTGGCAGCTTGCCTCTCTTGCCCATGAATATGGCAAAATTGTCCTTGCCGGAGGGCTGAATCCCCAAAATGTGAGGGAAGCGGTGGAGAGGGTAAAGCCCTTTGCTGTGGATGTAAGCAGCGGTGTTGAAACCGATGGGTTTAAGGATGAGGCCAAAATAAAAGAATTTATTAGAAATGTAAGGCAATGCTAAAGAAGCATGGCCTTATATTATATCCGTATGAGAAAATTAATTAATATTTATGTATTCATAGCTGACGGGTTAAAAGTAAATAAAAGAATGGGAAAGCATTATGGGGTTAGTAGCAGAGCCTGTCGGTGACATATAGATAGTGTTACCTAAAAGAAGATATTTTTGGGAAGGAATGATGATGTATTCTTTCGAAGCAAAAAAGAAAAATAATTTTCGGATTAATAACGACTGTTTCTGTTTTATCGACAAGTTGCAGTTATCGGCAAGCCAGCTCGGATCAATCAGATATTGAAAAAATGCTTGAAGAGATAAGTAGCTTAAAAAAGGAGATAGAAAGCTTGAACCAAAAAGTTGAAAGTCTTGAGAAAGCCAATGGAGAAAGCAATTTAGATATTGGATATGAAGATGTTGTTTTGGATATGTTCTTTGAAGACGGGATGTGTAATATAACAGTAAATTTTAAGAATGCTGACGAAAAACATTTTGCTTTTGAAATATTATATTATATAGATAAGGACGGAAATACAAAAGTTATAATTCCTGATAAAGAGGAAATACCGGCAAGTGAGGATAACTCAAGAGCCTACTTGCTGAAATTTAAGGCGGATAGCGATGATTATGGCAGCAGAATCATATTCAGGGCTCATGAAGTAAATTCAGGCAGGATATGGTTCAAAGAATGGGAGAATTCTACAGACATTTGACTTAAAGACAATTATTTTCAAGAGACTGTCGGAGTAAGTGTATAAAAAACTATTCTGACAGCTTTTTTATTGAATTCAGAAAGGGACAAGTGTAGATTAACATGAATTAAAATCAGTTTTAGGAGGATGGGAAATATTATTATATTTGACTTTAACCTTGAGACAAGAAATATTTTAAAATATGGAGATATTTTAAGATATCTTGAGATAATTCGTTTTAGTTGTAAGGTTTTTTAACCTGAAGGTCAAAGAAAGTCAAAGTCTAATATTGATGAATAATTAAAAAAATAGTATAAATAATATTGAAAGGACCGATAAAGGTCAAATTTAAAAAACAATGCATAAATTAAATTTATGGAGGTGTCGTTTATGTTCGGATTAGTACCTTTTGGAAGAAGAGGAATGGAAAGAAGAAACGGAGATCTGTTCGACATTGACAACTTTTTTGACGATTTCTTTAATGAACCGACATTTCCTGTGTTCTTCGGAAACGCTGGCAACATGAGAGTGGATATAAAGGAAAATGAGAAGGAGTACGTACTTGAGGCGGAGATGCCGGGAGTAAGAAAAGAGGATATCAATATTGAAATAAACGATAACCGACTGACTATTAGTGCAAACAGGGACGAGAGGGTTGAAGAAAAAAGAGACAATTACATCAGAAAAGAACGCAGAACCTCAAGTATGGCAAGGTCATTTTCCATTGACAACGTTGAAGCCGATAAAATTACTGCGAAACATGAGAACGGTGTTCTGACTTTGATACTTCCAAAGAAGGAACAGAGCAAACCCAGAGGAAGAAAAATAGATATAATGTAATCTGATAAATGACATGACGTAAAGTTGTAATATCATAATTAACTCATAAGCTTCCCTTGCAAAATGCAGATTCTGCAAGGGAAGCAGATATTATTTAGGCAAAAATTAAAATAGAAAAATAATTAAAACAAAAGGGGAAAATATAATCTAATCCTCGGCTTAGCTTTTCTAAAATGACAGTTGCTTTCCTATTTATATGTATGATATGGTATATCGTGGATATGGAAAAACATAGATATTCGTTGCATAAAAATTATGCAAGGGAGGTGCTTTATGCAGTATAAGGATTATTACAAAATTCTTGAACTCGATAAAAATGCTTCTTCAGAGGATATTAAGAAGCAATACAGAAAGTTGGCTAAAAAGTATCATCCCGATGCAAATCCCGGCGATAAACGGGCGGAAGAGAAATTCAAGGAAATAAATGAGGCTTACGAAGTTTTGGGAGACCCGGAGAAGAGGAAGAAATATGACAGTTTTGGAAGTGCATACAATTTCCAGAATGGATATGATTTTGATCCCTCGAAGTATGGGTTTGGAAAAGGTGTAAGATATGAGTTTAAAACCAGCAGTTCAAATGATTACAGTGATTTTTTTAATATGTTTTTCGGTGAGGACGGCTTTGATTTAGGCAGCATTTTTAATTTTACCGGCACAAAAGGCAGACGTGTAAGAACACCTAAAAAAGGAGAAGACATTGAAGCGGAACTGGAAGTAACTCCCGAGGAAGGTTTTCACGGGGTGGAAAAGAAGATATCCATAAGGGGAAGAGAAGGTGTTAAGAGTTTGTCCTTTAAAATTCCCAAGGGCGTTAAGGACGGAGAAAAGGTAAGACTCAGAGGTCAGGGAGAGCCTGGATCTTACGGAGGCGAAAAAGGTGACTTGATTCTTACCGTTAAAGTAAAATCTACAGAACGTTTTCAGCTTGAAGGAAACGACTTGGTAACGGTTATGAATGTAATGCCCTGGGATGCTGCTTTGGGAGGAGAGTCAACTGTTGATACCGTAGACGGGAGGATAGTGGTTAAAATACCTAAAGGGATACAAACCGACAACAGGATACGGGTAGCGGGAAAAGGATATATTGATAGAACGGGAAGAAGAGGCGATTTGTATATAAGGGTAAGAATTGTGAATCCCGGTTTTTTAACTCAGGAGCAAAAAGAGCTTTATGAAAAGCTAAGGGCTGCTTCTGAGGTGAGGTAATGAAAGAGGGGAGTGATAATAATGAACATAGATAAATTTACCGAAAAGGCGCAAGAAGCGATTTCAGCAACACAGGATATTGCAGTGAGAATGGGACACCAACATGTTGACGGAGAGCATATACATTTTGCCCTCGTAAGCCAAGAAGACGGACTTATTCCCAAATTGATCGGGTATATGGGACAGGATGTCCGGATGTATGCAAAGGATATTGAAGCGGAACTGGAAAAACTTCCGAAGGTGTCCGGAAGCGGAGCATCAGGTATTTATGCCACGAGGCGTTTTAATGAGGTTCTGATACATGCCGAAGACGAGGCAAAGCGCTTTAAAGACGAGTATACCGGTGTTGAACATATTTTTATGGCATTATTAAAAGAAAAAGACACACCTTCCCAAAAAATATTCAAACGTTACGGTATTACATTGGAGAAGTTTATGTCCGGTCTAAGAAAGGTTCGAAGCAATCAGAGAATCACATCTAAAAACCCTGAAGAGACCTATGATGCATTAAAAAAGTACGGCCGGGACTTGGTGGAGCTTGCACGGCTGGGAAAGCTTGATCCTGTAATAGGCCGGGATGCGGAAATAAGGCGTGCTATACGTATATTGTCCAGAAGAACCAAGAACAACCCGGTACTCATCGGAGAGCCTGGTGTGGGAAAAACCGCAGTGGTGGAAGGACTGGCCCAGAGAATTCTTAAGGGAGATGTACCCGAAGGTTTAAAGGACAAGACTATTTTTGCCCTTGATATGGGTTCTTTAATTGCCGGAGCAAAATACCGGGGTGAGTTTGAAGAAAGGCTCAAGGCTGTTTTAAATGAGGTTAACAAGTCTGAAGGAAGAATTATCTTGTTTATAGATGAGCTTCATAATATTGTAGGGGCAGGTAAGGCAGAGGGTGCCATGGATGCCGGCAATTTATTAAAGCCTATGCTGGCCAGGGGAGAATTGCACTGCATAGGAGCCACCACCTTGGATGAGTACAGAAAATATATTGAAAAGGATGCCGCTCTTGAAAGGAGGTTTCAGCCCATTGTAGTGGATCAGCCTACCGTAGAGGATACCATCTCGATTTTAAGGGGATTAAAGGAGCGGTTTGAAATACATCATGGGGTTAGAATAACCGACAGTGCCATTATTGCCTGCAGTGTGCTGTCCAACAGATATATCAGTGACCGCTTTCTGCCGGACAAGGCTATTGACTTGATGGATGAAGCGGCTGCTATGATTAGAACTGAAATTGACAGCATGCCCACAGAATTGGATGAAATTCAAAGAAAGATCATGCAGCTTGAAATAGAGAGACAGGCTCTTAAAAAGGAGGATGACGATATTTCCCGGGGAAGGCTTTTAACCTTGGAAAAAGAACTTTCATCCTTGAAGGAAAGGTCCGATCAAATGAAGGCTCAATGGGAGATGGAAAAGGAGAATATAAAGAGGGAAAAAGAGCTGAAGTCCCAGATCGAAGAGGTTAAAAGGGAAATTGAAGAGGCCGAGAGGACGTATGATCTTGACAAACTGGCTATTTTAAAGCACGGAAAGCTTCCGGAGCTGCAAAAGAGCCTGGAGGAAGCAAAGCATCGGAAAAAGACAAGTGAAAATGCTCTTTTAAAAGAAGAGGTTACCGAAGAAGAGATTGCTGAAATTGTATCCCGTTGGACAGGGATTCCGGTAACAAAGCTTGTGGAAAATGAAAAGGATAAGCTTTTGAACCTTGAGGGTATATTGCATAGGAGGGTTATCGGACAGGATGAGGCGGTAACGGCGGTAAGCAATGCTGTTTTGAGGGCAAGATCCGGACTTAAGGACCCGAGAAAGCCCATTGGTTCGTTTATATTCCTCGGACCTACGGGAGTCGGTAAGACTGAGCTGGCAAAAGCATTATCCGAAGCTCTTTTTGACAGCGAGGAAAATGTGGTTAGAATCGATATGTCCGAGTATATGGAAAAGCATGCGGTTGCAAGGCTTATAGGAGCACCTCCCGGTTATGTGGGTTATGAAGAAGGCGGACAGCTTACCGAAGCGGTGAGGAGAAAACCCTATTGTGTAATACTTTTTGATGAGATTGAAAAGGCACATCCTGAGGTTTTCAATGTCTTATTGCAGCTTTTGGATGACGGACGGCTGACCGACAGCCAGGGAAGGACTGTGGATTTCAAAAACACAGTTGTTATAATGACATCGAACATAGGCAGCCAACATCTTCTAAGTGGTATTAAAAACAACAGTGAGATTGATGAAAATACAAGAAATGTTGTTATGGGAGAACTGAATAGACATTTTAAGCCGGAGTTTTTAAACCGTGTGGATGAGATTGTCATGTTCAAGCCTTTGAGAATGGAAGAAATCATTAAAATAATCGATCTTGTTTTAATGGATATTCAAAAAAGGCTCAGCGACAGAAGGATCAGGCTCAACGTATCCGATGCGGCAAAGCAATACATGGCGGAAAATGCATATGATCCCGTGTTTGGTGCAAGACCTATAAAGAGGTATGTTCAAAAGCACATTGAAACGGTAATAGCTAAAAAAATTATTGCCGGAGAGATAATAGAAGACGCAGATATCGATATAGAAGTGGAAGAGGACAAACTAACGGTTGATGCAAAGAAATAAAATTTTTTTTAAATACATGGAGAATGCAGCAGTGTATTTTTCATGTATTTTTTATTGCATTCCGGTTCAAAAATTTTTATGTTTATATAAGAAATGTCAGGGTTTTAGCTCACAAACGTGAACGTAAGCCTAAGGCTACTTAAGATGAGATGTTTGGAAAATAAAAAAATTAATTTTTTTTAAGGACTTTTTAAGAAAATTGGTAGTAGAATGAACTCATAAAATAAAACACGCTTTTTTTAGGGAGAAAAAGATGAGCAAAACAGTTTTGGAAACAAAGGATCTCTGCAAAACCTATATCGTTGACAGATACAGCAACAATGTTTTGCAGAATGTAAATCTGAAAATCGAAGAGGGCGAGCTGGTTTCAGTAATGGGGCCTTCCGGTTCCGGCAAATCAACGCTTCTGTATTCCATAAGCGGCATGGATACCGTTACTTCCGGAAAGGTGCTGTTTGACGGAGAAGACCTGACACAGATGAATGAGAAGCAGCTTCTTAATATCAGACTGCTGAAAATGGGATTCATATTCCAGCAGATGTACATGATGAAGAAGCTATGTATTATGGACAATATCATTCTTCCGGGATACCAGGCGAAGGTTCAAAGCCGCGAGGAAGTGAACAAAAGGGCAAAAGAACTGATGAACAGACTCGGGATAATTGACACAGCCGACAGGGAAATCACAGAGGTATCGGGAGGACAGCTTCAGAGGGCCTGCCTTTGCAGGGCGCTTATCAACAATCCTAAGGTTCTGTTCGCAGATGAACCTACCGGCGCGCTCAATTGTACTTGGAATCAGTATAATACTGCTTGTTGTCAGAACAAAGGATTCTGTATGTTCGGTTGATTATTTGCAGAAGTATCTTATAATGGGCCGAGTGGAATTTGCTATTGAACCTAGTGACGAATATTTGACTAAGCTATGTCAAAAAGCAGGAAGCTTGGAAGGCGCGTATAAACTTATTAATGATAATTTTGCAGCAAACGAAATACCGGCACATGTGGAATTCAAGATGTATTCTATATCCAATATGATAGTTGACGGCAAAAGTAATGTTGTTGCATTATACAGTGGATACTATACGGTTGATGACCTGGTTATTACAAAAGGACATGCACCGAAGCTTTACAATGAGATTGCCATTCCTGCATACTTTGCAAAAAACCAAGGCATTGAATTGGGTGACACTGTGTCCATAAGGTTTAAAAAATACGACGATAATCATATTACTTCATCCGAGGTGACGGAAGATTTCATTGTAACCTGTTATCTGGAAGCATTGGGGTCAACTGCTCCGCAGATATTTACATCAAATGAATTTAATGGAGTACAGGTTGCAGAAAATATGGAAATGTTCAGCAGAGTTATAGATTGCAATCCCCATGAGTATGATTATTATTTTGAAAGGATGCAGAGTCTTTATTCGGAAGACGAAATCAAGTTTATTCATAAAGACGATGTAGTTGAAGAATACCTTGGAGAATATGTTTCGGTTTTTGACCTGCTTATTGTGATTTTGTCAATAGTTACTGCAGCTGTACTTATTTCTCTTACGGTGCTGTACGAGAATATATTTATTGAGGAGGAAGCTTCAGACATAGCGCTTTTAAAAAGCATGGGCTTCAGTAGTCTTACGGCTAAACTCTGGCATTACCTTCGAATCCTTATTCTGGTGGCAGTTTCTATTTTGCTTGCTAATATTTTTACCGGCGTGGTCGGCGGGTATGTATTGACTGAAATAGCTTCAAGTATTATGAGAGTTACGGAGTTTACTGTTGTGGTCAATCCGGTAAGTAATTTTATACTTATTCCTGCTGCTGTACTGGCACTTGTAACCGTTGTGACCATACCTGCGCTTGCACCGATGAATCAGATTCAGATTTGGAGAGTGAAAAATGAATAAAAAGAGTTTATTGTTGATTTTGTTATGTTTTATTTTGATGCTAACCGGGTGTTCAAACGGCGCACCCTCATATACAGATTTTGTGATTCCTAAAGGAGATGAATCGAGCCTTGTCCCGGTCGATTCTTATAAAACATCTCAGCAGAAAACTTATACCAATGAGGGGATTACTCCTACGTATATAGCAGAGTATAAATCGGAAAATGAACTTTGTTCCATAATTGTGTATAAAGAGTATTATGATGTGACTCTCGATTATGAAAACGGAACTCCCGGTGAAGTTGGCACTGCATATGCTGAAATGATTCTAAAGGCTTTCCCGGATTATCCTAAAATAATGGAGCCTTATATTTATGAAAATATCAGGGTTGCATTTGGTGGAAATACATATGAAGCATCTGCAGTGGAAGAGAGAATGTATACCCTCTTTGAAAGTCTGGATAAAAGGTACAAAGAAGAATTAAGCGGATATGCCGGGCGTATTTCAGGCGGGATACATGGATTTAATGAGGATGGAGTGCTAAGTTACGAGGAAGCCATAATAATCCAGATGGTTCCCGATGCGTTAAGGCCTACGTCATGCAGCGCCCTGTCTCTGTGGGGAGACAAAACCGAAAGCGGGAAGCCGATTACATTACGGGTTCTCGAATGGTCACTTGGAAGTGAGAATCAGTTAGGCTTTGTGAATGCAGTAACACATTTTAAAAATGGAGACAAATCCTTTACAAGTATAGGGATGCTTGGGTTATTTGATATCATCTCAGCGATAAATGATGACGGTGTTTTTGCGGCAATATTGGATGTCGGATCTGTTTCACAAATGCCCTTTGTTTCCGAGGGCAAAAAGTGTTATACTTTTGATATCAGACATGCTCTTGAGATGTACAAAAATGCAAAAGATGTGGGTAGTTATATAGTGGAAAACAGCGGGGATTACACCTTTTGCCATAATCTGATTATCACAGATGAGAATAGTTCATACTGCGCAGAAAACTGTGTGAAGGAAGTTTCTGATGCGGGTAAGGGTTTCTCGATATTAAGAGATGAAAATACTCCGATCATGAACGGAATTTCATGGGACAGCAGGGATAGCTTATGCGTGGTTAATTCTTATGCTGCAAAAGGAAACCAGGACGGCTTTGCTGGCAATGAAAACAATATTGTCCGATGGGCAAAATACAACCAATTGGTAAGCGGGAAAGATAAATTCTCAGTGACTGATGTCAAGAACTTGATTACAGGTGAAAAAGTAAATCAGTATGATGTTGTGAATATACATAGTTCCGGAACGGTTGATCTTATTATTGTGGACTATGAAACCGGAAACATTCAGGTTGCATTTACCAGAACTGAAGGAGTAATTGACAAACCGGATTTTATTGATGTGGGGACGTACTATAGGAATGAGGAATAGCATGCAGGATATTCTGATTATTGAGGATAATGAAGAACTTGGTATTCTTATCAGGGATTTTCTCATAAGGGACGGGTATACGGTGGAATGGAAGACCAGTGCTGAAGAAGGACTTAAGTTGCTTGAGAAAGCAGCATTTAAGATTCTGCTTCTTGACGTCATGCTTCCGGGAATGGATGGCTATGGAGCACTTCAGCAGCTCCGCAAAAAGCATGGGATACCGGTTCTGATGATGAGTGCGAAAACTGATGATCAGAGCAAGATTCTGGGGCTGGAGGTAGGCGCCGATGACTATATCGATAAACCCTTTTCCTTTCCGGTTCTATCCTCAAAGATCAAGGCCCTTATACGAAGAAGCTATGATATGCGTGAGAACAAGGAGATTCTAACTTATGGCGATATTTCGATGAATGTAAACGACAGGACCGTTTTCAAAAATAACAGGCAGATAAACATTACCGGCAAGGAATTTGATATACTGGAATATTTTCTGAAGCATCCTGAGAAGGTTATTAAAAAAGAAGTACTGTTCAATGAGGTGTGGGGTGCTGACTGTTTCAGTGAGATGGGCTCCTTGACGGTTTACATAAGGTGGCTGAGAGAGAAGCTGGAGGAGGATCCGAAAAATCCGGTACTCATTCAGACAATATGGAAGATCGGATACAAATTCGGAGGAAGTATTGAAAAATGAAACGGTTGAAATATCTGTTTATAGTGCCGTGTCTGGTATATGTGACAATTGTAATTCTGGCAAATATATTTTTTGACCGCGGGATAGCCCAAAAGACAGACATCAGAAATATATTTATCAATCGTATTTTCACACAGGTCCAGAGGCAGTACTTTAATGAAGAATATCCTGATGTAAATGAAATAATCCGGAATATTTATCTTGATAATCAACAGCAGTATAAAAATGAATACAGCAAAGAGGAGCTTCCCGAAAATATTCTGTTTCTGGACGGCAATACCTCTGATGCCGAACTCGTTTCATTTAGCGGGAACCAGCGGCTGGCGACTATAAAGAATAAAAATGGCGAAAATGCCGGATTTCTTCTTTTTGTATATGCAGACAGCAATTCAAAAGCTTTGAAGGTATATATGAATGCGGTATTGGCTGCCGGCTTTTTGCTGCTTATTTCTTTTTTGATTTTCATACAAAAAGCGGTTATATATCCGTTTTTAAAATTCTCAGAATATCCGGAGAGATTATCCAAGGGATATATGGCGGAAAAGCTTCCCGAATCGAAGAACAGGTATTTCGGGAAATTTATATGGGGAATTAATATGCTCAGTGACAAGATTCAGAGTGACAGAAAGCATATTGATAAACTGTTATATGAAAGGCAGACGATGCTTACCACCCTGGTCCATGGAATAAAAACTCCCGTTTCCAATGTGAAGCTGTATGCATCTGCCATTGAGACGGGACTGTATCGGGAGGACGGTGTACCGGATGAAAAGGATGCGGTCATTGCCCGAAAGATAGAAAAAAATGCAGATGAAATTATAGACTTGGTAAAAATGATATTAGAGAATACTACAAGCGGCATGGTTGCATTTGAACCCAGCCCTGAGTCATTTTATGTAACGGAATTGTTGGACTGCATTAGAGCCGAATATGAAAACAGATTGAAAACACTTCATATTCCATTTACCATATCTACAGAAACCAATGCCATCATAAATTCTGACAAGAAGGGCCTTTTGAGGATTCTTTCACAGCTTATGGAAAATGCGATTAAGTACGGAAATGGTGAGGGGATTACGGTCAGTGCGGAAAAAAATGACGAAGGCTTCTTTTTCTCTGTAAGAAATAAAGGGGAATTGCTACCGGAAAAGGAGCTTCCCTTTGTATTTGGCAACTTCTGGAGAGGTTCCAATTCCGTGAACAAGGAAGGCAGCGGAATCGGTCTGTTTGAAGCAAAAGCGATTGCCATGAAACTGGGAGGAGACATTTTGATAAAGAGACTTGAGGATTCGGGTGAAATGGAACTGGTGGTGTTTATTGAGGCGATACCCCAAAAACCGGAAGCTGAAAGCAAATCTGAAGCACACTTCTTTTTCGAATCGGAATAACCATTTCTATCCACTCAATCAAATAATCAACTTGAAATAATAATTTTATTTTTGTTGGATGTATTTCATCATTAAAACTGCGGTATTAGCAATTGTATTACAAAAATATTGAAATTATTTACTTACTAAATATTACAGAAATTATATATTTTTATATGCATAATATCAACTATTTATTTTGTCAATATTTGTCGAAGATTTACATAAATAAACCAAAAACTTATTGTATATGACAAGATATTTACTAAAAATTTTCTGTTTTGATTTAGACTATGTATACGACTATTAAAGAGCTAACTTAAACTTATACTGTGACATTATATTAGCTCATGATTCTTCTGAGGGAAAAACCCTTGACAAATATGTCTATAAACATTACAATGATATTAATAAAATGATAATATCAAACGCAAGATATCAACATTGGGGTGATAATTATGAGTGAGAATATACTTAACAAGCAGGGACTTACAGAAGAGGAGTTTTTATCGGCTTACGACGCCAGCAAGTATGAAAGGCCGTCAGTCACAGTGGATATGCTGGTCTTTACCGTTACCGACGAGGAAAAGGAAAATTACAGAAAGCTTCCTAAAAAGGTTTTGCGCCTTTTGATGATAAAAAGGGGTGATCATCCGTTTATCGGTCAATGGGCTCTTCCCGGCGGTTTTGTGAACATGAATGAGAGTTTGGATGAGGCGGCTTTAAGGGAGTTAAAAGAGGAGACAAACATTGATAATATTTATATGGAGCAGCTTTATACATGGGGGGATGTAGACCGGGATCCCCGTACAAGAGTGATAAGTGCCTCCTATATGTCCCTGGTGGACAGTTCAACCTTGGATATAAAGGCCAGTGATGATGCCGATGATGCAAAATGGTTCACCGTATCGTGCAAAATGTATCAGGAGCAAAAGACGGTTACCGAGAACGGATATGTATTACAGCGGTGGTTTAGACTAACCCTATCCAATGATGACGATGAGCTTTATGCAATCGTGAAAACGGAAAAGACTGTGGATGGAAAAATAGCAAGGATTAAAAGAGAGGTTGTTGAATCCCACGGAATTGCTTTTGACCACGCAAAGGTCATACAATACGGAATTGAAAGGCTTAGAAATAAAATAGAGTATACGGATATTGCGTTTAACCTTATGCCCAGCCGTTTTACCCTGACGGAGCTTCAGCAGGTTTATGAGATAATCCTTGATACGGAGCTTTTAAAAGCCAATTTCAGAAGGAAAATAGCCGATATGGTAATAGAGACCAATGAGTATACCAAGGATGCTGGACATAGGCCTTCCAAGCTGTTTAAGTTTAATCCCGATTGGGACAATGTTTCAGGATAATTTTTTTTAATTGAGAACTTTTGGAGAATGTGTTAGTATTATATCTTAAGGGGATTAAAAGAAAGAGGTTTTGATGGGAGTGGTATCCCTCAAGCCCTTTATAATATATCAATAAGAGGGTGATCTAATTGCTAATTGTAGGTCTTAACGGAAGTCCAAACAAGGATGGAGATACTAAGTTTTTATTGAATACGGTGCTGGAGGCCGCAAAGAGTTTGGGAGCACAGACAATGATATTGGAGGTTCAGGAACTTTTGAACTCTTGTAAAAATCCATTCTGTGTTGCTTGCAGTAATCCGTGCTCCGGTGTTTGTTATAAGGGAACGAAGCTGGAGGAGGCTTATGAGATTTTAAAAAAGGCGGATGCCATAGTTATGGGAAGTCCTGTGTACTTCGGAAGTGTTTCTGCACAGTTGAAGGCCTTCTTTGATAAGACCAGAAGGTTAAGGGGAGAAAAGGCTTTCTACAATAAAATAGCCTGCGGAGTCACTGTGGGAGCATCAAAATACGGCGGACAGGAAACAACCATGAAGGCATTGCATGATATGATGCTGGTTCATGGAATGACCATTGTCGGCGACGGATATATAGGAGATGATTGCGGACATCACGGAGTATCGGCTCAAAGACCGGCTAAGGAGGATGAGTTTGCTTTAAAACGTGCCTCAATACTTGCAAAGCGATTGGTAGATGCCTGCAAGAATAAAGTAAATGAATAATAAAGGCAATTGTGGAGTGAAGAAGTTTTTTTCTTCACTTTTGTCATGACTTTTGATTTGTGAAATTTATATTGAGTATAATATGAAATAGTGAACTTTAGATAAAACTGGACTGGGTGAATTTATGAGTCGTGAATTTTCAAGAACGGAATTATTAATAGGAAGGGAATCTTTGGAGATTCTTAAGAATAAAAAAGTAGCGGTATTTGGAGTGGGCGGAGTAGGATCTTTTGTCGTTGAAGGTTTGGCCAGATGCGGACTGGGAAGTCTGGTTCTGATTGACAATGACATAATTGTTCCTTCCAATATCAACAGGCAGCTCCACGCTACAAGCAAAACCTTAGGCAGACCTAAGGTTGAGGTTATGAGGGAGAGAGTACTGGATATAAACCCCGAGGCAGAAGTAACCGTACATCAGGAATTTTATCTTCCCGATACTAAAGAATGGCTTGTATCAAAGGACTATGATTATATTGTCGATGCAATCGATACTGTTACAGCGAAAATAGGCCTTGTGGTTCAAGCGAAGAGTATGGGTATCCCAATTATCAGCAGCATGGGAGCAGGCAATAAAATGGATCCGACTGGATTTGAGGTTGCTGATATTTATAAGACATCGGTTTGCCCCCTTGCAAAGGTTATGCGAAGGGAGCTTAAAAACAGGGGAATTAAGTCGCTAAAGGTGGTATATTCAAAGGAAGAGCCGATAAAAAGAAAAGACGACCCGGATAGCAATGAAAACCGTAATTCCAATGAAGAGCCGGAAAAGAGTCTTAACACAAAAAAGTTTGTTCCGGGCAGCATTTCCTTTGTTCCTTCGGTAGTTGGACTTATAATTGCCGGGGAGGTAGTTAAGGATTTAATAGGATATAAAAGCAAATAAACATTATCTTAATATTTTGTTTTATTAGTGCTATAATTAATATTATAATATTTTATTTTCCATTAATCCTTTTACGGTGAAAACGTTTTTACTATATAAAAATATGCTACTACTAAAACTATTAAATTCTTATATTATTACAAAAAATAGAGATCGTGATTATAACATTCTAAAAGAATGGAAATTTTTTTATATTAATAAGTACCATGTCGAATAAAAGATAAGATGAAGGAGTGCTAAATGTTTACCAAACGTATTAATATATTTACGGGGCATTTCGGAAGCGGTAAGACTGAAGTCTCCGTCAATTATGCCTTGAAGCTTTCCGAGCAGGGCAAAAAAACGGCAATTGTGGATTTTGACATTGTTAATCCGTTTTTTAGGACAACAGATGCAAAGGACGTACTGGAATCAAAGAATATTTGGGTAGTTACTCCGATGTATGCCAATACTAACGTTGATGTTCCCGCATTGCCTCCGGAAATAAATACATTGTTTGAAAAAAAGGAATATACCGTTGTTTTTGATGTCGGGGGAGATGATTTGGGTGCAAGGGCAATAGCAAGGTATAAAGAGGAAATAGAAAAAGACAGCTATGAAATGTTTTTTGTTATCAATACAAAAAGGCCTATGACCGATACTCTAAGTAAAATAGAACGAATGATATTTGAAATTGAGGAAGCAGCAGGTTTGAAAGTAACAAAACTTGTTAACAATACTAATCTTCTCGGCAATACAACAATGCAAGATGTGCTTGAGGGTCATAAAATGATTAAGGAATTGTCCGGAAAGCTTAATATACCGATTGGGTTTATAAGCGGTTTCCGTGAGGCTGTAGATGGAGTTCAATCATTGGAGCAGACCGATATACTTTGTATGGATAAAATGATCAGATTACCATGGGATTAATGGAGGGGTTGTAATGAATAGCTTCAAATTAAGGGGTTTTCTTACTGAGGGTGCTTTATTAAAGACAAAGCATTGCAACTCATCAAGTTGGGTGACAAACGTTGTTTATGGAATTAATGAAGATTGTATTGAGATTGATATAGGGCTTGATAAAAATTATATTGAGAACATAATCATGGTGGGAGATACAATAAGATGCAAGTATACCACCGATGAATTTGAGTATATGCTTATTGGATGGGTTAGTAGGATAAGGCTCGAAGAACCTCAGAGTATTACCGTTAAAGTACATGATGTGCAGCAGTTTAAAAACTTCCGCAATAATTACAGATATGATGTATATTTATGCTCCGTTATTAGAAAGAAAAAAGGCGACAGCAATGGTGTGTTTGCTATAATGGTCAATATAAGCCAGGGTGGGGCTGCCTTTATTGTTAAGGAGGAAATTGAAGGCCAACTGGATGTTGACGATAATGAAGAAGAAAAAATTTATAATTTTGATGTATATATTTCTCAGAAGAGTCAATTTAATTTCGACGGAAAGATTAAAAGAAAAAGCAGCAGTTCAAAGGGATTTGAATATGGTGTAGAGATTGTGGATATCGATTTGGAAAATCAAAAAAATCTAAATGAATTATTAGATGAACTTGAAAAAAAAGATAAAGAGGTCTATAATAAACGAAGTAGTTATTGGTCTAAGAACAGCAAGTTTAATAAATAATGGGGGATGTAAATGGCTAAGGTTATTTTTGATGAGGACAGATGTAAGGGCTGTAAATTGTGTACAACAGTTTGTCCGAAAAAGATTGTTGTAATTAAGGAAGATAGATTAAATCAAAAAGGTTTCCATCCGGCCGGTGTCAGTGAGATGGACAAGTGTATCGGATGTGCTTTTTGTGCAACTGTATGTCCGGATTGTGTAATTGAGGTATATAAGTAAAATTTGATCGAAGGATTAGGGGGACTTGTATATATGGGAGAAAAATTATTGATGAAGGGTAACGAGGTTATAGCAGAAGCTGCTTTAAGAGCAGGCTGCAGACATTACTTCGGTTATCCCATAACACCGCAAACGGAAATTGCTCATTACATGGCTAAAAAAATGAATGAGCTAGGGGGTACTTTTGTTCAGGCAGAAAGCGAAGTTGCCGCAATTAACATGGTTTATGGTGCGGCCAGTGCCGGAGCCAGGGTTTTAACTTCGTCATCCAGTCCGGGAATCAGCCTTAAGCAAGAAGGTTTGTCATATATAGCCGGTGCTGAGCTTCCGGCTGTTGTTGTAAATATTGTAAGATGCGGACCGGGACTGGGAGGCATTTTGCCGGCTCAGTGCGATTATTTCCAGGCAGTCAAGGGTGGAGGACACGGAGATTATAAAATGGTTGTTCTTGCACCTTCCAGTGTTCAGGAGTTGTATGAACTGACTGTGGAAGCCTTTAATATAGCCGATCGCTACAGAATTGTATCGATGATAATGGGTGACGGTATATTGGGGCAGATGATGGAAGTCGTTGAGTTCAAAGACAAGGAGAATATTGAAAAGGTAGAGAAGAATTGGGCAACCACAGGTACACAGATGAAGAGGGAACACAATACCATAACCTCTATCTACATTGAGCCGGAGATTTTAGAAAAGCATAACCAGAAGCTTCAAGCAAAATTTGCGTTGATTGCGGAAAAGGAAACCCGGGTTGAAAGCTATAACTGTGAAGATGCGGATATAATAGTTACCGCTTTCGGAACGGTTGCAAGAATTGTAAAGAATGTTATAAAGATGGCACAGAAAGAAGGCATTAAGGTCGGATTGATAAGACCGATAACTCTGTGGCCTTTCCCGGTTAAAGAGTTTGAAAAATATGCCGATGTACCGAAAGCATTTTTATCGGTAGAACTCAATGCCGGTCAGATGGTTGAAGATGTTAAACTTGCTGTTAACGGCAAGAGACCTGTGCATTTTTATGGCAGAATGGGTGGAATGATACCGACTCAAAAGGAAATTTTGGATAAAATAAAAGAAATTTTGAATAAATAAGGTAGAGCATTTTATTTTGGAAGGGGAAGAAAAATGGATACAGTTTTTAAAAAACCGCATGCTTTAACCGATACCACCATGCATTACTGTCCCGGATGTACCCATGGGATAGCTCACAGGTTAATAGCAGAGGTAATAGATGAGCTTGGTATTGAAGGTAAGACAGTGGGGGTCTCACCGGTTGGATGTGCTTACAACAACTATATATATTTCAATTGCGATATGGTGCAGGCAGCCCATGGTAGAGCACCCGCAGTTGCTACCGGTATTAAAAGGGTTCATCCCGACAATTTTGTGTTTACGTATCAAGGGGACGGAGATTTGGCGGCAATAGGTACTGCGGAGATTGTACATGCCGCTACCAGAGGCGAGAAAATAACGGTTATATTTATAAATAATGCTATATACGGAATGACATCGGGGCAAATGGCACCTACTACTTTGATAGGTCAGGTTACCACCACAAGTCCTTTTGGAAGGAAACCGGAGCTTCACGGGTATCCTGTAAAGGTTTGTGAGCTTCTGTCCACTCTTGAAGGTGCGGTATATGTAGAAAGGGTTTCATTGCATGACGTTAAAAATATTAAAAATGCGAAAAGTGCTATAAAGAAAGCCTTTAAGGTACAAGCTGCAGGACTGGGTTTTTCAATTGTTGAAGTTTTATCCTCCTGTCCTACAAACTGGGGAATTAACCCTGTCGGAGCATTGGAGTGGATAAAGGATAAGATGATTCCGGTATATCCCCTTGGAAACTTTAAGGGTAAGGATTTGGAGGTGTAAAGCAATATGGCGGATCAGCAGATTATTATATCAGGTTTTGGCGGTCAGGGAATACTTTCGGCCGGAAGGATTCTCGCTTATGCCGGTATGTTGGAGAAAAAGAATGTTTCTTGGTTACCTTCCTATGGGCCCGAGATGAGGGGAGGAACTGCCAATTGTCATGTAATAATTTCCGATGAGGCAGTGGGTTCTCCGATTTTAAACAGTGCAACATCTTTGATAGTTATGAACGGTCCGTCCCTTGACAAGTTTGAGGGCATTGTGGAAAGCGGCGGAATAATTATAAAAGACAGCAGTTTGGTTGAGAGAGATCCCAATAGAAAAGACGTACAGGTTTATGGCATACCTGCTACAAAGGTAGCCTTTGAAATGGGAAACCCGACTTTTGCAAATATAATATTATTGGGCAAGCTGATTGAAGTAACGAAGATAATATCGAAAGAAGCTTTTGAAGAAGCCTTGAAAAAGACATTGCCCGCTAAAAAGCATCACATGATTCCCGATGAAATGAAAGCTCTTGAATACGGTATGCATTATAGTGCTTAATTACACGGGAATTTTTATAAATGTAAATCAGACATAAGCACGGCTTAACCTTTTCGGGAAGATATATTCGATATCCTCGTCAGTATAATCTCTGAATATATGCTCATGATTAGATGTGGATTCGAGCCGGTTATCCATTTTATGAATATGTCCGTTTTCAGTTTTCAGCGGAAAACCGGTGAAGCCTGAAAAGTAATGGGTATGCCCACAGTAGGATGAAATACCGTAATAGGCATGTATATGGAATGCACCTACACCTATCATGTAATCCGTATAGCCCATAATGGTATGCTTATGTCTGTTGGCGACTTTGGTTTCAAATTTGTACTTATGCTTGTGAGGGTGCATAAATGTAACCTCCCGGTTAATTAAAAATTTAACTTGGTTATATAGTATTAATTTATTCAAAAGAGCATAAAATATTAGTCCAATTTTTGTATGACACAGAATTAAAAAAACTGTTCCTTATATAACTGGAACAGTTTTTCTTTAAAGTTTTAAGGTTTTAGTTATCATTCTTTTAGTTATTAGTTATCATTCTTATTATTCTTGTTTTCAATTACAACATAGGACCGTTGATTGAAATATTTGTATTCTCCTGTTACGGTATAGGTTTCAATGGGATATTTATTGATAACTGCATCCTTGGCATATCCTATATATGATGTAAGAACATCCCCGACTCCTATACTGTGCTTCATGTATTTGTTTAATGTGCCGATAAGACTTGGCAGTTTGTCAATATTACTTATGGTTCCGTGCTGCTCAATAAAGGCTTTTATGAAATTAAGCTGATTTTTCTTTCTCTCCACGTCGCCAATGGAATGAGTGATATTTCCCATTTCATCATTGCCCTGCCTGTATCTTACAAAGCCTTCGGCTTGCTTACCGTTAAGCCTATGCCATCCTTTATCCAAGTGAATATGAAGGTCTTGGTATATGTCGTCATAATGCATATTGTAGGGTACATACATGTCCACTCCACCGAACAGATCCACTATATTAACAAAACCCTCCGTATTAACCCTTACATAGTCATGAACCTCAATATCAAAAATCTCTTTTATCAGGGCTGCCAAAAAGTTCATCGAGTAGGCGCCGAATCGGCCCTCATGCTTCATGAAAGGTCCTATTAAATAGGCACTGTTGATCTTGTAAAAGTCCGGATCATTAACCCTGTTATTGAGCTCCAGATAATGTCTGACTTTTTCGTTATAGTCAACATACAAGTCCCTGGGAATCATTATTAATTTTAGCTTCTCATTTTTTTTGTCAATGCTAAGAATTCCAATGGTGTCATATAATCCCGATACTCTATCCTGACCGATAAACATAATATTTCGACTGTTTTCGTCCACGAGCTTTTCGGGGTATTTCATTCCGTTTGTCAATCCGGGAATTGAATCATAATCGATTTCACCTGATGTCGGACTTGGTGTAACTCTACTAGCCCTTGTAGGAGTTGGTGAAATGGTTTTGATAGGAGGATATGTAATTTCCAAATCTAAGTCAGAACCACCGTTGCTGCTTCCAAGAACAAACTTGCCAAAAGTAAAAATCAATACCCCTAAAACTACAAAACTACCGATCCATATAAATAAGGACTTTTTAAAACTCAATTTTTTACCTGTGCTTTTCTTTTTCTTATCAGGCGTCGTTTTTTTTTGCTTCATTGTAAAAAACCCCTTAATAAAATTTAACTTTTGTATAATTAATCTATATTTCAAACAATTCTATTTTAACACATATTGATATTAAAAGGGATAAGAAAATTTTATTTAAAGCAAATTTAAAATATTTGTAATAATTTGCCGAGACAGGTCTTAATCGAGTAAATTAAAAGCGGAAGAGGAATTTAGTTTTGGAGTGCCTGTCTTTATAAAAGAAAAAGCAAGAGACAAATTATGTCCCTTGCTTTTTGTCAAAATATTAGAAAATACGCCGATCATATCTTCTAAGGAATTTGGGCCTTTCTAAAATCTCAGAGAAAATTAATCCACGAAGGATATCCTCATTACTGAGGTTGGAAAAATCCACAGCTTTTTCTAAAATTGACTTTTCTTTTGGTACGGCTGTAGCTGCACTTTTTTTAGGTGAAGCTTTCTTTTTCTTGGAGCCTGATCCTTCATTAACGGGACTTCCTTCGAATCCGGAGCTGCCTTCAAGTCCGAGGCTCCCATCATATGGTGGATTGCCTTCCAATCCGGGGGCGCCTTCAAAAGAGGAAATACCTTCAATCCCGAG
>LFSC01000056.1:0-8146 GCA_001512505.1 Clostridiaceae bacterium DTU079 | reverse complement strand
AGCTGCCTTCAAAAATGTCTTCCGGTACAGATTGCGGTTTAGGTACTTCTTTAAATCCCGGGTTTGATCCGGATGTATTTCCATATCCGTAATTGCCCTGAGAACGTGGAGTTGTTGAGTATCCAGGGTTGGAACCGCTTCTTCCTTGACCGGTATAATAGCTTGGCCTTGGAGGATTTGATCGGTTAGAAGGATTTTGCGGGTATGGATTCCTGTTTGTGCTATTACCATGATAATTTTTGCTTCGATTTACTTCGGAGGATATTTCATTAATAGCCTCCAATATATCATTTAAAAAATCACTCATTTATTAAACAGCTCCTTAAGCTTTATTTCTTATCGCCTGTGGGCTCATCCTGTTTGCCTGCCTTGGAAATGCTGTTTCTCATCTGGGTATCAGCCAATATATTTTGCATATTGTAGTAGTCCATAACACCGAGTTTACCTTCTCTTAAAGCAGTTGCCAAAGCCTTAGGAACCTCGGCCTCAGCTTCTACAACCTTAGCTCTCATTTCTTGAACCATGGCCTTCATTTCCTGCTCTCTGGCAACAGCCATAGCTCTTCTTTCTTCGGCTTTTGCCTGGGCAATTCGCTTATCTGCTTCTGCCTGGTCTGTCTGAAGCTGGGCACCTACGTTTCTTCCGACATCTATATCGGCTATATCGATTGAAAGTATTTCAAAAGCAGTTCCTGCATCAAGACCTTTACTTAATACTGTCCTTGAAATTGCATCCGGATTTTCAAGAACCTCCTTATGGGTTAATGCAGAACCGACGGTTGTAACGACACCTTCACCAACACGGGCAATAATGGTTTGTTCGCCGGCACCGCCCACCAAGCGGTCTATATTTGCTCTAACGGTAACTCTCGCTTTTGTACGAAGCTCAATACCGTCTTTTGCAATTGCAGCAACAATCGGTGTTTCAATTACCTTGGGGTTTACGCTCATTTGAACGGCTTCAAGTACATTTCTTCCTGCAAGATCAATGGCTGCCGCTCTTTCAAATTCAAGGGGGATACTTGCTCTCTGAGCGGCTATAAGTGCGTTAACAACTCTGTCTACATTACCTCCTGCAAGATAGTGTGCTTCAAGCTTGTTAATGGAAACATTAATACCTGCTTTTGTAGCTTTTATAAGAGGATTGACTACTCTGGCAGGAACAACTCTTCTGAAACGCATTCCCACAAGGGTAAATATGCCGACCCTAACATTGGCTGCAATAGCAGAAATCCAGAGGCCTACAGGGACAAAGGTAAAAAAGAATGCCAGTAATACGATTATTGCTCCAAAGACCAGAATAAATGCTATAACACCGCTTTCAAAACCTGTCATAAAAAACTCTCCCTTCATGTGTAATTTACTGCTGTTATATTTATTTATTTTTATAAAAAATCTTAATGTTTACAATAGGTTATTTTGCTTTTCTGACTACTACTCTTCGTCCTTCAACATCTATAATTTTCACTTTTGAATCCTTTTCAATGTATTCGGACTCGGAAATTACATCCAATCTTGTTCCGTTAAATTCTGCCGTACCCGCAGGACGCAATGCGGTTAGAGCTTTTCCTTCTTTACCAATAAAAGCTTTAAGGTCTTCGGTTCCCTGAAAACCGCTTTCTTCGTTTAATGAATCGGTCAATACTATAGCTTTTGATAAGATGCCTTTCTTAAACGAGTAAATTGCCAGTATAAAAGCAAGAGTCAATATTGCAAGTATAATTAAAATCATTATTATTGCATCCATAAAACTATTCATTGTTACTACCACTCCTATTACAAGAAGAATCGCTCCCAGTGCACCCGGTAATCCGAATCCAGGATTAAATATTTCAAATATGACCAATATGAACCCTAATATGAAAAATAAAGCAGCCCAAATATCAATATTGTAAATAAAGTCGAACATGTGAATAACCCCCTTTTGAGACGTATTTTTCACTTCAATGAACAATACAAATTGTGACAATATCCTTACGTTATATTATATACTAAAATCATTAAAAATCACAATAAAATTCTAAAGATGGATGTAGGATAGCTTTCAACCTATGCTCGTTTTATTTTGTAAAGTACTCCTAAACTAAAAGAGCAGGAAGAAAAAGTCCTGCTCCCGAATATTTAATACATTAAAATGTGAAAATATATTCAGTATTTATAATAAACTGTAAAGCTACATTCAATATAGAAAAAGAATTAATTATACCTCGACAATCCATCCAAAGGTATCTTTCAATTTGCCGCTTTGAATTCCTGTAATGGTGTCATAAACCTTCTTGGAAATTTCGCCGATTTTTCCGTCATTTATTGCAATTTTATTGTTATTCCAGTTTAGTTCACCGATAGGAGAAATTACTGCAGCAGTTCCTGTTCCGAAGGCTTCTTTAAGGGTACCGGCTGCATGGGCTTCATAAACTTCCTCTATACTAATTTTTCTTTCAGTTACCTTTATTCCTTCTGCTTTTAAAAGTTCAATGGTGGATGCTCTGGTTATTCCGGCCAATATGCTTCCTTCCAGGGAAGGAGTCACAACCTCATCGTTTATTACGAAAAATACATTCATGGTTCCGACTTCTTCGATATATTTTTTCTCAACTCCATCCAACCAAAGCACTTGGGTATATCCTATATTTTTTGCATCCATTTGTGCCTTAAGGCTTGCAGCGTAATTACCCGGGGTTTTTGCAAAACCTATTCCGCCCTTGACGGCACGTACGTAATTGGATTCAACATATATTTTTACCGGATTTATTCCTTCTTTGTAGTAAGCGCCGACAGGTGAAAGTATTATATAAAATTGATATGTTAAAGAAGGCCTTACCCCAAGAAAAGGATCCGTTGCAATTATAAACGGACGAATATAAAGGGATGTACCTTCCGCTTCGGGAATCCAATCTTTTTCAAGATTTACAAGAGTTTTGCATGCTTCTACTGCAAAATCAACATCTATTGGGGGTATGCACAACCTGTCATTGGATATATTAATTCTTTCCATATTTTTTTGAGGCCTGAAGAGGAGAATTCTACCGTCTGCGGCTTTATATGCTTTTAATCCCTCGAAAACAGCCTGACCGTAATGGAATACCATGCAAGAAGGATCAAGAGTAATAGGTCCATAGGGTACAATTCTCGGATCATGCCATCCTTTACCTTCTGTGTAATCCATCACAAACATATGATCGGTAAAGTGTAGGCCAAAACCTAATTTATCTGCATCAGGCTTACTTTTTGGATTTTGTGTTTTTTGAATACTTATTTGGTACGACATAATTTTAACCCCTTTCAAAATAAAAATAGTGTTGTATTTATGATTCCGATATCATACTTTGTAGAGGGTATTCGGAATTAAAATCTCGGGGGAATTGACCCCTTTGATTTTCGGTCTGTTTTTAGTCTATTTATCAATTATGAAATTTCATTAATTTAACCTTATTATCTATTATGCAACTTTTTAATGTAAAAATCCAGTACTTTTGAACTAAAATATAAATGTTATATATTCTATGGTGGTATTATTCAGGTAAAAAAATCCGGAAGAAACATATATGTGCATGGAATTTGCATATTGCAGGATAGAATATATAATTTATATCAAATAATATTTTATAATTGATATACTGTTATATTCTTTGCTATTATATTCTATGTAAATGAAAAGACTTGGAGGTAAAAATGCTGGAAAGATTTTATCCGGATTTAAAAGTAGACAAAATACAGGATATCGACCTGGATTTCCTTGAAAAGAACAATATTAAGGGGTTTGTTCTTGACATTGACAATACTCTTGTGCCCGAACATGCAGAAGAGGCGGATGATAAAGCATTGCAATGGATTGAAAAAATTAAGAAAAAGGGATTTAAGGCCTGTATTGTATCCAATGCATCCGAAAAACGGGTGGTAAGGTTCAACGAAAGATTGAAGCTGAATGCTATTCATAGGGCCTCAAAGCCTGGGAGAAAATCCTTTTTAAAGGCTATGGAACTAATGGGGACAAAGCCATCGGAAACTGCCGTAATAGGAGATCAAATTTTTACCGATATATATGGGGGAAACAGATTAAATATGTTTACGATACTGGTTAAGCCCATAGACAGCAGAGAGTTTATCGGTGTTAGAATAAAGCGGGCTTTCGAAGGGATTGTCCTTGCAAGTTATTATAAAAATCTTGAAAAAAGTAAAAAGTGAGAGCTGTCTAAAGCAAAATAGATTGGATAAAATTAGTGGAGAAGAGGAATAATTATGAAGATCGATGTTAGGGTAACGGGAAAGACAAAATTGTTAGGGCTTATTGGAAATCCGGTGGAGCATTCCATATCACCTCAGCTTCATAATTCATTGAGCTCGTTGTTGGGGCATGACCTTGTGTATGTACCGTTAAAAGTTGAAAAACAGAATATTGGGGCAGTTGTGAACGCATTGAAACGTTTGGAATTTGTAGGCTTTAATGTTACTGTTCCGTACAAAAGAGAAATAATGAAGTACATCGATGAAAACACCAAAGAAGCCATACTTATGGGAGCTGTTAATACGGTAAAAAACATAGACGGACGGCTGTTTGGATATAATACCGATGCCGAAGGGTTTGCCAGGTCCTTTAAAGAGGAATCCGGTGTAGGATTTGCCGGAAAAAAGGTTGTAATAATAGGAGCCGGAGGTGTGGCTCGTTCCATTGCGGTAAAATTGGCAAAAAAAGGAGTGGAAAAGATTAGCCTCGTAAACCGTACACCTTTGAAGGCTGTCGAGCTAGCGGATGTTGTTAATGAGAACATAAGGGAGGTCGTACAGGTTTATAACTTCAACGATAAGACCTTCATGATGGCTTTTGAGGAAAGCGACATTATTATTAACACTACTTCTGTGGGAATGTTTCCCGATGTTAATAATACCCCGGTTAAGGTAAAAAATCGCTTTCATAAAAATCAGATAGTATATGATGTAATCTATAACCCTGTCAAAACGAAATTTCTAAAGGATGCGGAAAAAGCGGGAGCCAAGGTGATAAACGGATTGGGAATGCTTTTCTATCAGGGAATCAGTGCATATGAAATTTGGACCGGCGTTAAGTTTTCTGAAGAAGATCTAAGCAAAATATTCGCTTCTTTTAAGAAAATCTTAAAGATGTAAGTATTTTATTCATAACGATTATTTTTATAAATTTGATAATATTTTTCTCCGATAATTTTTTGGGAATATATTTTCAACCCAAAGCAAATTGCTCTTTTTACATCTACAAAAAAACAGCGATATTTTATTCTTTTATTTTCAATAAATATTGGCATTGCAACAGAGTAATAGACGCTAATTATATTTTTTAAAGACTTTCTATTAGGAGGAAAATTTATGAATCATGAAGAGTTATTTCGTTCGGTTATAGAGCAAGGGGGATCTGACCTTCACATTACTGTTGGAGTGCCACCCACCATTAGAAAAAACGGTAAACTGGCAAAGATCGGTCAAGATAATCTTACACCGGCAGATACTGAGAAATTTATTAAGCAGCTTGTCAATGAGGAACAGATGAAAGAACTGGAAAAAAACAGACAAGTGGATTTTTCCTTTTCCTTGCCCGGTGTGGGACGGTTCAGGGTCAATGCTTTTAAGCAAAGAGGGGTTTATAGTGCGGCAATCAGGCATGTGAATTCTTCTGTAAGTACAATAAAGGAGCTGGGGCTTCCGGATATTGTATCCGAACTGGCTCGAAAAACCAAAGGACTAATACTGGTTACAGGACCTACGGGTAGTGGAAAATCCACCATTTTGGCATCTATGATTGATCAAATAAATGAGGAACGGGACTGTCATATTCTAACATTGGAAGATCCTATTGAATATTTACATAAGCATAAAAGATCGATAGTTAACCAAAGAGAAATCGGGAATGATGCGGTATCGTATGCCAATGCATTGAAAGCGGCATTAAGGGAAGACCCGGATGTAATAATGGTGGGTGAATTGAGGGACGTTGACACTATTTCCATTGCCTTAACAGCAGCTGAGACCGGACATTTGGTTTTGTCCACCCTTCATACAACCGGAGCTGTAAGTACGATTGACAGAATTATCGATATTTTTGAGCCTCATAGACAACAACAGGTGAGGGTACAATTGTCGATGGTTCTCCAGGGGATAATATCGCAGCAATTGATTAGAAGACGGGATGAGCCCGGGCGTATAGCAGCAATAGAGGTAATGGTTGCAACCCCTTCAATTAGAAACCTTATTCGGGAGGGCAAGACACACCGAATTGATTCATACATTAAAAGCGGTGCTGAGTTCGGCATGCAGTCTATGGACTCAAGTCTCGTAAAACTCTACAGGGAAGGTCGTATCAGCTATGAGGATGTATTTGCATATGCCTTTTCCGAAAATATTAAAACGATGCTGGAGTGTTAAAAGAAGGCTTATTTCTATCAAAAGGATAATTATCGAATATTAAAATTCCTAAAAAACACTTTTAAATAAGCGGTCTTTACTGTATAATTATATAAAAAACAAAAGAAGAAGAGGAATTTTATATGGATCAAACAGTGAGCTCGGTTTTACTCAGTGAGGAAATGATGCCTTTATACTACATAATATTTGGTGTGCTTGGTCTTTTAATTGGGTCGTTTCTTAATGTTTGTATTTACAGGATACCCAATAATGAGTCTGTTGTTGTAAAGCCTTCCCATTGTATGAAATGCGGTCATAGGCTCAATGCTTTGGATTTGGTTCCTGTTTTCAGTTATATTTTCTTAAGGGGAAAATGCAGGTATTGCGGCGACAAAATATCGCCAAGGTATGCGCTTGTTGAGCTTTTGACGTCCCTTACTTATGTGCTTTTGTTTCATAAATACGGATTAACCGTAGACTTTTTCGCATCGGCATATCTGATGTCCATTCTCATTGTTGTATTCTTTATAGATCTCGACCACATGATTATACCGGACGGTCTTGTTATAGCAGGATTGATCGGCGGAGGAATTTTGTTTATTTATAATATATTTAAACCGGTCGCAATCTACGGTGATAGGAACTGGTGGAACCCTTTGCTCGGTGGCGTAATCGGTTTTGGGATTTTATTGCTTATTGGGATTGTGGGAAGTGCGGTATATAAAACGGAAGATGCCATGGGCGGAGGAGACATTAAGATATTTGCACCTATCGGTATCTTTTTGGGATGGAAGATGACTGGTATCGCATTGTTGGCTTCCTTTCTTTTCGGAGGTATTATAGGCTTCATATTGATTCTTTTAAAGGGAAGAGAAAAAGAGCGGACTTACGCCTTTGGACCCTTCATTGTTCTGGGAACCTTTGTGACATATTTGTTCGGTTGGGATGTCCTTAATTGGTATTTAAGCACATTGATTATATATTAATTCGTTTTTGATTGGATATCTAAGAACAAGTCTGGAAAATGTATTAATATACGTGTTTTCCACGATATATGATGAGACCGGTATTATATATCGTTAATAAAGATATAGGAGAAATCTAAAATGAATCAAGCAAAAAATTATATGGAAGAAGTAGTTTATTCGATACTGAAAGAGATTATTAATGACATCGATGTTTGTGACTGCGAGAAATGTATGATGGATGTAGCTGCCATTGCCCTGAATAATCTGCCTCCTAAATATATTGTCACTGAGAAGGGTGAACTGTATTCAAAAGTCAATGCCTTAAGGCAGCAATTTGAAGTTGACGTTATTTCGTCTTTAACCAAGGCAGCCGAGGTAGTTAAGAAGAATCCAAGACATGGATAAGTGAGAGGATCAAAAAACAGCTTTTGTTTATCGTAAGAGTCAATATTTTTACTCAGTCGATACTCAACATATTGCTCAATTTAATCAACTTTTATGAGGGCAGTATATTTTTTTTTGCTTAATTAATCAACTTTCGCACATAGTTAATGTGCAGTGAACATTAAAAAATCAATAGTTTTGGGCAATAAAAAAGTCCAAGAAACCTCTTCTATGTGATATAATAGAAGTGAACAAAACCCATTAAAATCAACACTTTTGAGGTTCTTGAACATGTCTATTGTATCACATAAGATGAAAGCAGAAAATAGGTTTTCTATGACAGTTGATAACTTTTTCAAAGAGTTTTCTGTAGGCTCATTGCTAAAACAGGCAAATGCATATAAAGAAAAGGGTGTCCCTTGT
>LFSC01000048.1:4284-17497 GCA_001512505.1 Clostridiaceae bacterium DTU079 | reverse complement strand
CTGTTGAAGAGGAACTTCCATTAAAACAAGGATTGAAACCCCTGCTACTTCCCGCTTAAACCTCTCTGCATCCGAGTTGAAGAGGAACTTCCATTAAAACAAGGATTGAAACTTGTTGATGCGGTCTAATGTCAAGTGATCTGCATATGTTGAAGAGGAACTTCCATTAAAACAAGGATTGAAACCAATTCTTCGAACAACCAATCTCTAAATTTTTCAAAATGTTGAAGAGGAACTTCCATTAAAACAAGGATTGAAACTCTATATGTTGAAACCTCTGTGCGGTTCCAATCAGCATGTTGAAGAGGAACTTCCACTAAAACAAAGATTGAAACCTACACAAACACGAATACTTATTTTTCTAGTTTCTTGTTGGAGAGGAACTTCCATAAAAATAAGGATTTAAACACTACATCATAAGTATCAAACCAAACTATTGCTTCAAAATTATAGTTTTTTAAATAATTAGCCTCCGGTTTTATGCTAAAATATATAAGGATTAATAAATAGGAGAGGCTAAAATATGAATAAGGGTTTGATACATGTTTATACCGGGGACGGCAAAGGAAAGACAACAGCGGCAATAGGACTTGGCATTAGGGCATTGGGAAACGGATACAAGGTATATATGGTGCAGTTTTTAAAGAGTCAGGATACGAGCGAGCTAAAGATTCTTGAAAAGCTTAATCCCGGCTTTAAAGTGTTTCGCTTTGAAAAAAAACGGGGATTTATATGGACTCTAAATGATAAGGAAATTGCACAGCTTAAAGAAGAAGTCCGGGAGGCATTTAGTTTTGTCAAAACGGTGCTTAAAAGATGCGAGTGTGATGTATTGATACTTGATGAGATAATGGCTGCTATGGGGAATGGCTTGATTGATGTAAACGACGTCGTAGATGTTTTAAAAGATAAGCCTGCAGGTGTTGAAATCATTCTCACAGGAAGAAATGCGCCCGCTGAAATAATGGAGCTTTCGGATTATGTTTCCGAAATAACCTGCAAAAAGCATCCTTTCGAAAAAGGAATAAGTGCAAGGAAGGGAATCGAATATTAAAGGCTCAAATAATCACTGAAAGAAAGGTGCTTTATGAGCCTGTCCCGCTATACCGGGTTGCACCTTTCATCCAGATTTTATAGCTCAAATAGAAGAATAATACTACCAATACCGGCGACAAATATGTCAAAATTGGTACTTCATTCGGTCTTAAGAATATCAGGCTTGGATAATATGCAATAAATGCAATTGGAAAATTACACTTTTATTTTTTTTCTGATGCTTCTTTTATGTCCTTTATAATGTCATCTTACGAACAGTCGGAAGTTTGCCTTCAAAAATGCAGATTAAGTGTTCTGAAAAATCTTCTTAAATGCTCAATATTTTTATCATACAGTAGATTTACCTTGTCTACGAATAAAATCTGTTTGCATAATGCATCAATATCGCTCATATCATGCATGGTTAAAATGACCGTGGTTTCTTTTTCCCTATTCAAGAACTCTAATTAAATCATGAATTTTACTTTTCATAGATACGTCAAGACAAATGGCTTTAAATCGGTAAATTCACCAAGCAAATATAAATAGAACTTGAGAAAAAGGATGCAATATACTTTATTGAAATAAAAGTCGAACATGTTTAGAAATTCACAACTTAAAAAGTGCATTGCATTCGTATATGTAAATTAAAAGAGAAAAAATGTTAATTAAAAATAATATTAGGGGAGTGGACATGTTTTTATTGTTACTATCCGCAAAATTACAAGCACCTAAAGATTATATGAGTGCTTTGCAAAAAGGGGGAGGATAAATTTATAAGTAAATACTGTTTTAATTCGTCTTATACAAGTATAAAGACGAGAGGGGACGCTTGAATAAGCGTTGAGGTTATTTAGTATCTTTTAAAGAGGGAGGGATCATTGGAAGTGTTATTATAACAAATCAAGATTCATTATCAAAACTGCGTCAGCTGTTCCGGTATTTCAGGCTTCAGCCGATGGCGGTTATATTTAATGCGACTAAAGTTCCTTATGCTGAGTAAGGACGAGATTGACATGAATGCAAAAGATTGCGTTCAGAAGTGACAGAACTCCGAATTTTGGAGGAATTTGGGGCAGAAAAGAATTGGCTATTGGATGAAAGTAAAAAAATAAAGATAATTATTGAAAAAAGGACGGGGAAAAATATGAGGGATTTTAAGAAGTGGTGTGCAATTTTAAAAAGGCATTTGCTTGGAAAAACTGTCCCTATGGCACCAAACTGGAGAGAGGCCGCCGATCTTGATTTGGATGGAGGTATAAACTCATTGGATTTGACAATACTTAAAAGGTACATTTTAGGTAAAATCAAAGCGCTGCCTCTGGTGCTTTAAATATTTATGAAGAAAATAATCCGGAAACTATAAAAGATTTTAAGGGGGGAATTTTATGATCAATTCAAGAAAGCTGGCATTAGTGGTTGCATTGATTTTTCTTTTGGTAATATGCTTTTATCATCCCCAAATAACCGATGCTGCAACAACCGTTACTATAGATCCTGATGCAACCTATCAGACCATCGAAGGCTGGGGAGCAAGCCTATGCTGGTGGGGGAATCAGATTGGCCGGTGGTCTGCCGATAACAGGAACAGACTTATAGAGAAAATCGTCAGCCCGATCGACGGTATGGGATATAATATATTCAGGTACAACATCGGCGGCGGAGAGAATCCCGGTCATAATCATATGAGGGTTTATGCGGATATTGAAGGATATCAGAATGCAGACCGTTCGTGGAACTGGAATGCGGATGCGTCTCAACGGGCTGTGCTTAACCGGCTGATAGAAAGAGGTAAATATTACGGATCGGAAATTATACTTGAAGCGTTTTCCAACTCTCCACCCTACTGGATGACTAAAAGCGGTTGCGCTTCCGGAACCACCGATGGTTCAAATAACTTAAAGGACGATTATTATGACGATTTTGCCGATTACCTTACTGAGGTGGTAAAGCATTTCAGGGATGCATGGGGTATTACCTTCAGGACTCTGGAGCCCATGAATGAACCCACTTCAGACTGGTGGAAGGCCGGTAACAGACAGGAAGGCTGCTCCTTTTCCTTCGCCAATCAACAGAAACTTATTAAAGAAGTTGGAGAGAGATTAAAAGCCAAAGGTTTGACCGGGACAACCGTCAGTGCTGCCGATGAAGTCAGTATAGACACTGCCCTTTCGGGACTTCAGTCTTATGATGCAACTACTTTGTCCTATATGTCCCAGCTCAATGTGCATTCTTATTACGGCTCAAAAAGAACCCAGCTCAGAGACCTTGCAAAATCCAAAGGGCTTAGAATCTGGCAGTCGGAATCCGGTCCGTTGAGTTTTAACGGCGATATGGCGGATTCATGTATTATGCTGTCAAAACGTATCGTTACCGACCTGAAAGAATTGCAGTGTGTAGCGTGGCTGGATTGGCAGATAATTGACGGGGGGAATTGGGGCAGTATATATGTAGATGATGCGGCCCAGACCTTTACCCTTACCGAAAAATTCTATATGCATGCAAATTACAGCAGGTTTATAAGGCCCGGTTATACAATTATAGGTGCCAATAATGAAAAAACAATTGCGGCAATAAGCCCGGATAAAAAGAAGCTTGTTATTGTGGCAACCAACGACAATAAATCCTCCAGCGAAAATTATACATTTAACCTGTCAAGGTTTGCAGGTGTAAACAGTACCGTGGAGGTTTACAGAACATCTCCGAGCCTGAGCCTTGCAAAAAGCATTATAACAGCGTCAAATAAAACCGTTTCCGATACCTTGCCACCCTATTCGATAAATACATATGTCATATCCCTTGACGGCGGTGTTGAATCAATACCGGCGGTAAGGCTTCAATCTTATAATTATCCCAATAGATATGTAAGACATGCAGACTTTGATGCAAGGATAGATGAAAACGTTACTCCTGAAGAAGATTCGCAATGGAAACTGGTTCCGGGCCTTGCCAACAGCAGCGAGGGATATGTTTCCATTCAATCGGTAAACAATCCGGGATATTACTTAAGACACCGGGATTATGATTTCCGGTTGGATAAGAACGACGGGACTGCAATTTTTGCAGAGGATGCAACCTTTAAACTGGTTCCGGGACTTGCAGACCCTTCCGGTGTTTCTTTTCAGTCGTACAATTATCCCGACAGGTATATAAGGCATTATGGATTCTTGTTGAAACTGGAGAAAATCTCAACGGATCTGGACAGGAAGGATGCAACCTTTATAATAATCAGCGATGATACTCCCGAACCTATAACGGATTCAGGGTATATAATGGCTTATTTCAAACAGGCACCGGGCGAGTATGGACTCAATCTTTGCTATAGTACAGATGGACTTCACTGGAGAAATATAAATGACGGAAAACCGGTTTTGTATGCACAAATGGGAACCAAGGGAATCAGGGATCCGTATATTTTCAGAAAGCAGGACGGAAAATTCGGAATTGTTGCAACCGACATGCTGGGGACTAACTGGGGAGATACGAGCCAGTATATTCATTATTGGGAATCCGAGGATTTAATAAACTTTACCGAGCGTTTAATAAAAGTGCATAACAGGAGTAACATGCACGCCTGGGCTCCGGAGGTATTTTATGACGAGAACAGGAAGCAGTACGGGATATACTGGGCAGGTAATACGGATTATAACCGGATATATGTGAATTATACAACGGATTTTGTGACAGTGAGTGACTGTGAAGTATTTTTTGACCCCGGATATGATGTAATTGACGCCCATATTGTCGGTGACAAAGGAATGTATTATTTGTTTTTCAAGGACGAGAGGACTTCGGGAAAATCCATTAAGGCGGCAAAGTCAAGTTCCTTGACTCCTATGAGCTTCAGTGTATTTACCCCGAATTTTATAACTTCGGCCAATACGGAGGGACCCTTTGTTTTCAAAGACAATAATTCCGACTCATGGTATATGTATGTTGACCTTTTTGCCAACAACGGTAATTTTGAATGCTGGAAGACAAACGATTTAAATGCTTTGACATGGACGAAAGTAACCGGAATCAGTGTACCGTCGGGAGTAAGACATGGAAGCGTTATAAGCGTGAACCGATGGGAATTGGAGACTGCCGTTTCCCGAAAAGTGGTTACTCCACCTTCTCCAACACCGCCACCGGTACTTAGAGGTGATGTAAATGCCGACGGATCGATTGACTCGCTGGACGTTACGGTATTGAAAAGATATTTGCTTAGAAAAATAACCCTTACGCAAGAGATGCTTTTAAATGCGGATACCGACGGAGACGGTGCGGTAGACTCTTTAGACCTTTCCTTGCTAAAACGGTATATATTGCGTAAGATAGATTCTTTCCCGGCATAGCAATAATACTTCGCAAGATAGATTCTTTCCGGGTATAAAAACAAAGTTTTGATATGAACTGAGCCTGTTAGAGACTATGAAGCAGTTTCTGACAGGCTTTTTTAATATCATAAAAACATCAGCATAATTTGTAAAATATACCGTATTGCAGAAACTATTTTTATTGGGTGATATAAAATAACAATTAAACGGGTACGGAAGCAAGTTAAGATTGAATGTGTTTACATGTGTTTTTGAACATGATAAAATTTGTATAGTTATGTTATATATTTACATAGTATTAATTCTGTAAGAATTAAATAGAATGAATGTATAAAACGGCATGACGTTATTTAATTGACTCTGCTGTTACTCAAATAGGTGAGGGGAGGAAATTATGAATATAAAATATAGAGTTATTATAGCATTTATAGTGCTATTCTTTATTGTATTATCAGGTATAGTTATCTACGAAAGTATCTTATTAAGTAGGGATCCGATACTAACAGAATTCACGGAAAGAGATATAAAAACAATGGAAAAAGGATTTTCGATTAATTTTCCTCAAAACACGGAATTCATTGAAGCTCAATACCATTGGTCTTTTCAGGAGCCGGCTGTCTCGGTCATTTTTAAAATTCCAGTAGAATCTTTCGATGCTTTTTTAAATCAAATAAATGTAAATTATGAAAAGTCTGAAACAAGAATTGATTTAGGATCTGATACGGATAATGCAGAGGCTTATTATGAGAGTAAAAACAGGCAGTTTACAGGAATTTACATATATCCGGAGAAAAACGGTTTTAAGAAGTGCTGTTTGATCTTTAACAGACCGGGCGATGATGTCAGCCGAATTTTCAGTAAAATTAAGTTTTGAAGGAAAAAGAATATAGTAATTATTTGATTAAAGCATCGTAAAATGAGTTTTTTTAAAGCATGATTTTTTAAAATAATACTATAGCAAATAATACTGTAACGGTTACCGGAAATAATAATAAATATGTATAGAAGAAATCGAGTATTTAATGTCTATTTAAAACCGGAAGAATAGGAGATTAAGATATGAAAAAAATAGCTGTTCTTGCATTATGTACGATGCTGTTGGTTGGATGTAATGACAATTTACCGTCAAATAATAAAACAACTTCTACACCCGGAAGATTTCAAAACAGTACTGAAGTGTCAAAAAGTGAAGAGGAAGCTCTTATTGAAGAATTCATGGAAGATGCTTCCGTTCCGATAGATGTAAGAAATGATCTGATTGAAGCTATACAGGGGAATACAATCAAGCAAGACAGCATTTCGTATGAGGATTTCAATTTCAAATATGAAGTCTTTAGTAGCATAGACGGAGATAAGGAAATTTCAAAAGCAGAGTGTTATTTTAATATTGCTTCCTTGTACCTCAATGGCGATCAGAATTCCAAATTTACGGTTGATAAAGAAAAGGCTCTTAAATGGTGGAAGCTTTCTTCCGATAACGGTTTTTATTTGGCTGCTGTCTATGCAGGTGACATGCTTAAAGAGGGGGATGGTGTGTCCCGGGATTATTCCCAGGCTTTTGATTTTTATCAAAAAGCACACGAACTCAGTAAAAACGGTATAGTATATGATAGGCTTGGCGATTGCTATTACTTTGGATACGGAACTCAAAAGGATAAAAATAAGGCATATGAATGTTATTTAAACAGTGCTTTTGACGGGGATTCCCAAGGACTTTACAAGCTACTAAAGATGACGGACGAAGGTTATGGAAACGCTGATATATTGTTGCTTTCAAAGGCAGCCAGCAGCATTGATTATGACGGTGGATATTTTGAAGTCGCATATGGCGATATTGACGGCTATAAAATGAGCGACGATAAAAAGTCGGTGGTTAAACGGCTGGCTGAATATTGGGATAAGGAAACAGATCCTGCAGTCAAAGAAATGAAAGCCTCAAGTCCGTCAAATAAATGGTTTTCGGCTGATTTTATGAACAAAATCAAAAAAACCGTATATTCCTATTCATATTATGGATTTGTTGAAGAGGACGGTGTTAGACCCAATTTAACTTTAGAAGAAGCCAAATCTAAAATAAAGGAAGCGGATAGCGAAGAAGATCCTTTGTATTATATACTACAATCTATTTGGGGACACCGGGGGATCTACGAATATGATTTTACCGGAGACAATAAGACTGAACTGTTCTTTAACGTTAACTCCGGTGCCGGGGGCGCATTTTCGGTTGACGGCATTGTTATACTCAGCTTGAATAAAGACGGAAAATATGAATATTTAACCGACAATTCCGCTTATACACTCCGTGACGGTGTCCGGCTTATTCAGTATGACGGAAAGTTTTATTTTCTTGCAAATCCTTTTTCCGATTCCGGTGATGCACCTTATGACATGGATGTATTTATTTTTGACGAGAAGGGCGATTGGTACAGTGTCAGTTTAATTTGCAAGGACTATAAAGCGAAAAAAGTTGTAAGCTCACGGGATGATAAGTATGTATCGGAGCACAAGATTGAGGGCTTTTTAGAGACTGCCGAAAAAGAAGCGGAGTCAGCTATTATTGCTACAAGGGAGCATAAGGTATATAAGCAAGAAAGGCTAAAGGCAATTAATTTTTCAAAAGACAAGGAGCAGCTTGAAAACAGTCTGCTTTCACGGGATAAAGGGGTTGACGGATATTTCGAGGCGGACATAAACAATGACGGTAAACCGGAGTTTATTAAAATTGGCCATTTAATCAGCGACGAAGGAAAATACTATTACGATATCAACTGCTTTGACGTGTTTTCGGATAAAGAAGATATGGAGAACAATGCTGTTCCTGTAAATAAAGCGGATATTTCCAATTTTGATTACTTTGGTTTATTATCCTTTGGCAATTTATATGATGATTACCTACCCATTAACTCAAAAATTGTTCAATTCTGGACTCAAATACATGGCGATAAAACCTATTGCATGGCTGTTACAAAACAGGAAAAATTGTATACATTCCATGTATATATCATTGAAAACGGGGCAGCAAAATGCATTTATAAATCTCTTTATTTCGACGAATTTCAAGGAATCGATGTCAAGTTTGATTTTAAATCTTATTAACACAGCAAAGTTTGTAATGATTCATAGATAAAATATTATATTGGACTGACCGGATCAATAAATGGAGTTATTAAGATTAGATAATGTATAAAAAAATGAAAAATTTTTCAAAAAGATATTTAAAAATTATATAAAATATGATAAAATTTGTGTGACTAAAATATTAAGTTTTGGTTATAAATAATATAATTTGTATCCTATTCATTTCTGTTTGACTAAAATGTATTTTTGGTAGGGGTTCCGGTGAATAAGGATATTATATCCATTATCGGTATCGGTCAAAAAACAGCAGAAAAGCTGAAAAAACTAAATATTTCTACAGTCTCGGATTTGGTGAAAGCAGCAGGAACTCCTGAGGGAAGAGCGGCAATACAAGAAGCTACCGGTATAAATTTAGAAACCTTGAATCACTGGGTTAAGCAAGCAGATCTGATGAGAATAGACGGTATTGATGAATACGATGCCGAACTTCTTGTTTCACTTGGGATTAGAAATGTGGATGACCTTTCAAAAGTTGACGTATCGAATCTGATGAAATTAATTGACAGTTACAATTCCCAAAATTCTAAAGAGAAAAAGAGAAAACCTTCAGTTGAGCAAATAATTGAATGAAAGAAAGAAGCGAAGGAACTGGGGACGTCCATAGTTAACGATTCAAAGGAAAAGCCTTCGCAAATCCTAATTGAATCCGATGAGTATATTGAAACACCTGATGAGTTTTTTGCCGACCTTTCTGATATCATAATTAATCTCGGTGAGGGAATTGCCCAAGCTCAGCATAGACTGGATCTTAACTCAATTGAGACACAGAAGAAGATTAATGATGACGAGGAGTTAAGAAATGCGGGATTAATGGCTACATGGTATACAATACCCGAAGTCACCTTCAACTTGAAAATGGATTATGCGGTTGTAGAAGAAAACACTTCAACCGGTTCTCTCAAGTCTTCCAAAAGAATTCTTGTAAGTCCAATGAACGCACAATATCAGAATTATTTCAAAGTAAATCAATCCATGCAAAGTGAATTGAATGTAAAGTTTGTTCCTGTTCCACCTCCGTCTAAATACACTATGACGATAAATGTGCCCGATTTAAAGGGAAAGACTTTAGAAGAAGCAAAGGAGCTCATTAAAAAAGCAGATTTGGTTCTGGGCACTGTAAGTGAAGTGGAGGGATCTCCTTCAGGAGATAAAGCAACGGAAGTTAAGGATCAGTCGCCGGAAGCAGGAAGTGAAGCCAGATTTGGCAATAAAGTCAACCTTTTGGTGATGAAAAAGGATGGTGTGGTTATTGGCTGAGAGTTATGAGCAGTTAAAGGTAAAGTATGATGGACTTTTGAGCGAGTATAATTTCTTGAAGTTAAAATATGAAGAGCTTTTGGATAAATACACAAAGCTATCTCAATCATTTGGACAAGCTTCTCTTGGGAATAAGCGAGGAGTACCGTTGAATTCGGACGAAGCAGCCGGATTTTTCAACCAGATGGTTTCCGGCATAAACAAGAGTGTTGGAAAAGTAGGTTTTGGAGTCAGTAAAATGGATATAGAGTTAAATGCCGATTTGTCGAAAGAACCCACAACTGGGGAAGTGGTACCCCATGTTGAAAGTACTGCTATGAAATTGTCCTTTGCAAGAATAAAAAAGATTGGAGGATAGGCCATGGGTGACGATATCCAAAAACCTGTCAGTTCTAAAATTACAACCGATATTTCAGATGATTCGAAAATAGGATCAAAGCGCAATATTTTGGAGTTGGAGCAGAAGATATTGCAGTTGGAGGAAACGATTAAACAGAGGGATTTATATATTGATAAAGTAACCAAAGAAAAACTGTCTGCTGAAAATGAAAAAGTAAAATATCTTAAAGAAATTACACAAAAGAATAATGAAATATCGGAGCTTAAAAACCGCAATTTGGCTTTGGAAGACCGGATAAGCAAGATGATTGACGATAATAAGGCAGAGTTTGAAAAAAAGGAAAAGGAAATAGCTAACTTGCAGGCAAAGCTAAATGAACTGGCAAGTGCTAACGGAGTTGACAAAGAGGTTATAAAAAGACTGGAGGAGTTAAGTATCAGATATTCTTCCCTTAAAGAAGAGCTCATGGTAAAGGATCAAGAGCTTACTAGGATACGTGTCGAGCACTTTGCCGAAAAATATCTTTCAAGCGATGATGCAAATCAGATGATTTTATCCGTACCCGAAATTGCAAATAATTCCGAAGATGCATTGAGTACAATAAAGCTGTCAATTAGAGCCGTTCCGAAAACCAATAACTAAAAATAAATAAACAAAATCAAAAAATAGGAGGTGTTTTTATGCCGGATGTAGGTCAGGAATTATTAAATGTGCCTTTCCCGGAGATGGTACTGAAGTTGGCAACTGCTATTGCTGAAGGACAGTACAAGCTGGATATGGTTAGTTGCGAAATTGCTAAGTTTATGGGCGATAAGAAAAAGGCACCCGTCTATTTACCTGATTTGACGGATCCCAAAGGGGAGAAAGAAATAGTTACTTCCCTTATAGGAGCAGGTTTTCAGCCTACCTTCTATCAGTTTACCGACACAATCATTGAAGTAAAGATGGCTATATCAATGAATAGGACAACGGATTTCTCTGCTTCTACGAGTGCGAAGGGAGGATGGGGGGCGTTTTCCGCTTCAGTTAATGCATCTTATTCTTCAAAGTATTCATACAGTGTAGAAGGATCAAGCTTGCTCCGTACCAAAATTACTCCTCTGCCACCCAATCCCTTTATGCAGAGAATACTGGATATGAAAGCCCAAATGCTGCAGCATGAGTTTGAGCTTCAACTAAAAGAAGCAGAAGTGAAGCTTGAATTGGAAAGAAGGCAGTTGGAGCAGAAATTGAAAGAAGAAGAGAAAAAATTAGAGGATTCAAATTCTAATAATAATAGTAATAATAACAACAATAACAATAGTGGCAATTAAAAGATATTTGCAGGAATATGGCTGTTTGTAATACCAAAATAATATAGTTATCAAATGAAAAGGAAGGTGATAAAATGTCTTTCGATTTAGGAGGAGTATCTTTTCCGGAATTGGTATCCCAAATGGGTTTGGCAATTGCGGAAAGCCAGTTCAATCTTGATAAACGAAGTATAGAGATATTAAAAATAATGGGCGATAAAGAAAAAGCACCGGTGTACTTACCAAACATAAATGTGGACAGCAGCGGAACCATGGTCACGTTAAGCAAAAATGACAAGACACCTCAACTGACGGAAATAAAAACTTCGATGATTGGTGCCGGTTTTCAGCCTACATTTTATCAGTTTGCGGAGACAATAATTGAAATTAAGCTTGCTTTCAGCATGGCCTATGAATACAGTTATGAAAACACTCAGAAAGGTGAAATAGTGAGTTCTTACTCTACTACGAGTTGGTTTGGCTATACATCCCGGACGGTGGTCACAACTCCGGTAGATGCAAAATATTCCAGTAAATATAATTATACTGCTGAAGGTTCTAGCCTTCTTCGCACAAGGCTTGTTCCCGTGCCGCCAAATCCTTTTATGCAAAGAATTCTGGACATGAAAGCAAATGCAATGCAAATGGCGATAGAGCTTGAGATTAAAAAGGCTGAGCTTGCTGTTGAAGTGGAAAGAGCAAAGATGATGGCTGAATTTAAGAGTGCTGAGGAAGCAGCAGCCCAAAAAATACAAGAAGCTATAAATAATTCCAATAATAGCAATAATTCTAATGATAACAATAATTCTAATAATAGTTAAAAATGTTTATCCGGTTTGATTTGTTCTAAAATCACTATTTAAAGATGCAATTATAGTGAAGAAAAATACGAAAGGTACATAGTGAAGCAAGCTGAAGAGCCTGTTAATATAACGATGAAGGTAGAGCATTTGCTCCCGGAAAGCAGGTTTTTGCTCAACCCCGAGAAGTATTTACAGGCTCTGTACTTGCGAAATTTTAGTTTTTATAATATTTTGAATAACATTACTCTTCATGTTGAATTCCTTTATTATTAACGGCATCAGGTGATATTTATGAATTTTGAAGAAAAGGCTCTGCAAAATGATAATCTTGATGAAGAGGAGTTTAAGCTTCCTGAAGAACTGCTCTTAAATTCCATGCTTTTATTTGAGGAAGAAGATTCTTCTTTTGAACAGGAAATGGCACAAGAGTCTGAGGAGGCTTCTAAGGCGGACCAAAGCGGAGCTTTAAATACAGAGGAAAGTGAAGCTTTAAATAAGGACAGTAAAAATAACAGGTCTGAAACCGGTGATGCCGGAGAGTCTGATAAGAAATATGTACTTGAGCTTGATGCAGAAAAGAAGGAAAACTATTATCAGCAAGTAAAAAAAGAGCTTTCTATGTATATGTTGAAAAGACAACAGATCACTGAAAGCCTGAGATACAAAAGAATTTTTGATAAAAAAACAAGATTCGATGAAGAATCTAAAGGCTTTTCTCAAAAATTCGGCAATATTTGTGAAGACAAATCGGAAAAGAAAAATATATTAAATAAATTCAAGCAGAGTTCTGAAAGAGGCACAATAAGTAAAGAGTATGGACGGCCTGAGGGACATCCGATTAAACGTTTAATTGACATTGACGGATTAAGAATTTCTGATGAAAGACCATCAAGCGGCTTAATAAAAGATTTCGACAAACGAAGATTATATAAAAGGCTGGGAGAGGAAAAGCAAGGATATGTCCTCCGAAAGGCTGAGGGATTTGAAAAGCTTGGAATAGAAGACGAAAAGAAAAAAAAGCCGTGTATT
>LFSC01000048.1:0-4204 GCA_001512505.1 Clostridiaceae bacterium DTU079 | reverse complement strand
TAGATGGAAAGAGTTAAATACCGGAACAGAAAGAAAAAGAGAGCCATTAATTGATAGATGGGAAGAGTTTTATGACGGAAAAGAAAGAGAAAGAAAGCTGTTCTTCGGTAAAGTGGAGAAAAAAGAGCTTTATATTGGGGAGGAAAAGAAAAAGAGCCAGTGTAATGAAAAGGAAAAGAAACCGGATATTGAAAAGAAAAAGAAAAAAGAGGATATGTGCTTGATAACAGAAAAACAGACTCTGAAACCTTCCGATACGGCTTTGTTTCTAAGACGCGCATTTAGTTTGGACTGTGATGGCTTTGAATCAAGGAAGGATAAACTGAGCTTAGACGATAGGCATAAGAAGAAATATGACGGGTTTTCCATGAAAATATGAGTACACAAAGCATGTTTTTGTGGATAAAATCAAAGTACATAAATGGGGGATGACCGTAAACAATGGAAAATCAGGTAGATAATCTTGTTTTTATGGAGATTGCAAATGAAATTAAATCCTTACACAACGGAGCTATAGAACATATTAAAAAGAAAGAGTATCTTGAGGCTTCCATACTCTACAGGAAAGCCTTGATGATTACGGATAAAATATGTTACTACGAGGGAATGGCCATTACCCTCTTCAACATGTCTAATTTGGCGGTATTGGTGGGCGATATTCCTGAAGCAATTTCAAATATTTCCGATGCAAAGGACATGTTTATTAAGGCGGGCCAGCCGTATGAGCATTGCGATGAAATGCTTCAAAATCTTGTAACGACCGCTAAAAAGGAAGGAATCAAGTTGGAAAGGAAAGGTAAATTTCAGGAGGCAATAGAATACTATGAGGCTGCAATACCTTTTGCGGATGAAAAGAGCAGAAAGGCAATGCAGCATGAAATTGATCTTTTAAGGAGAGTTATAAATGAACGAGAACGAAAAAATAGCACAGACGCTCAAAATGATAAATAAGACCGCTGTATTCGAATATGCCCGGGGCAACTATGCCCAGGCAATTGAGATATTCGAAAAGGGAAGGATGCTTGAAGAAGCTGTTGGCTTGAAAAAGCAGGCGGCAGAATCTATGGTCAATATAGGGAATGTATATTTTATGACCGGAGAATACCGAACTGCTCTTGAAAAGTACAATAAAGCTCTTGAAATATTAAAAAAGGAGAGGGACAATACCGGGGTATACAATATATATCAACTGATGGGGCAGGTATACTTTAACACAGGAGAATATGAACAGGCATCCCGGATGTTCGACACCTGTATAAGAATGAATGTGGGAAGCAAGGAAAATGCCACTGCATATTTTTAGGCGGGGGTTACCTTTGCAAAGATGAAAAACGTTATCAGGGCACAGGATTGTATCACAAGGGCATTGACGGAGTTTGAAAGATTGGGGGAAAAGGGTGCAGTAGTTGAATGCCTGACTGAAAGGGCACTTCTTTTTAAGAGTGCAGGACGAAAAGATCTGGCGGTTCAGGATTTGAGAAGATGCATGAAATTTGCCGATGGTGATGAAAATTTATTAAAGGAAATAAAGGAGCTATTGGATAGTATTTAGAAAAGTTTTTTCAAGAGAAAAATTAAAACCGGGTATGGGGTCGATATGGAAAAGAAGGATGTTTTGGTTAGACTTGATTACATTATAAAGAAATACAGTTCTATGCCCGACGATATGTTTTTACTTTATGAGGTTTATCTTGACAACGGTAAAGACGATATTTCCTATGTTTTCGAAGTAAGGGAATATGATTCTGTTGAAGCTAAAAAAGGCATAATAGATCAAGAACCGGACGAAGCTAAAGATAAAACAGTGAGAATGTGGAGAATGACATCTTTTTCATCAATAACGGGAGAAGGAAGAAAATATATCCCGTTGAGTGGAAAGGATATTGCTTTAAGGGCAATGAGGCTAAAAAGGTTCCTTGAAGTCGGATATATCCAGCCTCCGGGAGTAGTTGGGGATGACAGCAACTTCGGCTTTGATATTGCCCAATTTACAGAGGAGTATGACGAAGAGGATTTTAAAGAAGGCATTTCATGCAGCAAAGCCGAGACTTGCAGTATGATCAAACGATGTCCCAAAAATAAAAAATACTCTATAAAAGGACTTCGCTATTGTACAAGCAGGATTGAGGACACAAAGGTGCTTCAAACGGTTTTAATGAAACTGGGATATGCCGATGAACTGGGTTTTTCCACCTACGGAGCAGACGGATTGTACGGTAAAAGAACGAGACTTGCAGTTTCCGCCTTTGTCAATGAAATAAATTATCTGGAGAAAATAAAGCACCGGGAGATGGGAGAGAAAGCAGAAAGCGATACAGCGAAAGAATTTGGACCTATAAGCGGTGAGTTTATTGGAAATGATCTGGCGGAAGAAATCATCAGAAGGTGTGAACAGGGGTGGACAAGAAAGAGCTATTGGCTTTTTAAGGACTCCCAGTGGGATTTGTATCCCGGTCTTGAGAATATAAAAGATGAGTTTTCGCTTATAAAGCAGCGATACCATGTAAGAGAGCTGCAGAGAGATTTAAAGTACTTTAACGTAACAAGAATGTTGTATTTACCGGGAAGTGACAGGTATAATTCAATAAATGAGAATATTGACAAGCTATGGATCAGCGGAGTTTTTGACAAATGGACGGAGAAGGCGGTACTTCAGTTTAAAGATGCTGCAAAAGCCGGAGCAAGGTATGATCCCATAAGACAGGAGTTGGTTTACCCATATATTGACAATCCCACCTTCAAAGGTAAAGAAGATGGGGTAGTGGATGAAGAAACAAAAAATGAAATTGAAAGATGGCATGATTATGTACAGAATATAATGAGTGTGAGAAATGTTGTTGTTGAGGATTACTCAACTCCATCCGTCAATTTGACGGGGGCAAAAATAGTTACTCCGATGTTTGCTTGCTCAGCCCTGGTAAAGGAACAGGGAAATGTAAACATTTTACTGGCATGTCCCCTCGAATCTGACAATAGGGAGATTGCTGCCGATGATATCAGGGAAAATCTCAACAATTTCATGTTTTTGCATGAGCCTGCGGATATAAACAGGCCTTTTCTGTACGATGATTACGTTCCCAATAAGAGCAGGGAAGATAAATATTTGGTTATTGAAGTGACTGAAGCGGATGAATCTTCGGGACTGTTTTATAGGGGTACCAAAAATACTGAGGTTTTTCAGATTAAAGCGGAAAATATAGATTCTTGGTATGAGGAAGAAGTAATTCATTACGTTACTGAGGATACCGATTATAAAGATATTGTAAGGAAAAAAATATGGGATATTTATGACAGAAAATATCCCGGACTTCTTGAAAGGCTTAGGGAAGAAGGTTTGAAGCTGTGGAAGGTGGTTATAAAACTCAAAAGCAACGTCAAGCCGGGCTTCCATCTACTGAAAATAAAGGATGGGAATGATTTGAAGCCACATCCCATCAGGGTTTTTCCTTCCGAAAAGGAGGAATACAAAGTAGTACACCTCACAGATTTGCATATAGCTTCAAGATATGACAAATTATCCGGTTACCTTGATGACAGTTTGCCGCATTACAATAACCCCAACGACAGGCTCAGGGAATTTATCGAAAAAGCCAGGTATATAAAGCCCGATTTAATAATAATTACCGGGGACGCCGTAGATATTATTCAGGTATTTACGCAGGATTAACCGTTGTTGAAACCGGCGGGAGAAAATACTTGCCCAATATGGATAATGAAGAGGGGTATTATAAAGTAAATTTCATTGTTACGTCCGACCTACACGTGCTTGTAGCGGTTCCTAACCGCCTGGACCTGGTGGAAGGCAATGCAAACTATTATGCATTAAAGGGAAACAGTGTCTATTCTCAGGATATTGTCACATCGCTTATTTTTGCAGCGAAATCCGGAGAACTTGAAAAGTATGTAATGTCAAAATATTATAAAGGTGAAGTATTATGAAGACTGTTCGTATACCCAATAATGCCGATACTGTTAAACAATACTATACCGATACAAGAGAGCTTTATTCGATACAAGAGTATTTTGATGAGGCCGGGATAATGTATGAAATGAATACCGACGCCCTGACCGGGTTTCCGTTTATAGTGCATTTTGACGGCGCGGGACCGGGAAGAGACATCTATATAGTCAAGGCTGACGAAGAGGTCTGTAGTCGGGGAAACAGAGATATGTTATTTCCAAAAGAATTTCTTACTGATACAGG